>JBCCHE010000058.1:0-24612 GCA_039028875.1 Myxococcota bacterium | reverse complement strand
TGTACATCCCCGGACGCTTGCGAACCGCCTCCAACCCCTCGAGCACTTGGATGGCGCTTTGGTCGTATCCTGGCGCGGCGCTCGTCGCGTCCGCGGTCGGTGCTTCGGCCATAGCGGTTTCTAGCCTCAAGGGGGGTCTGACGCAAGGACTGATCTCAGCTCTAAACCCTTGATCTGAAAGACAAATTTATCGGGCGCTCGAGCCTACTCACCGAGCACTCGCTTGCGGGTCAATCGGACCGCCAGGAGGGTGCTCGGAATCAGCAACAAGAGGGTCGATCCGAGGAGGCCGACGAGGTGAGAACCGGGGTCTCCAAGCACCAACAACCCCCGCGCCGCTTCCGCCAATTGGTAGACCGGATTGAGCTGCCAAAGCACCCGCAACACGGGGTGACTTGGATCGATCGGGAAGAAGGTATTGCTCACGAGGCTCAACGGCCATCCGATCAAGAACACGGGGTAGTTCATGTGATCGATCCCGGGAACGATCGCAGTGAAGATCAGAGCAAACGACGCAAACGCCAGTCCGGCCACGAAACCGAGAAACGGCATGCACAAGAGAAAGGGCAGCCGAACATCGACGACCCCCAGGAGGTCGAAAACCCCCACGACCAAGGAGACGATGGAAATGTTGACCATCCCGCGCAGCGACGCCCAGAGGATCTCGCCCCAGACGACGCTCGGGAGCTCGACCTGGGTCGCAAGAATCCCGTCCCACGTCTTCTGGTAGAACATGCGTACGTACGCTGCGTAGAGCGCTTCGTAGTAAGGTGTACCGAACCCCGTATAGGCGATCAGTCCAGCGGCCACGTACGTGGCGTAGTTGATCGATACGCCGTGGTAGTCGAGGTTCTCGATGTAGCCGCGGAAGCCAATTCCGAACGCCAAGAAGAAGATCACGGGTTCCATGGCGGGGGGGACGACCGCGGTCTTCCAGTTGCGAATGAAGACGAGCGCGTTCCGGCGGAGAACCGCCCACGATTGCCAGTGCCATGCCGCACCGAGACTCTCGGCCACGCTCAATGTGGCTTCCCCTGTTGGCGCGATAGGGCGATGAAGAGGTCGTCGAGATTGGGCGGGCGTACCTGCCACTGGGCGCCCTCGAACTCGGCCGAGAGAGCCACGAGATCGTCTTTGCTGACGGGAACACGAACCTCGCCGAGCACACTGGCCACATGTTCCGCTCCTCGGCCCCGAAGCCACTCGTTGATCCGATCTCGCCGAGGCTCATCTCGCGGGATCACGACGACGTGGTCACCGAGCAGGTCTCCAATCACTTCGTGGGGGCGGCCGTGGGCGACGTCTCGCCCCTCGTGAATGACCAGAAGTCGATCGCTCAGCCGCTCGGCTTCGTCCATGTAGTGCGTCGTGAGAACGATGGCCAACCCATCGGAGCGCATCCCGTCGATCAGCTCCCACGCGTCGAGTCGCGCGCTCGGGTCGAGGCCGGTCGTTGGTTCGTCGAGGAACAGGATGTCGGGCCGATGGACGATCGAACGTGCGATCAACAAGCGACGGACGAAACCGCCGGACAGAACGTGGGGTGACGCATCGGCGTAGGGCGCCAGCGCGAACCGGTCGAGCAGCTCTGCAACGCGAGCCGCGGGGTCTTCGATGCGCGGGCGGAAGTAGCTCGCATAGATGAACAGGTTCTGTGCGACGGTGAAGTCGTAGTCGAGGGAATCATCCTGGGTGCAGACCCCGATCATTCGCTTCGTCTCGGTGCGGTGCTCGAAAAAGTCTCGGCCGGCGTAGCGGATCGAACCTGCGTTCGGCGGCACGAACCCGTAGAGCATTCGCAAGGTCGTCGTTTTCCCGGCGCCGTTGGGCCCGAGAAGGCCCAGGACGGCGCCCGGATGACACTCGAGGTCGAGATCGTCGACGACGGTCCGACCACCGTATCGTTTCGTGAGGCCCTTCGCCTCGAGAATGGGTGATGTCACGAGCTGAACCCCTCGGAAGGTGACGAACCATGACCGAGCATCCTACAATGGCAACGCGAACCATGGCGGCCAGTGGACCCAGCAGTGACCCTCAATCGAGCTCCCGCCGAAGCGCGGGAACTGCCCTCGACAGCCGATGGATGTTGGCCGCCTCCGTGCTCGCGGTACTCGTCGCCATCGCGTGGGCGCTTCTCGACCGCGACCCTGGTCAGTCTCGTTCGGAAGCCGCAAGCGCCAAGACGAATGCGACCGCCAAGGTCGAGCTCCTCGGCGTTCCTCCCGGCGCTGAAGTGACCCTCGATGGCAACGCGATCGAGAACACGCTGTTCGGGGTGACCCCTGGTGTTCGGCACGCGCTCGAAGTCCGGGACCCAGGCGGAAGGACGTGGCGGCAAGTGTTCCTTGCCAACGGGTCGCTCTCGCTGGTCGTCGAGCTCCAGGACGACTTCGTCGAGGTCCCCGTCGAGCCCCCTACGGACTGACCGACTCTCCGTCGACGTTGTATCCGCGGAGCCGTGCTCGAACCGACTGAGACCGATCGGAAACGTCGGAGCGCATCGTCGAGTCGACCGCGACAGGGCCGACGAACGGGCAATAGACGGTGCGTACCTCGAGCCCAAGCTTGCCGCCCGTCTCGATGACCTCGAGGCAACCATGAAAGCGCCCTGCTGCCGTCTCGATCGAGGCGACAGTCGATTCGATGCGCCCTGTCCGCCCACCGCGCGCGGGCCACGTGGACCCTTCTTCGAGGGGCGCGCGAAACAGCCATGCGTTGTCTGCCAGAACGAACACGCCCTCTTCGCGGATCTCGTATCGCACTGCAGCATCGCCACTACGCACCGTCACGATGGGGCCGTGCACCGTCTCCACTCGCTTGGTGGCCAGCGTCGTTGACGCGTCACCGGTATCTATGTCGTACGACCAGGCGTTCCCTTCCTTGAGTGGATAGAGGTTCTCGGGTCCGATGACGAGCGGGGGTTCGGTCACGGATGGCCGAGAGGCGGCGCAACCCAAACTGGATACCAGCACGAACGCCAGCACCCAAACCACGCGATGGCGGCAACCCACTGTCACGGGGTGAGCGTAGCAGGTCCCATGTAGGCGGTGGCCGCATATTCGCGAACTCGGCACAGCCTGATACCCTGAGAGCGTGCCGACCAAGCCCACCGTTCTGGTTCTCGACGACGACCCGTCACTCCGCCAGCTTCTCGCCGTGATGCTGAGAAAGGGCGGCTACCAAGCCGTCACCGCCGCGGACGTCGCGTCTGCGTTGGCGCAATGCGAGGTGCAGCTTCCGGACCTCATGCTGGTCGACTTGATGCTTCCGATCGATGATGGCGAGATGTTCCTTCTCGAGTTCCGCAGGCGTTGGCGTGACGCTCGCGTCCCCGTGATCCTGCTCAGTGCAAGCACGGCCAGGAACGAGATCGCGCGTAAAGTCGGGGCGGAGGGCACGCTCGGAAAGCCTTTTATGACCGAGGATCTGCTTGAACTCGTGGCCAAGCACATCCCTGCGCAGAAGCCGGCCGCGACCGGCTGAAACTCACGTCGTCCCGTGTTGGGGCCCGTGGTATGAGCCGGCACATGGACCAAGTGTTTGCCGGCGGACTCTTCCGCGACGAGGTTGTGCTGATCACGGGCGGCGGAACGGGGATTGGCTACGCGGCGGCCACGGAGATGGGCAAGCTCGGTGCGAAGATTGCCATTTGCGGAAGGCGCCCAGGCCCGCTTGAGGAAGCGGTTGGGAAACTAGAAGCCGAAGGCATCGATGCCTTAGGGCTGCCCTGCGACATCCGCGAACCCGAGGCGATCGACGCGTTCGTCAGCGCCGTCGTTGAGCGATTCGGCCGAATCGACGTGCTCGTCAACAACGCGGGCGGGCAGTTCCCGACGATGGCCGAGGCACTGTCGGCCAAGGGTTTCAACGCGGTCGTGCGCAACAACCTCGTTGGGACATGGGCGATGACGCATTCGGTCGCCAACAAGGCCATGATCCCGCAGAAGCGAGGCCGCATCGTCAACATCATCGCGATGGTCATCCGTGGATTCCCCGGCATGGTCCATACGGGCGCGGCACGCGCGGGCGTCGACAACATGACCAAGACCCTTGCCGTCGAATGGGCGATGCACGGGATCCGCACCAACGCGGTGGCCCCCGGGGTCATCGTCACGAGCGGTACGAAGCAGTACCCGCCGGAGCTTCTCGACAGCGCCGAACGCGCAAACCCACTCCACCGGCTCGGCACGGCCGAAGAAGTCGCGCACTTGATTACCTATCTGTGTTCGCGTTACGCAGACTTCATCACAGGGCAGACGTTCTACATCGATGGCGGGGCCAGCGTCTGGGGAGACCAGTGGGAAATCCCGACCGACGTCCCGAAGTACCCGCCCTACCCGGTGCCCGAGCGCGGCTAGCCAACGGCGCATCGGCCCATTCGACGGGCGCAGCCGATCGTCGCGGTCGGTCTACGCGGTCCGATCGCGTTGTGCGAGGCTGATCAAGTAGGCGAAGAGCACCCCGACGTAGTAGAGCACGACGAGCGGAATCAACATCATCACCATCGTGTACACGTCTTGTGGCGTGAGCAGCATGGAGATGAAGGCTGCGACGACGATCCACCATCGCGAGAACTTGAGGAGCTGCTGCCATGTGACGATGCCTGCGCCCGCAAGGAACGTGACCACGACGGGGACCTCGAACACGACGCCAAACGCGAGGAGCATCCGCCGGAAGAACGGCATGTAGTCTTTGACGAACAAGGTGGCGACCAGCGTTTCGTCCCCGAAGCCCAGGAGCACCTTGAACGCCTCTGGGAACACCAACACATAGCCGAAGATCGCGCCGCCAACGAAGAAGAGTGTCGAGCACAGGATGAAGGGGACCGCGAGGAGCTTCTCCTTCTTGTAGAGGCCCGGCGAGATGAACATCCAGATCTGCCAAAAGATCACGGGAGAGGCGAGAAGCACCCCAGCGATGAGGGAGTTCTTCATGTACATCACGAAGGCATCGGCTGGCCCCGCGAATCGCAAAACGGCTTGGCCTGGCAGGTCGAGCGACTCCCAGGCGGGTTGCAACGGCGCGACCAAGAAGTCTTTGATCTCTTTCTTGAAGACCCAGCCGATCGCGACGGCCGGGATGAGCGCCAGGAGACTCCGCAACAGCCGAGAACGGAGTTCGCCCAGGTGCTCGAAGAACGTCATTTCCCGATCGTGTTCGGGCGTCGTCGATTCGGACACGGTCGCCCCAGCGGACTCACTCATCGGCGATCCGTTCCGGTTGGGGCGTCGGGTTCACGAGTCGCGGCTTCATCGGGGTTGGCGGGACGTTCCGAAGCGCCGCGGAGCGCGCGAGCTGCTTCGCTGGTCGGTGGGACGGGCGGCGGGGAGGTCGGGTTCTGCGGCGGGGTCACACTTGCGGGCACGGCCGAATCGGGCACGGTCGACCCGCTCCCGCTCGACGTCGGCGCCTCAGACTCGTGCTGTGAATCGCCTTCTGTCGCCACAGGAGGCTCCTTCTCGACAGGCACCGGCCGCGCCCTCGGCGGACGTATCGGCGGACTACGAAACGGATCCCCCTCGCGCATCAACTCGTCGAGCCCGATGGCCTCTTTGAACTCGCGGCTCGCGTTTCGAACCTGTCGGAGACCCTTACCAACGGTTCGCATGAACGTCGGCAACCTGTCGGGCCCGACGGCCAGGAGAACGATCACCAAGAAGAACGCGAGTTCTGTGGGGCCAATCCCGAACATCTTCCTTTAGGATGAAGCGTAGCGCCCCCAAAGGGCAACCAAAGCGCCCGGGCCCGCGTCTTAGGCTTCAAAACGCATCTGTCGGAGCCGTTCTACCGCATGATTCACGGAACGAACGCGACGCTCGTAATCTCGGGTGAGCTCCTGGATCCGCGCGGCCGCCGCCAGGGTGTGCTCCGAGCTCTCGGAGTGCTTGCTGTGCGAGTCCTGCAGCTGCTGGACCATGTCTGAGATGTGCTCGATGGCACCCGTCATCTGGCGGCCGCCCTCGGCCTGCTCTTGGCTGCTGCGCTCCATCTGCTGCGTGATCAAGCGCATGTTGTCTGCACTCTTCATGATGAGCTCGGAACCGCGCGCCTGCTCGGCGGTCGCGGCTGCGATCTGCTGCACCGTTTCGGCAATGCGGCCGATCGAGTCGGTGACTTGCCGCGACCCCTGCGCCTGCTCGACCGTCGCCCGCGCAATGCCCCGGACCATCGCGGTCGATTGCCGCGAAGACTCCAGGATCTTCTTGAGTGCGCGCTCGGCCTCGGCGCTGACCGTAACGCCTCGATCGACGGTTCCCGCGCCGCGCTCGACCGCTTCGATCGCGTTCTTGGTCTCTTCTTGGATCGCCTTGATCAACTCGGCGATCTCTTTGGTCGAAGCCCCGGCACGCTCCGCGAGATCCTTGATCTCGTCCGCGACGACCGCGAAGCCCTTGCCGTGCTCGCCCGCTTGAGCGGCGATGATCGCAGCGTTGAGCGCCAGTAGATTGGTTTGCTCCGCGACGTCATCGATGACGTTCAGGATGTCCCCGATGGCCTCAATGCGATCCCCCAGATTCGAGATCTTACTCACTGCCTGGAGCGACGTTGATTTGATGTGGTTGATCTCTTCGATGATCTTGACGATCGAGTCGGCGCCGGTTTCCGCATCGGTGGCGACTTCTTCGGAGAGCCTGGCGGTCTCGTTGGCGTTCGACTGAACCTGGTCGATGGAGACGTCCATTTCGTTCATCGACGAAGAAGTCTCTTCGGCCGTCAGCGCCAGCGCATCGACGTTTCGGGCGACCTCCTTGATGCTGTAGGTCATTTCCTCAATCGACGAAGCCGTCTCTCGGACGCTCGAACCGAGGTTCGCCATGTTCTCGGCGACCGCGTTGTTGGTCGCGGTCATCTGCAAGATGCTCGACGAGCTCTCTTCGGTACTCGAAGACAGCGCCTCTACCCTATCGCTGATCGCTTGAAGCGAGATGGCCATCGATTTGAGGGAGCGCGCGGTTTCCTCGACCGCCACCATCTGCTCCCCGAGGCCGGTGGTGAGTTCCCGGACGTTCTCCCCGATCACCGTCTCGACTTCGTGAACTTCCGCCTCGATGGCACGAAGACGCACGTCGACCTGTTCGATCGAGAGCGAGGGCGGAAGACCCCATACGATCAGCAACATTCCGAGGAATGCGAGTGACGCTGCAACGACGCCCGCGCCCACGGCCGACAGCCCCGAACCGAGCGGTCCTACCAGGAACGCCAGCGCGAAGCAGATGAGCCCCGGCAGAAGAAAACGGCTCTTGGAAATTGCCCCAAACATGACCCCCACTACCGCTCGTCAGGGTATCCGCCCACGGGAGCCTGGCGCAAATTCCACCCGTCGCTGGGGATCGTCCGTTCAGAGGGGATTGGTCAGTAGTTGCATCGAGATCTGGAGCGCCATCGAGTAATCGCCCTCCATCTTGAGCTTCCCGCCGAGGAAAAGCTCCTGCACGGTCAGCTCACCGCGACGCGTGGCCTCGAGGTCCGCGAACTCGACCTCCGTGGTGAAACCCGGCGAAGCAGGCACCTCCGGAACGTTGAAAGCAACCTTCAGCACGACGTCGCCGAGCTCGGGCACCCCCTTGACCTTGGCTTCGAGGGTCATCGGTCGCCCGGCCAACGCGTCCTCGAACCGCTTCGAAGCCGTCTGGGCGGCACCGACCGCAACCTCTTCGTCCTCGAGCGCCCCCGACGAGAGGGCCTCGCCCAAGAGGAGCTGAACCGCGTCCTGCGGAACCTGCGCAGCGACTTTGAGGGGCACCCCAGCTGCGGCGGCGTCCCCGGCCGTCAGGGTTCCAGCCTCGGCCGATAGGACGATCGGCGAGGCTTCGTCCAGCTCGATCCTCACCGCGCCGGTCACGCCGGTGACGTCCGCAAGCACGCGCTGCGCCTGCTCGTCGCCGGCGCCAGCACGGGCTTCGAGAACCTTCACGCCTTGATTGAAGAGTTTCGGAAAATCCTCTTGGAGGAACTCAATGGGTCGTTTGGTCATGAGCGGCGGAGTGTAGCCAAGGCTGGAGCTCGCACCAAGCTGGCGAAATCCCGCAGAATCGGCCACCATCGCCTCAATGGCGGAGGAAGAGCACCGACCCACCGTTTTGCTCGTGGGCCAGGGCGAACCGATGCAGGCTGCGCTGGGGGAAGCACTGCGCCGTCACGGCGTCTCCGTGGCTGCGTCGGCGTCAGATGAACTCGAGAACGCAGTGCGCGTGTACGCGCCTGACCTGGTGGTACTGATCGGCGACGCGTCGGTTCGGGGCGGCGCCAACATCATCCAACGCATGGCTGCAAATCGCGCGACCGATGTCTTGCCGGTCGCCGTGGTGTCGAACGAGGCGGTCCTCAAGCACGAGGGACCGGATTTTCGCAGCGGCGCCGTCGCCATCGTTCCAAGGGGCGCAGGCGCTGACACCATCGCGCGCCGACTCGCCGACCTCGCGCGCGAAGTCCCAGACCGCCCAGGCCTCGCGCGCGGAGATCTGACCGAAGAGAACCTCAAGGACGTCGTCTCGTTGGTCGCGAGTGATCACAAGACCGGAATCTTGAGCATCCAGTCGGCCAGCGGTGTGGTCGAGGGCATGCCGATGGTCGTCGAGACCGAGTCGCCGAGCGCCCACAACATGGAGGTCGTGCTCGATCGGCTACGCGAAGCGATGGACCAGTCTGAGGAACTCCAATACGAGTTCCACGAAGCGAGCGGCGGCCGATTGTCCACGCTGCCGGCGCCGCTCGAGTCGATCCGACCGGGTGAGCCTGTCGACCTCGGCACTATCGAAGGCGCCCGAATGGTGATTCTCGATTCAGACGAGTTGCGCGCCGAGAAGTTCGCGCACGTGCTGCACGCGAGGGGTGTGAAGGTTGCAGCGGCAGACTTCTCGACAGCGGTCATCCCGCGTATTCGAGAGGTCGACCCCCAAGTCATCGTGCTCGACTCGACAGCCGTCGGCGGCCAAGGCATCGAGTTCGTGAGGGCAATTCGCAAAGACCCGCAGCTTCGTTGGGCATCGATCCTCGTCGTCCGCTGGGACGACTTCTGGCCTGATTCGTCGTCCGAGGCGGAACCCGATCTTGGCCAACTCGCCAGCCGCGTGGAGCCCCTGATCGAACAGGACGCTGAAATACCACGGCGGGTATCGGACGAGATCGACTTCGACACGCGACTCGAATTGATCGGACCGGGAAGGATGCTTCGCGCGCTTGGCTCAGTGGCGGGGGTACGACACGTGGCGATCTCGAGCAACAAGCGAAACGTCGAGATCGACATCGCCGACAACTCGATCGTGGGCGCCTACGCCACGCTACGCGAGGACACGGTCCAAAACCTCCAAGGCATCCCCGCGCTCACCGCGCTTTGGGGGATGAACTCCGGACGCGTGTCGGTACGCGAGCAAGATCTCCCATCGGTCGCCAACATCATGATGCCGGTCGACGAAGCCCTCGGGGTCGTCGCGAGAGAGCTCGGGATGACCGAGGGCGTCGGCGCAATCGTTGGGGACGCCCCTACGGTTCCGCCGGCCGCTCCGGAAGTGCAGGAGCAAGCCACCGTGCCCCCAGGGGCCATCTCAACCGAAGAACTCGACGAGCTTCGAACGATGGCGCCACCTCGGTTCCGACATCTTCAAGCTGCCGCGGGCGCCGAGGGTCAGGCATTCACGGAGGACGAGGCCCCGACCAACAAGGTCCCGCGAATGCTCGCCCGGGTCGAAACCGAACGGCGTGCCGTCACCACCAGCAACGGTGGGATTCGCGAAAGCAACGGCCCGGAGCGTCATACCGATCACGGCCTCGGTCGTCCCGCGCGCAAAGCGACGCAGATGGGGCTCGCCCCGACCTTCGAAGCGCTCCCCGAAGAAGGGGTCCCTAGCGCGCACCCGTCGGGACAAAGCACTGGGTCAGGCTCGAAGACCCCACCCCCTCCACCTCTCGACAGCCGCAAGCCTTCTCCCGGACCGCTCTTCGCAGACGAATCGTTCGAGCACGAGCTCGCTCCGATGCTCGAGGGTCCAGCCACGATTCTCGCCCCCGCGGAACCCGGATCGAATCAAGCGTGGATCCTCGTCCTGCTCTTGGTGGCGGTCGTGGGTGGCCTCGGGTTCGCCGCGTGGCAGTTTTGGCTCCGCGCCGACTCGGGCGCTGTCGCAGAAGCCGAAGTCGAGCGCGACCTGCCGCCCCCGGCGGCATTCCCTGCAGACGAACCGCCCGACAAAGCACGCGGGGAGACGGGACGCGAGTCCGATACCAAGCCGAGCCGGCCCGCGGAGGCGGTGGAAGCCACGCCGGAGGCCCCCCAAGAGGAGCCAAGCGAGGATCAGAACGACGATCGACCAATAGAAGACAACGCCGCCGAGCAGGCGGGCCAGCCCGACGTCGAAGATGAGGCCGATGCTGAAGCGGGTGCACCGGACGATGAACCCGCCGACGCCCCGAGTGAACCCCTCGACCCAAGCATGCGCGAGCTCCTGATTCCCACACAGAACTTGCCGAGAGATCCGAGCAGGGCTTCAGACGTCCTGGTCCACCGCGCCCTTCCGTTGATCCGCAAAGGGCAACTGCAGCGCGCGGAGGCGACCCTCGACCGGGCCTGGGAGCTCGACCCGAGAAACCCGCAAGCGATGGCGGGGTACGCAACCCTCTACGTGGCCGCCGGGGATGGCGAAGCCGGCGAAAAATGGGCAAAGCGGGCAGTCGCCAAGCGCCCCCGGCGTGTGCAGTACCGCGTCCTCCTCGGGGATGCGCTGATGCTCCAAGATCGACCGCGGGAGGCACGAAAAGCCTGGCGGAAGGTGCTCGACCAGGACCCGGACAACCGCGCGGCACGCTCGCGACTCAAACGCGGTGGCGGCGGGTCCACGGGTGGCGCGAGCCCGGACGCCGCGAGCGACTCGCCCTGATCGACGCCAATTAGTTGCCCTTGTCGCGATCGCGGGCCTAGCGTCGGGTCATGCTTCGAAAGATCGGCCTTTTCACGTTGGTCCTCGGCCTCAGTGGCTGTCTCCTTCAGAGCCTCAGCCCAGAGACGCGGCTCCGCGACGCGGTCATCGAGCTCAACGAAGGTGCGCGTTGGGGTCGCATGGACGTGGCTACGGGACACGTGTCGCCCACGTTTCAGAACCAGTTTCAACTGTCTCATCTCAGGTGGGGGCGCGACATCCAAATCGCCGACAGCGAGATCCTCGCGGTGAGCGCAGACACCGAAGAGGACGGAAGCGGCGCTTGGTCGCGGGTCGCGGTGCGCTGGTACGACCAGAACACCATGGTGATCTCCCAAACGGTGCTCCGGCAATCATGGCAGAAACACAAGCAGGCGTTCTTTCTTTCTAGCGAGTCGGTCGAGAGCGGAAACCCGGAGCTGGTCTCGATCCCGCAAGCCCCGCAGCCATCGGACGCGCCCACACCCAAACCCGTCGAGGAATACGAAGACTTCGACGACGCGCAGTGGAGTAGCGTCTACTAGACCGCGTTCGCCCGTTCAGCGGGGCACGAACCTAAGTCACGCGATCCCGATCGCCGCCCGAACGCGATCGATGGTCGCGTGTGCGATCGCCCGAGCTCGCTCGGCGCCCTCCCCGAGGACCGCGTCTATCTTCGCCTCGTCGGCGCGAATGTCGAGGTAGGCCTCCCGCATGGGCCCGATCTCGGCTTCGATCGCCTCGAACAGATCTTGCTTGGCGTGGCCCCAGCCGTAGCCCGGCCCCTTCAGCTGCTCAGCCATGTGTGATGCACGGTCCGGGGCCACCAGTTGGTAGAGGTCGTGAACGGTGGAACCCTCAGCCGTGGTCGCGTCGTCGAGCGCATCGGAGGTGGTTTTGATCGCCATCACGACCTTGCGAAGCTTCTTCGGGGCCTCGAAGAGCGGGATGCTGTTCCCTCGGCTCTTGCTCATCTTCTCACCGTCGGTGCCAGGAACCAACGGGGCTTCGCTGATTAGCGCGTCCGGCACCACCAAGGTGTTGTCGCCGTAGAGATGGTTGATCCGCATGGCGACGTCGCGGGTGAGCTCGAGATGCTGCTTCTGATCTTTACCGATCGGGACGACGTCGGTGTCGTAAAGAAGGATGTCAGCGGCCATGAGCACCGGATAGTTGAAGAGACCTGCGCTCGGCGACTCTCCCCGCGAGAGCGCGTCTTTGAATGCGTGCCCACGCTCGAGCTGCCCAGTTGCGAGAAAGCAACTCAGAACCCACGTCAGCTCGAAGACCTCAGGCACGTCCGATTGCCGATAGAGCAACGTCCGTTTTGGATCGAGCCCTGAAGCCAACCACGCGGCCGCCACATCTCGAACGTAGGCGCGGAGTTTAGCGGGATCGCGCACCGTCGTCAGGGCGTGGTAGTCCGCGATGAAGTAGAGCGTTCGATACTGGTCGACCAGCGAGAGGGCGGGCCGAATGGCGCCGAGGTAGTTGCCGAGATGCGGGAGGTTCGTCGGCTTGATGCCCGTCAACGACGTCTTCACGCGCGGAGATTGTCCCAAGTGGACAGCCACGGCAACCGGGGTATGAATCCGGGGCTATGACAGAGCGACCGTTCAAAGTGCTTGGAGTCCAACAGATCGCGGTCGGCGCGGCCGACAAGGCCCGGCTTCGCCACCTGTGGGTGGACACGTTGGGGCTGACGCCGACTGGAAACTTCCGAAGCGAGAAGGAGAACGTCGACGAAGACATCGTCACCACCGGAGGCGGTGCGTTCACGATCGAGGTGGACCTCATGCAACCCATCGACCCCGACAAGAAGCCGAGAGTCGACAGCCCGCCCCTCAACCACATTGGGTTGTGGGTCGACGACATCGACGCCGCGGTCGCATGGCTCGGCAGCCAAGGCGTTCGCTTCACGCCGGGCGGCATCCGGCCAGGGGCAGCGGGTCACCGAGTCTGCTTCATCCACCCCAAAGGCAACGAGCAGGCCCCGATCGGCGGTGAGGGCGTCCTGATCGAGTTGGTCGAGGCGCCGGCCGAAGTCCGCGACGCGTTCAACGCTCTCTAACCGCCCGGCGCACCACTACCCCAGCCGCCATGCGAGCTGGAGCTCAGACACACGGATATCGGCCTTTTTCGGTCGCACGATTACTTCTTCGATCTCGGGTTCGTGACGTGCGGTGTCTTCCCGAAAGTCCCGAAGTTCCGCTTCGAACTCTTCCTCGAGGGCGCGCTGCTCCTCTTCGAGCGCTCGAACCTCTCGCTCGGCACGTTGAACATCTTGCCGCTCTCGGGAGATGCGACTCGCCCCGCGCGCGGTCGTGGTTGCCCTGCCAAGGCCGCGGCTTCCGAAGATCGCCCCAAGCACGGTTGCGCCGACCGAGATGCCGGTCTGCAGTTTCTGATTGTCGTACTGACTCTTCTCGCGTTCGACACGCGCGTGGCCACGACGGACTCGGTCGTCCATACGGCGAAGCTTCTTGTCGAGCCGCGCGCGAAGCACGTCCAGTTTGTCGTCTCTCTTCTCTCGATAGGCGAGCTGGGCGCGCGCGGCGAACTCCGACTTGCTCTCCTCAGGCTCGGACCGCAACTTGAGCGAACGGCATGCCCAAAGCGACTTCGGGTATTCCTTGTAGAGGTGGCGCTTGAGCGAAGCGGCGTAGCTCCGAAATCGCCGTTTTCCGACGGCGCCGGCAGGAAGAGAGACATAGGTTGCGTCGCGAGGTTCGTCCTCGAACAACTCGGGCCCGTCGGCCGCTGCCACCAATTCGTGGCCGTCCCAAGGGTCGTCGTCGCCGAGCGGTGCCAAGACAACATGCTCGCTCCAACTATCGAGCCCATGCGTCACCCGGGTGTAGTGGAGCGAGACCTTGGCGATCAACTCGGGAACGTATCGGCCAGGGCCGTCGTCGAGGAACACCTGGGTGATCCCTGCGGGGAGTGCCGGAAGCGAGTGCCCTGCATCGGCCGACGGGGATGGCGCCGATGCGACCGCAGCACTCGGAGAATCGACTTGGGCCTTGGGCGCCGGACTCAACTCCGCAAGCTGCCGACGCGTCAGCGGTCCCCTCAAATACGACATCGCCCATCGCGTGTGAAAGAGCGTCGGGCCTGTTTCGTGTGCATTGTTGACGACGAACACACGGCTCTTGAGGCCGGCTAGCCGCTTTCGGAGGTCTCCACGGGCCAAGGAGTGACCGGCGGCTTCGGAAGCGCCCGAAAGTCCATCGAGCACGCGATCGACGTCGCCTTCGGTCTGCAGCCTTCCGAGGAACCACGTCCCGCAGTTGGAAAGCGCCTTGTAGTCGAGGTCGACCGGGTTCTGCGTGGCGAGGACGACACCAAGCCCGTAGGCGCGAGCCTGCTTGAGCAAGGTAAGCAGCGGGGCCTTGGAAGGAGGCGCCGCGACCGGCGGCAAAAAACCGAAAACTTCGTCCATGTACACCAGCGCGCGCAAACTCGACGTCCCAGACTGCCGACGCACCCAACTCACGACGCGGCTCAACAGCATGCTCACAAAGAACATGCGTTCGGCGTCGCTGAGGTGTGCGATCGACAGGATGCTCACGCGCGGCTTCCCGTCCCCGGTCCAAAGAAGGCGCTGGATGTCGAGAGGCTCCCCCTCGAGCCAGGTCGAAAAACCGGGCGAGGCGATCACGCCGTTGACTCGCATCGCGAACTTCTGACGCTCCGCGGCGGGATAGAACGTCTCGACGTCCATCACTCCGATCCGCTCGAAGGGTGGTGCACCAATGAACCTCACGAGGTCGGCAAGAGACACCGCCTGGCCGCGCCCCCACGCGTGCGAAAGGATGTTCGAGAGAAGGATGTGCTCCTGGCTGCCAATTGGGTCCGCATCGATGTCCATGAGGGCCAGCAACCCCGATACGGCACTGAGGATGGCGTCTCGGAGCTCGTCTCCGTCGGCATCTCCGGGTGGCGGGGTCAACGCGTCGAGCACCCGCAAGGGCCTGCCCGCGCTGCTCCCCGGGGTGTAGATCGCGATGTCCACGGCGTCTTGGAGCTTGGCAATCCGCGCTCCGTCTTGCCCCCATGCGGCGAGGCCGTCTCGCCAACGGTTGGCGACGGTCTGCGCGTACGCCTCGGGACGCTCACCGGCCCGTTCGGCTTCGGCAGGATCGATCCATGGCTCGAAGTCCTTGGGAGCGAGGTCCGGGAACGTCAGTCGGAGGTTGCCGAGGTCCCCTTTGGGATCGATGCAGAGCGCTGGGATTCCGTCGATCGCTGCTTCTTCGAGCAGGCTGATGCAAAGGCCCGTCTTACCGCTCCCGGTCATCCCGACGCACACCGCGTGGGTCGTCAGGTCTTTCGCATCGTAGAGAAGCGGAACGTCGGTAACCTCGCCGGACTCCGCGTCGACCAACCGACCGAGATAGAAAGCGCCGAGCTTCTCGAAGCCTGTCACGGAGGGGTTGTCCCGGGCTTCGACTGAGCGAGCAGAAGCTTTCGGGCCATCTCAAACTCGTAGAAGCTGACCATGTTCGTATCGAGCACGCGTTCAAACTGGGCGTTGGCGCTGTCGCGATCGCCATCGACGAAGAGACGCGTGCCCTCGTAGAACAACGCCTCGGTTTCCTCGCCGAGGCTTGACGCGACGGTCAGCAAGTCGTCGTAGCTGAGGTCTTGCGCCCCGAAGCGCGCGAGCTTTCCCCACCAGTTCGAAGGCTTACCAAGGCGCCTCAGGAGGTCGGTGTGCTCGGCGCTCGGGGGCTGGTTGGCGCGCGCGGCGATGAACTGAACCCACAACGTGAAGTAGACTTTCCACTCGGGAGGCAGGTTCAGCTGGAGTTGCGCCCGTCGCCACACCGAAGAGGCAAACTCGAAATCGGGCTCGGCAACGACCAGGTGCGAGAGGATCGTGGCGTATACCTCCCGCCACTGAGGCGCGAGTGCCATGGCGTTCCGAAAAGACTCGAGCGCTTCGTCGTGGCGGTCCAGATGGTCGAGCAACACACCTCGGCGAATCTGGACGAGGGCTGCCGTCGGGCCCTCCACCAGGCCCACCGCTTCGCTCCAGGAGTCGAGCGCCTCTTGATAGGCTTTGTTGGCCTCTTCGGTCCTCCCCTGCGCCTGCGCGACATCACCGAGGTGTTCCAGGATCTCTGCACGGTGCAGCGAATCGCTGAGAGTATCGGAGGGAACCAACGCCAGCGCTTGCGCGTAGTACGGCGCGGCGTCTTCGGGTCGTCCGGTCCGCTCGAGCAGCCGTCCGAGCTGAAGGAGAGCGTTCGAGCTCTCGCCTCGCTCAACGCTGGCACGAAAGCGCCGCTCGGCCTCGTCGACACGCCCCGCGTTCATCTCGAGCATCCCGATCAGAAGCTCGAGCTGGTCAGGCGCGATCGGCGGAGCCGACTCTGGCCAGCGCGCGAGCCTGTCGGCGAGGATCTGCTCAGCACCACGCGCAAGCGCGTTCGAGCGCTCGGGGTGCGGATCCATGAGGCGATTCTCGATGAACTCGTCGAGCTGACTCAGCGCCTCGTCGTAGAGTTCTTTCATGTCGGGCGCCAACTCGATGGCACTCACGTACCACGCCGTGGCGTCCGCAAACCGCTCCTCGGCGGCCGCCACCCGCGCCATGCATCTGCGGAACCTGTAGTCGTCAGGAAAACGCGTCAGCGACGCACGGCACATGCCGAGCGCGACGTCCGGCCGCGCAACCGAGAAGCCTTCGACCAACTCGTACGTGGCATCGGCCCCTTGCTGACCCGGGCTCCTCGCGGTTCGTAGGAGGTCGAGCAGACGGCCTTGTAACTCACCGCCGGGCCCCATCGCTTCGACCTGTGCGATCGCCGAGTCGAGGTCACCCTCAACGAGATACACGGCTGCGACGTCGAGCGGTGCGATGCGCCAGATCCTCGTCGTCACGGCACCGTAGCGTCCTTGCGACTCTGCACCCTGGGCCGCGACCGCATCACGACGTGCCACGAAGAGCGACGCCAGCGTGTCGAGCACCTCGGGCGCTGGCGTCAGCTGGGCGTGTTCGGTCCAGACCGTGAGGAGTTGTCCGTAGCGAGGGAGTGGGTCGTCCACCTCACTCCTCGCGTCCCTCCCCCAGAGCGCGACGTCGTCGTACTCTTGCTGAAACGCTTCGTCGTTGGTGAGGCGGGCCAGGATGAAGTACGCGGCCAGAACACGGCCCTCGTCGCCGAGATTGCCACCGCGATCCGCCATGAAAAGCGCGATGGGCTCGAGATCCGGAGGCAACACCCCGGAGGCGTAATCGGAGGGCTCGAGGATCCCGGCAAGCCTTTCGACCTGAGCGACGACACCTTCGTAGTCGCCAATGTCGGTCAGGCTTTGAGCCTCCGCCAAGATCGTCGCCACCAATCGATCCCGGAGCGCCACACGGCTCGGATCGTCGGCCGACATCATCATGTAGCGCCGAGACTCCGCGGGGTACTCGGCCCTCGGGATGGGCTCGGCGTCGTTGGCGGGTGCACGCGCGGTGTTTGGAGCGCGCGAATGCCCGCATGCCGCTCCGAGCGCAAGCAGGCCCACCAAGAACAAAGACTGAAACCTCATGCCGCCCAGCCGCTATAGCAGGGTCGTCGTAGAGGGACAGGCCTATATCTTGCCTGATACCCCATCCTCCATGTCAGGCTAACACGCATCGTGGGTGCATACCTCAAGGCTTCGGCGATCGCGATCTCGATCCCGTTCTTGAACTGGGTCTTTTTGGTGCTTGCGGGTTTCGTCCAGCTCAAGACAGTGTCCGTCGGGACCGCCGAGGCCGTCCGGGCTGCAACGGAGGCGCCCTTGAATATCGGGCTTGCGCAGGCGGCCGGCGTCGCAGTCCTGTTCTTGGTGGCCTTCCCGCACCGGTCTCGAAGCGAGGGGTTCCTCGACGCCGTCCACGTCAAGCCCCTTGTCGGCGGAGTCGTCTTGGTCTGTTTCGCGGCAGGCCTGTTGCTCCAGTTCCCACTGGCCGAGCTCGGAAACATGACCCAGGCGATCTGGCCGATGAGCTTCGACGAGCTCGCGCGCCGCTACCAACTGCTCACGCCCCAAAATTGGTGGGCCGGTTTCTCAGCGCTGATCGCATTTGTCCTCATCGCGCCCGTCACCGAAGAGATCGTGTTCCGCGGCTGGTTGATGCCGATGCTTGGCGACCGGTACGGCCGGACGGCAGGCCTGATCGGGAGTTCGGTCCTCTTCGGGCTGGTGCACATCGAACCCTCCGCCGTGATCTACGCCACCGTGGCGGGGTTCGTCCTCGGCGTCGTCGCCATGCGTGCGAAATCCACGCTCGCGAGCATTGCGCTCCACGCGGGCGTGAACGCGACCCCGCTCCTGCTGCCCGTGACACTCGTCCGGATCCCCGGCTTCAACACCCTGACCGAACGGGTCGAGCACATCGCCCCGTGGCTGGTGGCCGCTGCGTTGATCGGGACAGGGGCGCTCCTAATGCTTTTCTGGCGCGCCACGGAGTAGCCCGGCGCCTCAGACCCGCTCGACGTCGATGACCCCTTGAAGCTTGGCAACCCCACGCATGATCTCGCGAAGGCGGCTGAGATCGCCAACCCGGAAGTGGAACATATTCTCCGCCCGCCCGTCTTTCGAGAGGCATGACGCTTCACTAATGCTCACTCCGTTGGACGAGAACACCGAGGATACCGAGGCGAGAATCCCAGATCGATCGTCGGTCATCACGCGGAGCGAGACAGGCAGGTCGACACTGACGTCGTTGGCCCAAGTCACCTGAACACGGCGCTCCGGATCGAGCTCGAGAACCCGCGGGCACCCGCGTCGATGGACCGAAACGCCGCGGCCACGCGTGATCCAGCCGGTCACCGGGTCACCCGGAACAGGGCTGCAGCACTGCGCGTAGCGGACGAGCATGTTGTCGAGCCCCTGGATTCGAATCCCCGATCCGTCGTCGCTCTTCTGCACCCGCTGGACCGTGCGTTCGATGATGCCGGGACGAAGGCTCTCGCGTTCTCCCTCTTCGCTCGGGACGATGGCCTCCATCACCGCGGGTAGCGCGAGCTTGCCGATCCCAATGCGCGCGTACAGCTCGTCTTCACCACCCGTCCGGAACCGCGACAGGACCGTCTTGGCGCGATCGCTCTTGAGAAATCGAGCGAGCGAGAGTTTGTTCTTCCGCATCTCTTTGTCGAGAAGCTCGCGGCCAAGCTCGATCGCCTGCTTCCTTTCCTCGAGGCGGAGATACGCGCGAATGCGGGACCGCGCCCGGCTGGTGATGGCGAACTCGAGCCAATCCTTGCTCGGGTGATGATTCTTGCTGGTGAGAATGTCGACGACGTCACCGTTCTGGAGCTTGTGCCGCAGCGGGACGATCGCGCCGTTGACACGGGCGCCCGAACAGCGATGGCCGACTTCCGAGTGGACCGCATAGGCGAAGTCGACAGGGGTCGCGCCTCGCGGGAACGTCTTGACGTCGCCCTTGGGCGTGAAGACGTAGACGTCCTCTGGGAAGAGATCGACCTTGACGCTCTCGTAAAATTCCTCCGGATCCGCGACTTCTTTCTGGAACTCCATCAGTTGCCGGAGCCAGACGAAACGGGCCGCATCCTTCGGATCGATGCCCCCGGTATGTTCCTTGTACTGCCAGTGCGCGGCGATCCCGTACTCCGCGGTCCGGTGCATCTCGTGGGTTCGGATCTGAATCTCGACGCGACGGTTTCCGGGACCAATCACCGTCGTGTGGAGCGACTGGTACATGTTCGACTTGGGCAGCGCGACGTAGTCTTTGAAGCGGCCCGGAACCGGCGTCCATTCGGAATGGATCACGCCCAACGTCGCGTAGCAGTCCGCCACACTCTCGGTGATGACACGAAACGCCACGAAGTCGTGGACCTGCTCGAACCCCACCCCGGTCGACCGCATCTTTCGGTGAAGGGAATAGAGATGCTTGCGTCGGCCACTGATCTGAACCGGGAAACCCCGGGTCAGCAGCATCTTCTTGAGCTGGGCCGTCACATCCGCGATGTAGCTATCGGTGCTCTTGGCGACACGGTTCACCTGCGTGGCGAGCACATCGTACGCGTCGGGTTCGAGGTACTTATAGCTGAGATCTTCGAGCTCAGCCTTGAGCCACTGAATCCCGAGACGTCCGGCGAGCGGCGCGTAGATCTCGAGGGTCTCGCCAGCGATGCGCTCCTGCGAGGCCGGCGACATGTGCTCGAGGGTCCGCATGTTGTCGAGCCGGTCGGCGAGTTTGACCAGCAAGACGCGAATGTCCCGCGCCATCGCGACCAGCATCTTCCGGAAGCTCTCAGCTTGGCGATCCTCTCGCGAGGCGAAGTTGACCTTTCCGAGCTTGGTGACGCCGTCGACGAGGAAAGCCACTTCTTCGCCGAACACCGTTTCGATGTCGGGAACGCTGGCTTCGCAATCCTCGACGACGTCGTGGAGGAGGGCAGCGCACACACTCGAGGCGTCGAGGCGCATGTCGGCGATGATGTCGGCCACCGACACCGGATGCGTGAAGTACGGATCCCCGGACTTTCGGTTCTGACCGTCGTGCATCCGAGCGGCGTACACGTAGGCCTTGTTGATCAGATCCGTATCCGCTCGGGGATGGTATCCCTGCACCTTCTCTAGAATGTTGGTGAGGCGGACCATAGGCGGTGCACTAAAGCTGAAGGTTCAATTTAACACCGACTCCAATTGGTGCCAAGGTAGCGACGTTTTCTCATCTGCCCAGCGTAACCACGAATTCGATGCCGCGCGTCGATCTACCCCAAGAGCCCTCTCGCACCCGAAGGCGACTCGCCACCGCAGTCGCGTTGGTGGGCATCGCCGTCGTGGGTGGGCAGCTCGCCAAGGCCTGGCCGCGTGAGGTCGAGGTGGCCTATCGGCCCGACATCGGCGTACATCGACTCGATGTCGACATCGTCCTGGACGGCGAGGCCATCGCCAGCGCCCGCTTCCGGCGCCTGCCCGATGACACGACCGATGTCCTGCATACCGTCAGCCTCCCGCCGGGCCAGTACGAGGCACGAATCACCGTATACGGGGCTGATGGGAACGGAACAGAACACGCGAGACCACTGACCGTCCCGGCCGCCGGTCTGGTCCGGGTCGACCTTCGAAGCCCCTGACCCGCCAGCATCCGCGCCCGTCGGCGCAACTTGGACCGGCCGGGGGGGAGCCCCTGCTATGCTCGCGGGGCCTTGCCGCGTGACCGTGCCCGACGTCCGGCCCTCACCCGAGCCACCTTGGCGGTCGCCATCAGCGCATCGGTCGGGCTGTTGCTCTCGGCCGCGGCCCGGGACCCGGGGTCCGCCGGGGTTCGCATCGGCACCCTGCTCGCCCTGATCGCCGCGGCCGCATGGACGCACTGGGTGGTTGCGCCTTCGCCGAGGCCCCCGAGACCGATCACGGCCACGCCCGCCGCGAAGCCGCCAGGCGAACGGGTGTCGCCAGCGATGTGCTTCGCAGCCGCGGTGGCGGTCCTCGGGGTCGGTCTTGGCGTCGGCGGCTACGCCGCGTTGCCGTACACACTCTGGGGCGCCTTGCTTTGCGGGGTGCCCGCGGCGCTCCGGCGCCCTGGGCTCGCGATGATCCTCGTTATCGCCGCGCTCTACGTTCCGTCGGCGGGGACCTACGGCCTGATGGATCCGTGGGAAAGCCACTACGGCGAAGTGTCGCGAGAGATCCTCGCGCGCAACGATTGGATCAGCCTTTGGTGGGCGCAAGACAAGTGGTTCTGGTCGAAGCCAGCGCTCCTGTTCTGGAGCGAAGCCTGGAGCATGGGCTTGTTCGGCGTCGATCCGAGCCCGGACGCGCATCCGTTGCACCCCGAGTGGGCGCTAAGGCTGCCGGTGGTCGTGATGGCGATGGTGGCCCTTGGCACCGTCTACGTCACGGTCCGCCGTTTTTTCGGCGCACGCGCGGGCGCGCTTGCGGGCCTCACCGTAGCGACGATGCCGCTGTTCTTCTTCGTCGCTCACCAAGCGATCACCGACATCCCTCTCGTCGCCGCGATCACGGTCGCGGCCTGCTGCCTCCTGCTTGCCATGCACGAAGACCCAGCCGCAGAGGTGTCGCGTTACCGGATCGGCCCGTTCGCGCTTTCGGCGCAACACGTGGCGGTGTTCGCCCTGATCTTGATCGTCCTTCCGCAGGCCACGTACCTGATGTCGCGCAACCTCGTCTGGGCCGATTGGCACTTGGTGACCCGACCGGACGTCTTCCTCTACGGTTCGGGAGGCAACGCAGGCATCCCAGGCAACCCCGATCCCCGAAACGCGACGCCCGCAGTCGCAGGCTTCTTGGGTCAGCCTTTCATTCAAGGGGTGGCCTGGATGGTCATCCTCGGGTGGCTCCTTTGGCTCCTTCGCCGGGAGCGCCGGCGCCAGGGGCTGCTCATGGTGGTGTTCTACTTGGCGTGCGGGCTTGGGTTCCTCGCCAAGGGGCTGCTCGGGGTCGCCGTCCCGGGCCTCTTGGCGCTCCTCTACTTGCTGTCGACGGGACGATGGTCGCTGCTCACGGAGGGTCGACTCCGGATCGCGATGGGCAGCCTCCTCGTCGTCGCGGTCAGTCTTCCCTGGTACGTGGCGATGCTCGTCCGCCACGGGGTCGCGTTCACCAATCGACTCCTGATTCACGACCACATCAATCGGCTCGCTGCTGGGGTCCATGGCGACGGTGGGACGATCGAGTACTTCCTGGCGCAGTTCGGCTACGCCACCTTTCCGTGGATCGGCTTCGTCCCGGTCGCCTGGGTTGTGCTCCTCGCGGGCCGCGCGGGCTCAGGCACCGGAGATCGCGGTCGACGCGACGCTGTTTTGTTTTTCGGGATCTGGTGGCTCTCGACCTTTGTCGTATTCAGCGCGATGGCGACGAAGTTCCATCACTACATCCTGCCATCGGTCGTTCCCGCAGGCGTGCTCGTCGGCGTCGCGGTGGCCGCGTGCTGGGGTGCACGGTCCCCCCGCGCGACGTGGCTTGCGGCAGGGAGCGCGGTGCTCCTGGTCGGTGGCGTGACGCTCATCGCAGGCGACGCGCGCGGCATCGTACCGGTCGGGGTCGCTGGGATCGCCCGAGACGATTGGGTGCTCGCGCAGGGCGATGCGATCCGCGGCGGGTTGCTCGCTGGCCTTGCGATCGTGCTCGCCTCGATGGCCCGCGTGAACGCGCTTGGCGCGCAGACGGAGCTCAACCCGCCGTCGTGGAGCCGAGCCGTCAGCGTGGCGGCGGCCCTCGGCGCATGCCTCGTCGCGTTCGTCGGTCGCGACCTAAGCTGGGTCACGAACGCGCGGCCGCAGGGCAACGAGCGCCTCCTACATCTGTTCATCTACAACTACGGCAGGCTCTGGCCCTCGCATCTCGACTACCGGCCGATTCTGATCGGGTTCTCGGTCGCCGCTTGTCTCGCGACCGCGATGGCGTTCTTCGAGAGCTGGCGTCCGATCGCGGTGCGGGGGCTTGCCACGATCGCGGTCACGTTCTGCGCCTGGGGCCTCGTCGTCTACCTCCCGGACGCCGCAGACCACTGGACCTTCCGAAACCTGGCCGACCGTTACTACGAGGACCGCCCCGACGACGACACGCCGCTCCTCGCGTGGCAGATGAACTGGAAAGGCGAGAACTTCTACACGGGCAACCGCGTCTTCGCCTTCCCAGAGCTCGACAACGAACGGCTCGAAGCATGGCTGGCCGAGAACGAGGGCCGGCTCGTGTACGTCGTCCTCGAGCACAAACGCCTCCCGAAGTTCAGGCGGCTCATCGGAGATCGCGCCATCCGGACGCTTTCGGATGACCGCGAATCGAACAAGTTCTTGTTGGTGGCGCTTGAGATCTGAACGCCAAAAGCGTATAGAATTCGATCAGTTGTAGGTTTCGGACGTACTGAACACCAAAAACTGGACCGATTATCAGTAGTCGTTATGCTGGGCATCTGATGAACCGAAACGAAGAAGAAGAAACCGGCCTCCGCGTTCTCGAAACGCTCTACGAGCTCGCCCGCGGCGACATTGCCGCGAGCCCCACGATCCTGAGCGAGTGGGTCGGCGGCGACGAACGCGCGCTCCACGATCTGCTTGCCCGGCTCGACGCGCAGGGCCTGGTCGATGCGGACACCTGCAGGTTGACGATGCGTGGGCTCGTGCTGGCGGTATCGCTGGCAGGTTCCCGCAAGGTCGCGCGAGACGCGGCCTAGTCCGTTGCCCGGCCGCTGGGGGCCGCTAGATGACCGAGAGATGCGGGGCGACCGTGCCCGAGGGCAAGGGTTTCGGGCTCCTTGACAGGCCCGAGGCCAACGTCTACCTAAGGCGCCCTTGATCGATGGACTGCCCGCGGAAGTGGCGGAATTGGCAGACGCGCATGATTCAGGTTCATGTGAGGTAACACTCGTGGAGGTTCGAGTCCTCTCTTCCGCACCGCACGCCAGCCCCACGTGGCGTTCATACTCCGAGAGTGCTCACCGACGGAGTACTCGGCTACAGGGGCCTCCGTACGGCTCCGCACTTTTTTCATAGATCCCGCAGGAACTGCAAGGCCGAGCGCGGTGTGCGAGTGTCCTACAGCGTGTAATTTCAACTAGTTAGCTGGCTATGAAATTCGGTACGCCCGTTGCATTACAGAAGGCGTGCTTGGGGAATCTCGAGATCGCTCGCTTGGCTTCACACTTGTCGAGCTGATGGTCGTCTTGGCGGTGATGGGCGTGCTCGTCAGCGCCGCCTTGCCGAGCATCGGCCAAGGGTTCGCCGACCGGCGGGTGGCTATCGTC
>JBCCHE010000057.1:0-24704 GCA_039028875.1 Myxococcota bacterium | reverse complement strand
TCGATGGGATGGTTTCGTCGTCGCTCATGCGTTCGTTCTACTCCAACTCGGTGCGAACCCAAGTTTTTCCAGGGTTGCGGCGAACATAGCCACGCACCATTTCCCTGGCAAGGGTTCCCACGGTGAGGACGATATGGGGTCTCCCGAGGGACGCGGTGAGACCTGTTGAAGGGGGTCCACCCCCGAATTAGGCTCGGCGCGCATGGACCTTTCCGTCGTCGTGCCCTGTTTCAATGAGGAAGGAAACATCGGGGATGTCGTGCGATCCGCTGCCGAGGTCGGCCGGACCGTGGCGACCGAGCTCGAAATCGTCGTCGTGGACGACGGGAGCACGGATGGTACGGCTGCGCTGCTCGCGGACCTCCAGACTCGAGTGCCAGAGCTCACGACGGTGCATCATTCCATCAACCGGGGTTACGGGGCGGCGGTGCGATCTGGACTCCGTCGCGCGAACCACGACTACGTGTTCCTGACCGACGGCGACGGCCAGTTCGACCTCCGGGAGCTCGAACCGGCGATCGCGATGTTGGCGAGCCACGATGTGGTGGTCGGATACCGTCATCGTCGAAGTGACGGTTTGTGGCGCTCACTCTACGGCCAAGCGTGGACGAGGCTGGTGAACTTGGCCCTCGGCCTCGACGTTCGTGACGCCAACTGCGCGTTCAAACTCGTCCCGCAGGGCCTTCTTCGCACCAGCGAGCTGCGAAGCGACGGTGCCCTGATTAGCGCGGAGCTGCTGGCCGAGGCCCAGCGGGCCGACCTTCGAATCGCGCAATGCCCCGTCAGCCACTTTCCACGGGTGAACGGTCGCCAAACCGGGGCATCGCTGGCGGTCATCGCGCGGGCCTTCCTCGAGCTCGGCCAACACGTCGCGCGTCGGTGGGGCCGTGCGTTGCGCGGCGACCGTGAGAGGCGCCGCGGCGAGGACTTGGCGGGGGCCGAGGGTCCCTGAACGAAGGACCGCACGCCGGCGCGGCGACGGTGGGCCGAAGTCGGTCGCTACGCAGAGACGCGGTTGCGTCCGAGCCGTTTCGCTTCGAGCAGTTTGTCGTCGGCGGCTTTGTAGAGCTCTTCCGGTTCCTCGTAGTGCGGTTGCCACTCCGCCACCCCAACGCTCACGGTGACGTCGATCCGTGCGCCTTCGAACTCGAATCGGGTATCCCGAATTAGCCGGTTGATCTTGCCGGCAAGTTCGGCCGCGCCTTCGAGGCCAACCTCCGGCGTGATCAACGCAAACTCTTCCCCGCCCACACGAGCGACGACATCGTTGCGGCGTAGCCTTCCGAGCGTGACGGCGCCGAGCTGCCTCAGGATCGCGTCCCCTGCCAAATGGCCGAAGGTGTCGTTGACCTGCTTAAAGTGGTCGATGTCGAAGATCAGAAGCGAGAAAGCCCGTTTGTAACGCTTCGCTCGGGCGACCTCTTTGTCGAGGTTCTCGTCGAAGTATCGTTTGTTGTGGAGTTGCGTGAGTCCATCGGTCGTCATCAATCGGTAGATCTCCTCGTGGTACTGAACCTCGATGTCGTCGCCGACGATGAACTTGAGAATCGTGCGCCCGACTTTGAGCTGATCGCCGTGACGGAGTCGGCCCTCGGCCTCGACGAGGTCGTCGTTGACGTAGGTGCCGTTCGTCGAATCGAGGTCGCGCACTCGGAACTCACCCTCGTGGTGTCGAATCCGGCAGTGATTGCGGGAGATGCTCTCCTGGTCGATCTGAATCTCACACTGGGGTGACCGCCCGATGATCAAGGGTTCAGTGCCGACGTGCACCCGCCGGCCCATGTCCTCGCCATAGATGATGATCAAGCAGCCGGTGTCGCTCACGTGCTTCGGCCCCCGTGCCGCGGTTGCGTCGGTGAGCACGGTCTGGCTTGCGTTGGTGGTCCGATCCCGGAACTGCACTCTGTGAGTATACCGTGAGCACGAGGGCATCGTCAGATCGGCGCCTGAGGTTCCAGTGGTAGCGGACTCAGCGAGGGAGAGTTTGTTGACCCCAACTAGGGGGGTCTCGTAGCGTACCCGCGTGCGCCTCTTCTTATCTCACTCCTGGTTCTGGGGGCTGGGGATCGCCGCCCTCGTCCTCGGGTTCACCCCCGAGCTCTTAGCGAGTCCGCCGTCCGCGCAGCGGGCCTCCACCCGCGTTGCTCGTGCCGTGGCGCCTCCGTTCGCCGATGTCGACATCGGTCGGGCGAAGCCCGTGGACGGTCGTTGGGTCGCCCCGCGTCGCGATGGCACCAAGGCCGTTCTCACCGTCGACCCTGGGCTACAAACCTACATTCAAGACCTGTTTCGTAAGTACGACGTGCCCGCTGGCGGTTTGGTTGCGATCGAGCCTGGCTCTGGACGCGTGCTTGCGTACGTTGGTTACGAAGCAGGGAAGGGCAACAACGCCAGCGTCGCGACGGACCCCGCGCCACCGGCCGCATCGGTGTTCAAGATCATCACCGCGTCGGCGCTGCTCGATGCCGGCGTCAAATCGTCGACGTCGGTCTGCTACGGCGGCGGCATGCGTGGGCTTGGTCCGGCCGATCTCGTCGACAACCCCAAGCGCGACCGATGGTGCGCGACCCTGGCAGATGCGCTGGGCTACTCGATCAATGCGATCTTTGCGAAGCTCGCGGATCGTCATCTCGACGAAGCAAGAATGGCGCAATACGTCTCTGCGTTTGGTTTCGGCCAGCGATTGCCCTTCGACCTGCCAGTCACGCCGAGCCCGGCCGACGTTCCAGAGAGCCGACTCGAGCGCGCCCGAATGGCCGCTGGGTTTTGGCATAGCCAGCTCTCACCGCTTCATGGCGCGCTCCTCGCCTCGACGATTGCGAACGATGGTCGCATGCCCTACGCGGCGGTCGTCGACCGTATCGAAGGCCCGAACGGACAAACCCTCTACGAGCATGCCCCCCGCACTTTCCGGCAGGTCTTGCCTCGACAGACCGCCCGCCAAGCCGGGGAGATGATGACGCGGACGGTGACCCACGGGACCGCCAAAAAGGCGTTCTGGGACCCGAAGGGACGCCCTTTCCTCCCGGGGATCTCGGTGGCCGGCAAGACAGGGACCCTCAGCCGCAGCAACCCTTACCGCCGATACACCTGGTGGGTGGGCTACGCGCCCGTCGACGATCCGCAGATCGCGATTGCGAGTCTCGTCGTCAACGAGCCCAAGTGGCACATCAAAGCGAGCTACGTGGCCCGCGAAGCGCTTCGTACGTACCTGGTGAAGTAGCCTGGTGAAGTAGCCTGGTTACTGCGGTGGAAGCTCTTGCAGCCAGTCGCCGTTGTCGAACCATAGGCGACGGAGCTCGGTGAGAATCCCCGTGCCTTCGAAGGCGTCGACGAAGTTGTCGATCAGGTTGTAGAACTTTGGGTCTTTGGCCGTGATCGCGATTCCGATCGGCTCCACCGACAGGGGCTCAGCCAAGGTGACCAACCCAGAGTCCGGGTTGCGAAGCACCGCGAGAATGCACGCCGGCATGTCAGCGATCATCGCGTCGGCTTCGCCCGTGGCGACCTTCTTCACACCCATCTCGTAGTCGCTGATCGGGGTGAACTTGGCCTTGGGCAGGTAGCGCTTGATGAACGCCTCACTCGTCGAGTTCGCCAGGGCGACGAACTTGAGGTCTTTTTCGTTGATGTCGTCGACCGTTTCGGCGTTGGCCAGTGCCTGAGACGTCGTGAGGAGCGACTTGCCCGACAACAGATAGGGACCGACGAACAGGAAGTCCCGGGTTCGCTCGGCGGTGATGTCGACGCCCGACATGACCATGTCGACCCGGCCCTTCTTCAGCGCACCGAGGAGCTGGCCGAATGGCAACTGAACGATCTTGAGTTCGACGCCGAGTGCGTGTGCCAGCCCGTGCGCGAGGTCCACCTCGAAGCCGATCATCTGCCCGTTCTTGTCGCGCACGTTCAGCGGAGGCTGGTCGGCGGTCATTCCGACACGAAGCTCACCAGTCTTCAGCACGCGGTTGAGCGTCGGCTGGGCCTGTGACGGAGCCGGCGTCAGCAACGCTGCAGCGGTGAAAAGGGCGAAGAGGACGTTGACAAAACGAGGGGACATCGGCGTGCCTTTCGAGGTCGAGGAGAAGGGAGGCCGGAGCCTACCTAAGCCATCCTTCGCTCGCAATGACTCTCCCGGACTTTGGGGAGCTCTTCGGGACGCCTAGTTGCGCTTGCGCACGATGAAGGTGTTCATGCCTTCTTCGTGCTCGAACGTCGCCCGGTAGTCCTGTGCCTCTCGCCGGGATGCGAATGGGCCGATGCGGACACGCCAGTGCGTTCCGCGCCCCTCGACGGCGCCGCGAGCGACGTACGAGGCGTGTCCTCGCTTCCGGAGCGCGTCCGCGAAGACCTGGGCCTCTTGAGGGTCTCGGTAGCTGATGACCTGGAGCGTGTAGAGCCCGTCGTGCCCGGCAGGCGAGCTTCCCGTACGCTGGGGCACGGTAGCAGCGACAAGCGGGTCTCGAACCGCCGCCATCTCGACCACCTCTCGATCCGGCCCTGCGGTCACCGCTGCGGGCAGCCCAGCCGCGATCCGCGAGCGTGGAGGCGGGGCGGTCAGGGGATCGAGGTGTGCGAGCTCGGCAGCCGCGGCAGCCATGGCGGCTGCGACTTCGGGTCGCGATTCGGTCACTAACGTCGTGGGAAAACTCAGGGTTTTGGGATCGATTGCAGCGTCATCTTCGGGCGACGCCGCATCGCGTACGAGGGCGTCGGGCTCCTGCAGAAGGAGCGCTTCGAGCGGGTCTTCGTCTTGAGACTCGCCGGTGTCCGGAAGCGCTGCGACCGTCGCCATCACGATCCCAATCGCCGCGATCAACCCGACACCCGACATCATCAGGACCCGGTTTCCATCGTCCTCGGGTCGTTCTTCGATCCGTTCCAGATCGCGCATCGCTGTGTCCATCTCGAGTCTACCCTCGCCCTTCGCCTGGGTTTACGAGACTTCCCTGGAACCCGCCAAAAAACAGCAGTTCCGCGATGCTGAGAGCGCGTGCAGGTACCGGGGGTGCGTGGTAGCTTCGGCGCGCGTCGCGCTCAGGGGAGCGACGCGTGGGAGCGGTAGTTCATGACGGAATCTACACAGAAGCATCCAGTCACGCTCGAAGACGAGATGCGACGTTCGTATCTCGACTACGCGATGAGCGTCATCATCGGGCGCGCCATTCCGGACGTTCGAGACGGGCTCAAGCCGGTCCATCGTCGGATTCTGTATGCGATGCGTAACGAGGGCCTGTTGCACAACCGGCGCTACTCCAAGTGCGCCGGTGTCGTCGGTGAGGTCCTGAAGAAGTACCACCCCCACGGAGACTCTGCCGTCTACGATGCACTGGTCCGAATGGCCCAGGACTTTTCGATGCGGTACCCACTCGTCGATGGTCAGGGCAACTTTGGCTCGATCGATGGGGACCCCCCCGCGGCGTATCGGTACACCGAGTGCCGTCTCGATCGGCTGGCCGAGGAGCTCCTCGCCGATATCGAAAAGGAAACGGTCGACTTCGGGCCAAACTTCGACGATTCCGAGCAGGAGCCACTCGTCCTTCCGAGTCGCGTTCCGAACCTTCTGATCAATGGTTCCGGCGGCATCGCGGTCGGGATGGCCACCAACATCCCGCCTCACAACCTTCGTGAGGTCATCGACGCAACCGTCCGACTGATGGGCAACCCCGAGCTCACCGTCGACCAGCTGATGCTCGACGACGCAGAGTCCGGGCGCGAGGGCGTCAAGGGGCCCGACTTTCCAACCGCGGGGTACATCTACGGCACCTCCGGGATCCGACTCGGATACAGGAATGGGCGAGGCCGTATCGTCATGCGCGCTCGCGCGTCGATTGAAGACATGCCGGGGAAGTCCGACCGGGAGATGATCGTCGTCACCGAGATCCCTTACCAGGTCAACAAGGCCGAACTCCTCAAGAAGATTGCCGACCTCGTTCGAGACAAGCGTCTCGAGGGCATCAGCGACATTCGTGACGAGTCCGACCGAGACGGCCTACGCGTGGTGGTCGAGCTCAAGCGCGACGCGCACGGCGAGATCGTGCTCAACAAGCTCTACCAGATGACAGCGCTCCAGAGCACGTTTGGTTACAACTGCTTGGCCATCGTGAAGCAGAGGCCCGAGGTCCTCGACCTCAAATCGATGTTGCTTCGCTTCATCGAGCACCGCCGCGAGGTGGTCGTCCGGCGTACCCGCTTCGACCTCCGGCAAGCCCAAGCGCAGCGCGAGCTCGTTGAGGGCCTCGGCATGGCGGTCACCGACGTCGACCTCGTCGTCAACACCATTCGTTCGTCGAAGGATCCGGAAGAGGCCCACGGTCGACTGGTCAAACTGCCGCTGACGGGCCTCGAAGAGTTCGTCCGGCGGGCGGGCCGCCCCGACGCCGAGATCGCTGCCGCCAAGGCGCGGGGCGAGTACCTGCTGTCGGATCGGCAAGCCAAGGCGATTCTCGAGATGCGGCTCTCCCGGCTCACCGGGCTCGAACGGGAGAAGCTCGCGACGGAGTACGGCGCGCTCTCCGATCTTATCGGTGAACTCGAGGCGATCTTGGCGAGCCGCGAGCTCCTCGACGAGGTCATCGTCCAAGAACTCGACGAGATCCGGGAGCGCTACGGCGACGCCCGGCGCACCGAAATCGTGGAGGCCGAAGGCGACATCTCGATCGAGGACCTCGTTCCCGATGAAGAGGTTGTCGTCACGGTGTCGCACGCCGGCTATGTAAAGCGGGTCCCGTTGAGCGAATACCGGGCACAGGGGCGGGGAGGCAAGGGTCTTCGCGCCATGGACACCCGCGACCAGGACTTCGTGAGTTGGGTGTTCGTCGTGAACGCGCACGCCAACGTCTTGTTCTTGAGCGACAAGGGCAAGGCGTACCTCAAGAAGGTCTACCAGATCCCGGAGACGGGACGCGCGGCCCGGGGACGCGCTGTGGTCAATCTGGTGGGTATGGAGGGTGACGAACGCGTCGCGGCCATCTTGCCGATTCGTGAGTTCGTAGAAGACGGTTACCTCCTCACCTGCACACGCCGAGGACGCGTCAAGCGAACGAACCTCGGCGCGTACGAGAACATCCGACAGACCGGCATCATCGGGGTGGCGATCGGCGATATGGACGAGCTTCTCGCCGCCCGCATCGTGACGCCGGGCCAAGATGTGCTCATCGGCACGTCTCACGGCATGAGCATTCGTTTCGCGATCGAAGACGTCCGAGCGATGGGCCGCGATTCGATGGGCGTCAAAGGCATCGACCTTCGTGAGGGCGACTTCGTGATCGGAATGGATATCATCGACGACGAATCGACCGACCAGGTGCTCACGGTCAGCGCCAACGGGTACGGCAAGCGCACCCCCGTGGACGAGTGGCGGGCCCAGAACCGTGGTGGCAAAGGCATCATCGCCATGGACACGTCCGAGCGGAACGGCGCACTGGTCAAGCTTCGTCTGGTGTCTCCCGACGACCAGTTGATGGTGATCACCAATGGTGGCCAAGTGATCAGGACACGGGTTTCGGAGATTCGAGAGACCGGCCGCAACACCCAGGGCGTCCGCGTCATTCGTCTTCGCGACGACGAGCAGGTCGTGGACGTCGAGCCGGTGGCCGAGACCGACGAGGAAGAGGGCGAAGAACCGCAGGAAAATGGCGGTGATGAGCCCACAAACGTGTAATCGCCGGGACAAACCGCTATCCTGATCGGGAGAAAACCGAAGGTTTTCACTGGGGGTGTGCGATTGTGACCAAAGGACCCGTCATCGGGATCGACCTTGGGACGACCAATTCCGTCGTCGCCATTGCGGATCAAGCCGGCGCCAAGGTTCTGGCTGAAGCCGACGGGTCGAACCTCATCCCGTCCGTTGTTTCGTTCCATCCGAGCGGCGATGTGCTGGTCGGAACTGCGGCCAAGGAGCGACGCCTGCTCGATGCCGCCAATACCGTTTCATCGATCAAGCGCCTGATCGGTCGGCCCTACACCAGCTACGAGGTCAAACAAGCGCAGGAGCGGTTCCCCTTCGAGCTCTCAGAGGGTCCAGGGGGTGGAGTCCTCGTGTCGGCGCGCGGCGAGACCTACACGCTGAGCGAAATCAGCGCGTTCGTGTTGCGACACGTCCGGCAGGTTGCCGAAGAAGGCCTCGGCCGAGAGTGCCAGCATGCCGTCGTCACGGTGCCAGCCAACTTCAACGAGCTGCAGCGTAGCGCGACCAAGGCCGCGGGGCGGGTCGCAGGGCTGGAAATCCTTCGCATCCTAAACGAGCCAACCGCCGCTGCGTTGGCCTACGGATACAACCGGACGTCGAATGAACGGGTTGCGGTATACGACTTGGGCGGCGGTACCTTCGACATTACGATTCTTCAGCTGGCGGGCGATGTTTTCGAGGTCCTCGCGACGGCGGGTGATACGTTCCTCGGCGGCGACGACGTAGACAACATGGTTGCGGACGACATGGCCTCGCGTTTTCTCGAGGCAAACCGCTACGACACCAAGCAGGACCGGCAAGCCTTCGAGCGCCTCCGTGCCGCAGCCGAATGGGCCAAGTGCCAACTGTCGGAGAAGCCCGAAGTCAAGCTCTGCATCGAGGAGCTGGCCTACGGGGATGGCGGCGTCGCGCTCAACCTCGATTACGCGCTCAGCCGGAAGCGCCTCGAGCAGATGGTGCAGCCCTTGATTGCGAGGAGCTTCGACGTCTGTGAGGACGCGATGAAGGCAGCCGGGGTACGTCCGACGCAGCTCGACAACGTCATCTTGGTTGGAGGTTCCACGCGCATACCGTTGTTGCGGCGCATGGTTGCCGAGTACTTCGGACGCAAGCCGCAAACCAGCATCGATCCTGATCTGGTCGTCGCGCAAGGCGCCGCGCTTCAAGCGAAGGCGCTCTCGGTGCCCGCACGTAAGCCCACCGCGCCACTCGGCAGGGTTGCGCTCAAGAAGGTTGTGCAACCCGGCGCCGGCGTCGAGCTGAGCGATGACTTCGAGGATGAGGTCACCAACATCGGGGACCGCCCCCCGTTGCCACCACCGCCGGTCGCGCGCGGTGCCCGGAAGGCGACTCTAACCGGTCAGGCGCCCCCGCCCCCGCCCGTTCACCTCAGCGCCAAAGCGGTCGATCCAGACGACGGCCTCGTCGAGACGCCCACGCGGTCGCGCGAGGAGCCCATCCACGACTCGCCAACCCTTGCTCGGGAGGAGCCACTCGTCGACACACCGACGCGGTCGCGCGAGGAACCCTTGGTGGATACGCCCACGCGTTCGAGCGAGCAGCCCTTCGAGGACATGCGCACACGAATGGCAGAGGCGGTGGACCCGCTCGATTTCCAGCCAACGCGTGCGGCCGACGCGTCAGGCCTCCTGATGGAGATAGGACAGGAGACTGCCGCTCGCGAGCTCGAGTTGGATGAGGAACCCTCGGGGCTCATGATGGAGCTCGGCGAGTTTGGGGAGACCTCCGACGCGCCAGCCGTAACCAATCCACCGCTTCCACCGCCGTTGGACCTGCGCAGTGGGGCGCCTCCCGAGGTCGACGTGCCGATCGACGAAGACGTCGCCACGATGACTGGGGTGGTTCCGGTGGGCGAGGCCACGCCTGCCACACCGCTCCTGCTCGACGTCACGCCGCTTTCACTCGGCGTCGAGACCGTCGACGGCTACTGCGAGCACATCATTCGCAAGAACTCGGCGATTCCAGCCGGCCAGACCAAGATGTTCACCACGGCGCGCGACAAGCAGGAGACGGTGGTCGTCCGGATCTGCCAAGGCGAGTCGAGGAACATTCAGGGCAATCAGCTCCTCGGAGAAGTCGTTCTCGATGGCCTTAGACCCGCAGCGCGCGGCAAGGTTCAGATCGCGGTTCGTTTCATGATCGACGCCGACGGCATCCTCAGCGTCCGCGCCCAAGACGTCGGCACCGGCCAGCAACAGCAGATCTCGATCCGGCTCATCGGCGAGCTTCCCGACGACCAAGTAGCGGCGCTTCGGGCCCGACATGAAGCCAAGATGAGGGCGTAGCGGTGTCGAGCGGGGCTGACTCGAAAGACTACTACACCGTCCTTGGGATCATCCGCGCGGCCACCCCAGACCAGATTCGCTCCGCGTTTCACCGGTTCGCGCGGGAGCACCATCCCGACAACTTCGTGGGCGCGCCGACCGAAGAGGTCGACCTTCACATGTCACTCTACCGGCTCGGAAGCGAGGCGTACCGAGTCTTGCTCGATCCGACGAAGCGCAAGCTCTACGACGAGGGGCTCGACCAGGGCAAGACCCGCTACACGGCCAGCAGGGCGGACGAAACCCGACGAACGGTGCGACCTCCCGGAGGGGTGATGCTGCGGTCCAGCAAGGCGCGCGTCTTCTTCTCTCGCGCGCACAAAGCGATCAAGAACGAGGACTGGCCACAGGCCAAGTTGAACTTGCAGTTGGCCCTCCAGAGTGAGCCCGACAACGAGGATCTCCAGGGCAAGTTGGACGAGGTCCTTTCGCACATGAAGTCCCGATAGACGGACGCGCGTTACGGGCTATGGTTGCGCCGTGATGGGACGCATGGCGACGATCGAACGTCGGACCCAAGAGACCGACATCTCGGTCGAGGTAAACCTCGACGGATCCGGCAAGTACCAGGTGGAAACCCCGATCGGGTTCCTAACCCACATGGTCGAGCAGATCGCCAGGCACGGTCTTGTCGATCTGCGTGTCCGGGCGACCGGCGACACGCACATCGACGGCCATCACACCACCGAGGACCTCGCGATCGCGCTCGGGCAGGCCGTTGCGCGAGCGCTCGGCGACAAAGCGGGTATCCGGAGGTACGGCTCGGCGACGCTACCCATGGACGAGGCGTGCGTGACGTGCGCGCTCGATCTGTCCGGGCGGCCGTTCTTCGTTTGGGCAGTTTCGCTTCCGAAGGCGAAAATCGGCGATTTCGACTCCGAGCTGGCCGAAGTCTTCTTCGAGGGCTTCGTTCGAGGCGCCCAGTGCAACCTTCACATGCGCCAGCATGCGGGCGACAACCTCCACCACGTGGTCGAGATCAGCTTCAAGGCCTTCGCGCGCGCACTTCGGCAGGCGACCGAGGTCGACCCGAGGGTGCAGGGCATTCCCTCGACGAAGGGCACGTTGACGGAATGACTGCGACGCGCGTCGCGATCGTCGACCTAGGGCTCGGGAATCTGCACAGCGTTGCCAAGGCGTTCGAGCGTGCGGGTGCGGTCCCGGTGTTGACTTCTGACCCGGACACCCTCGGGGGCGCGGACCGGCTCGTCATGCCCGGGCAGGGCGCGTTCAAGGAGTGCGCGGCCGCGCTCGACAAGGGCATTGGCGAAGCGGTCGTTTCCTATATCGCGACGGGCCGCCCGTACCTCGGCATCTGCCTTGGGATGCAGGCGTTGTTCGAGTCGAGCGAGGAGGCACCGGGGGCGGCCGGGCTCGGTGTGTTCGAGGGTGTCGTCCAACGGTTCTCGAACGACCTTCACGATGAAGTGGGAGCGCGCCTGAAGGTGCCTCACATCGGGTGGAACCGGGTGAAGAGTGGTCATCCCGTCTTCGAGGACGGTGCCTGGTACTACTTCGTTCACAGCTACTTCGCGGTCCCCCGCGATCCCTCCCTCACCGTGACGACCGCACACTACGGTCACGAGTTCTGCGCCGCGATCGCGCGGGACAACGTGTTGGCGTGTCAGTTTCACCCGGAGAAGAGCCAGCACGCAGGCGCACGCCTCATCGGGCACTTCCTTGGAGATGTCCCATGGAGCTGATTCCTGCGATCGACCTGCTCGACGGCAAAGTCGTCCGCCTTCACCAGGGGCGCTACGACGAAGTGACCGTGTACGACGACGATCCCGTTGCCGCGGCACAAAGGTTCGAGGAGCAGGGGGCCAAGCGCCTTCATGTCGTCGATCTCGAAGGGGCGCGGTCGGGCCGCCCCGCACATGTCGCCGCCATCGATGGCATCCTGCGTGCGACTTCGCTGCAAGTGCAGGTGGGTGGTGGGGTGCGCAACAGCGACGTGGCGCGTGCGTGGATCGAAGCGGGCGCGTCGCGGGTGGTGCTCGGCACCGTGGTCGTCAAAGCTCCCGATGTCGCGCGTGCGATCTGCGCGACCTATCCAGACACGGTGGTCATCGCCATCGACGCGCGCGACGGGCAGGTCGCCGTCGAGGGGTGGCAGGAGCAGAGCGCCGAGACCGTCTCAACCCTGGCCGCGGAGGTCGATCGCTGGGGGATCGCGGCGGCGCTGTACACCAACATTCGGCGGGACGGCACGAAGGAAGGCCCCGACGTCGCCGGAACCGCCGAACTCCAGTCCCAGATGAAAGCCACCGTCATTGCTTCGGGCGGCATCGGCGCACTCGACGACCTTCGTGACCTGTCCCGAGCGGGCGTTCGCGCGGCGGTGTGCGGCCGCGCGCTCTACTCCGGTGCGTTTACGTTGTCTGACGGGTTTGCGGCGCGAGAGGTTAGTTGATGCTCGCGAAGCGAATCATTCCGTGCCTCGATGTGAAGGACGGCCGCGTCGTCAAAGGGGTCAACTTCGTTGGGCTTCGCGATGCCGGCGACCCGGTCGAATCTGCCCAGCGCTACAGCGAGGGCGGCGCGGACGAAATCACGTTTCTCGACATCACGGCTTCCCACGAAGAACGCCGGACCCTCTTCGATCTCGTGGACCGAACGGCGTCCACCGTCGCGGTGCCACTGACCGTTGGCGGCGGCGTTCGCGAGCGGCGTGACGTTCAGGAGCTACTCCACGCCGGGGCCGACAAGGTCTCGATCAACAGCGCAGCGGTTTCGAACCCGGACTTCGTGGCCGAGGTGTCGGAGGCGTATGGGGCGCAGGCGATTGTGGTGGCGATCGATGCCAAACGGGTCCCCGGGTCCGAGGCGACCTGGCACGTCTACACGCACGGGGGGCGGCGTGATACGGGCCTCGACGCGATCGCCTGGGCCAAAAAGGTGGCAGATCTCGGCGCGGGTGAGATTCTCCTGACGAGCATGGATCGCGACGGCACCCAGGATGGCTACGATCTCCAGTTAACTCGGGCAGTTGTGGATGCCGTGTCCATCCCCGTCATCGCCTCGGGCGGTGTCGGGGACCTTGGCCACGTCCATGAGGGTTTGGCGTCCGCCGGGGCGGATGCGGCGCTTGCGGCTTCTATCTTTCACGACGGTCACTACACTGTCGCCGAGGTCAAGGAGTACTTGATGGCCCAGGGCGTGTGTGTGCGTCCGCCCGGGGATTAAAGGGGGGAGCGATGAACGTAGACGTGGGCGTGGGGCAGCTGGTTCGGGAGCTCGAGCAGCGTGGCGACCGTCTACCGTTCGAGATCGGTGCGTTCGTAGCACTCGAGGCGTGCGAGGGCCTTCTTCAAGAATCGGTGACGCTTCGGGCAGACGACGTTCGGGTCACCGCGGAGGGGTCGGTGGTCGTCGCTTCGTCGGCCAAGCGTGCCGAGCCCGACGAAGCTGCCCGCTCGCTGGTATCGGTCCTTCAGCAGCTTCTCGTCGCCGCTGGGCCGGGCGTTCCCCCTTATCTGCTTCAACTCGTGCGAGAAAGCGCAACGGGCGAACCGCCCCGAGACCTGAAGCACCTCCATGACGCCATCGAAGCGTCTCTCATCCCGCTCAATCGTGGCGCCTCCAGGAGGGTGTTGGCGCGCTTGGTTCGCGAGAGCGAGAGGCCTCCCGCACCGGAGGAGGCTGCGATCGATCCGGAGGAACTCGACGCGGAGCTAGATGAACTTCTCGGCGATCCAGGTTCGCGCTCCCTCGACGCGGCGGCCGAGAGCACCTCGGGCCCACACGCCGCGGATGAAGAGCCCGTCACTGCGCGGATCACGATCCCGAGACCCATCACCGAGGAGCTCACGCGAGAGACGCAAGCGCAGGACCTGCCGGACCCAGTGCCTGCCGAGTTACAACCCGACCCGCAAGAGCCACAGCAAGCCGCTGGTGGCAACCCCGATCGAGAGTTGCAGCCGGTCACGACGCCGCCTCCCGACGAGGAACCGGAGCGAGTTTCTTCGCCGGCGCCGAGGCGGTCGACGGTTCCGCCGCCCCTTCCTCCGGCTGCGCAAGGCTCGGTGGTCGTCTCGGAGCACGTCATGGTCGACTCGGCACCGCCTCCGTCTCAGGTCTCCGTGGCGGCAGCTGCGGCCCCTGTTCCGCAAGACCCGGAGGAAGCCGTGACGGCGACCATTCGCGTACGCTTCCCGGAGGAGGAGCCCCAGACGGCCAAGGTCCCCATCGACCATGGGCCGCCCAAAGACCTCGATGCGCCTCTGACCGGCTCACCGGAAGGGCTGATTCCCGCGTCTGAAGCCGTGCTCCGCTCGGCGACCGAAACCACCCAACAATGGGCGCTCACGCCGTCCCGACAAAACGTGACGGAGGACGCTGCTCCCCTCGAGTCATCCGACGAACCGACCGCACCGCCGGTTGAGGTCGCACCTCCGGCGCCTTCACGTCCGTCCTCAGCGGGCGCGTCGCGAACCTCGTGGATCCCCTGGCTGTTGGTGTTGACCGCAGCCGCTGGCCTCTTCGCGCTCTTCATGACCGGGGCGATCGAGCGCCCCACGCCCACGGCTGCCGACGCTACCCCGTTCGGGACGATCACGGCCAACATCGAGCCCGCCGACGCCCAAGTTTTCGTGTTTGTCGGTCGTGGTCCGGCGCGCGCGACTGGGCTGGCGCCATCCGCCTCTCATGAGTTCGTCGTCTTTGACAACGGCCTCGAACCCTCACGTACTGCGATTCCAGGCGACGCGCCGTGGCAGGAAACCGAAGATGGGCCTCAGTACGAGCTTGCGGTTCAGGCGAGACCCGCTGGCACCGAGTCGGCCGCACTCTCGCTTGGCGATCCGCTCAACGACGAGGTTGCCAGGGCTGAGGGCGCCGCCGTGGTGCGCGTCATCACCAACCCGCCGGGTGCCAAGGTCTACCGTTACCTGGGGCAGGGTCCCCAAGTGTCACTTGCTGGGGCTCCGATTCACGAGGGTACCGAGCTTCTGGTCTTCCACCCTGAGTACGCTCCAGCCCGCGCGATCATCGGCCCAAGCGATTGGCGCGCAGCCCCGCAAGGCACCTATGACGCCAGCGTCGAAGTATCGCTCACGCCGCTCGAATCAGAGGCGGTCGCGAATCCGACCGACGACTGACTCCACCTCTTCGCGGATCGCCTCGAGCCGTTGCGTGGAGTTCGCTTCGAATCGGAGAACGAGCACAGGCTGGGTGTTCGATGCGCGGACCAGCCCCCACCCCCCGTCGAACTGCACACGCGCACCGTCGATGTCGACGAGTGCGTGGGTGGGCCTGTAGTGCCGCACGACTGCGTCGACGACTCGGAACTTCAATGCATCGTCGCACGGCACTCGGATTTCGGGGGTTGCGAAGGTCTCCGGAACATCGCTCAGCATCTCGTGGAGCGGGACATTGGCCTGAGAGACGATCTCTAGGATCCGGAGTGCGGCGTACGTCGCATCGTCAAAGCCGTAGTACCGGTCCGCAAAAAACAGATGACCACTCATTTCGCCGGCGAGTAGGGCCGCCTCTTCTTTCATCTTCGTCTTGATGAGCGAGTGGCCTGTCTTCCACTGGATGCCTCGTCCACCGTGCGCCTCGATGTCGTCGTACATCGTCTGAGAGCACTTCACCTCACCGATGATGGTGGCTCCTGGGTGCTTGGCGAGCAGCGCGCGTGACAAGATGATCATGAGCCGGTCCCCCCAGATGACCTCGCCCCGGGCGTCGATCACACCGAGCCGGTCTGCGTCTCCATCGAACGCGAACCCGAGCTCGAGCTCGTCGGAGAGCACGCGCTCGCGGAGCATCGACAAGGTTGCGGGATCGGTCGGATCGGCGTGGTGGACCGGAAACGTACCGTCCATCTCACAAAGGAGCGGCACTGGGTCGAGTCCAAGGGCGCGCATCGTCTCGAGCCCAAGCGGGCCGCCCGCGCCGTTGCCGGCGTCGAGCGCGAAGCGGATGTTCGTTCGCCCAAGCGCGATGTCCTTGGTCGCGGTCGCGATGTAGTCGCCCGTGGGATCGAAGTGCTCGCAGCCGCCACCGGAATCGCGACGAAACGCACGTGACTCCATGGTGTGTTTCAGTGTTTCGATGTCCGAACCGAAGAGCGAAGCTTTGCCGACCATCATCTTGAAGCCGTTCTCGTCCGGCGGATTGTGGCTTCCCGTGATCTGGACGCCGCCGTCGAGGTCGAGGTGGTGCACCGCGAAGTAGAGAAGCGGCGTAGGCCCGACCCCGATGTCGGTGACCCGGAGCCCAGTCTCGACCAGCCCGGCGACGAGTGCGTCGTGGATGCGTGGAGAGCTGATTCGACAATCCCGCCCGACCGCGATGTGCCGAAGCTCCCTGGCTGCGAAGAAAGTACCGAGGCTCAGCCCGAGATCGCGCACGAACGCATCGTCGAAGTCGCGATCCGCGTGCCCACGGATGTCGTACTGTCGAAAGACGTGTGGGTTCACTCGATCACCTTCTTGGGTCGTCGCGGTCCTTGAGTTCGGCGACGACTTGTCGGACATCCTGGGCCCTGGATCTCGGAACCACCATCAAAGCGTCCCCCGAGTCGACGATGATCAGATCGTCGACCCCGACGAGCGTGACGAGCTTTCCAGGAGGCGCTTCTACGAAATTGCGATTGGCATCGATGCAGACGGCGTCGCTCGGAACCGAGTTGCCTTGGGCGTCTTGCTCGGAAAGCTCCCAAGCCGACGTCCAGCTTCCGAGGTCTGACCAGGGGAATGACCCCGGTATCACGCTGACGGAGTCGACTTTCTCCATGATTCCGTGGTCGATGCTGACCGCTGGGAGCGTGGGGTACCCCGCATTGACCGCCTCGGCCTCGTTGCCTGCGCGGGAAGCTTCGTCGAACTTGGCGAGTTGCTCGCCGAGACCGGGCAGGTGTTGGTCGATTGCGCCGAGGATTCGGGACGCAACGAAGAAGAACATCCCGCTGTTCCAGAGGAACTGGTCGGACGCGACAAACTGGCGGGCCCGCTGTTCGTTCGGCTTCTCGACGAAGCGACGCGCCCGGAACACCCCGGGGTCGAGCTCAGCGCCCACCTCGATGTAACCGTAGCCCGTTTCGGGTCGCGTCGGGCGAATGCCGATGGTCACGAAGTCGCCGTGGGTGGCCGCACCGAGACCCCGACGAAGGCTCTCGACGTATCCCTCCGAATCACTGATGTAGTGGTCGGCCGGCAGCACCGCCATGATGCCTTCGGGATCACGCCGGCGAATGTGACTCGCGGCCCAACCGATGCACGGCGCTGTATTCCGACCGACTGGTTCCGCGAGGATCTGATCGGTGGGGACCTCGGGGAGTTCTCGTTCGACTTGCTCCCGTTGGGTCTGGCCTGTGACCACCCACGTTCGCTCAGGCGGAAGGACGCTCCATACTCGTTCCGCGGTGGCGCGAATGAGAGTTCGCTCGTCGGGCCCGAGCGACAGGAACTGCTTGGGTCGAGTGGTCCGCGACAGCGGCCAGAAACGAGTCCCCGAGCCTCCAGCCATGATCACCGCGTGCGCTTTGTCGATTTCAGTCATCAGGGGGCATCCGCGTCAGCGGGTCAGGAGCACCAGGCCAAGGGGGACGAGATAGAGGGCGAACATCCACAGACGGCCTACCACGATGATACGGCGAAGAATCACAAGTGCCAGGTATCCCGTCACGAGGGCGGTCGCTCCCCCGATCCACGCGGAGGCGCCGAGCGAGCTCATCCCGTCGCTCCCGCCCGCCTCGAGGATGGCCGCGCCCACGATGGCGGGGAGCGAAATCAGAAACGAAAAGCGAAACGCAGCGGGCCCTCGGAGGCCGAGAAGCATGGCGGTCGCGATCGTAATCCCGCTCCGGCTGATCCCCGGGAGCACGGCGATGCCCTGGGCGATGCCGACCGCCGAAGCCATCAACCAAGTCACGTCATCGCCCTGGCCCTGGGCGTATCGGCTCGCCACCAGGACGGCGGCGGAGACCAGGAAACCGCCCCCCACAAGTCGAAGGTTCGCCGCGAAGGCCTCCGCGGGGCCTCGCAAAGCCAGCCCGATGGCCGCTGTGATGAGAGTCGAGATCGCGATGGCGACGATGAGGCGACCTTCCGTGGTCTCGCGCAGCCGACTGGGGTTCCGGATCGACTCGACGGTCTCGCGGAGGAGCGCGCCGACGTCTCGGTGCAACAGAAGAACCGTCGCAAGGAGGGTGCCGAGATGGAGTGCGACCGTCAGTGCCAACGACGGGCTACGGATCCCGGCAAACGCGGCGCCCACGGCAACGTGTCCGCTGCTCGACACGGGGAGGAACTCGGTGAGGCCCTGGAGCGCGCCCAGTGCCGCAGCGGTGATCGTGTCGATCCCGTCGGACAATGTGGGAGGCCATAGCGGCTCGGCCCTCGCTCCGCAAGCGGTGGCGAGTCGCCAGGGGTGGTTGAGTCGATGGCTGTTTGGTTCGGCTTCGGCTAGGATTCGCCGGGCCCTATGCGAGAGACTTGGAACGCGGCGCGAGTCGGCCTCATGGTGGTCCTCGGGCTGATCGTCACCGTGGCGGTCTATCGCTACGTGGACGAACGGGCGTCGACCGACTCCGGATACAGCGTCCACGCGTACTTCGGAGACGTCCAGGGCCTCATCACCAAGTCACGCGTTCTCGTCGCCGGGATTCCGGTTGGGTACATCCAGCGCATTCGCCTGGAAGGCGACCGCGCTCGCGTCGACATGCGGATCGAAGGGGAGGTGCCAGTCTACGAGAACGCGCAGGTCGTGATGCGCAGTCTTTCGCTACTGGGCGAGCGGGTTCTGGTCATCAGTCCCGGCAATCCAGAGCTTCCCCGGATTCCCGACGGCGGTGAGATCCGTGTGGCTTCGGAGGGGGTCAACACGGACGACATCTTGGTGACGGTCAACGACATCGCGCAGAGCGTCCGCCGGATCACCACGCAGCTGGAGCGCGCGTTCGGGACCGACGAGGCTGGCGAGCGCATGGAAAGCGCACTCCGAAACCTCAGCGATGCGCTCGAGAACATCAAGGTCGTGACCGATGAGGCAGGCCCGCGCATCGTCAACATCATGGAGAACGTCGAGATGGCGACCGGCGATCTCAACGACATCATTCAGCGCCGCAAAGGCGATATCGATCGCGGCGTCGCCGAGGTGGACGACACCATCGCGTCGATTCATCGCGCCGCAGACCAGCTCAATCTCGTTCTCGAGGACATCAAGGAAGTGTCGGGGCGCACCGCGCGCGGCGAAGGTACCATTGGCAGACTTACGCAGGACGAAGCGCTGATCGACGAAGTCGAGGGCGTCGCTCAGGGTCTGAACAGCTTCGTTGGAGGCCTGAACCGGCTACGAACGATCGTCGAACTCCGGAGCGAGTACAACGTCCTGTCGAGCGCCTTCAAGACCTATTTTTCGCTGTACCTCAAGCCGAGGGAAGGGCGGTACTTCCTGTTCCAAGTCGTCGACGACCCGCGAGGGACGATCAACGTGACCGACACGATCATCCGTCAGAGTCCGCCGCCCCTGTTCGAGCCCAACGAATTTCGGCGGACCGAGATTTCGCGCTCCACGCGGCTCAAGTTCTCTGCCGAGCTGGGTAAGACGATCTCGTTTGCGACGTTCCGCTTCGGCATCATCGAATCCACCGGCGGCCTGGGCATGGACATCAACGTTCTCGACGACCGAATGGAGTTCAACATGGACGTCTTCGACATCGGCCGGTTCGCGTTCCCGCGGGTTCGAATTCGCGCCAGCTACGAGCTCCTTCGAAGGTTCTCCATCCTCGCTGGCGTCGACAACATCATCAACGGCAACCGGGACTACTTTTTTGGTCTTCAGCTACGGTTTGACGATGAAGACTTGAAGCCGCTCATTCCACTCGGAGCGGTCGCGCTTTGAAGGAAGCAAGAGGCGCCCGTGCGGTCATCACGGCCCCTCTCGGGTTCGTGCAAGGAGTGTCCTATGCCTTCGCGGGCATGCGATTCGTCTACTTCAAGCATCCTGGACTCGTTCGCTACTGGGCGTTTCCCATCTTGATCACGGCGGCCGCGCTGTTCGGCGTGTTCTACGGCTCCACCCATCTCTACCAAGAGGCGGGGCAGGCGGTGTGGGCCTGGATGCCGGAGAGCTGGAACGAGGCCACAGGATGGACCGCGACGCTGGTGAGGCTGCTGCGTGGGTTCATCGAGGTCGTTCTTGGGATACTCCTGGCCGTGATTGGCTTGGTGCTGGTGGTGGTGCTCTCGAGCATCGTCGCGGCACCGTTCAACGACTCGCTGAGCGAGGCCGTCGAAAGTCTGCTGACGGGCGAGTCTGCGCCCCCGTTCTCGCTCGCCCGGACGTTGACCGACCTCGTGCGGACGGTCCGACTCGAGGTCCTCAAAGTGCTCGTCTACGCCTTCGTCGTCGGTCCGCTCTTTTTTCTGTCGTTGGTCCTCCCTGGGATTGGCCAGCTCGTTTCGGTTCTGGCGTTTGCGCTGACGGCCGTCTACCTCGGGATCGACTACATCGACTGGCCCGCCGCGCGGCGCAACTGGTCGGTCTCCGATCGGCTCGCCTTCGCCCGCCGACGTCTCGCGGCGGTCGCGGGGTTCGGGACCGGCGTCTGGGTGCTCTTGTTCATCCCGCTGGTGAACCTTTTTTTCATGCCGGCTGCGGTGGCCGGGGGGACCATGCTTTTCGTCGCTCTCGACGACCGCGAATCGCGTTTTCCCAAGGGTTAACACGATAAGTTTTGGGCCAATTCGGCTGGGTGCTACCCTGATTCCAAGGGGTTTCCTATGCAACGTTCATCGACCATCGCGCCCTTGGTCGGCGCGGCTCTCTTGTTCGGTACAGCGGCGTTCGCCGATCAAGGCAGCGCGAGCAAAAAGTCTCCGACGGCGCTCGAAGACTCGATGGGAGCCATCGAGTGGGGCTGGTCCCCGAAGCAGGTGTACCGCCAGCTCAAAAAGGAGATCGAGCAGGGCTACCAGGAACCGATCTCGAAGACGACCGACGCGATTGAAGAGGACCGGATTCGGCACCGAATGGCCGAGGAGACCCGCCAGATTCGCGACTCGTACTTCGAGTTTGACGGGACGCCGAGCGCCTACGATTCGGGCTACCTGAAGGGCGAATTCACTGCAAATAACGGTGAGTCCTTGCTTCGCGTGCGCACCAAGAACACGCAAGATTTCTTCTTCTTCATCAACGACAAGCTTTGGAAACGGTACCGCGCCTTCGATACGTCCGTCTTCGAGGGAGCGTCGTTCGAGGAGTTCGGCGCCGCGCTCCAGAAGCGCTACGGCAAAGCCAAGAAGAAGAAGGGCGAGCTCACACCGGGCGCCGCGCCGACGCAGTGGCTCGAGTGGAAAGAGCCGCGCGTGCAAGCCCGCGCCGTCGACAACAATGAATTCTACGGCTTCTACTGCCTGGTGCTGGAAGACTCACGCGTCGCGTCGCGAATCGATACGCTCCGCAAGAACAAGCCTGTGAAGGGCAAAGACAGCGGTGCGCTGGTGAACATGGTGGCCGAAGGCAACGGTGACGACCAGAACGCAGACATTGCGGACCGGATCACCGGCGAAATCCGCCGCCAAGAGACACCGAAGATCGACGAGAAGTAGGCACCGAGGTAGGGGCGGGTAGGATTTACACCGCCGTGCGCCGTTCGCTACGTTGATCAGACCCGGGAGGGGTCTCGTTGCGCTATCGGCTGAGATTTCTGCTTCAAGAGTTTGACCTCGACCGAGAGGTCGTCGTCATCGGACGTGGCACCAGCTGCTGCGTTACCATCGACGACCCAATGATGTCGCGCGAGCACGCGCGGATGGACTTCACTGGCGACAAGCCGGTTATCGAAGATCTCCAGAGCCGAAACGGCACGGTGCTCAACGGTCGTCCACTGATTGGAGAAGCCGTCCTCGAGGATGGCGACCGAATACGAGTCGGCACGCAGGAGCTGGTCTTCCTCGCTCTCGGTCGGCAGAATCGGGTTCAACGAACGACCGGCGCGCTAACATTCTGTCCGGCGTGCGCGATCCCGTTTCCAGGGACCAGCAGTTCTTGTCCGCACTGCGGTGCGGTGACGACCGGTCAACGTGTGACCACCGCGGTCCGCGACGTCGCCGAGTCGGGCTGGACGTTCCATCTCTTGTCTCAGGTTGTGGAACGCGCCCTGGGTCAAAACCGACTCGCCGATGCCGAACGAATGATGGCTCGTGGCGTCGCAGAGCTCGAGGAGCAACTCGATGAAGGCGTCTCGGTTGAGACCCATCGCGTTGTCCGACTTGCGGAGTGCGCCACCCGCCTCGGCTGTGCCCTACGGACCGTTCGTTGGCTCGAGGTCGCTGCGCGGCTCTACGACCGGGTTTTCGAGCCCCCCTCGGACGAGATGCTCACGCTCATCGAACCCGTTGGCGACGACCCAGAGCTTCGAGAAGCCGTCGACCGCCTTAGGCGAGTCGCCGGACAGTCTCCGGACCGGCCGAGCCGCCACGCGATCTAGTCCCGCTGACCGAACGCCGGCCTCGCGCCCATCGCTTCTTCCGCTTCCGAGCCGGCCTGTACTAGTGTGCGGCGACCACTTGCTCGAGCCCTTCGAGGCGTCGCAGCAGGAAACGCTCGGAGGCTCCGTAGTCGGACGAACGGCCCTGGATCGTAGAGAGGTAGTTACGAAGGTGTTGAGGCTTCGAGTAGTTCGTCGTTCGGACCAAACGGTGCAGCTCTTCGATGGTCTCTGCGCTCATGAGGCGGCCCGTGGCGGCGTGCATGCGAAAGACCCAATCGATCCACTTGGTATCCCGTAGGCCCTGCGATAGCTGGAGCGCGTACTGTGTCGCACCGGCGAAGAGCGCATCGGGATCGTCTTTGTCGGAGTCGCTAAGTGCTCGATTGTGGAGCGCGCGCTCGAGAAGCCCTTCGAGATGAGGAAAGAGCATCTTCTCGGCTTCGTCGAAGCGCCCCATGGCGATGGCCTTGCTTGCGATGCCACCGATGACGTCGAGCGCGCGCGCTGTCCGAGTATCCTCGGCGCCCCAAGCGTGTGACGACGAATCGACGCTGCCTTCGGTTAGGGTTTTCCCGCCGCCGGCGTTGAGTCTCTTGCCGCATTCACCGCAACGACGCTTTGCGGTTCCGTTGATCGCACCGCACGAGTCGCACACGATGTAGCCGGCAGTCTCGCGCGCGCCTTCTTTGAGTTTCGCCGCGTCGATGAGGACCAGCTCTTGCGATCCGATGTAGACACGATCCATGTGCGTGATCCGCCGCGGTCCGTTGATTCGCACGCCGTTGACGGCGACGCCGTTGCGGCTTCCGAGGTCTTCGACGACGACTTCGTCAGGCCCTACGTGGATGACGGCATGCCGACGTGAGACCAGCCCGTCTGCCAACGCAAGGTTGCATGACGAGCTTCGACCAATGGCAAACTCCCCGAGAGGCATCTCGAGGTTGGTCGACTGGTATCGCAATCGAAAGCGTGGCACCCCACGCATTAGAATAGCATCCGGTAACGCCTAACGTCGAATGTTGAGCAACCGAAACCCCATGAGACCATAGCGGAATTTCAGCTCTGCTAGAACGTCGCGATCTCGTGGAGGCCGGCGACGGCGCCGAGGCCCTTCTCGAGCGCCCCTTGGGTTTCGAGGGTGCTGTTCATGAGCCGCGAGAGCTCGGCGAGGTCCCGTCGATACGACGAGAACGCGTTCCGACGCTGCCCGAGAACCCCCTCCGACTGCTCTGGATTCGTGAGAATCACGTAGTTGGAGGCGTTCTGGCGAAGGTCCTGTCCCATGTAGATCTGCTTGTCGAAGGGGCGGCTACTCCGCGTCGTGCGAACCTTCAGCTTGGTCGTGGCTGATCCCATCTCCTCGGGCACATCCACGTACACGAGGCCGCAGCGGAAACCGCCTTCGCCAAGAGTAGGGACGCATCCCGTCGGCGCCGTTGTAAGCGCGGTCTCATCCTGGGCGGCCTCGTCGAGGTCGGCGCGCCGGGCGTCCGGCAGCACGCGCCCTGCGAGCTTGTCGAACCCATCCCACAGCTCGTCGACTTGACGGGCGTAGAGAAACAATGCGTTGACGGTCTCGCGGTTGAACTTCGTGTACTTCAGGCCGGCGAAGTCGGCGGCCGTGAACGGCGTCGAGAGGCCGCGGAGCTTCTCGATCGCTTCGTAGTCGACACTGGGTCCCTGGCCTGGACGCGCCTTCGCAGCGGCGACCGCGCGATCCAACAAGCGTTTGGCTTCGGCTACCTCATCTGCCGCGACTCGGACGCCTTCGTAGACGGCCGTGCCGTCGCGCACGGCCTCGTTGTACTCGCGTCGGTCGAGCGTGACTGCGGTCGCTAGTATCCCGAGAAGGAGACCGACGAACGCGGCGGCACCCCCGGTGATCAACATCAGTTTGCGCGCGCGTCGGCCGCTCCCCTCATGCGCAGTGGCGACCGCCTGTTCGTCAACGACAATTCGAACCTCTTGCTGGGCCGCGGGCGCAGCGGCTGTCGTTCCGCCGAACGGCCCCGCCTGCTTGGCTGCCCGCCCGCCGACGAACCCTGGCGGTGGCGCGACACCTCCCAGCGTGGGCGGGGGAGGCGCCAGGCCGCCTTCCTCGGGGTCCGGTGGTGGCGGTTGCGCCGTGGTTCTGCCGAGGCGTTCGCGGATATCGCGAACTTTCTTAGGTTTTTGTAGTTCGTCTGACATTTCAGCCTCTCCAAATTTATCCGGTCTTGGCCGATCTTGT
>JBCCHE010000056.1:0-25092 GCA_039028875.1 Myxococcota bacterium | reverse complement strand
GCCTCCGCCGAACCCGCCACTCGCCGGCACGCAGTGTGAAGTGCGGTACCGCGATGGGGACAGCACCTGTGGCAACAGCTGCGACCCGCAGACCTGTGTCCCGACCGGAGACGGCTCGGGCCTCACCTGCACCCCAGGTCCTGACCCAGGCGTTTCGACGACCCTGACCTGCACCGACGCCCTGCTTGACTGTAACGGCGACGGCACCCCGGACCCGAGCTGCACTTGGACGGGCGACGTGACCGGTGGTCTCGGCGTTGGCCCAGCTCCGTTCCCCGGTGTACCCCCCGCAGGCACCTTCTTCATCACCTGTGTCCCGCCGGCTCTCGGCGGCACGCCAGGCGCCACGGCGACCTGCACCGCGGTGACGACGGACGGTGACACCGACTGTGACAAGACCAAGGTGGTCGAGGTCGCATGTCCTGGCCTCGATCCCTGCGACCCAAGCCTCATTGATTGCGACGACGGAAGCGATTGCACCGTCGACAGCTGCAACGTCGTCGGTGGGGTTGCGGTCTGCGACAACGCACCGCTTCCGGCTGGTACGGCGTGTAGCGACCCTGCTTGCGCCCTACCGGTGGTCGCCGAGTGCGACGGCGCCGGCAGCTGTGTCACGAACACGTGCATCACCGACGCCTCGTGTGATGACGGGGATCCGTGCACGGTCGATACGTGCGAGCTCACTTGCGGCCTCTGCGCCCAGGCTCCCGCGCCCGATGGGACCACTTGCTCGGTGCCGCCGCTCGGCTTTGGGTCAGGGAGCTGTCAGGCCGGCGTTTGCGCGCCGATTTGCGACAACACCGTGTGCGCCCCGAGCACCGTGCCGTGCTTCTCGAGCGCGTGCGATCCTTCCGACGGGACTTGCACCCTCGTGGCTGACGCAGACGGGGCGACCTGCGATCCACCGGGTGGAACACCGGGAACTGGTACCTGCGTTGCAAGCGTGTGCACGCCGCCCGCGTTCGCCGAGTTCTGCTTCACGCCACTCGCGCCCGACGAGCCTCTTTGCAACCCGACGTACGACGACAACCTGTGGTCCGGGTCGCATCGGGGTGCCTACGCGCAGGCCTCGAACCCTGGCCCTGGCCCCGAACCCGGCGCTACGGTCACACCCGAACACTTCGATCTGCCGGGTGCGCCGATCATGATCTCGTTCACCGAGCCGTACCCCGACGGCGGCCGCGCGGCGTGGGCGAGCGTGGTGGGCCTCGATGGCGCGATCGTCAAGGTCGACCACGACACGTTCCAACTGGTCGACACCTACATCCCTGCGCTTGAGGAAACGAACCCACCGATCATTCCGCTCGGGTTGAGCGGGGCCTACGCGGCCATCGACGACGAAGGAAACTTCATTGCTGGGCGGAGCAACTTCATGTCGATCTTCGGGGACAGCGTGCCTGGAGATCGATTCTCCCCGATCGAGCTCAAGCGTCGGGTGTTCTTCTTGCCCAATCAGGCGCTGTGCAACTCGAGCGATCTCATCGCAGGCATGGCCCTGACCTACGACGGGCACATCGCCTTCGCGACCGAGCTAGGGAACGTTTTCGTCATCCCGGTCGACGCGGAGCAGGCAGACGTCGGTGGGTCCATTCCCGTTGTGTCTACAAATCCAAACTGCGCCACGGCCGACCCAGCGACCCTCGAGACGGTGTCGAACAATATCGCGATCGACGAGGACGGGGGGATCTACGTCGTCACCAGTGCGGCCCAGTATCGGTTTGATTGGGACGGCACTACGCTGACCCAAGCGTGGCGCGTCGCCTACGACAGCGATCCGAACGTGAGCCCGATCCGCCTCGGACCGGGTTCCGGGCAGACCCCAAGTCTCATGGGCACGCGCGACGACGACGACAAGTTCGTCGTCATTGCCGACGGCCAGCAGTTGATGAACCTCTTGTTCATCTGGCGTGACGAGATCCCTCCCGGCTGGCAGCCGATCGCTCCTGGCAAAGACCCACGGATTGCCTGTGAGATCCCCATCCGGTTCGGTGACCCGGCCGCGACGACCGTGATCTCGGAGCAGTCGATCGCGATCCGTGGCTATGGGGCCATCGTCGTCAACGACGTCGTCGACAATCCGACGATCGTCACCGGCAACGCCGTCGGTCAGAACCTGGCGTCCGCTCTTGAAGGTGGCATTCCTGCCAAAGCTCCCCTCGGAATGGAGCGGGTCGACTGGGATCCAGTGACCCAAAGCTGCGCCACCATATGGGTGAACGACACGGTGAGCGTACCCAACGGGATTCCCAGCATCAGCGCCCAGTCCAATCTGGTGTACGGGATCGGCCAGCGCGCCGGCCAATGGGGTGTCGAAGGGCTCGACTACGACACGGGGGCTTCCGTGTTGTGGGCACCGGGCGGACCCGGCGCCTGTGACCCGGCGCTCCTGTCGGTGGCGCGCGTCATCCCGGCGATCGACACCCTGCTCGACACCGAAGTGATTCCGGGGTCGGGCGTCACGCTCGCCGATACCTCTTGTGAGAACTCCGTCTACGCGGCGACCATCGTCGGACCCGACGGTGCGATGTACACCGGGACGCTTTTCGGCATGTCGAAGTACTCTCCTGACCAGCTGTCTTCACCATCGGAGCCAGTGCGTGCACGCGCGGGGATCGATCAAGGGCTCGACTTGCTCGGTCGCGCGCTGACCGCGCTTGGGCTCGGGAACAACGCCGATGCGCGAGACTTCATCGGCCGGGCGTACACGCAGGTCAACGCGACCATTGCGCCGGCCCAGTTGACCGGACCCCCTGCGGCCGCGAGCGATGTGGTCAGTGCAGCCGCGTCCGTCAACGCGGCCTTTGTCGCCGTCGAGGCTGCGCAGGACCCAACCGCCGACATCAATCAAGCGATCACCGCACTCCTGAGTGCCGACGCAACACTCAACTGAGGTGTGCGTCAGCCGCGGGCCGACCCGCGCGCGTGGACATCGCCGGTCTCGAGGTGCGAGAGTTCGAACGCTCGTGTGCCGTCGTTGGTGAGCCACGTTTCCATTCGGACCTCGGCGCCCGCGTGGGTTTCCTTGAGGTATTCGACGCTCAGGGCCCGTAGGGGGCCGCTGATCCCGGCAGCTTCGCCCGCCAACTCGGCCAACTGTCGGGTATCGTCGATATAGTCGACGTAGCGCGCCTGGTTCACGTGCCGAAAGCTATCCTGATCGCTCGGCCGGACGATCCATTGCCGCGCCCAAGAAGCGCGTCGCTGCCCCTCGGACCATCGTACCGAGTCCGGAAGAGGTCGCTCGATGACCGCGGCCGACAGGTCTTCGTCGAGGGGTGCCGGACCGTCGGGACCGATATGAACGACCGTGACCCTCGCGCGCACGGCGACCGCGCCGTCCTTCAGCCGTACCATCTCGTGCCCGAAATCGTAGCTCGTGCGGCCCACACGCGCGAGCCACGTTGCGAGCTCGACCTCGTCTTGATACCGGAGCGCTTCTTGGTACTCGAACGCCGCCGCGCGGGCCACGCCGCCGACGATGCGGTTTCGAAGCGCGAAGGTGTCCCGGCCGAACACCTCCCATCGGGCGGCTTCGAGCATTCGGGAAAGCCAACCCGGTGACACCGTGCCACTGGCGTCGGTCTCGATGCCGCGGATCGTGTGGCGCGCGATGACGATCGACTCGGTCGGCGTAGTCATGGTGAATTGCCTCTCATGCGAAGTTGTCGGGGCGCTCTACGCAATAGATGCCTCCCGGCGCCTCGATCAGCGTCGCGCATTGGTTGCAGTGGCTGCATCCGTTCTTGTAGCCAGGGCGAGACCGCGCCTGTTTTGGAAAATCCGGGTCGAAGATCAAGGCGCGTCCCAGCTGAATGAAGTCGAATCCTGCCCCCATCACGCGACGGATGCTCTCGTTGGTGCAGACGCCACCGATGTAGCAAACCCCGCACTGTACCCGGTCCCGGATCTGGAGCGCTGGCTCGAAAAAGTAGGCCTCTTCGTAAGGGTAGTTCTTGAAGAATGCCTTCGCGGCGAGCTTCATCCCGAGCTTCATCATGCGGCTCTTCTCGTGTTTGATGAGCCCGGGCGCGAGGCTGTCACCGCGAAACAACAGCATGGGGTTGTGACTGCTCGTACCCCCGCTGCAGACGATGACGTCGAGGCCTCCGGCTTCCAGCATGGCCGCGATCTCGACCGAGTCCTCGTATTGGATCCCACCCGGGACACCGTCGGTCATGCTGATCTTGCCGAGCAGCGGGTAGTCGTCCCCTACTTGGGCTCTCACGGCTTCGAGCACCTCGAGGCCGAACCGCATCCGGTTCGTGAGACTTCCGCCGTATTCGTCTGTTCGCTTGTTGGTCTTGGGGCTGATGAACTGGCTAATTCCGTAACCGTGGCCGAAGTGAATCTCGATGGCGTCGAAACCAACCGACTTCATGAAACCGGCGGCCTCGGCGATGACGGCGACACGCTCGCCGATCTGGGCCTGGCTCATCGCGCTGACCCACGGCATGCCGTAACCGAGGCCCAGCGGGTTGATGCCCGCCGACGGGCCCAGGGGGCGCTTGCCCTGGAACTCGCGGTTTTTGGTGAAACCGCCCGCGTGCCCGAGCTGCCCGGCCACTTTGGCGCCGGTTGCGTGAAGCGTTCGAATGAAGTGCTCGAGTTCGGTTCGTATGCCTTCGTGCATGTACATCATGTCTTCATGAAGGCGTCCGTCCGACTCGGCTGCACAATAGGCGATGGTGGTCATCCCGATCCCGCCTTCGCCGATACGCGCGTGAAAACGGGTGAGCGCCGGGCTCGGGATTCCTCCAGGCGACTTCCCCTCGAAGGTTGCGGCCTTGATCAACCGGTTCCGTAGCGTGAGGCCGTTGATCGTCGCCGGTGCAAAGCACCTGTCGAGCGGGTCGGGCATGAGACGTTCGCGAGCGTACCATCAAGCCGCGTTTTGGCGAGTGCGCCGGGGTTCGTTACGCTCGACTCCCGAGGTAGGCCTGCACCGCCCTTGGCATGGGCTGACGTTGGAGCGCCCGTGTGAGCGCCCAACGCTCTTGCTCCGGGTCTTCGATGAAATGAGTCTCGCTGCCCTCGAGGAACGCGGTGGGCACGCCGTCGCGCAGCAGGACTCGGTTCTTTGGCGTGGCTGGCACGCGGTGCCCGGGGGTCAGGATCCCAACGAGGTTGAGCGGATCTGCCGCGCTAATCGAAGTGAGCTCGCCTGTCTTAGGCTGGCGTCGCGACTTGCGAAGCGCGGTGACTGCCTCGGGCAGGGCGTATTGCTCCCCCGCGAAGCCCGCGACGAACCGGCCTCCACGGATCCGACCCTGCGCCTCGAGGCGGCGATAAACGCGAAGAAGCTCGTACCACGGTGGAAGATCGCCCTCGCGATCGAGCACGCGGCGAAAGACAACTCCCCATCGCCGCAGGAGGGTCCAGGCGATCGTCTCGACGTCGTGTTCTTCTCGTACGGGCGGCAGCACGGTCCAGCGCCCCGCCGCCTCCATGCTGTACGCTGCTGCGTGGCGACGCCCCCTCCTTGGTTTCTTGGCATCCGGGGCCAATAGCGCGCGAAGCCCCGTAAACCCGTCCGCGGTCACCCACCCGAGCGACACCAGCTCCCCGAGCGCCGCTTCGGCCTGCGTTGGAAGGAGGCCCGTGCCCCCGACGATGTCATCGAAGAAGCTCGCCCCGGAGGCCTGCATCATCTCGAGGACCGCGAGGGCGTCCGAAGTGGCGAGCTCCTCGTCGACTGCCGCAAATCGCCACGTTGAGGTCTGGTCTCGCCGCGTAAACGTGATCGGACTCGTTCGAATGGGACTCGACGCGCGCCCCGATGGTGGACTTCTCCGGCTCCAGGTCACGCGCCCGGACATGCAGAGGCTGTCGAGCCAGCTGGGATCGTAGCCATCCATCCGGACGGGTAGGACGTCGGACTCCCACGCCGCGGCGCCGGCCTCGAGCCCTTCGAGTTGCTCGAGGAGCGCGGCGAGCCCTTCCGGACCTTGGGATCGAGCGTCGGCCGAAGCATGCTGCCACCCGACAAGGAACCGCATGAAGTCGGCTGCGCTCACGGCTTCGATCTCTTTTCGAAGCCGGTTGAGCGTGTACCGGTGAATGCGGGCGAGGAGTCCGCGCTCGCACCATTCGATCTGGTCGCCGCCTTCGGTAAAGCGGCCTTGCAACACGAACCCTTCGCCCTCGAGCGTCGCGAGCGCAACGTCAACCGACGCGACAGGAAGTGCAAGGCTCTTGGCAAGCGCGGACGCCGTCACGGGCCCGGATGCCTGGAGCCGTCCCCGGATCCATTCGAGCGTCGCGCCTTCTCGGGTCCACCCTTCTGCGAGGTACCTGGAAGGAACGACTACCGGGGCCGCAGGTTGGGCTCCCTTCCAGGCGGCCTCGGCGAGTGGCCAGCGCTCCGCGGCCGTCCAGCCCGTGAACCCGGCGTCGGCGGCGGTAAATCGGGTGGCGCGGCCCGCCGCTTCGAGCTCCGCCAGCCACGCGGACCAGCCTCCGGCTTCCGCCTCCGTTGCCGAAAAACCGTGGTGCATGAGAAGCGCGTCGTGCATCTCCTCGAGGTCCCGAGGCTCGGGCCACGCCTCGGACTTGACGCGTTCGATCGCGCTCGCGTCGAGTGCGCCGAGGTCGGACGCCTGCGCCGGATTGAGCCAGCGCCTCTGCATGACCGCCTGGGTGCGTCGCTCCTCGAGTGGCGCGTCGTCGAGGAACGCGTACGGCTTCGCATTCAGGATCTCTTGGGCGAGGGGGGACGGCTCCGTCAAGTCCCTCGCCAGAAGCGTGAGCTCACCCGCCTGCAGTCGCGCCAAGAGCGCCTCGAGCCCATCGATGTCCATGGCGTCGTGGAGGCAATCGTCGATCGTTTGTTCCACCAGCGGATGGTCCGGCACCTCTCGATCGCCGGCGACGTTCTCGAGGCATGCGACCTGATCTGGAAAGCAGAGTCCCAAGAGGTCATCCGCTTGCATTCGCTGGAACGGTGGGGGGACTTTCTTCCCGCCCCGAAAGCGCATGACCGCAAGGGCCCGCGTCGCGTTCCAACGCCAGCGCGTCTGGAACATGGGCGCGTCCAGCATTGCCTGGATCAGTACGTCCCGAACGTTCTCGGCACGGAGAAAGCGGAACACGTCGTCGAGTGGGAAGCTGTGAGTCGGTCCGAGCGAAAGAACGATGGCGTCCTCGGTGGCTGCGGCCTGGAGCTCGACATTGAAGCTTCGACAGAACCGTTTGCGCAGTGCGAGCCCCCAGCCCCGGTTGATTCGGCTTCCAAAAGGGGAGTGAACCACCAGGTGCATCGCGCCGGTCTCGTCAAAGAAACGCTCGAGGATGATCGTCTTGCGCGTTGGCATGGCACCGAGCGCTTTGCGTGACGCCACGAGGTACTCGGCGACCTGACGGGCGGCGACCGGCGCGAGTTCGGTATCTTCGGCCAAATCTCGAACGACCGCGTCGATGTCGTCGCCCCGGGCCTCCGCGGCTTCTCGGATCGCGTTCACCGATGCCGAAAGCAGGTCAGCGCGGGAGGGGGCCTCGCCGAGCCAGAACGGCAAACTCGGCGGTTTTCCGCGCGCGTCGGCCACGCGGACGACCCCTGGTTCAACACGGAGGATCTCGTAGGAGATGTTGCCGAGCTGAAAGATGTCGCCCGCCATGCTCTCGATCGCAAAGTCCTCATTGAGGGTTCCAACCCGAAGGCCCTCCGGCTCGAGCCGGACCTCGTAGTCGAAGTTGTCCGGAATCGCCCCACCATTGGTGATCGCGGTCAGTCGAGCGCTTCGCCTCGGGCGGATCTGCCCGTTCACCTCGTCATGGTGAAGGTAGGCACCACGGCGGCCGCGGCTCGTGGCGTACCCGTCGGCGAGCACTCGCACGACCTTACTAAACCGTTCATCGCTCAGGCTGCGATAGGGCCACGCCCTGCGCACCATGCGCAACAACTCTCGCTCGTCCCACTGTTCGCGCGCCGCTGCGCTTGCCACGACTTGCTGTGCGAGGATGTCGAGCGGACCGTCCGGGATTTCGATGCGGTCGAGCTCTCCTCGCTTCACACATCGCATCAAGCTCGCGCACTCAACGAGGTCATCGCGGCTCAGTGGGAACAAGCGCCCCTTCGGGGTCCCCCCATGCCAGTGACCCGACCGACCCACTCGTTGCAGAAACGTCGCCACCGAGTGTGGTGATCCGAGCTGGCACACCAGATCGATGTCGCCGACGTCGATCCCGAGCTCGAGCGATGCGGTGGCGACGACCGCACGAAGGTCGCCGGACTTGAGTCGTCGCTCGGCCTCGAGGCGGTGTGCACGGGCTAGGCTGCCGTGGTGCGATGTGATTGCATCCTCTCCGAGGATCTCGCCCAAATGTCGCGTGACCCGTTCGGCAAGCCGCCTTGTGTTGACGAATATCAGCGTCGTCTCGTGCTCGGCCACGAGCTTCCCCAACCGCGCGTAGACCTCGTCCCACACCTCGAGGGACATCACCGATTCAAGGGGCGACCCCGGGACCTCTACCGCGACGTCCATCTCGCGTTGATGACCGACGTCCACGATCCGGCACGGCGGTTCGCCGCCCTCCGCGCGAGCGCCTACCAGGAAGTGGGCGACCTGCTCGATAGGGTTCTGGGTTGCGGAGAGGCCGATCCGCGTGATGTCGTGGTCCACTAGCTCGGTCAGTCGCTCGAGGGATAGTGAAAGGTGGGCCCCACGCTTGTTGCTGACCACGGCGTGGATCTCGTCCACGATCACGGTCCTGACGTCCGAGAGCATGCGACGTCCGCCCTCGCTCGTGAGCAAGATGTAGAGGGACTCCGGCGTGGTGACGAAGATATGTGGCGGCGACTTCACCATCTTGGCGCGCTTGTGGGAAGGCGTGTCTCCCGTCCGCACCGCGGTGCGGATATCCAGGTCGTCGTAGCCGAGTTCCGCCAGGGTGCCTCGGATCCCTTCGATCGGTGCCTCGAGGTTCCGTCCGATGTCGTTGCTCAGCGCCTTGAGCGGCGAAACGTAGAGGACCTGCACCCGATCGGGGAGCCCTGATTCCAGACCCTCTCGAACGAGGTCGTCGATGGCGCAAAGGAATGCGGCGAGCGTTTTTCCGGAGCCGGTAGGCGACGCGATCAACGTGTGTGTTCGCTCTCGAATCGCTGGCCAACCCTCGGCTTGGGGTGGGGTCGGTGCTCCGAAACGTCGCTCGAACCAGGTCGCGACCGCGGGATGGAAACCAGCGATGCCCATGAACACGACCTCTAGCACCGAGACCCGAGCTCCGGTACCCCCGCCGTCGCTGATCCGCGTTCGGATCGGCTACCCGCCGTCGTTCAGCGAGGCCACACGTGGGGCGCGATCTGCGCGACACGCGAAAGGCCTTGCGCGCTAGCGGGGTCCGGGTCTGCGATAGGGGGAGATCGCTTCGCCGAGGATGATCGCCTCGCGCACCGCGGCGCGACTGCGAAGCGAAGCGAGGACCATGCTCCCGATGGATCCACCAGCCTTCGCCTCGGTCGGTAGTTCGTCTAGGATTGGCCTTCCGCCAACGCCCAGGATCGCGCGCTGCGCAGCGTCGAGAACCTGATCGTGAAGGGTTGGATCTTCCGTTACCGCAAGCACGGCTGCTGCCATGATCCAGCGAACGTCGCCGGTGACCTTGCCGCCTCGTTTCAGCTGACGCTTGAAGCTTTCGACCTCTGCGTGCGCGGCGTGAGAGTAAGCGAAGCCTGGGATGTTCAGGAGCCGGTAGTCGGCCAGCTCCGGCCAAGACTCTTCGAGCAACACGTCGATGATCGCGTCGGCCGCCTCATGCATCGGCTCTTCGGCGATTCCCACCCATCGGCCCGACAAGGGAAGGAAGTACAGGTCGATACCGTCGTGATCCGCTTGCCATTGGTTCCAAAGGTCGTCGGCTTCTTCGTGGCGCCCGAGTCGGTGAAGGACCCGAGTCGCCATGTAAACTCGGAGGCGGGCCGGAGGGTGTTCTTCGATCTCTCCCCGTTCCTCGATGATCGCGGCCGTCCGGTGCGGGGACTGCCGGTCCCGAAAGGCTCGTCGCATCGTCTCGACGTACGCCGGACCGAGGGTCAGCGTGCCGATCAGGTCTGGAAAGATCTCGGATAGCCATGCGCCATAGAGGTCGTGAACCAGTTGAGCGTTCACTTCGTACTCGGTCTGAGGCGCGTACACGCGATGCGGCAGCCCAAGGCGAGCGTGCAGTTCGTGTTCGAGGCCACCCACGCTGTAGTAAAGGTCGTGGGCGACCTCGTGCGCGAGGGCGGGCCAAAGCCAAATGCTCTGCGCGAACCCGCGGGGGACTCGGATGGGTGCGAGGCCCGTGTCGGCGAAGCGCGGGACGATGGCAAGTTGCCAGTCGCCCGACACGACCATCGGTGTGCTGGTGCTGAGTTCGAGGCCGTGGGAACGCGCGAACTCGATGAAGGGCGCGTAGCACGCGTCGGCCATCCGATCGGCGTCGCCAATCGCAGCCGCAGGGCTTCTCAAGCGCTGCTGCGCCATCTTCTCGAGGTACCCGAGAAGCTCTGCGAGGCCCCCGAGCGCCCTCGCGTCGTCCGCCAGGTCGTCGATCGAAGGACTCGACCGAAGGTCGTCTTCGATCGACGCGACTTGAGAGAGCACATCGTTTCGAAGTGCGGGCACGAGTCGCACCAATCGCGGGTTCTTCTTGGCGGTGTCGAGGAGGCGTGTCGCCCGCGCGCGGACTCTTCGGGCCTGCTCTTCGACCATCAGGCGTCGTTCCCTGTCGGCCGAGGGTGGTGGGCTCACCGGCTCCGGCACGGACACCGGCGGAGGCACGACGGGTTCGGGCGGGGACGGCACCGGGGTCGGGTCGGGCCCCGAGGGCGTCGTCTGTTGGCGCTGCTTCTTCTGCTTCCGTCGGTCGAGCCAACGCTTGAGCATCGGGTACAGGATGTAGATCAGGATCGCGATCGTACCGATGGAATCTTTGAGCAGCTCCTCCATGCGATCAGGGCTTGACCGGGCTTCGCGTACGGCGACCCTTGCGTTCGAGCGGGCCGCGGCCCCGCTTGGCCAGGACCTCGGCCGTGATCAGCTGGGCGACGAACCGTTTGGGCTTCGCGAGCTTTTCGCGAAGCCGTAGTGGGCTGTTACGGCTGGTTCTCATCGTCCGGGCCTCCCGTCGCCTTACTGATCGCGTCCCTCATGTCGGTGTCGGCCGCAACGTTGCGGAGGTTGTAGTAATCCATGACGCCGAGGTTTCCTTCGCGAAGGGCTTCAGCCATGGCTTGCGGGATCTTCGCTTCTGCCTCGACGAGTTGGGCGCGCATCTCTTCGACTTTGGCGCGCATCTCTTGTTCGTTGGCGACGGCGAGCGCACGACGACCCTCGGCCCGTGCCTGTGCCACTTGCTTGTCGGCCTCTGCTTGCTCGGTCATCAGCTTCGCGCCGATGTTCGTCCCGACGTCGACGTCCGCGATGTCGATCGAGAGAATGTTGAAGGCGGTGCCGCTGTCGAGGCCACGGGCGAGCACGTTCTTCGAGATCGAGTCGGGGTTCTCGAGGACTTCGGCGTAGTTCTCCGAAGAGCCGATGGTCGACACGATGCCCTCGCCGACACGCGCGATGACCGTTTCCTCGGTGGCGCCGCCGACGAGTCGGTCGATGTTGGAACGAACCGTAATTCGGGTGACGACCAAGAGTTGAATCCCGTCTTTGGCGACCGCGGTGATCTTCGGGGTGGTGATCACGCGCGGATTGACACTGGTTTGGACCGCGTCGAGCACGTCACGACCTGCGAGATCGATCGCCGCCGCTTGCTGGAAGTCGAGCACGATGCCTGCTTTGTCGGCGCTGATCAGCGCGTTGACCACGCGCTCGACGTTTCCGCCGGCAAGGTAGTGAGATTCCAGCGTGTTGGTCGGAAGGTTGAGGCCGGCCTTGACCGCAGCGATGCGCGGGTTGACGACCTTGCCTGGGGACACCCTCCGGAGGCGCATCCCGATCAGTTCCCCAGGTCCAACCCAAGCGCCGCTCGACCATGCCGCGATGAGAAGGCGGACGGGGATGACCCAGACGAACAAGAAGAACAGGATGATGATGGTGAAGAGGCCGAGGGCTGCAAACATGAACTTTCCTTCCTACGCTTCTGGGACACGCACGACGACCCGCGGGCCCTCGACGGTCATGACTTCGACTTCTTGGTCAGGATCGATGTACTCGCCTTCTGTGACGACATCCACCTCGTCCTTGCCAAACCGAACGCGGCCGGTCGGGCGGAGTGGGGTGACGGTGACGCCGCGGCGACCGACGAGGTCCGAGCGATCGCGTTGCGAGACGGCTTCCCCTTGATCGTGTTGGAGGACCATCTTCCGGCCCGCTCGGCTCTTCGGGACGACGTAGAGCATGAGGCCCGCGGCGAAGACCGAGGCCACGCCGGTCACCCCGCCCCAAAACGACCCGAGCTCGGTCCATGCGGCCGTCGCGCCGGCGCCAAGTGCGAGGAGTCCGAGGACGCCGGCGACCCCGAAACCTGGAATGACCGCGAGTTCCGCGAAAAGCAGGAGCAGGCCGAGAACGAGAACGGCGATGATCGCGGCGACGGTCAAGAAGGATCCTCCGGTCGAACGACCAACATGGGGCCCTCCTTCCCGATGACACGCACACGCGCGCCCCGGTCGATGAACTCGCGCTCGCTCGTTGCCTCGTGGCGGACCCCATCGATTGTGACTTTACCGGCGGGTCGAAGATCGGTCAGCGCTTGTCCCGATCGGCCCACAAGATCAGACGCGGTCGGCGCCGAGAGGAACCCAGTCTCGGCCTCTTGAAGGACGAGTGCTCGACCCATTGCGGTTTTGGACAGCAACCGGCCGACGACCAGGGCGAGCGCAAACGCCCCGAGGAGCGAGAGCAGCACCCGCGTCATCGCCTCGGTGAGAAGGCCGGTCTCGAACGATAGGTCCAAGGGCATGCCTATCAACGCAAGAACGAGCGCTGTGATGACAAAGACCAAACCGAGGACGCCCGGGACCCCCAATCCGGGGATGAAGAAGATCTCGACCACCACCAAAACGACCCCTGTGATGAACAGAAGCGCCTCTTCCCAGCCCACGAGGTGGACGACTGCATGGCCTCCAAAGAACAAGGCCAACGAGAGGAACCCCGCGATCGTGAATGGCCCGACGCTCCGTGTGTAGAAGGCGATCATCAAGCCCAGCATCCCAACCGACAGCAACAACCCACTCACCGTGGGCTCGGTCAGCCACCTAGCGACCTCTTCGCCCCAGTTGGGCTCGACGCGTTCTACGTTGGGCGATTCGAGCGTGAGGTCAGAGAGCACGGCGTCGAGGTCGGCGGCCTCGCCATCGGCGATGCCCATCTTGACTGCGCGGTCGGTGTCGAGGGTGAGCAGCTTGCCGTCCTTGACGACGCCCTTGATGGCGACCTCTCGGTCCACCATCGCCTCGGCGATGTCCCCACGACGCCCGTTGGCCTCGGCGGTCGCGCGCATCTCCGCCCGCATGTAGGACACCATCTTTTCGCCGGCCGCTTCCATTTCGCCGCCGCTCGACTGGACCGGCGTCGCTGCCCCGATCGTGGCCCCGTCGCTCATCAGGATGTTGTCGCAGGCTAGTGCGATGAGCGCGCCGGCGCTGATCGCTCTCGGGTTGACGTACGCGACGGTGCGAGGTTCGGCATCGAGGATTGCATCGCGAATCTGGATGGCTGCATCGACGCGTCCACCGAGCGTGTTGATGTCGACGATGATCGCGGTCGCGTCGGGGTGCGTTTCGATCGCGCGCCTCACGAAGGCCGCCAGCCCGAGTTCGACGGTCCGATCGATGGGGATGACCACAACTTCGCTACCCGGAGGCGCATCGAGCGGAAGCGGTTGGATGTCGCTCGGTTTGTTCGCGCTTGGCGCGGGTTTGTAGGCGCCTCCGCCCTTCTGCCCGAGCGCCACTTGGGACGCCCCCAGGAGCTCGATCAGGAGCACGAGGGGGAGCAGGAGCAGGCACCCGAAGACGAGACCCTGGAAGCGCAATCGGGGGATCCGGACCCACCTCACCAGAAGACCGTAGCCCCCCTTCGTCTCTGACTCAACGCTAGATTTCGCAGTCTCGCAGCATCGAGCGAAACCGACGGGGACGCTCGTGTCGTCGCCCCGCCGTGGTACGCTCCCGCCCCGAGCGAAGCGAGGAATCATGCCACCGACCCCCCCCGAGAACACCGGACCCGTCCGCGAGGCGCATCAATTCGACGAGGCACGCCTCGACGCGTGGTTGGCCGACCATGTCGACGGCTACTCGGGCGATTTGGTGGTCCGGCAGTTCAAGGGCGGCCAGTCCAACCCGACGTTCTGGCTTTCGGATCGTGAGCGCGCCTACGCCCTGCGCAAGAAGCCCCCAGGCAAGCTCCTTCAGTCAGCCCATGCCGTCGACCGCGAGTTCACGGTGATGCGGGCGCTCGACGAAACCGATGTGCCGACCGCCAAGATGTACGCCCTGTGCGAGGACGAGTCGGTCATCGGCCAGATGTTCTTTGTGATGGAGTACGTGAGCGGCCGCATCTTTTGGGAAGCGAAACTCGAGGACTGCAGCCCCGACGAGCGGACTCACGTCTACGACGAGCTGATCCGCGTACTCGCCGCGATCCACAACGTAGACCTCACCAAGGTCGGCTTAGACGAGTACGGCCGGCACGGGGGTTACGTCGAGCGGCAGGTCAAACGATGGACCAAACAGTACCTGGCATCGCAGACAGCCGAGGTCGGGGCCATGAACCGGCTGATCGAGTGGCTGTCGGCGAACCTGCCCGAGGACGATGCGACGACCCTGGTGCATGGCGACTACCGCCTCGACAACATGATTTTTCACCCGACCGAGCCGCGGGCGCTTGCGGTCATCGACTGGGAGCTCTCGACGCTCGGGCATCCGCTATCGGACCTCGCGTATATCTGCATGTTGTACGACGTGGCCCTTCCCAAGATCGGTGGTCTTCTGGGGGTCGACTTCGAAACGAGCGGGATTCCGGACGAGGCGCGTTTCGTGGCCCGGTACTGCGAACTCACGGGCCGCTCCGGCATTCCGGACCTGGGGTACTACAAAGCTTTCTCGCTGTTTCGGTTGGCTGCCATCGCGCAAGGGGTCTACAAACGAAGCCTTCAGGGAAACGCGAGCTCCGAGAACGCGTCGATGTTTGGCGCGGCGGTTCCCCATTTGGCCGGAATCGCGTGTCGCACCGTTGGAATCGAGTAACGCCATGATCGAACGCATCGTTTTATTCAAGTTGAAGGACGCTTACGCCAATGACGCCGCGCGGTCGGAGATCGCCGAGAGGTCTCGCAAGGATCTAAGTGCTCTCCCGCAAGTGAAGAGCGTGACCGTCGGAGTCCCCGGCGACGCGCAAGCGCTCGAGAGTTGGGACATCAGTCTGGTGGTGCGCTTAGAGTCCCTCGACGACTTCGCCGAGTATGTCGACCACCCGGATCATCGTGCCTACGTCGACGACTACATGAGTGAGCGCATCGAGGTCCGCAAAGCCTGGAACTTTCGGATCGACTGACCAAAGCGGTCGCATCGCCCCTTGCGGTCTGCTAGCTTCGCGGCGCCGTCATGATTCCGCGTTATTCGCCTAGTGAGTTCATCACCCTCTGGTCGCCGCGACGAAAGTACGAGGCTTGGTTCGACGTGGAGCTCGCGGCGTGCCGCGCGATGGAGCACGCCGGCACGGTTCCGGAGGGAACGGCCGACGCCGTCGCCGAGTGCCGCGAACGCCTCGATCCCGAGGCGATCGACGAGATCGAGAAGGTCACCCGCCATGATGTGATCGCCTTCCTCACCCATGTCGAAGGGCTGGCAGGTGCGCCGGCCCGCTGGCTACATCGCGGGATGACCTCATCGGACGTGCTCGATTCTTCGCTGGCGCTCCTCCTCGTCGAGGCCACCAACTTGCTTGTCGACCGGGTCGACGCGGTGCTCGCCGCGCTCCGGGGTCGAATTGAAGAGCATCGCCGAACGCCCGCCATCGGTCGGTCTCATGGGATCCATGCGGAGCCGGTCACGTTCGGCCTGATCCTCGCCGGCCACTATGCGGAGCTGGCCCGAGGTCGGGCGAGGCTCTGCGTCGCGAGGGAAGAGATCGCGGTCGGAAAGATCGCCGGAGCGGTAGGCACCTACGCACATCTTACGCCGAGCATCGAAGCCGAAGCGCTTGGCTCCCTCGGACTGCGACCCGAGACTGCGGCGACCCAAGTCGTCGCCCGCGACCGTCACGCGACCTATGTAGCCGCGCTCGGGGTCGTTGCCGCGAGTATCGAGCGCTTCGCGACGAATGTTCGCCACTGGCAGCGGACCGAAGTTGGTGAGGCCGAGGAGCATTTCAAGAAAGGGCAAAAGGGCTCGAGTGCGATGCCGCACAAGCGAAATCCCGTGCTCACCGAGAACCTCTCTGGGCTCGGCCGCGTGGTCCGTGCGGCGGTCAATCCCGGGCTCGAGAATGTCGCTCTGTGGCACGAACGCGACATCAGTCACTCCTCGGTCGAACGCATGATGCTCCCCGACGCGACGGCGACCCTGGCGTTCATGCTCGACCGTGTTCGCGGGGTCATTGCCGACCTCGTGGTGTACCCCGAGCGTCTTCGCCACAACCTCGATCAAACCGGAGGCCTCTGGGCAAGCGAGGGGGTCCTCCTTGCGTTGGTCGGCAAGGGGCTCGGCCGGCAGGATGCCTACGTGCTCGTGCAACGCAACGCCATGAAGGCTTTCGAAGGGGAGGGCGAGTTCCAGGCGCTGCTCTCGTCAGACCCCGCGATCACCGAACACCTCTCGGTCGATGACATCGAGCGCGAGTTCGACCTAGGTCACGCGCTCGCGCACGTGGACACCATCATCGACCGGGTGCTGCAAGGGGCGTGAGATGGCGGTATCGGTCGACACGCTCACCCAAGCCCTTTCGAGTACGTTGGACGGGACCCACTTCGAGGCCCTAGGCAGCTACTACGAGGGAAAGGTTCGGGACAACTACACGAAGGATGGCAAGCGGACCATCATCGTCACAGACCGGATCAGCGCGTTCGACCGCGTGCTCGGAACGCTTCCTTACAAGGGTCAAGTACTCAACTCGCTGGCCGCTTGGTGGTTCGACGAGACCCGTACTGTCGTGCCCAATCATCTGCTCGAAGTGCCCGACCCAAACGTCATGGTGTGCGTCGAGTGTGAGCCTTTGCCGGTGGAGATGGTGGTCCGCGCCTACATCACAGGCGTGACGTCGACCAGTATCTGGACCCACTACGACAACGGGGTTCGGGTTTTTTGTGGCCATGAGCTTCCAGACGGCCTTCAGAAGCACCAGAAGCTGCCCGATCCGATTCTCACCCCAAGCACCAAGGCGGACAAAGGGGACCACGATGTGTCCGCTTCGAGGCAGGAGATCCTCGACATGGGTCAAATCACCGAAGCCGATTTCGACGAAGCCGCGGCTTACGCGATGGCCCTTTTCGCGCATGGTCAGAAGGTCTGCGCGGAGCGGGGTTTGATCTTGGTCGACACCAAGTACGAGTTCGGCAAGACGCCGGAAGGCGACATCGTCATCATCGATGAGATCCACACGCCTGACTCGTCGCGGTTTTGGTATGCCAACAGTTACGCCCAGCGCTTTGCGGCAGGTGAAGATCCGGAGAGCTTCGACAAGGAGTACGTGCGACGTTGGCTCGCGGCGCAGGGGTACAAAGGAGACGGCGCTTCTCCGACGATCCCGGACGACGTGCGGGTCGAGGCTTCCCGCCGCTACATTCAAGCATGCGACGAGATCCGGGGGACTGCTTTCGAGCCGGACACTCGACCCCCGCTCGCGCGCATCGCATCAAATTTGGGATTGGAGTCAGCATGAGGGCCAACATTTTCGTCACGCTCAAACGGGAAGTTCTCGACCCTCAGGGAGACGCGGTACGGCGATCTCTCGGATCGCTCGGGTTCGACGAGGTCAAGTCCGCTCGGGTCGGTAAGTTGATCGAGCTCGAGCTTCACGGCGGTGATCGTGCCTCTGCGGAGACGCACATCCAATCGATGTGCGAGAAGCTCTTGGCCAATCCCGTTATCGAAGACTTCCGCTACGAAATCCTGGACTGAGCGCGGTTCGACCGCCTTGAGTTTGACCGACTCGGGCCGCGGGGCTAGCGAGTGGGGGTGACTGTGGTTGGCTTGTCTGACGTTCGGCGCGCGCTTGGGGATCGGGCCCCTAAGGAACTCGCGGATCACGACAAATGGGCGGCCGTCGCCATGCTGCTTCGCGACGTCGGGAGGGGCCCCGAAGTGTTCTTCATTCGTCGCGCAGAGCAGGCGAACGACCCTTGGTCAGGACACATGGCGTTTCCAGGCGGGCGGCAGCAGACCGAGGATCGCTCACTCCTTCACACGGCGATCCGTGAAACTCAAGAAGAGGTCGGGTTCGATCTCGACGGAGATGCAGAACCGATCGGACAGCTCGATGACTTGCAGGCGATTGCGCGCGGCAAGCCCCAAGAAACGGTGATCCGGCCATTCGTGTTCGACGTCCGACGGTCGGCACCCGTGCGCGTCGACAATCGCGAGGTCGCAGAGGCGCTTTGGACCCCGCTGACACCCCTTTACCGGGGCGAGCTCGACACTGTCCGACCGTACGACTGGCAAGGGACGCGCATCGACTTCCCCGCTTATGACGTGGACGGACGGGTGGTCTGGGGGTTGACTTATCAGATGCTTAGGTCGTTCTTTCGGATTCTAGGGTAGCCACGCGTCCGCTCGGTGCTACCTTCCCGGGCGACATGCCTGAAGCCGATCCCAACCGTCTCGTTCACTGCATAAAGCTCGATCGGGAGCTTCCGGGTCTTGCGCGGCCGCCGTTTCCAAACGAGTTAGGTCAGCAGATCTACGAGCAAGTCTCGAAAGATGCGTGGGACCTATGGCTCCAAGAAAGCGTTCGCTTCATCAACACCTATCGCGTCGACTTGTCATCGCGTGAAGGCACCGAGTTCATGTTGAAGCAGCTTCGGATCTGGCTTGGCCTCGACCAGGAGGAACAGGCGGCCACCGCGTGGACTCCGCCCACCGAGTCGTGAGCGCCGGTCACTCCCGCGCACCGAAGCGAGCCCAGAGGCTCAGTTGAAGTTCTGAACGCCCCAGACTTCGCCCGAAGGCGTCGTGTAGAACCCGCACGCCACCCGCCAGTACGACTCGGAGGCCATGTTTTCGTAGTGTCCATTGACCGTGTCGGGGTCGCCGTCCTCGGGACCCTCGGCCCACATGACATCGAGACAGCCGTCGATGACGGCATCAGTCGAACCCCATCCGGGGCACTCGTTTTGACCCCGTGCACCGGTTGCGCATGGTTGGTCTTCGAAGCTCGCGTGCGGTCCATTGATGCTGTCGTATTCGGCGTTGCCGTCCGCACAGGCTTCCGCTTCGGTCCAGCGAACCAGCGCCGGAAGGCACTGACACTCGGCGCGGAACTGATTGATGCGAGCGACGCAGTCCGCATGCGGGTTGCCTGTGTCCGGTACCGGCGTAGGGCTGCAGTCGGGGATCGGGGCGGCCAATGGGCCGCCGGCGCAAGGTCCATCGGGCGGAACGCTGCCCCCAGTGCCGTCCATTCCACCCGCGCCGCCAGTACCGGGCGGCGGCGCATTGGGCACTTCCATCGGGGGGTTGTCGGATCGTCCCCCCGCGGTCAGTTCCTTTTGCCCGATCGTGGCGTCGCAGCCCGCCAAGACGAACGTGACGAACATCGACAATGCGATGAACATCGATGAAAACCGCCAAGCCCCCATGGCCCAAAGGGTAGCAACCGTGAACCCTTCACCCAAATGGCTAAGGAAGGAAGCGACGCCGGTGTTCGGTCGGAGGCAGCGGGCACTGCGCGTACTGCCCGAAGACGCGGTACCGGTTGGCCGCGAGTACGCGGTAAAACGCGTCGGTCAACCACGCCGGAAGGAAGCGGAGCCACGACACGGCCCGCCAAGGGTAAGCTAGCTCACGCATCGCCTCGAAGGCGCCACGGGACCTCAAAAAGACCTCGCCGTCACGGAGGTAGACCATCGTCTCGACGTCGTCTGGGATCGCAGCGTGCAGCCGCCGCGCAGTGGTCGCGGTGTCACCTTCAAGCGCGGCGAAATGGAAGACCCCCTTCTTGTCCACCCGCAGCAACCACTTCACGATGCCGTTGCACATGGCGCAAACCCCGTCGTAGAAGATGATCCGCGTCGGAAGGTCGGGGGTCATTCTGGTCGTAGGAGCAACAGGCCGGCCTTGGGTGGTCCGGCGACCTGGATGTGCTCGGGCAAGATGGGGTTGACGGCGTGGTAGAAGATCGAGCTGATCGCGCCGGATGTGGTGACCGCGGCTTTCCCGTTCGTCAACGGCGTGACGAAGCCCTCGCTCGTCTCAGGGAGCACCACGGGCATCCCCACGACGGCTCCGTCGGTGAGATCGAATGTGACGAACAGAGACTCCTGCGGAATCGGGACCCTCGTTCGTTCGCTTCGCGAGAGAATCTTGGGCAAGTGGTAGCCGCACACGACGTTCATCCATCCGGTCCGAGGACCAATCGTCAAGATGCTATCGATGAACGCGACGGGTTTCGACAGCACTACGCCCCAAACCCCGCCGACGGCCGGGAGCCTGGCTTCGCATAGGGCGTCGTAGCTCTTGGTCCATTTCAACTGTCCTTCTCGTGAGTAGGCGGTGATGTGGTCCTGAAACGGCGTGTAGATCGTCTCGTCGATACCCACGCTCGGCGACGCGGACCCACCTCCGCCCGTGGCGCTCTGCCACTGGCGTTCGCCGGTGTGCGCATCGACGGCGATCATTCGACCCCGTTCGTCGACCGCGTAGACCGAACGTCCGTCTTGCGAGATCGCCGGGCTCGTCCCGCTTCCACCGCCCATCGGGGCTTCGAACGCGATTGTGAGCGAGTCGTCGCTGATGTCGATGCCGTAGAGCATGCCGGTGTTGCGACTCTCGCCGGCCGCTGTGATGTAGAGCCGGCCGGTCTCTGGATGCAGCGCCGGGGTGTTGGCGACCTCGAGCTCCCAGCCTTGGATGAGATTGAACAGGAATGGAATCAGCGCCGGATCCATCAGGCCCTGCCAGAGCCCCTCCGGCACCTCATCGTCGGGTTCGGGACCGTCGCCCCCGGGGAGGTCGAGCGGAGGTGCGGCGAGCTCGCCATCATGCGAGTGGAAGAACAAGACCTTCCCGTTCGTGGTGACCCCACCGACGTAGTTCTGTCGCGAGATGACCACCGTCATGAAGCCCCACTCGACCCCGTGCGGTGTGAGATCGACGACCCACTTGACGCTACCGTCGGGGCGAAACGCCCACAGCTGGTTGCGGTCGCCGACGTAAATGTCTCCCGCTCGGTCGATGGTCGGAGCGTTCATGATGGCGAACGAGTCCAGATCGGCGAGCGACTCCTGCGGTGGTGCCGACCAAACGATCTCCCCGTCCGGAGTGATCGCAAACAAATGACTCTGCCCTGGAGGTGAACCGGTTGTGACGTACGCAACTCCGTCCAGCCCGATCGTTGGCGGCCAGAAGATCGGGTGACCTTCGAGCACGTGGGCATCGAGCACGTACTCGCTTCGCAGGGTCGTCGGGACGTAGTCGGTGTTGCTGCTGTCGCGGTGCCCGGCGGGCCACATGCTTTGCATGTACTGGGGGCTCAGGTTGAGCTCCGTCTTCGATTGCCGAAACCCGGGAGGCCCGTCGGCAAGCTCTGCATCGGGCAGTGGCTCCTCGTATCGAGCGGCCTGACGCCTGCCAATCACCCAGATCGCGATCAAGGCCACCGTGGCCGGAACCACCCACCGCAACCATCGTCTCTTACCGGAGCTCATGTGGGCGTGCTACCACGCGGCCGCGCGGTCTCGTCAAGCACCAAGCTCATGTCAATCCCACCTCCTCATCGACCACTTGGAATTCGTGCGCTCAACGGTTTCGGTCGCGCGCTTGGCGCGATCCGGCTCGACTGGCCTTCGCTCGACCCCGACGACCTGCTCGCAACGGCGATGCGCCGCGCGGGGAGCGACGACTTCGGCGGCGACGAGTTCCGAGCGGGAATGTCCGTCTTGTTGGCCGCGCTCGAGGAGGAGGCGGAGCTCACCACGCTCGGCCGCCTCAGCTGTCGTGAGACGCTCGTCGGCTACCTCGAGAACCGATTGCGCCTTCAACAGTACCGGAGCGAGCATCCCGAACTCGAACGCACCGAGATCCGCCGCCCCGTGTTCATCGTAGGACTTCCGAGAACCGGAACGACGATTCTCTTCAACCTCATCGCGCAGGATCTTCGCAATCGGCCTCCGTTGAGCTGGGAGGTTCAGTGGCCCGTCCCCCCGCCAGAGCCCGAGACCTATGATCGCGACCCGCGAATCGCCGATGCCGTCAAGCTGTTTGGGAACCTGGACCGGGTGTTGCCCGCGCTTCCGTCCATTCACGAGTTTGGTGCGACGCTGCCGCAGGAGTGTGTGCCGATCCGTGCGCATGAGTTCTTGAGCGTGCAGTTTCAGACAACCTTCAACGTCCCGAGCTACCAGGCATGGCTCGAACGCCAGGACCTGGGTCCAGCATACAACTTCCACAAGCGCTTCCTCCAGCACTTGCAGAGCCGATACATGAAGGATCGGTGGGTTCTCAAGAGCCCAGCACACCTCGGCGCCATAGACGAGATCCTCGCGACGTATCCGGATGCGCACATCATCCACACGCATCGCGACCCCGCGAAAGTCATGCCCTCCCTCGCGAGTCTCATGTACACGTTGCGCTCGATGAACTCAGACGCGCTCGATCCGGCACGCATCGGACGTCAGGTACTCGACATGTGGACCCTGTCGCTCGAGCGTGCGACCGACGCCCGCCGCCGACACCGGGACAAGCCGAACCAGTTCTTCGATGCCTACTTCGAGGATACACTTTCCGATCCGGTCGATCTCCTAAGGCGCGCCTACGAGCACTTCGAGCTTCCATGGACTCCAGCAACGCGAGATCGAATGGCCGCGTTTCTTGCCGACAACCCTCGAGGGAGCCGAGGCGTTCACAAGTACGTTCGACAGGACTTCGAGATCGATCTCGATGAGATCCGGAGTCGGTTCTCCGAGTACTGTCGCGAGTTCGACGTGCCGCTGTCCACGTGAGCGGCGACGCAGTAGAGTGTTGGCGGATGCACTACAAGAACGTCACCGCCCAGACGATTCACTACTTCGCGCGACCCCATACGACTGTGCTGCGACGACCACTCGACACACCAGCTGCGTGGCGCGGCGCCGATCTCGCGGAGCGCGACGATTGGCGCGAAGCGTTGACCGAGGCGGACGCCGCGGAGCTCACGGCGGCTCTCGAGGTGGCGGCTTCCACCGGGAAGGCTACCCGGGACCTGTCTGCGGGTGATTTTCCACTCCCCAACCTCTCCGCGAAGATTACCCGATGGCGCAGCGAACTCGCCACGGGCCGCGGTTTCCAAGTCTTGACCGGGGTCCCCGTCGACCGTTGGACCGAAGCGCAAGCCGAGGTCTTCTTCTGGTGCTTCGGCCTACATCTCGGGACGCCGGGGGCGCAGAACCCTGAGGGCCACCTGCTCGGCCACGTACGCGACACCGGCGAAAGCCCCGACGAAGTCCGCCACTACCGCACCAACGTCAACATCAACTTCCATTGCGACGCCGCCGACGTCGTGGGGCTACTCTGTCTCAAACAGGCCAAACAAGGTGGCCTGAGCCGGATCGTCAGCTCGGTCTCGGTTTACAACGAGTTCCTCTGTCGACGCCCGGACCTCATCGACCGTTTGTACGAACCGGTCAAGCTGGACACCAAGGGGGAAGGAGGGGTGCAGTACCTTCCGGTCCGGCCCTGTCGGTTTGACGGCGAACGGCTTCGAACGTTTTTCCACACGGACTACTTTCGATCCGCGGTGGGCTTTCGAGGAAGGCCGACGCTCTCACGACAAGACCGGATCGTGCTCGATCTGTACAACGAGATTGCAGACTCGCCCGACCTCTATCTCGACATGGAGTTGCGACCAGGCACGATCCAACTCTTGTCGAATCATACCAACCTGCACGCCCGCACCGGGTACCAAGACTTCGACGAGCCCGAGCGAAAACGTCACTTGCTTCGGCTTTGGATCTCGCTCTCGTCGGAGACCGCGATCGCCAACCGGTTTCGCACAGAGCGAAGCCGACTCGGAATCGTGGCCAACGCTGCGCGCCTCAAGGTAGGGCATCGATTGCGGAGGCTCGCCCGAATCTGACGTGGGTGGACCGGGCTGGGCCTCCTACGGAACACGTCCCCGGACGACGTACTGATAGGGGAGCCCGGCTTCCACCAGGTCCGCTTCGAAACCCGCCTGTCGCAGTTCGGACAACACCTGGCCGGGCGGCAGACGGTGGCTCTCAGGTGGCCCTTTCGGGCTATCTTCGGTGAAGTCGACGACGAGGAGCTCGCCACCTGTGCGTAACGCCGACCCGAGCGCCTCCGCGTACGCGGTTCGGTTCTCGAGGTGGTGCCACGTGTTGACGACGAGGACGCGATCGGTGGAACGGGGCGTCAGCGCAGGGTCGTCATCGCTCACCCTCACGGCAGTCACGTTGTGCAACCGCTCGCGGACCACGCGCCTCGACAACGTGTCGATCATGGCGGGGTCGACGTCCAGCGCCAAGACTCGTCCCGATAGTCCGACGGCGCGCGACAGGTATGGAACGAAGTACCCCGTGCCCGCGCCGAGGTCGACCACCGTCATGCCGGGTGCGCATCTCAATAGCTCGACCACTCGCTCGGGCCGCTGCCACCAGTACCGCTCCTCGGAATCGAGTTGGGCGGCGTAGGATTCGGGGGAAGGCAAGGCAGGGCTTGTGCCCGTTGGCGCGGGCGGGGGTCTCTCGGTTGATCCCCCGCATCCGACGATGATCGCGGCGACGACGAAGATAAGCGATGTGACTGTCGAGCCGGTCATCGGTGGTGCTTTCCCGAGTTCATTACAATTAGCGACATCTTTGACCGCGGCAAATGAACTCGCGTATTTAGGGTTTGAAATCGTGATCTGTTTAACCCCGCGCAGTCACTGGAAAATTGCGCGGTTTCGGCCGGCGGGTAGACTGGCTCTGGTAACCCCTGTTCAGAGGGGGAAGGGGAAGAGACTCCAT
>JBCCHE010000055.1:0-25140 GCA_039028875.1 Myxococcota bacterium | reverse complement strand
GGAAAAAGCTGCAGTCGCGTTGACAATGTCGCGGGGCGTGGGGTAGCGTGCCCGTCGACAAGGGGTTTGCCCCGACAGTCGTAATGATTTCAACGGATTCCGCGTCGCGGGTCCGGGTTTCAGCGGGGCTGTAGGGGAGCGAAGAATAGGGGCAACTCGCTGGAATCACGGCGAGGCGGAGGGAGCCGCAAGAATGCATGAAATCTGGGAGGCACTGTATGAGGGTGCTCCGTTTTCGTTCATCAATCTCGGTGTTTTGGCTTTTGGCGTGGGCGTGATCATCGACCGCGCCTGGTACATCCGAATGAATTACAGCGTCGACGCGCACGAATTCATGAACCGGATTCGGAAGCTCGTGCAGGCGGGGAACATCGACCGAGCGATTCGGCAGTGTGAGGCGAAGGCCGTTCCGCTCCTCGAGGTCGTCCGGTCGGGCCTCACGCAGGTCAACCGAGGCGAAGAGGCCGTCATCGCGTCGATGGAAGAAAAAATGTCCGAGGTGATCCCCGCGCTCGAGAAACGCACGGGCTCGCTGTGGACACTCGCCAACATCGCGACCCTGATCGGCCTCCTCGGCACGATCAGCGGGCTCATCCGAGCGTTCAAGGCGGTCGGGACAATCGACGACCCGTCGCAAAAGACGGCACTCCTCTCAGCAGGTATCGCAGAAGCGATGTGGAACACCTTCCTCGGGCTTCTCATCGCCGTGATCTTCATGGTTGCTCACCTCGTGCTTCACGGCCTCACCAAACGGCACAAGCACGAGATGGAGAAAGTCACGATGCAGCTCGAGAACCTTCTCACCCTGCGTCGCCAAGGCGGCTAGTCGGGGCTTGCGATGCCCGCACGACTCACGCCGCGCCAACGAGCCTATGTCCGAAAGCGCATCCGGGTCCCTGACCCAGATCCTTCTGAGCTCGACGAAGAGCTCAACATCGTGCCGTTCCTCGACATCGTCGTGAACATCGTGATGTTCCTCCTGATGACGCTCACGACCATCGCGTTCTTCTCGCAAGTCGAGGCCGCGCTACCGCAGTATCGTGCGGGCGGGGTCGGCAGCCGCGCCAACCAAAACGAGGCGCTCAACCTGAACGTCACGGTCACCCGCGCTGGGATCATTGTCTCGGGGTCGGGAGGCAAGCTCGCGCGTGGGTGTACGACGACCGCTTCGGGCAAAGTACTCACGGTCCCCGCCAACATGAATGGCGAACATGATTGGATCGGTCTCACCAATTGCGTGGCTCAGGTGAAACAGCAGTTTGAAGAGGAGACGCGGGTCACGTTGAGCGCGGACCCTGAAGTCCCATACGAGCACCTCGTGGCCGCGATGGACGCGGTGCGTGGCCAGCCTGACAAGCTCCTCTTTCCAGACGTCCTCCTGTCGGCGGGAATCCGATGAGCAACGACGACAACAAGGTCAGTGACGCGCCCGTTGGACCGTCTCTCGCGCCCCCAGTGGCCGAAGAGCCCGTATCGATGGCGTACGTCAATCGAGTGATTCGCGCCAAGCTACGGCGCCGGGGAGAGCAAGAGCATTTCGGGCTCAACATCTACCCGATGATGGACATGCTCACGATCCTCCTGGTGTACATGATGGCGATCTTCGCGACCTCCTCGGCGGCAGCGGTCCAAGAGAGCGAAGAGCTCCGGATCCCGTATTCCACTTCCAAGGTCGAACTCGACGACGCACTCGGTGTCCAGATCTCACGAAGCGAAGTGGTCGTCGACGGGAAGTCCGTGCTCGAGCTCCGAAACGGCATCGTCGACCCGAGCCTCAAGCAGGGAGGCTCGAGCGGGTTTCTTATCACCCCGCTCTACAAAGCCCTAAGCGACATCCGTGATCGCAAGAAGCGAACCGCGCAGCGTTACGAAAACCAACCCTTCGTCGGCAACGTCCAAATCATCGCCGACAAACGCACCCCGTACCGCACGCTGAGCGAAGTCATCTACACCCTCGGCCAAACCGAGTTCAACAACCTCCGCTTCGTGGTCAACAAGAAATCCCAGTAGGGGTCACTCCGCCCCCCCAAAACCCAAGCGATCACCAGCCCTTCCCGATCGCACCGCGAAAACCCAATCCCAGACGGTACGTCCGGCGCCGCGGCGCGACGGACGGGCACCGTGAACCCGCTGAGGCCCCTCATCGCAGACCATCGGGGAAGATGGCCCCGCGCGGCGGCGAGAATGGTAACGTCCTCCCGATGGAGAAGTACGTGAGTCCTGTGAGCCGGCATGCGATCCTCCTGCTGCTCGTCACCTTGGTCGCATGCAAAGCCTCCAACCCGGCGGCCATCGTCATTCCGTGCGATCCAATGGACCCCTCGAGCTGCCCCGAACAAGACGGGTTCGCCTCCTTCTGCTCGCTCGCCGACGGAAATGTTTGCGTCAACGTCTGCCAAGGAGCCGACGCCTTGGTGGGTGGCTGCGAAACGGATGACGACTGCCCAGAACCCACGACGTGCGAGAACGACTCGCCCGGCGCGAGCTGCGAGTGTGCGATGGCATGCCCCGAAATCGTCGTTCCGGCCGGCTCGGTCTCCGAAAGCGGCATGTGTGACTCGGACGACGACTGCGGGTCGGGGCTCATGTGCGACAATGAAGACTCGCTTCAGGCGAGTTGTACTTGTGTGAGCGACTGCGTCCCGGCATTGACCGTAGGCGGCACACCAGGCAACCCCGTCGTCTGGGAGGAGAAATTTACTTGCGTCGACGGATCGGGCGCTTGCTTCAGCGGAGGCGAGAGCGACAACAACGAAGCCATCACGTTTGAGCTCGTGCAAGATGGCCGCATCGTCACCGGCACCGTGACGTTCGGCCAAGGTGAGCAGGACATCTTCGAGGGCGAGCTCTGCGGGAACGAGTTTCGCTGGATCGACGTGACCCCCAACGTCGTCAACCCCGAACAAGGGTGCTGGACCTTCACCGAGAATCGGTTCACGAAGCGATCGTTCGCCACCGGTGACTTCGATTGCGTCGGCATCGGCATTCGCGGCTCCGGGAGCATCCCGCCCGACGTGATTTCCTGCGAAGACCTGGACCCGACCTCATTTGACGTATCCGCTTGCCCGCCAGTGCCTCCGGCCGCACCCGAGTCGCCGCCGTAGGTGGACGGGCCGGACATCGAACCGAGGCCACTTGCGACGGCCAGCCGTCGAGAAACGACGTGCATAGGTCGTTTTCCCACGAGTCGTCCAACGCGATCCCGAGGATTGCAGCCGAAAACGAAGCGCGCGCCGCTGGCATGACAGGTGCATTGACCTGCGCCCATGGAACAAACTCGTGCATCCGTCATTCGTGTTCTCCTCGTCGCACTCGGTGTGGCCCTGGTCGTGGGCTGCGGAAACCCGGGCGAGGACTTATCCCCAGAGGCCGACGAGGTCGATGAGCTCGCGCACCTCGACGCCGCCGAGCTGACCGGAATGACGGTCGCGCTCTTCCGACAGTCGGATCGATGCGTCCCGCTCAGCCGCGTTGGCATCGACGCAGCAGTCGGCGACGATATTGAGTTCGTCAGTGAAGAGGTGGGAGCGCTCGACGCACCCTGCGACGGAAGCCCCAGCCCGGCTGTGGATGTGTTCCTCGTTGATGGCAGCGTCATCTTCGACTTTCAGAACGTGAAAGCATCGGGGGCCTTCCCCTCGGGCGGATTCGATGGGTTCGAGCTGGTCATCCGGCGGGCCTGCGGGGACCCGGTCGTCGCCGCCGCCACTGTCGACGCCGCGCCCAGCAACATGGAGATGCCCTTGGGCCGAGTCGAAGCCCACCTCGACCTGGTCCGCTTCAATCTTGCGGGCATGGCCTATGACCAAGACTCGTTCCTGAAGGTCGACCTACGCGTCGTCGACCTCGGCTGCACGGTCTTGTAGCCGCCCACTTCGAGGCGCCGGCCCCCGAGTTAGTGCCAGGGATCCCGGTCAAAGGGTGCGGCCCTCCCTCGCGGAACGTACCCGAAGTCAAAGGACGAACCGGACTCGGTGCAAGGTTGGGCGGGCCGAAGGCATGTCTCAACCGGGCTCGCCTCGACCCGGCTCTTTGCGGTGGCTTCGAAGCTCTCGTACCTCGGAAGGGGACCGCGTACCGCGGAACGGACGCCGCGACGCCGAAGAGAACGCTGGCGGTGGCCGGTGGCGTCCGCCGATGCGTCGATGCTCGACTACACCGCGGAGGGCGCCGCGGTCCCGCCGAGACACCGCATCTGAATGACGAGCTGTGCTTGGGTCTTCACGCCGAGTTTCCGCATGGCGGACCGCAACGACGTCGACACGAGGGTGGGGCTCAAGCCGAGGCGGTAGCCAACGATCTTCCCGCTCTCCCCGAGGGCGGCGTACGTCGCCACCTGATGCTCGCGTGGCGACAGCGCACGAGGATCCCGCGATCGCGGCGCGTTTGGGCGGACCAGGACGTACCGCCGGCCACCGTGGTCAAACCAGTCGAGCATCGACCACTGGCCGTCGAGGAGGCCCTCCTTGGCGATCGCCGCAAGGCTCGGAACGTTGGATACGCGCGCGCTCCGCTGTCCGTGAACGGCAACCTCGCGGATTCGACGAACTCGCTCGGTCACCTCGACCTCATCGGTGACCTCCGGCTCCGCAAGGCCGAGCCCACGCCGCACGCGGTACCCGGCGGCCACATGGGAGGCCAAAGCCCTCCACTTCGCCACGTCTTGACGACTCAAATCGACGGGCGAGGCACAGGGCGCGTAGAAAACGATACCGCGTGACTCCTCGTCGAGAGCCCAAATTTCGACCACGTCCTCGCAGCCGAAATGGTCTGCGATGGTTTGGTGGACGAGTTCGCCCTCCGCGTCGGCGAGCCGTGTTCTCACACCGTGACGCCTTCGGTCGGCCTTCGCACCAAGCGCGATCGCGTCGACCTGTTTGGCGATGCTTGCAAGGCACCCAACCCAGGCCTCTTCTCCGCGATGCGCGCACATCGGTCGCTTGGAGGGGCACGACTCCTCCTGTGTCAGCACGATCGCCGCGCACCCATGACCGAAGTCGAGGAGCGGCTGCGCGTTCGCCAGAAGGTGTTGAAGCCATTCACGGGGTTTCCGCTCGAGGTCGTAGGCGGCTTCGACCAGCTCCACGGCGGGATTCGGGAATCGGGGCATGACAAGACAAACAGCACGTGCCGTGCCAGCCCCGGCCGCGGCTAAAAGCCCAATGAAAACGAGCATTCCTCATGGAGACGGTGACTGGGGGTCGTCGAGAAACGACGTGCGCACGTCACTCCGGGGCGACGTTTTGATGTCATCGCGGGCGTTTCCCGAGTGATCCGAAGCCCCGGGCGAGGTCGGCACGCTTGTTGCTCATGAACCTCCCCGAAAGGCAAGAGGTCATGGAACTCCGACGCAACACCATCTCGATTCTGGCAAGCTCACTCCTTCTGTTCGTACAAACGGGCTGCGGTGACGGAGGCTTCGAGATAGGCGAACCCGCGCCCGAGCCCCAGGAGCAGGCCGAGCCGGAGAAGGTCGAAGCGGTCGCCGACGCAGACGCCGACGGCGTCCCCAACGCCGTCGACCCGACGCCTCTTGGATCGAGCGCCAACAGAATCAAGAGCGTTCATACGGGTGGTTCGGCCAAGGTCGTCGCCATCACGGCCAAAGTGGGAGACGAAGAAGCGAGCCATCTGGTGCAGGGCCAAGACCTCGACGCGGGATGCGCAGACTACTACGAGCCACAGGCTGCCCTTTGCGACGACGACGACAGCCTCGCCTACAGCGAGCGAGCAAACCCCTTCGCGGGGCCGAGCTGGCGCAACCACGGAAGCGACGTTTGGGGTGTCCTTGTGATCGACGCGTGTTCGGACGGCGACTGCGAAGCGATCGACTTCAACGAAGCTCGTGTATTTCAAACGTATGGATACAGCAAATTGACGGACCTTCGGCTGTACGTCCATCCGCATCGAGGCGACGAGCCCCCGGCCTGGGATGACGCGGGCTGGGAAGTCGCGGTCGACCAAGAAGACATCGGCGAAGGTGCCGACCCGTTTGGCGATGGCTCCATGGTCGGCGATCCCACCGTGTTCGTGACGGGTGCGCAGGTCACTCGGTACATTCGCTTGGAGGTCGCCAACGATGGCTCGCACGGGGGCGACACGGGCTCGATCGATTTCCGCGCAATCAAGCTGTTCTCCGCGTCAGTGCCGAAGACCAACGCCGACACGCGCCGAGTCTTTATCAGCAGCGGCACCTACGACGGCAATCTCGGCGGGATCGCGGGTGCGGATGAAGAATGCCAGGGCCTCGCCGACGCCTCCCTTCGCGTGAGCGGCACGTTCAAAGCATGGATTGCAGAGGCAGACCGGGGCACCGAGCGATTCGAACGAAGCGACGCGACGTACGTCCGGCTCGATGGAGCCATCGTTGGTCACGGTTTCGAAGCGCTCGCCCACCCCCAGACGCCCATCAACATCGACCAGCGTTTGAACCGTGTGCCTGCCAGCAAAGTGTGGGCGGGTCACGGCTGCGAAGACTTTAGCTCCACGTCGGGCATGGCCGGGGTGAGCTCCACCACGACCGGCTTCTCGGTAAAGTCGATGGAATCCTGCGCTCTTGGCGGTAAGCGAATCTACTGTGTGGAGCAGCAATAACGCGATGTTGCGCCCGGCTCGCATTGACCTTCTTCCCCTACGGTCGCGAGCCGGGCGCGATCGCCTCGTCCGAGGCGCCCGTGTTGTCGCGACGGTCCGGGGTATCGTATGCTTCCACTGATGGCGGTGGCTCCCGGAGCCGGTCCAAGTCTCCGGGGCTCGGAGTTTGGGCCGTACAAGATCGTGAGACGCTTGGGTGTCGGGGGCATGGCCGAGACCTTCGAAGCCGTGCGTACGGGCGACGAGGGTTTCTCGCAGCGTGTGTGTCTCAAGCTCGCCCTGCCGTTCCTTCGCGAGGACGAAGCGTTCGTCAAGCTGTTCCAGCGTGAGGCCCGCCTTGCGGCGAAGCTTCGGCACAGCAACATCGTGGGCATCCTCGACTATGGCAGCGTCGAGGGCACTCCCTACATGGCCCTCGAACTCGTCGATGGCGTCGATCTCCTGGCGGTCATCGAGACCAAGAAGAAGCTCCGGTTCGAGCACGTCACCCTGCTGGCCATCGAGCTTGCCAAGGGTTTGAGCCACGCGCACGACCCGCCTTTGTCCGCAGGCCTCGATGACAGCAGCACCGGCCTTCAAGGTATCGTGCACCGAGACATCTCCCCGTCCAACGTGATGCTAAGCCAACAGGGCGAGATTCTCCTCACCGACTTCGGGGTCGCCAAAGCAATGTCGGGGGCGTCGCGGCATCAAAGCGCCGTCAAAGGGAAGATCCCTTACATGTCCCCCGAGCAGCTCCGCAACGAGCCCGTCGACGGGCGGTCGGACCTGTTCTCGCTTGGCATCGTGCTTTACGAGGCGCTTTGTGGGAGCCGCCCCTTCGACGGCGGCAACGACCCGGCCACCATCTTGCGCATCTTGAAGGGCGACCACGCCCCGCTGTGGCAACTCGCCCGGGAGGCGCCCAGGGAATTCTGCGACGTCGTGGACGGGCTTCTCGCGCCGGATCGGAACAATCGGCCAACCACCGCATCCGAGCTCATCTCCCAACTCGACGCGTTCGCCCCGTCGCCGCGCGCGCAACAGGAGCTGGGCTCACTGGTTGGAGAGCTTCGTCGGGACTCGATCGCTCGCCAAGACGCGCTCGACTCGCAGGCGCCAACCGCACATCAGGCGGACGCCGGAGTCCAGAGCGGCGTGATGCCGAGCCGGGTACAGGTGGATGCGGAAACGAGTGCGGCCGATGCGCTCATCCCGACCGACCCCTCTTTGGGAGCGGGCGAGCTCGATGAGGGGGAGGAGCGCCCCGAAGGCGTGCACGTCAACGTTTCGGCCATCCTTGCAGTCGCGATCGTCGCCGCCATGCTGGTCGGCATCTTTCTGTTCGCCGCGCGCCTCGTCTAGGTCCGGCACCGCGTCCACCAGCGGGTTCTGTGCTCCGGCCTAACAGCGGGGTTTCGCCACCCCCACCCCATACGCGGCCCACGACGCACCGCGTCGAGTGTCGAGGTTCGTCGAAAAAACGACGTACGCACGTCGCGCAAAACGTCGTGCGGACGTCTTCTGACCCAGTCCGACCGCGTTTTTCCTGCAAAAACAGGCTTGGCTGAGCTTGGCACGTCCCCTGCACCTTCCCCGACCCGAGCGGCCTCGAGGGTGGTCAAGCTCGGAAAGGAAGAGAGTGATGAAGAAGGAGGAGAAAGGGCCGCTTGCTTGGATGGCCGCCAATGGCGTCGCATCGAACGTGCTCATGCTGGTGCTGGTCGTCGGCGGCATCGTCGCGCTCGGGTTCGGCGTTCGACAGGAAGTCTTCCCCGAGGTGGAGTACGACCGAATCCTCGTCACCACCCCCTACCCCGGCGCCAGCCCGGCCGAGGTCGAGCAAGGCGTGATTCTCGCCCTCGAAGAGGCGGTACAAGGCGTCGACGGCGTCAAAGAGGTTCGCTCCGTGGCGCACGAAGGCTCCGGTACCATCACGATTCAGGTCCTGCTCGGGGCCGACAAGAAAGAGGTCCTCAACGACGTCAAGACCGCGGTCGATCGCGTCACCTCGCTCCCGGCCGACGCCGAACGCCCGAATGTCAGCCTGATGTCAAACCGGCAGCAGGTTATCTCGTTGGTGCTCTATGGCGACGTTCGCGAATCCACCCTTCGAGCGGTGGCGCAGCACTCGCGGCTCCAACTCCTGCGAGACAAGCGAATCACGAGCGTGGAGCTCTCGGGTGTCCGTCCCCTCGAGATCAGCATCGAGGTGCCGCAATCGAACCTCCGCCGGCACGACCTCACGCTGGACGCCATCGCCGACCGCGTACGCGCCGCCTCGGTCGAGCTTCCAGGAGGCTCGCTCCAGACCGAGGGCGGCGAGGTTCTGCTTCGCACCACCGAGCGCCGCGACGATGGCACCAGCTTCGCCGACGTCGTTCTACTCAGCCGGCCCGACGGTTCGGAGGTCCGCGTGCGAGACATCGGCGAGGTCCGAGACGGGTTCCGCGAGAATCACCTTCGCGCGAGCTTCGAAGGCAAGCCCGCCGCGATGATCAACATCTACCGCGTCGGAGACCAAACACCTCTCGAGGTGGCCGCCGCGGTCAAGGAGTACGTCTCCGTGCTCGAGCGGCGCCTCCCAGAGGGCATGGAAGTCGCGACCTGGGTGGACCGCTCCGAGATGTACGAGGGCCGCATCGACCTCCTTCTGGAGAACGCCCTCGTCGGCTTGGTGTTGGTGCTGCTCATCCTAGGCCTCTTCCTTCAGGCCCGCCTCGCCTTCTGGGTCACCCTCGGCATCCCCATCTCGTTCGCAGGCTCCCTCCTGCTCTTTCCGCTCGCAGACGTGTCGGTGAACATGCTGTCCCTCTTCGGCTTCATCCTCGCACTCGGCATGGTCGTCGACGACGCCATTGTGGTCGGCGAGGCGATCTACAAGCAGCGCGCGGATGGCAAGCCACGGCTCCGCGCTGCGATCGACGGCGTCCAAGAGGTCGCGAAACCCGTGCTTTTCTCGGTCCTCACCACGTGCGTCGCGTTTGCGCCGATGCTCTTCGTCCCGGGCGCAGCCGGCCAGTTCTTCCGAGTCGTGCCCGTGGTCGTCATCGCGGTGCTGGCCATCTCGCTCGTCGAGTCACTCTTCGTGCTGCCCGCGCACCTCTCGCACACGATGCCTTGGTGGCTCCGCACGGCCCTCTTCCCCTACCTCTACCTCATGGAGAAGCTCACAGCGTTCAACTTCCCCCGGCGCCTCGAGCGATTCGTGCGACGCATCTACGCACCTGCACTCCGCAAGACGCTCGCGTGGAAGTACCCCGCGCTCGCAGCCGGTGTGGCGCTGTTCGTCCTGACGGCGGGCTTCGCCGTCGGGCGAATCCCCCTCACGTTCCTCCCCAAGATCGAAGGCGACCTCGTGACCGTGCAGCTTCGGATGTACGCCGGAACGCCCGCCGAGGAGACCGAGCGCGTGGCGCGGCAGGTCGCTGGCGAAGCCCGCGCCATCATGGAGTCCGAGCGCCGCCACAGCAAAGATGGCAAGGGAATCTCACGAGGCCTTTTCACCCAGAGCGGCGCACGCGCGACGGTGGGTCCGGACGCCGGGGCCACTGGAAGCAAGGAAGGCGCGCATATCGCGACCGTGATGGCCTTCTTGGTCGAGTCGGGCTCCCGAAACATCAGCACCGAGGCGTTCGTTCAGAAGTGGCGGACCGCTGCCCAGGAGATCCCGGGTATCGATTCCATGGTCTTCTCATACGGGGACGGCGTCCAACCGGGCCAGCCGATCCACATCGAGCTCATCCACGACGATGCGCGGGTCCTCGAAGCATCGGCGCGACGCCTCGCCTATGGCTTGACCGCGTACCACGGCCTGGGAGACATCGAGAGCGGTGTCACGCGCGGCAAAGAGCAGCTCGACTTTCGGCTGACGGAGCACGGCCTGTCGCAGGGCCTCACCGAGATGGACCTCGCCCGCCAGGTGCGAAGCGCGTTCTTCGGTGCAGAGGCTGTCCGGCAACAGCGGGGTCGCGACGAAGTTCGAGTCTACGTGCGGCTCCCGGAGCGCGAGCGCCGATCGCTCTACCACATCGAACAGCTCATCGTGCAGACGCCGGCCGGCGGCGAGATGCCGGTCGCGCAAGCAGCACACGTGGCGCGCGGACGGGCGTACACGGTGATCCACCGACGCAACGGCCGACGGAGCATCGGGGTTACCGCAGGGCTTGCCGACAAGAGCGCGAACGCTGGGTCGATCATGGCCAGCATCGAGCAGAAGGAGCTCGCGGCCCTCCTCGCCGACGTGCCGGGGCTCGACTATCGCCTCGGAGGCGAACTCGAGCAGCGGGCAGACGCCATGAACTCCCTTGGGGTCGGTTTTCTGGTCGCGATGGTCGTCATCTTCTCCATCCTGACGATCGCGTTCCGGTCGTACCTCCAGCCGCTCCTCGTCCTCTCAGCGATTCCCTTTGGCATGATTGGCGCCGTTTGGGGACACGCGGCCCTCGGACTGGAGATCAGCCTGGTCAGCCTGATGGGCGTCGTCGCGCTCTCCGGAGTGGTCTGCAACGACTCCCTCATCCTCATCGACGCGATCAATCAGAACCGAGCCGCGGGCATGAAGCTCATCGAGGCGGTGGTCGAAGGGGGCGCGCGCCGCTTTCGCCCCATCCTCCTGACCTCCCTCACAACCTTCGTCGGGCTTGTCCCGATGATCACCGAGACCTCGGTCCAGGCGCGATTCCTCGTCCCGATGGCCGTTTCCCTCGGCTTCGGCATCCTTGGGGCGACCTTCATCATGCTCCTGCTGGTCCCATGCTGCTACCTCGCACTCGAGGACGTGACCGCCGCGGCCCGCAAGCTGGTCTCCGGCGTCGGGGACCGACCCACGATTATCCCGGGGCGTCTCAGTCTCCCGTCCGAAAGGGCCGGGGCGGGCGCCGCGGCGTATGACCTCTTGGCCGAGGTGGCCGAGTAGTCTCCTACAACAACCAAACCCTCGCGGCCGCCGCACTCCTCCGCGGCGGCCGCACCTATTTAACGGGGCGAAGCGCGGCGCGGCCGACTTCCGGGGCTCGGGCGGTCTCCTGACCGTGTCGCCGACGGTCACACGTCGCGGGTGGTGACGGCTTTCGTCGGACGACGACTTGTAGACGTCGTTTTGTGACGGCAGGGGGCCGAAGCTTGCCAGAACCAAGCGTTTTTGCCCCAAGTTGGCTTGGCCGGCACGGCAGATCGGTTTGGCACAGTGCATGCATTCTATCCCACCATCATGCCGAACAAGACCGCGATCATCGTCAGCCTCCTCCTCAGCACCCTCGCCCTCCAGGCGGCTCAGCCTGTCGCCCACGCTTCGGGTCGCCCCCCGCGCCGAGCAGGCGAGACCGAGGAGGTCACCGGGGACGCCATCATCGGGTACTGGCAGCGCAACGTCGGTGAGGCCGTCGTGGAGATTCAGCGCCAGGGGACGGGATACGTCGGCGTGGTGGTCGAGAGCGATCGTCGCCCGGAACTCCTGGGCACGACGCTGTTCCGGGCGCTCAGGTTCGATGCGAAGCGGCAGGTCTGGCGCGGCCGAGTGTACTCTGCAGATCGAGACAGGGAGTTCAACGCCGAGATCCGGGTCCGGGACCAGGGGCGAATCGAACTCACGGTCAAGGTCGCGTTCATCACCCGAAACGTCGACTTCAACCGGCACTCCATCCCGGGAGCGCTCGCTAGCGCCCCTTGAACTGGTCCGGGTCGATCTGGAGCTTGGCCATCCGGCTGATGAGCCCCGTGCGAGGCACAGAAAGAAGCCGCGCGGCTCTCGCGATGGTGCCGTCGCAAACGCTCAGCGCCTCTTCGATGGTCTCGCGCTCGTAGACATCGACGTTGGCGCGACGCTGTGCGAGTTCTTCCCACTTTTGGCGAATGGCGTCGTGCGTAGGGTTCGGGCGGGCGCCGCTCGGGGCCGCCGACGGGGCAGATACAGGTGTGCCGCTCGGCCGGGCTCGGGCCGCCAAGTCGAGGTGGCGCCCTTCGATTCTGGGTTCGTCAGACCCGGCGCCCCGCGAACGGTTCCTAGCCCGCTCCATCACAGCCTCGAGCTCCCGGATGTTGCCGGACCACGGGAGCTCGGGCGACGTGAGCAGATCGATCGCGTCGCCATCGAGCTCCCAATCCGTCTGGACGTCGGTTCGATTCAGGTAGCGGACCGCAATCTGAGGAATGTCCCAACGCCGGTCGCGGAGCGGTGGCAACGTGATCGGCACGATCGCGAGGCGATAGAAGAGGTCTTCACGGAACTTTCGCTCCGCGATGGCCTTCTGCATGTCCCCGTTGGTGACCGAGATCAGTCGCACGGTGGCGGTCTTTGGGTCACGCGCCTGGTAGCCGAGAGGGCGGTACCAGCCAAACTGCGTAAAATCGAGCAACAATTGCTGTGCGTGGCTCGGAAGGTTCAGCACTTCGTCCAGGATCAGCGTGCCCCCGTCCGCGTACTCGACCAGGCCCTTGCGCTTGGACACCGCCCCCGAGAACGCGCCCCGTTCGTGCCCGAACAGCTCCGATGTGATGGTATTGAGGTCGTCGGCCATTCCGAGTGTTGCACGGACGATGGGCTCTTGATGGCTGGCTCGGGCGAAAGCCGTCGCAAGCTGGGTCTTTCCGGTGCCCGACTCTCCGAGGAAGATGATCGACGAGTTTCCTTTGATCGCGCCTCGAAGCTCCTCCCCGATCGCGTGCATGCTCTGAGGCGCCAGCAGCTCCTCGAGGTCGAGCTGCTGCTCGCTGTGGTCCACCGCGCGTTCGACTCGAAGGTCTTCGCGAGTCGCTTCGATGAGGCTTTGCTGGGCTATCATGCCACCGAGAAGCGTCCCCACGCTTTCGACGAAGTCGACGCTGACCGGAAGGGTGCCCTGGTCGCTCGCAAACTCAAGGTACAGGGCGCCCACGAGGCTCCGGCCTTTGCGCGAGGTCGTGGGCCGCGACCAGAGCGGCACGGCGATGAACGACCCGTCGGAGGCGTAATCCGCGGGGCCGGCCACTGTCTTGAACTCGGTCTGTACACGATTGAGGACCTCGGCGACGTGGATGGCGAGGGCGGCTGGGGACGCGCCTCGAAAGCTCGCCGTTCGAGAGCGATGCATCGGCCCGCCCTGTTTGGCTTCGAGGGTGCTCCAAGCGGAGGCCGCCCCGAGCTGAACGCAGAGCGCATCCAAGGTCTCCTCGATGAAACGTCCGTCTTGCAGCCCCGCCATCGCGGAGGCCACCACCTCACGCAAGCGAGGCCAAGGGTCCTCGATCACCTCGTTGGCCATTGGGGACGGACTTTACATGCAGTTGGGTTCACTCGAAAGGGAATCCGCCTGAATCTCTACGCGTGGACGAGGTGCGACGAGGCTTCCTGGAGCATCGCGAGGCGATAGGCGATGTCGCCAGTCAGCTGACCGGGCGTGCTTGCCAGGGCATTGATCCGCTCGAGCATCCTGCCGAGCCGGTGCTCGAGCTCCTGGCGGTCCAGCTCCTGCTTGGCCCGGCTCGGCGCGAGCTTGTCGCGACGCGGGTCGAGGTAGTGGCTGACCCCCGCCCGTCGTTGCGCCCGCTCGTGCCGGCTCAGGAGGGTGGCGGAGTGGACCTCCAGAAGCGGCGACCCACTCGGCACGATCACGGGAAACGGGGTCGGACTGTTGATGTCCACAACCCGCGTAAAGTGTCGGGCCCAACAGTGGTCCTCGCCCCGGCTGGTGTCGCTAATACCCACGATCTCGACGTCCGGGCGGCCCACGCCGGCGCAGAGCTCACGAAGGCGTTGAATCTTCGCTTCGCCACTGTTGATGAATTCGAGGGTGGAGTAGTGCACGTGGTCGACCCCGAGGGCGTCTCCGGCGACCTCGACGGTGGGCTTGGGTGAGGCGCTGCTCAACACGACTTGGATCTGCGGCCACTGTTCACGCACCCACGCCACATCATCGCGATCGATGACTTGGTCGGGCTGATGCCGATCCCAGATGTGCTGCGCGAGACCGCGGAGGACTTCATCCGAGGTGGACTCCAAGTGCTTGAGCAGGGTGGTCTGCGGGACGCGTTGCGCGGCTCGAACCGGATCGGCCGAAAAACGCTGGAAGCCACGCCTTCGCAGCCAGCTGAGCCGCGCCGACGCTTTGCCCCACAGGCCGTAGTACACACCGGGATACGCCCAAATTCGAAGGCTCTTGGCGAGGTACCGCGCCGTCTTGCGGGGGTGGTCCCAATCGAGCAACAAGCGCTTGCTCTGCTGGCGCTCTTCGATTCGGGCGTGGTGCTCGCGCCCGTAGCCTTGGTACGCACAGAGCTCCCAGCCGAGCTCTTCGCCGAGGTCACGCCCGAGGTGAATCGTGCGGTCGAGATCGAGAACGAGGTATCGCGTGTTCGGCGAGAGCACGCGCTCGCAGATCTCGCGAAACGAGTCGACCTCGCCGTGGTGCACGAGGCGGTCCACCAATCGGTTCGGCGTCGTCGTGGATCGTACCTTCTGGGCCACGTCCTGAACGTAGATCCCCAGCGCATCACCGTTTGTAATACTTGGGTCACAGAAAAGTCACGACCGCATCGGGCGTGTACCAGCGACGTGACCGACATCGCGCGCAAGGTCTGACGGTCGCGTTTGTCGGGTGGGCGACCGGTTTTCGCGGTGCGACCGGGAAGACACCGAGATCAGGGGCTTCTCGGGGGGTCGGAGTGACCCCGCTAGTTTTTGTTTTCGGGGCTGGGGGCGAGGTCTTCCAACGTGCCACCGCCGTCTTCGAGGTCGTCGAGTGTGCCGCCGCCGTCGTCCAAGTCGTCGAGTGTGCCGCCGCCGTCGTCCAAGTCGTCGAGTGTGCCGCCGCCGTCGTCCAAGTCGTCGAGGTCGTCGAGGTCGTCGAGTGTGCCGCCACCTTCGAGCGCGTCGAGGTCGAAGTCATCGCCGCCTTCTTCGAGAGCGTCTAGGTCAAAGTCCCCGAAGTCTTCGTCGTCCATGGGTTCATCGAGGCTGACGCTGCTGTCGTCGATCAGGCTCGGAAGCCAGGTGGAGAAGGCAGGAATGTAGGTCACGAGGATCAGGGCAATGCCGAGCAGCCCGATGAACGGCAGCACCGACCGGTAGAGCTGGGTGATCGGTTTGTTGAAGCGGAAGCTCGAAATGAACAGGTTCAAGCCTACGGGCGGGGTCATGTAGCCGATCTCGAGATTGAGCAGAAAGACGATGCCCAGGTGGTACGGATCTACGCCGAACCGCTCCGCGATGGGGACGATGAGCGGGACGACCACCACGATGGCCGAGAAAATGTCCATCAACATGCCGACACCGATGAGGAACACGTTCAGGGCCACCAGGAACAGCACCTGCGACGTGATGAAGCCTTCCATGCTCTCGAGGATCAGCATCGGCACGCGAGCCTGAATCAAGAAGGCGGTGAACCCAATCGCGGTCGCCAAAATGATCAAGATGGCGCCAACGAGGGTCATCGCTTCGCGGATGATGCGGGGGAGGTCCCGGCGGAAGCTCACATCGCGATAGATCCAGACCTCGATGATGAGGGTGTAGATCGCGGTAAACGCGGCTGCTTCATGGATGCGGAGAAGGCCCGTGTACATCCCGCCAAGGAGACCGATCGGGAGAACCGCCTCCCACTTCGCCTCCCAGAGCGAGGCAAACGCCTCTTTTCGGTCGAAGGCCGTGCGCGGCATCTTCTGGCGGATGCCGGTGATCGAGCTGTAGATCCCGAGCGCTGCAACGGTGATGATCCCGGGGATCATTCCGGCGAGAAAGATCTTCTCGATCATGACACCGGCAACGACGCCGTAGAGGATCATCGGCACGCTCGGCGGGAACAGAAGGCCTAGCGAGCCACCGGTCGTCACAAGGCCCAAAGAGAAGTTCTCCTCGTACTTGTCGGCGAGGAGCGCGGGGAACAGAAGACCCCCGATCGCGACGATGGTGATGCCGCTGCCACCGGTGAAGGTGGTGAAGAACGCGGACGCCACCAAGCAGACCATCGCGAGGCCTCCTGGCATCCACCCGAGCCACGCTCTCGATACCTTGACGAGGCGCTGGGGCGTGCCGCTCTCGGCCATGAGATAGCCCGCGAACGTGAAGAGCGGAATCGTCACGAGGAGCGGCGAGTCCGCGAACTTCTCGCTGAACACGTCGTTCGCGGTGCCGGTGATGCTGGTGTCGGCCAGGGCGTGGAAGAGGAGCATCGACGCGGCGCCGAAGATGGCGAAGAGCGGCGCCCCGAGGATCGCGAGGACGACGAGAAGGACGATCCAGATCGTATCCATCTCAGGCCTCCCCTTCTTCGGTCTCGGGGAGTTTGTTGGTGACGAACGCGACGGTGGCAGCGATGGCGCGTGAGAAGAACCTGAACGCCATGAAGATGAACATCGAAGGGACGATGAGCTGCAGGGCCACGTCGGGCGTCGACATCTTGGCGCCGAAGACTTCGAGGAGGGTCCGCAATCCGCAGAAGAAATCGGGCCGCGATAGGCCAGAGTCGGCGAGGACCTGCGCCGAGGCCTGACAGATGTGGACCATCTCGTCGTTGTCGCCGAGCATCGAGTACTCGAGCGGGACCTCCATGGCGTTGTTCAGCACCGAGAGCCAGAACACGCGGCCTAGATAGAAGCAGGTGATACCGGCGAAGGTCGAGACGATCGCCCGCAGGAACTGCCGGGCGCGCGGAGGTGAAAGCCGCGGGATGACATCGATGGCGATGTGCTTCTCATCGAACGTCGAGAGCGAGGCTCCGAAGAAGGCCAGCCAAAGGGTGCCTTTTTGGAGGAACGAGTCAGCCCACGACATCCGCTCGAGCGCCGCGTTGGCGAAATCGAGGTCGAAATTGGTGAGATTCCGAAAGACAGCCTGAGCTGCCGCAATGACGATCATGAAGAGCAGCACGGTCGCGGCGATCGCCGCTTCCCCACGCGCCAGTTGCCTATCGAGGCGCCGAATCGTTTTCACTAGGTTACTGCTTCCTTGCGGCAGCCTCGACGGCATCGAGGAGGCTCTTGGGGTACACACGCCCAGTGAGGTTCTTGCGAGTCTCGGCCGCGGCCTTGTCCCACTCGGCCTGGTACGGAGTGGTGTCGACGGTGGAAATCCCGCGCTTGAGGATCGTCGCGTACGACTTGTCGTCGTCCCGGCGAATCGACTTGTTGAGCGCCTTGTGAGCCCGGACCCCGGTGTCGACCAGCGCTGTCTTCTGCTCTTCGGTCAGCGCGTCGAACTTATCCTTCTTGACGATGGTGGCCCCGACGATGATCCCGTTCGAACTCGCGGTCACGTACTTGAGCTGCGTGTACCACTGGAGCGATACCGCTGCGAGCGCGGAAGCCGGGACCGTGTCGATGATTTTGGTCTGGAGGGAAGGGTAGACCTCAGGCACGCCCAGAGCGACCGGGTTGGCGCCGACCACTTTGAGGAACTCTCCGAAGATCAGGTCGTCTTTCCATGCCCAAGGCCGAAGCTTTTTGAAGTCCGATGGTTTGTCGAACGTGTGCTTTGAAAAGATGCGCGCCTTTCCGACGTCACCCCAGCCGAGAAGTTTGTACCCCTCTTTGTCGAACATGGCGTCGAACTCGCCGTCGAGGTCTGCTCGAACGCTGTCGAGCTGCTCGTAGGTGGTGATGACGCCTGGCACCGCGAGCACCAAGACCGACCGTACCAACATGCCTAGGCCGGTGGTCGTGATGGCGGCGCCGTCCATCTGACCGGCGCGCATCTTGCGAACGAAGTCGCGTTCATCACCTTGGCTGCCACCTGCATAGAAGCTGAACTTGAGTGTGTTGTTCGTCTGCTTCTGGAGGGTCTGGTTCCAGGCGTTGAACACTTTCATCCAAGAAGAGCCGCTCGGTGCCAGCGTCGCCATCCGCAGGACGGTCGGGCCATCGGCCCCCGCCGATGGCGCTGGGCCTCCTGGGAGCGCGGAAGCCACCAACGCGAATGCCAACACTAGTGCAAATCTTTGTTTCATCGTTTGCCTCACTCGAACCGAAACGGCGCGCATTAGGGGACCAAACAACCCCAACGGTCAATACGGTCTGAGGAGCCGAAGATTCACTGTGATCGCGCGAACAGTCAATGAAAACCGTAGGGTTTTGGGGCCTTCCGCTCCCTTTTTCTGTCGATCCGCTAAAAAAGCTGGTCCGCGTACTCGGTGTAGAGCTCGGCGCGCTCGCGAGCCATGCGATTGGCTAGTCGCGCTTCAGGGAGCACGTCTCCGGCGTCTAGGACTTCGGTGAGAAGCTCGTCGAAAAGTGCTCGGTTTCCGGTCTGCACCGCGTAGAAGCGCGCCATGCTTACCTGCGTCGTGAGCGCCCTGCGTTCGGTCTCCTCGAGCGCCTTGTCGAAGTAGAGCTTCGCGAGGTCCATGTCGCCCGCCAGCTCGGACGCGGTCACGACCCCCATGAAGGTGAGGCCCGCAGCGTTGTAATAGGTCGGATCTAGTTCGATCGACTTCGCCACCAACGCCTTCGCGTAGGGCACATCGGCCACAGCGGTCATGTCGTCTTTGGCCGTGTTGATGTAGGCGCCCCACGCCTGGCCGGCCCACAAGAGTTTCGGCGCATCCTCGGGTTCAGTGAACGACTCGTCGAGCCAGGTCTCGAGATCTTCGATTGAACCGCGGGTGGCTTCGTAGATGTCGGGGTGCGTGAGATGGATGCGGTGCATCGAGAGGTCCTTCGAGCGGAGATACATGATCCCTGCGCGGCGCCGAAGCGCGTTGGCCTCGTCGTAGGTGCCCTCGAACTCGAGCTCCTCCACGTCGACTTCAATCCATCCGAACGCATATCCAAAGTAGGCTTGCGCAAGCTGCGCGAGCAAAGGATCGCTGTCGGGGGCCACGCGAAGAATGCCCTCGAATTGCACGATGGTTGCCGGCAGCGCTTCCCCAGCAAGGTCGTAGTCCCAGTACTCTTCGAACGCCGGCGCCGCGCGCGTGAACAACCCGGCCGTGGATTCAGCTGTGAGCTTCGTTACATCGCAGCCTGCCAGAACAACGACGACGAGCGCGACCACTGGCGCCCACCCGAGGCGGCCACCATGGAGGAGTCTATACATGGCTGGAGGTGTACGAAAATTTGGACGAAACTGTCAATCTCGAACTCCGGCGTCCCAATCGCTTGACGACTCCACCTGGGGACACCACGCTAGAAAAATGCTTAGATTCAGAGCCCCAGGTGCCCTTGGTGCGGCGCTCCTGTGGGCCACTTTCCTCACGGCGCAGCCCGCACCGGCAAGCGCGTCGATCGTTCAAGCGCTCGACCTCGAGGAGTTGGTCGCGCAGGCGGACCGAATCGTCATCGGCCGGGTGGTCTTCGCGGAGTCGTACCAACGCCCAGATGGCACGATCGCGACCGCTTACCGGTTCGCTGTCGAGCGACAACTTCGTAGCGACGGGCCTCGAGCCCTGGATGAGCCCGAGGTGATCGTCCGGGTCATGGGAGGGCGGATCGGCAACATCGGGATGCGGGTCGAAGGAGAACCCCAGTTCGACGAAGGCGAGCGTGCCCTACTCTTCATTCGCCAAGGTCAAAGCCTTGCGTTCCGACCGGTCGGGATGGCGCAAGGTGTTCTCCGGATCCGCATGGAGCAAGGGCGCGAGACGGTGCGACAAAGCCGCGAAGGGCTGATGCTCGTGAAGCGCGCAGCCAACGGCAGGCTCGAGCCAGCGCGAGGTGCCATCGCCGACCACACCGCCCTCGACAGCGTGATTCAACAGGTCCGGCAGATCGTACTGCGACAGGTCGGAGCGAAACCATGACACGGCCGACCGCAGCCGCCATTGGCCTAGCGGCCATCGCGGCACTGGCATTGCCGACTTCCGACGCCGCGGCGTTCTGTCGAATGACTACCAATGACATGGTGCAAATCGGCGATACCGAGTGCGTCGGGGATGGCATTCCCCTTGAGTGGGCGAGCGCCTGCATCTCTTACTCGATCGACGAGCGCGGCAGCATCTGGATGGACATGGGTGATGTCGAAAGCGCCGTCATCGGCTCGTTCGATGCCTGGCAAGAGCAAACGTGTGTAGGCGGGGAGCCCGCCAACGTGATCTTCCAGATGGGCGAGTCCTCGACGTGCCAGTTGTCGCAGTTCAACGAGCGAGGCCCCAACGTCAACACGATCGCGTTCCTCGATCCCTGGGAAACCCCCGAAGGCCAGCCTCTCGAACCAAGTGCGTTCGCGATCACAATCGTGTGGTTCCGCGAAGACACGGGTCAGCTGCTTGATGCCGACATGCTGATCAACGAAAGCCTCGGCCCTTACGACAACTGCCCGGACAGCGGGTGCCCGGCGGGCACGCCCGCCAATCCAGGTCCCGCCGACCTGCAGAGCATCGTCACGCACGAGGTCGGCCACATCCTCGGCATCGGCCACTCGAACGTCCCCGACGCCACGATGTTCCCGTCATCCCCACGTGTGGAAGTCCAGAAGCGCACCCTGGCGCAGGATGATGTCAACGCGATTTGCTCGATCTACCCGCCCGGAAACCTGAACGCATCGTGCGACGCAACGCCGATGGGAGGGCTCGACCTCAACTGCGAAGACGAGCCGCCAGCGCCAACCAGCAACGGTGGGTGCTCGGCTGCGCCGGTAGGGCGGGGCCAGTCCCCTTGGACAACCGCGCTCGTCGCGTTTGGCGCGCTCATCGTGTGGCGGCGACGGTCGCGCCTGCTCGCCTCACGATCTTGAACTGAACCCGGCGATTGCGGGCCCGGTTGTGTGCGGTGATGTTCGGCACCACCGGCCGCGTGGGACCGTAGCCCTTGGCCTGTAATCGATCGCCCTCGACGCCGTGTTCCACGAGCCAGGCGCGCACAGCGTTGGCTCGGTTCTCAGACAGCTGCATGTTGCGCTCAAAGCCGCCCCGATTGTCGGTGTGTCCCTGAATCTCCACAAGCTCGAGAGATGGGTCCCGGAGCAGCGTGTCGGCAATTTCGAGCAGCAGTGGTTCGCTGTTCGGCAGGATCTCGTTGCTCCCGGTCGCGAAACTGATCTGACTGCGAAGGACGATCTCACGCTTGCGAACGACGACCCTGGGACGCGACGGCTTCCGCAGCACCTGAAGTACGACTTCGGTGACTGCGCGCGGCGCGACTTCGACCTCCGTGAGCGCGACCAAATAGGCAGGGTCGTCGACCAAAACGACGTAAGCCCCGGAGTCGACATCTGAGGAGGCCTTGCCGGAATCGTCCGACGTAAGCCGGACTTCGGTCGCACCCCGGACCACCAACGGAATCTCGGGAATCGATCGACCCTTCTTGCCGACGACGTGAACGCGCACGGTTCCTTTCAGCGTGGTTGGCGTGAGTGCACATCGTGCCTCGGTTTTCGCTTCGGCCCCATCGACCTCAGCGGGCTCGAGTGTGGCGACACAAAGCGCTGGCTCGTAGTCGGGGTGGCTCACCTCGAGCTCGACCTCACCTACGGGGAGTGCGTATGTCACGAACAGTCCGCTTTCGTCGGTCACCTGCGCCGACGCCGCCTCGCCACCAACCGTCACGAGAGCGCCCTCAACGGGCCGTGCGTCGTACTCGTCCACGATGAGACCGTGGACGCGCCCTTGGGGGCTGGGCATCGCGGGGGGCGGTTGGGTCCCTTGACCCTTGGTTCGGCGCGCATCGATCGCGTAGGACAGGCCAACGATGACATTGTATGGCGCCGTCGGGGCCAACTGCTGCACGAAATCGTCGGTGCCGGTCAAGCCAACGTCCGCTCCGACGGTGACGGCCAGTCCGGTCGGCGGTGTCAACAACCGAACGCCGACGGTGAGGGTCATCGGGAAGGCCTTCGCGCCCACGTCGGAAAGGCACCGGTCGCCTGCCGCACTCGCCGCGGAGCAACGGAACCCTTGGCGATTGACCGGAATGTCCCATCGCCAGTCGACCAGGGGATGCACACCCACCTTCCCGGCTCGCAGCGGGAGCTCTAGCCCGGCGCCGATACGCACCGTGTCCACCTCGTTGATCCCGTAGGCGAACCGTTGAAAGGGGATCAACGGGCCCTCGGATTGGATGCTGCTCGCTAGCTTGGCGGTGTTGTCGAACCAGTACTGCGCATTGAGCCGCACGATGACGGGCGCGCGGCGAGCGGAACGCGCGCGAAAGTCGAGCGAGGTATTGGCGCGCAGACCAAAGCTCGTCGCGCGAAATGTCTCCCTCATGTCGCCCACGCCACCCGGAAACAGCACGCTCGCGTCGGCGCCCACGGCGATCCACGGCTTGATCCAATGATAGCCCTTCAAGCCCAGTCGTGCGTCGGCGACGCGTTGCACCAGTCGGGGATCGGTCGCGTCGTCCCACGCGCTGGTCACTTCAGCGGATACGAAGACTTCGAGGAACCGGGCCGCGGCGACGCTCAGTGAGAGGTTCCCCGCGAAATGCTGAGCTCGATCATCCGGCACAAAAACGTCGCGGGCCACGAAGAACTCGGTATGGAGGGCCACCCGAAAGGTCCCCTTGGGCCCTGAGGCCGCATCGATGAGCCGGATGCTGCCGGTCGGCCCTCCGAAGCTGTTCTGTGCGAGCCGGAGCTCGAAGTCGCGACCCTCCTCGGGTGCGGGCGCGTCGGCGAGGAGGGGCATCGACCACGCCAGCATGGCGATCCCCCAAAAGCAGCCAAACATCTGCCTAACTCGCATCCGCGCGCAAGCTCCCCCCTCAAAATGATTACACTTTTGGGGCGGACAGGTCCAACTCCGGCGCTATTTCGCCGTGATGTGGAGGTCGGTGTTGCCGCTCGGCGGAATCACCACCTTGCGTGGTGCCGGAGAGGCGCCGTTGTTCCCGCGAAAAGTCACGATGTAGCTGCCCCCAGGCACCGAACGCATGGTGCACGCGCCTTTGGATGTGCTGCAGCCAAAACTCTTCCCATCGCGGGCGGGCTTCAGACTCACTTTCCCGTCGACTGGCTTGTGAGCGCCATCACGAACGATAACGTGAACGACCGCTTGGGCGCCCGCAGGCACGGCCGATAGAAGGAGGCCCAGCACACAAAACGATGCCGGCAACGCGCGTTTCATGGTGCGCTACCCTTCTTCGGCGCTCTCGGCGAGCTCGCTGAGTCGAATCTCTTCATAGTCTTCGTGAGCCTCGGGAGGCTCGGACTCTTCGACGTCGTCGTAGTCGTTCGCTTCAACCGTCGCCACGCGACGCGCAGCATTCGGGTCGGGTAGCGGTGGACGAGAAGGAATCGGAAGCCCCTCTTCGTAGGCAAAGAGCCCAGAATCCTCTTCGTCTCCGGGTTCTTCGAAGCTCGCGAGGAGCTCTTCGTCGGCTGCGGCGCGCGAAGGCCGGGTCAGGCCCTCAGGCGGTGGCACGAGATTGAGCCCTGCAGGCGCTGGGGGTGCATCCGGCGGCGCGGCCATAGAAGGACGTGGCACGGGCCCGCCGACGTTCGGCTCAGCCGCAACCAGGGGCTGCCCGTCTTCATCGACCTCGCCAACCAACGCCTCTTCGAACGTGAGGCCCCCGCCGGGATCGTCGCTCTCGTCCGGGTCGGTCTCATCGTCGAGGGCGGCCTCGAAGGCTTCTTCGGCAGGCACTTGGCCCTCATGCCCACTCGCATACTTCTCGAGCGTGGCCTGGGCGTCGATCGAAAGCTCGCCGATCCCCAACGAAGGATCGTCCTCGGTGTCGACCGACACTTCGTCTGCTTCGTGTTGGGCGTCGTCTCCGTCGTCCGTTGCAGCCGAAGCTTGCACGTCGTCGGCCGGTTCATCGCGAACCTCGGGTTCTTCGTCCGACACGCCTTCCGGCACTTCGGAGATCGTCATGTCTGGCTCGTCCGAGTCGTCGGAGGCCTCCGGCGCGACCGACAGCACTTCATCGGGCGGAATCGAGAACACCTCTTCGCTTGAAACCTCGAGCTCCGGAGGTTCGCTCTCGACGGCTTCGGCGGGGGCCGCAGAAACGACTTCGCTGGGCTCTGGCGGCGGCTCGGATACCGCTTGCCGTGCCATCACGAGGCTCTCGAACACAACCTCGAACCGACCATCCAGTTCGAGCGCCTCGACGACGACGTCGTATCGAGTCTCGGGCACGCGCTCCGCGCCGCCATCCACCGAGGCCCGGACACGCCCCTTGCCTTCGAGCGCGGCTGTCCCATCGGAGAGCAGAACGACGAAATCGATGTCTGAGCCCTCCTCGTACGGGACCGGCCCGTACAGAATTAGCGTGTCTTGCTCAACGCGATCGAGAAAGCCTTCCGAGAGCTCACCGATGTCGTTGAAATGAGTTGGTACTGTGAGGACCTGGCTCATGCTTCCCCCGCTTCGCCTTGTTCGAGGGGAGTGGTGTCCAAACCATCGCCCGATGCGATGAGCTCTTCTACCTTACGCTCGGCTTCGTCGAGCCTTTTCGCACCGACGCGAGACAAACGAACCCCCTCTTCAAAGATCGCCAAAGACTGCTCGAGAGGCAAATCTCCCTGTTCGAGCTGCTCCACCACCGACTGGAGGCGATCCATCACTTCCTCGAAAGGCGACTCCTCCTCGGGATTCGACCTCCCCTTCGAATTCCTCATGTTTTCAACCATACCCCACCGAAAGGCCAACGTCACCACTGTGAATATCGACCGTGTTCGAGTTGAAGTGCTTCCGGTGGCACTGTAGGGGTTCTGAG
>JBCCHE010000054.1:0-27121 GCA_039028875.1 Myxococcota bacterium | reverse complement strand
TACGCGCGAACCCCGGAGGGTTGGCGGATCGCGTCCCTCCGTCTACACCGAAGCAAGGTGTCGATGACCCCGAAGACGCTCGTCATGAAGACGGTCCTCAGTGCGCACCGAAGTGGCTGGCTCCGGCGCGTGTCGCCGAATGCCGACCGAACGCTGGGGCAGGCATTGCACGTCGGGCTTCGCCCCGGCCAACGGCCATGAAGCGGGTGCTGTTGACGGGCGCCGCCGGGAAGGTGGGTCGCTACGCCGTGCGAGCGCTGACGTCGGCCGGCTTCGAGGTCGTCGCTACCGATCTGACGCTCGAGGGGATCCCAGGCGGGGTGCGTTTTCAGCGCTGCGACCTGACGAGCGCTCATGACGTCGACCAGATGCTGTCGTTCGTTCGTCCCGACGTGGTGGTCCACGGCGCGGCGATCGTCGCGCCTGTGGCCTACGCGGAACCCGCACTCGCCGAGGCTGTGAACCTAGGCGGTACCCAGAATCTCATCGAGGCGGTCGAGCGACACGCCCCGGACGCGTTCTTCGCGTTCATCTCGAGCTACGCGGTCTTCGGGCCTGTGTGTCCAACCGACCCGATTCGACACCCTGATGACCCCTGCTCTCCGTGCGACAACTACGGTGGACAAAAACTCATCGCAGAACGATGGCTCGCGGCCTCCAACTTGCGGCAGTGTTCGCTCCGGCTTGGCGGGGTGCTGACGCCGCGAGACTTGATGCCCAAGCATCCTGCCTACCGGCCGTTCCTGTTCATGGTGTCTCTCGACCAGACAGAGCATGGAGTCGACGTTCGGGACGTGGCGCGCGCCATCTGTGCTGCCACCGACAAGGAGCCGGATGGTAGGGTCTTCCTGATCGGGGGCGATGATTCCTGGAAGGCGACGGCGCGCGTCCTTCGTCAAGAAGTCTTCGGCGCGATTGGGCTTCCAACGCCGCCCGAGCGTGCGTTCCGGGCGACGGCGGATCCTTCGGCACCCGAGGGCTGGTTCTACGAGTCTTGGATGGACACGACGGAAAGCGAGCGCGAGCTCGGTTTCCAACGAACGACCAGGCGGGCGCTCATGGATGAGATCCGCCGCAATCATCAGGGCCAAGCGCGGGCGCTCTTCCCGGCGCGGCCCTTGGTGTCGGCCGCGATGCGGGTCATGTCTCCGTATCTCTCGCCTCGGCGGATCACCCCGGGGGCGACGATCTGGGACGACATCTGCAAGGTGTATCGCGTGCCCGTAGAGGTCGCACAAGCACCGCTGGTCAGTCGCTTTGGCGAAGCCGAGCCAACACCCGCCGGGTGAACGAAGAGCGTAGGTAGAACCCTCGAGGCATGGTCCACTGGAGGGCCCCTTCATCATCTGGGGCACGTCTGCGGCTCCCACCGGTCGCCGCCTTTGGACGGACCTGAAGCGCGCTCCCGAGGTGCCCCGTGATCGTGTCGACCTCGCCCGAAGCGATTAGTGCCGCCAGGTGCTCCCAGTCGGCCCTGAGCTCCGCCTCCTCGGCTGCCGTGGGCCACCAGAGGAACGCCCGTCCCACGCGCCGGTCGCAAAGCGGCGTTGCCGACGCTGCCTCGACGGGGACGAACAACACCTTGCGCAGCTTCTTCCAGGCCGTGCTCCGCTCCCAGTCGGTGTCGACTATCGACGACAGCGAAATCGAGCACACGAAGGTGGACTCTTTCGGTTTCCCGTTTGGATCGAGGGGGATGGTTTTGAGCTCGACCCCAAGGGAAAGGAAATCGGGTTCCGCGCGTGAAGAGGCCGTGGCGCCGAGCGCCTTCTCGAGCAACTGCCCCGCAAGGCCTTTGGCTTGCGCGCCCGACGTTCGGACCGGAACCCCAAGCTGCGCGCCGACCTCTCCGAGGGTGTAGCCCGACAGCGCCCGTGCACGAGCCAGTAGCTCTGCTTCGGACTTGGGTTCGTCGACCGGTGTCACCAAGCCCTCCACGCGGGTGCCTTAGTGGAGCTCGCAGACCTTCGCGCCAAAGAGGCGCTCGAGGGCGGTCAAGAGTCCGTCACTCGCGTCGACGTACAGGCCAGTCTCGGCCATGTCGACCGTCCAGCCGCCCGCAGACGCGAGCTCGAGCGATACGGGGCAGGGCCCGGGAAACTGTTCGAGCATCGCGCGAAGCGAGCTGAGCTTGTCGCGATCGAGGTCGTCGATTGCGAGCTTGACGGTGACCGCGCTGGTTCGTTCCTGAAGCGCATCGCTCAGCAAGGTGACTTCCTCGAGCAGAATCTTCGGTTCGGTTGGTGCGCTATCGTCGTTGCGGTCCTGTTCGTGCTTGACGCGACCCTTGAGTAAGACTGGCTGGCCCGACTGAAGCGCCTCACGAATGCCCTCCTTTTCGAGCGGCCTTGGGCGGACGATGACTTCGATTCGACCGAGGGCGTCCTCGAGGTGAAAGAAGGCCATGGTGTGACCCATTTTGGTACGGCGCTCGCGGTACCCTTCGACGGTGCCGCCAATGGTGACTTGGCGCGAGCCCTTGAGCTGGCCAACCCCCTCGGTCGTCGAGTCGGCGAACCGGCGGAGTTCCCCCTGGTACCGGTCGAGCGGGTGACCCGAGACGTAGAAGCCAAGGGTGGCCTTTTCCCGCGACAACTGTGCGCGAGAGTCCCATGCGTCGATCACCGGAAAGCTCCCTCCCGGGTGTTCGTAGGCTTGGGCCTCGTCGTCCCCACCCATCAGCCCGAAGAGGCTCTCCTGCCCGCTCGAACGCTCCGCTTGGATGCGCTTTCCGCGCTCGATCGCTTGCTCGATCGCCACGAAGCCTTGGGCTCGATGGACGTCGATCGCGTTGTGGACGGTGTCGAACGCGCCGCACTGCACAAGCGCTTCGATGACGCTCTTGTTGACCCGCCGAAGATCGACGCGAGACCCGAAATCAAAGATGTCGACGAAGGGACGTTCCGAAAGCTGCCCTTCGTCGTCGGGCTCCGCCTGCCGCGCCTCGAGGATTGCGTCGAGGGCGGCCGTCCCCACGCCCTTGATGGCCCCGAGCCCGAATCGGATCTTCGGGCCCATCGGATCGTGTACCTGGCCGTCGTAGCAGACCGGCTTGTGACGAAGCCGCGCGATGTCCTCGGCCTCGTCTGGCGTATAGACGACTGTGAACTCGATCTCCGATTCGTTGACGTCTGGCGGGAGCACGGTGATTCCCATCGACCGCGCCTCCGCGACGGTGCGAACCACTTTGTCGATCTTTTCTTTGTCCGCGGTGAGCGTCGCGCAGGTGAACTCGACCGGGAAGTGCGTCTTGAGATATGCGGTTTGGTAGGTGATGAGCGCATACGCGGCCGAGTGGCTCTTGTTGAACCCGTACCCCGCGAAGTAGGCCATCAGGTCGAAGACTTCTTCGGCCTTTTCCTGCGAGTGGCCGCGCTCGACGGCGCCCTTGATGAACACTTCCTTTTGCTTGTCCATCTCGGAGGCCTTCTTCTTGCCCATCGCCCGCCGTAGGAGATCCGCGCCACCGAGGGAGTAGCCGGCCATCACCTGCGCGATCTGCATGACCTGCTCCTGGTAGACGATAACGCCGCGGGTCTCGCTGAGGATCTCTTCGAGCGACGGGTCGGGATACGCAACCGCCGCGCGCCCGTGTTTTCGATGCACGAAGTCTTTGTCCATCCCGGCGCCCATCGGACCAGGACGATAGAGGGCGACCGCGGCGACGATGTCGTCGAACCGGTCGGGGCGAAGCTGCTTGAACAGGCTCTGCATCCCGCTCGATTCGAGCTGGAAGACATTGGTCGTCTCCCCGGACTGCAGCAGGGCATAGGTCGCCAGGTCGTCCATGGGGATCTCTTCGATCCGGAACGGGTCGCCTTGGCGGTCCGGACGCTTGTCGATCAGACGCGTGGCAATGTCGATTACGGTCAGGGTCCGAAGACCGAGGAAATCGAACTTCACCAAGCCGGCGGCCTCTACGTCGTCCTTGTGAAACTGGGTCACGTAAACGTCGGGCTCCGGGCAGAAGACCGGCACGTGGTCCCAAATCGGGCCCTCGCTGATCACGACGCCGGCGGCGTGCATGCCGGCATGGCGGGTCAGATTCTCGAGGGCTTGCGCCGTGTCGAGCAGCTCGTGCGCCTGGTCATCCTGCTCGTAAGCAGACCGCAAGCGAGGCTCCTGATCGAGCGCGACCTCGATCGGTACGCTCTTGCCCTGGACCGGCTCGGGGATCAGCGTGGCGATCAATCCCGCTTCGCCTGGTGTCATCCCCATGACGCGCCCGACGTCTCGCACGACGCTGCGGCTCTTGAGTTGGTGGAACGTGGCGATCTGGCCGACGCTGTGGGCGCCGTACTTCTGGCGCACGTACTGGATGACACGATCCCGCTGGTCCATGCAGAAATCGATGTCGAAGTCGGGCATCGACACGCGATCGGGATTGAGAAAGCGCTCGAAGAGCAGGCCGTGCGTGATCGGATTGAGGTCCGTAATGCGGAGTGCCCACGCCACGAGCGAGCCGGCGCCCGAGCCACGGCCGGGCCCCACGGGAACGCCGTTGTCTTTGGCCCAGTTGATGAAGTCCTGAACGATCAGGAAGTAACCCGCGAAACCCATCTTCAAGATGACGTTGAGTTCGAGTTCGAGCCGGCTGTGATACGCATGGTCGTCGAACGACTCATGGCGACGCCGCATCTCCTGCATGCGTCGCCCGAGCCCGGCTACCGAGAGGGCGCGGAGGTAGTCTTCTTCGGTCCCATCTCCGGGAACCTCGAACCGCGGAAGACGGGGGTCGGCCAACGGTGTTGCGTTCCCTGCGCACATCTCGGCAACCCTGAGCGTGTTCTTCACCGCATCCGGGATGTGGCGAAACAGATTGTGCATCTGCTCGGGGGTCTTGAGATACAGCTCCGACGAGTGGTGGTGGACAGCCTCCATCTCCCGGACGCTTCGTCCCGCCCCGATGCACTGCAGAACGAGCTGCGCATGCGCTCCCTGTCGCTCGAGATAGTGACAGTCGTTGGTAGCCACGGTCGGCAGCGCCAGATCGGCGGCCAAGCTGGTGAGCACTTGGTTGAGTGGGCGGTTCTCGGGGAACCCGTGATCTTGAAGCTCGACGAAGAAGTAGCCCGGGTCGAACGAGTCGCGCAGCGCTGCCATTGCGTCGCGTCCCACCTCGGGCCCCTTGTTGAGGATCTCTTGAGCGAGGAAGCCGCCCATGCACGCACTCAAACCGACGACGCCTTCTCGATGGCGCCGCAGGACCTCGAAATCGATTCGCGGGTGATCGTCTGACGACATGCCGTCGACCCAACCGGCGCTGACGAGGCGGACCAGGTTCTGGTAGCCGGCTTGCGAGCTCGCGAGGAGCAAGAGATGCGCGTGTTCCCGGTTCTGCGGATCAGTGCGATCACCGGCGGTGAAGTTCACCTCACACCCGAGGATGGGCTTCACTCCGTGTTGCTCGCATGCGTGGACGAGCTGCACGGCCCCAAACATGTTTCCGTTGTCGGTGAGCGCGATCGCCGGCATATCCATCCGGCTCGCGTGCTCGACCAAGCGAGGAATCCGGATGGCACCGTCCAGCATCGAGAACTCGCTGTGGACGTGCAGGTGAACGAACTCGGAGGTCATGTGGCGGCTGGCTTTGCTTCGGGAGGTGCCTCCCCCCCGGGGAGGCGTCGACGCGACTCGCGGCTAGTCTGCGTCGTCTTCTCCCGATAAACCACGACTTTTGCGCCTTTTTTGAAGATCGTCGGCCGCCGCGCGTTTTGGGCGAGCCGGTCAGGTCAAGGGGGCGTTCACTACACACCTTGTAGGATAGTCGCGAGGCGGTACAATCGGACGCTGCTGCAAAGTTGGCAACGGATCGAAGTGAAGCAGGCCCGCGTTCTAGGGGGCCTGCACAGGTGAAAGTAGTAGACCATGAGTAAGAGACTGTTCTGTGGGGGGCTGGCGTGGGCCACGACGACTGAAGACCTTCAAGAGGCCTTCACCCCGTTCGGCGAGGTTGTGGACGCGAAGGTCGTCACGGATCGAGAGACCGGGCGCTCGCGCGGCTTCGGGTTCGTGACGTTTACGACCGAGGAGGCCGCATCGACGGCGCGCGAATCGATGGACGGAGCAACGCTTGGAGGCCGCACCATTCGCGTCGACCTTGCACGCGAGCGTCAGGGCGGCGGTGGCGGCGGCGGCTATCGGCGCTGAGCAGTCAACGTAATAGGTCGAAGTACCACGCAAGAATTCGATCGCCTGCGAGGAGGTACTCGAGCGCCCCGAGTGCGAGGAACGGGCCGAAGGGCAGCTTCAGCTTCCCAACGCCCGCGGATTCTTCGGGGTCGGGCGCCTCGATGCGTTCGCCGTCGATCACGCGATCCTGGACATCGGGGGCCAGTCGGCGACCGGTGACCAGGGAGAGGGCCGCGTACGCGAGGCCTTGAATCGAACCCGCCACGACACTGAAAAGCGCCCCCTTCCAACCGAGGAATGCGCCGATCATCATCAGTAGCTTCGAGTCGCCTTCGCCCATACCACGGCGCCCGGCAAGGTGTTCGTAGCCCCAGACGAAGATCACTTGCACGGCGAGGTACCCCGCCCCTGCGCCCACCGCTGCAGACCAGACCCCAGGTTCCGCTCGAAACGGCGCACTCAAGAGACCAAGGGCCGTGCAGGGGAGGCTCACCTCATCAGGGATCTCCATCCACTCGAGATCGACGAACGTTGCGATGAGCAACCCTCCGGCGAACGTGAAGTACAGAAGTGCTTCGACGGTGACGCCAAGCAGAGGTGCACCGAGGTCGGCGCGTCCGATGAACATTTCGGCGATGGCAACGCTGAGGACCGCCGCGAGAAGCTCGACGGCTGGGTAGCGCGCGGAGATTTTCGCCTCGCAACACGCTGCCTTCCCGCGGAGCGACAACCAACCGACAATCGGCACGTTCTGCCAGGCTCGGATCGGTGCGTCGCAAGCCGGGCAGTGGCTCGGGGGTCGCACCACGGACATCCCACGCGGCCAGCGGTAGATCGCGACGTTGAAGAAGCTCCCCCACGAAGCGCCCCACAGGAACGCCGCCAGCCACAGGAACCAGCGTGGAATCTCCGACGCGAGCATGAACGAATGCTAGCAGCGCCGCCGGACGCCGTCGGCTTCTTTGCATGAGAGACGACCGCAGACCTTGCTCACCAGAAACTCACCGCTGCGACTAGTTGCGGGATAGTGCTGGGGATGCGATTCAGGGGCAGTCATGGCTGGCAGCGATACCCGTGCGGCGCTTCGCGATTGCAAACGAATCGTCGTCAAGATCGGCAGCCGCGCGCTCTGCGCGGAGGGGGGACGCTACGCGCTCGTTGCGGAGCAAGTCGCCAACGAAGTCAAGACTGGGCGGCGCGTCGTGTTGGTATCTTCGGGGGCTGTGGCCGTCGGCCGCGAGCGCCTCGGTTTGGCCGAGCGGCCCAAGAAGGTCGCACGCCTCCAGGCGGCAGCGGCGACCGGCCAGTCGCTCCTCATGCGGGCCTACGAGGACGCCTTCGCGGCGCTTGGGGTGAACGTCGCCCAGGTGTTGCTCACACACGACGCCGTCAGCGATAGAGATCGGTATCTTCATGCGCGCCGCGCGATCGACGAGCTCCTCAAGCTCGGCGTCGTGCCGATCATCAACGAGAACGACACCGTGTCGATTGAAGAGCTTCGATTCGGGGACAACGATCAGCTCGCGGCGATGGTGTGCACGCTCGTCGGCGCAGATTTGCTGGTGCTGTTGAGTGATGTCGAAGGGATCCTCGACGACCAAGGAGAACGGATCTCGCTCGTGTCAGATGTCGGTGAGATCGAAAAGTTCATCAAGCCACCGCAAGACGATCTGGGCCTAGGAGGTATGCAGTCGAAGGTCGAAGCCGCCCGGCGCGCCACGCACCACGGTCTTCCGGTCGTTGTCGGCCCGGCTGCCTCTCCAGTGTTCCTGGCGAACCTGCTGCAAGGTGACGACGTTGGAACGCTCTTGTTGCCGAACGGCTCGCCGCTTCCAAGTCGCAAGCATTGGATCGCGTTCACACTCAAGCCGCAAGGCCGTATCGTCGTGGATGAAGGCGCGCGTCGTGCGCTCGAGGAACGTAAGTCGAGTCTACTGCCCGCGGGTGTCGTATCCGTGACCGGTGCGTTTGAAGTTGGAGACGCGGTGTCGATCGTGACCGAGCAAGGAAGCGAGTTCGCGCGCGGTCTCGCCCGATACGCGGCTGCCGAGATTGGCCGGCTCGCGGGCGGGCAAAGCGGGCAAATCGCCGAGCGGATCGGAAACCACACCGGCGATGAGGTGGTCCACCGCGACGACCTCGTTTTGACTTCGAATCGGGAGTGATCCCGGTCACTCCCCGTTTTTCGAAAAGGTGCTAGGTTCTCCGGCTATGGGTGATGAACTCACAACTCTGGTCACCGAGCTTGCCCTGACCGCCAAAGAGGCCGCGCGGACGCTCGCGGTTGCCCCGACGGAGGTCAAGAACGCCGTGTTGCGTCGGGTGTCGAGCGCCCTCCGTGGCGGGGCCGGCGACGCCGTGATCGATGCCAACAAGCGCGATCTCGTCACCGCCAAAGAGATGGGCCTTTCGCAGGCCATGCTCGATCGCCTCGCACTCGACCGAGGCCGTCTCGACGGGGTCGCCGACGGAGTTGACCAGATCGCCGAGCTCCCAGATCCGGTTGGCTCGACCGCCGAAGAACGTGTGCTCGAGAACGGCCTTCGGATCTCAAAAGTGAGAGCACCTCTTGGTTTGATCGGAATCATCTACGAATCACGGCCAAACGTCACCGCTGACGCTGCTGCGCTTTGTCTCAAGAGCGGCAACTCGGTCCTGCTGCGCGGGGGCAAGGAAGCGTTTCAGAGCAATCAAGCGATCGCCCAGATCTTTACGGAGGCCCTCGAAGCCGAAGGGCTTCCATCGGCCGCGGTCACACTTCTGCCGACCACGGACCGACAAGCCACTTTGGTGATGATCGGTCTTGATGGTATCCTCGACATGGTCATTCCGAGAGGCGGAGAAGGATTGATTCGGTTCGTCGCTGAGCACGCAAGAGTTCCGGTCATTCAGCACTACAAAGGTGTGTGCCACGTCTTCGTCGATTCGAGCGCCGACCCACAGATGGCAATCGACATTGCGCTCAACGCCAAGGTGCAACGCCCAGGCGTATGCAATGCCATGGAAACGCTGCTCGTCGATGAGTCCGTCGCCGGAGACTTCCTGCCAAAGCTAGACGTCGCGATGCGCAACGAGGGCGTGGAGATTCACGCCGACGACAAAGCCTCGCGCTGGCTCGACTCACCCAAACGAGCCAGCGCGGAGGATTGGGATACGGAGTACTTGGATCTCATTCTCAACGTGGGCGTCGTCGAAGGCATCGATGGTGCGCTGGCGCACGTCGCGAAGCACGGTTCGAACCACACCGAAGCGATCATCACGGAGAACCGAGCGCACGCCGAGCGATGGGTGCGCGAAGTCGATGCGAGCTTGGTGTTGGTCAACGCATCGACGCGCTTCAACGATGGTTTCGCGCTCGGTCTCGGGGCGGAAATCGGGATCTCGACGACCAAGCTGCACGCTTACGGCCCGATGGGCCTCGCCGAACTCTGCACCCTCAAGTGGGTGGGGCAGGGAGAGGGTCAGGTGAGGAACTGACGCCACCACTCCATGAGGAACCAGCAAGAACTAATCGAGAACTGACAAGGAGAAAACGTAGTTGGCAAACCAAGTAGAAGGCGTGCAACTCCCGACAGAATCGAGTTCCCCTACGAGCCAAGGTCCAGTTGGCCGAGAGCTAGCTCTGAAGATCGCCGAGGCAGCACTCGACAAGAAGGCAGCACGAATCGAGATCATCGATGTACGCGGAAAGGTGGATTACACCGACTACGTCGTGATCATGAGCGGCCGAAGTGACCGTCAGGTTGCTGCCATCGCGCGAGGCATCGAGGGAGACATGAAGCAGAAGCACAACGCACGTTGTGCCGGTGTCGAGGGGTTGCCCCAAGGGAACTGGGTTCTCCTCGATTTCGGGGACGTGGTCGTGCACATCTTCCATCAAGAGACGCGCGGCTACTATGACCTCGATGCGCTGTGGCTCGACGCCGACCGCGTGGAGTTCGAGGGGCGACCGACGGACGAAGGATTCGTGTTTCCCTAGGACGACGTGCGCGTTCGCATCATTGCGGTTGGAAAAGCGAAGGACCGGGGCCTTCAGGGGCTTCTCAGCGACTACTACGCCCGCATCAATCGCTACGCCAAGCTTGATGAGGTCGAGCTCAAAGATGGGGACGAGGCAGAGGTCACCCGTCGGATCGAGAAGCTCATCCCGGATCGGTCTCGTGTGGTCGCACTCGAGGTCGACGGTCGGCCCTTTTCGAGTCGAGCCCTCGCCGACTGGGTGGGTAGGGCAGAGAACGATTCCGTGCAGACGGTCGTTTTCTTGATCGGCGGCGCCTACGGGCTTCCGGAGCCGCTCTCGAAAGCGGCGGACCTCCGTCTGTCGCTGTCCACCATGACATTTCCTCACCGTTTGTGTCGCCTGGTGCTGGCGGAGCAGATCTATCGTGCGTTCTCGATTCTCCGGAACGAGCCCTACGACCACTAGGACAGGCGCTCAACAAGCCAGCTGCGGGACCGATGTCTTCCACGTGAACGCGTTGTGTTCGGCACTCCTGTCGCTGGTCGCCCCTCCTCGCTGCGCGGCATGCGGGCAACGCTTCGACGGTGGTGGTGCGTTCTGCGAGGGTTGTGCGGTCTCGGTGCAGTACGCAGCCGATCGAGGGGCCGTTTTCGAGTACGGTGGGCCGGTCGCAGATGCGATTCGTCGTTTCAAGTATGACGGTCGGAGCGAGCTTGCCACTCCGCTTGGGCAATGCCTGGCGGACGCCGCCAGCCCCTTTGACGGGTTGGTCGACCTCGTGGTCCCGGTGCCACTCCATTGGACGCGCCGGCGCTCGCGCGGCTTCGACCAAGCCGCGCTCCTCGCTGGGCCCGTAGTCCGCAGGCTGGGGGTCGACTCGGGGTTTCGAGTCCTTCGACGGGTGCGCGCGACGCCGCGTCAGTCCGGTCTCGGCCGCCACGCCCGTCTCCGCAACGTCGCTGGCGCCTTCTCGGCGGGGCCCCTTCCTACGGCTCCTCGAATCCTGTTGATTGACGACGTCTCGACGACGGGGGCGACGCTCCAGGCCGCCCGCCGGGCGCTCGCGGCCGCCGGGGCAGGAGAGGTCAAGAGCCTGGTGTTGGCGGTTCGCGTTCTTGGCTGAGGCACGTAGAGTTGGGGCGTGCGTGTCTTCGTACTGGCGCTTCTCGCTTTCGCCTCGTGCGCCGAGCCCGAGCCGGTCCAAGACCCGCTCGACTACCTTCGGGTGGGGATCGACCCTAGTGCCGAGGCGAATGAGGTCATCGTCGACCTTCAACGGGCTGGCTATACGCTAGGGCGCAAGGTCGTTGGGACGCGATACGCGGCGTTCGGTGCCGCCAGGGGCGCCGACTCGACCGTCCGTATTCTGACCTCGCGCGGGCCTTCGTTCGTACTCGAGACCCCCGATGTACGCACGCCACGGCGTGTTCGTGTGGCCCTTGCACCCGACCCATGGCCGGACTTCGATGATGACGGCGAACCAGAGGTCGTCGTGGAGTCGCGTGAGTTCGGCCGTACCTGCCTCCTCCTGCTCGAGGTCGGCACCGAGGGATTCGTAGCACGCGCGTTCGCCGCCGACCGGTCCTGGGGGGACGCCCCCTGCGTCTTGGCTCTCTTCGAACGGCCGGCTCGGCTCCGTCTCGAGGTGCGGGTCCCGGGCGCGCGGTCGAAGGACGGCCGCGTCGTCATTCCCCTTCGAGAGGTCGGGGGGGACTGGGTGATCGACCGCACCCGAGAGGGGACCGAATACTGGGACGCGGAAGTACAGGGGCGACATCGGGCCCGTGCCGAGGCGCTCGACGGCGGTCTTGTCTCGGTGGTCGAGCGCATTGACGCTGAGCTTGCATGGATCGACCACATTCGCGCATTGCCCGAGGGGGGCGAAGCAAGCGAGGCAGGTGTTCCGGCCGGAGACCCCGTGCTAGAGCCGGCGGGCGATGGCGAAGAAGCGCGTTGACAAAGGCGTACCCGGCATGGAGCTGCTGGTGTGCCGCAATCCGAAAGCGGCCAAGCGCTACGACATCGAAGAGCGCGTTGAAGCTGGAATGGTGTTGTACGGCTCAGAGGTGAAGAGCCTGAGGGCGCGGCGAGCCAACCTCGAGGGCGCCTATGCGCGGATAGACGCCGACGAGCTCTTCTTGCACGCCATGCACATCGCCCCTTACGACCAAGCTGGGCATGCGGGCCACCTGCCTCTTCGCCGACGGAAGCTACTGGTTCATCGTCACGAGATCGAGAAGCTCCGTGGGAGGCTCACGACCAAGGGGTATGCCCTCGTACCGCTTCAGGTGTACTTCAAGAACGGCGTCGCCAAAGTCCAGCTCGGTTTGGGTCGCGGGAAGAAAAAGGGCGACGAACGAGAAGAGATCCGTCGGCAAGAAGACCTCAAAGAGGCGCGCGCTGCGATGCAGCGACACAAGGGATGATGGATCTCGGGCTCCACACGGGTGATGCCGCGCGGGCCATAAGCTTCGACGGACAGGTGTTCGTGTTCGAGAGCCCGAGGGCGTTCGCCCCGGGCGCTCCGATCGGTTTCGTGGCCCAGTTTCCGGACCGGGAACACGCGTTCGAGGGTCGGTGCTTGGGCTCGAAGCGTACCGGTAATGACGTGTTCACTGTGCGGTTGCGGTTCGTAAATCTCACGCGTGTGGAGCGCGACGCCTTGATCGCGGGGCTTGGTGCTTAGCTTGCGGCCGAAGCGGCGCGGCTGTCGAGCGTCTCGAATACCGACTTCTTCACCGCTTCGAACTCGCTCGGGAGCTCGATGGGGGAGTTTGGATGTCTGCTCTCCACGCCGGGGATCGAATCCTCGTGGTAGCGGATCTTGAACTGGGTGAACTTGAGCCCGTTGGCCGTTGAGATGACCACGACGCGTTGCCCGGGTTCGATCTCCCCGCGAGCGCGGAGCTTCTCGAGCGCGGCGAGGGCGACGCCGGTGTGGGGGCACGTATAACTCCCGGCCCGGTCCGCGGATGCCGACGCTTCCGCGAGCTCCGTCTCACTTGCCTGCTCGACAACGCCATCGAACGCCTTGAGGGCGCGGATCGCGCGATGGACGCTCACCGGGTTCCCGATGCGAATGGCACTGGCTTCCGTGGCGCCCGCCGTGATCGGCTCGAACTTGTCCCAGCCCTGCTTGTATGCCCGGTAGAGTGGGTTCGCCTTCTCCGCTTGGGCGAGGCAAATCCGCGGCCGCTTCGAGATGACGCCGAGTGCGTGCATCATGTCGAAACCGGCTCCGAGGGCGGCGACGTTGCCGAGGTTGCCACCCGGGATGATGATCCAGTCGGGAACCTGCCAGTCGAACTGCTGGACGATCTCGATGCCGACGGTCTTCTGGCCTTCAAGGCGAAGCGAGTTCTTCGAGTTCGCGAGGTAGATGCCCTCTTCCTCCGAGAGCTGCTGGACGATGTCCATGCAGCCATCAAAGTCGGTGTCGAGGGCACACACGAGGGCGCCGTTCGCGAGCGGCTGAACCAGCTGAGCGGTAGTAACCTTACCTTTGGGGAGAAGCACCACTGATGGAATTCCCGCGCTTGCGCAGTACGCGGCCAACGCGGCTGAGGTGTCGCCGGTGGATGCGCATACGATCGCGCGGATCGGTTTCCCATCTTCGATCATCTGCCGAACGGTGCTCACCAGTACGGTCATCCCGAGGTCTTTGAACGACCCCGTATGGCTGTTCCCGCAGTTCTTGATCCAAACGTCGTCCAGCCCGAGGCCTTTCCCGTAGCGCTCCGCCCAGAAGAGGTTGCTGCCCCCCTCTGCTGTTGAGACCACGTTCTCCTCGCGAAGCATGGGCTGGACCCATTCCTTCTTTCCCCAGACCCCGCTCCCGTATGGCCAGTCGCGCGTCATCCATCGTTGGTCGAATAGCTTGATCCACGATGAGCCGCTTCGGTCCTTGAGAGCCTCGATGTCGTGATGCACCTCGAGGAGCTGGCCGCACTCGGGGCAGTTGTAGATCACCTGGTCCAGCGGGTAGGTGCCGGGGCAACCGGCGATGCATCGAAACGAGGCGCTGTAGCTCATGGGAGCCGCAGTATAGGCGGTTCGTTGGGCCGCGCACATGGGGGCAACGGACCAGTTACCCCTGGTTTTCGCGGAGTTACGGACAGGATCAGGCTTCCTTCTTCTGCGGCGCCGGCACCAGCGAGTACGTGGGTGCGCTCGGCCTTCGGGCGAGGGCTTCGAGGTGAGCGATCATCTTGGGATGCTTCGCGACGAGCTGGTTGAATCGCGTCGCCGGCATGCGGAGCACCAACACGTCCGTCGACGCCTCGACGGTCAAGGGCGAAGCGGCTTGCGTCATGACCGAGTGCTGCCCGAGGACTCTGCCGAGCTTCAACGAGCCGAGCTCGACTCCGTCGGCATCGCGCGCCAAGAGGTCTCCGAGCATCGGGATGTATAGGCCGTCAGATCGCTTTCCAGCCTCAAGGACCAACGTGCCTTTGGTGGCCTTTCGGACCTCGAACATGCGAGCTACCCGAGAGCGACCCTCGTCGTCGAAGCCTCCGAACAACGGCGACGTGCGCACCAATGTCGCGACCAATCGGCGACCGGCCATCTCGAACAAAACCTCGCCGAGGGGCGGGTGCTCTTTGACGAGCCTGTCGAGAAGCACTTTGCTGATGCGGAGCGCTCGCATCGGACCGTGCGCGACCACGTCCGCCCCGTAGCTCGCCTCGTCGAGGAGACAGGAAATGCCGAGGACATCACCCTCGGCGAGAATCACGTCCTGGTCGTCGGCGCCGCGGCGCAATCGGACACTGCCTTCGACCAGGGTGAAGAGCGCATCGGCGGTGGTCCCCTTCTCGATCAGACGCTCCCCGTCTTCGAGGTCGATCAGTCGCGACTCCCGGACGAGCCGGGAGAGAACCGGTTTCGGAACCTCGGCGAGAAGGGGAGTGGCCGGAAGGAGGGCAAGATGAAGCGCGGTGGGACGTTCGCTGAGTGCGCCTCGTCGGATGCCCGTACGAGCCTCGACTTCCACCGCGGAGACGTCGAGCTCGACGGGCGTCTTGTTGGACTTCGGGGGCTTCGTGAATCGGAGCTCCCCGTCCGCGACCGAGTCGTCTCGCACCAGCGGCAGCGCGTCGAGGGCGATGCGTTTGGTCTTGGTCGACGTGGGTTCGTTGCCCTCGCCAAGCGTCGCCGTGACGAACGTTCCGCGGGCCGATCGGTGGAGCTTCCGAGCCTGATCGACGTTCAACCGGTCGAGGACTTCGGTGCGTGTGGCGTCGATCCCGAGAACCACTTTGGCCATCGCCGCTGCACGGGCGACGAACCCGGCCTCCGCGTAGAGGTCGACGGCCGCCTCGTACGAATCCGCTGCGGCATCCTTGCGTCCTAGACGATTGAGAAGGTCGCCTTTCCGATGGGGCCATCGAGGCTCCCGTGGCTCGACCAGTTCGAGCGTGCTGTAGATGCGCAACGCGTCGCTGTACCTCTCCTTCAGGATGGCCTTCTGGAGATCGTCCCTGAGTTTTCGGCTGCGACTACCCGCCACGTCTATTCAACTCTATACCCAATAAGCCTCGGTCCAAAGCGGTGGGCGCCGCCGCGATCGCTGCTATCTTCGGGGAAATCATCTACTTATGAGCCTTTTCGTTCGACTGGTTCGCGCCGTCTTCATTTTCGGCGTGATTTTCGTGAGCTATATGACCCAGTTGGGGCTCGTGAAGGTCTTCCGCCGCTGGCGAGAAAACCCCGATTCCGGGCACGAAGAGGCCATTATTCCGGCCTGGCTCGTCCGAAGACAGGAGCGCCTCGACAAGAAGAACGCCAAACGTCTCCTCGGGGGCATGCTGAAGCTTCGCGGGGTGTACATCAAGCTCGGCCAAGTTTTGTCGATTATGGGGGGCTTCCTCCCGGCTGCCTACACCAAAGAGCTCGAATCCCTCCAGGACGCTGTGCCCCCACATCCGTTCGATGAGATCGAGCGCGTCTTTTTCGAGAGCTTGAAGGCCCATCCGGAGGCCTTTTTCGACCGCATCGACCGGGAGCCAGTCGCAGCGGCTTCGCTCGGCCAGGTCCACGTGGCCTACATGCCAGATGGGCGCAAGGTTGCGGTCAAGGTTCTGTACCCCGGCATCCGCGGCGTGGTGCGGACGGACTTGCGCGTGGTCAAGCTCATGATCCGCGTCTACAAGTGGTTCGTTCCGGTCGACAACATCGAGGTCGTCCACGATTCGCTCGTCGATCTTCTGCGCCGCGAAACCGACTACGTGCACGAAGCTGGCTGCATGAAGAGGATGGCCGCGAACTTCGCGGACGACGACCACATCGTGTTTCCCGAAGTGATCGAAGAAGTCAGCACGAGCGACGTCCTCACGATGACATTCATGGAGGGCTCCAAGATCACCCACTTCGAGGAGATCGAAGCGTCCGGCATCAACCTACGAAAGCTCGCGGAACGCTTGGTGAAGAGCTTCTACAAGCAAGTCTTCGTCGACCGCTTCTTCCACGCGGACCCGCATCCCGGCAACTTCCTCGTGCAGCCCATCGAGGGGTCCGACGATGCTCGGATCGTCGTTCTCGACTTCGGGGCGATCAGTGAAGTGCGTGCCGAGACGGTCGATGGCATGGTCGACATTTTGCGAGGCTTCTTTGAACAGAACGACCAGCTCGTGCTCGACGGGATCGAAGCGATCGGGTTCGTCGCGGAGGGCGGCGACCGGGCGCTTCTCGACCAGACAGTCAAGACGTACTTCCAGAAGCTCCTCAAGCTCGAAGCACGCACCCCCGCAGCACTGATGAACGCGAACGCCAAAGAGCTCGAAGCGCTGGCGGACCCCGAAGTCGCGAGACGCGAGTTGCGCGCCCTCATGCGTTCGGTGCACTATCCCGATGGTTGGTTCTATGTGGAGCGCGCTTCCGTGATGATGTTCTGGCTCACCGGTCAGATCGCCCCCGACCTCGACCAGATGCAGGTGGGTTTTCCGTACGTCCTCCCGTTGATCAGCGCGCGTCTGCAAGCTGCTGCTTCGTCTCGGCCACCCTCGGGACCGGCTCAGTCAGCTGCCAGCGGAGGATAGTGGTGTGAGGGTGGTCGGTGTCGATCCTGGCGAAGCGCGGATCGGGCTCGCGATATCCGACGAGGGCCAAACCATCGCATTCCCCCGCGAAACCGTCGACGCGCGTGGCGGGTTAGGGCCTTCGGTGTCGCGGGTTTCGCAAGCGCTTGCCGACGAGCACGTCGGAGTCGTGGTGGTGGGGCTTCCCCTTCGACTCGACGGGTCGGAAGGGGAGGCGGCGCGCCGGGCACGCGCCCTCGGCGAGGCGTTGCGCACGGGGCTACACGTCGAGGTCGTCTACTGGGACGAACGCATGACGACCGTCGCGGCCGAGCGCTCCCTCCGCGAGATGGGTCGACGAGGCAGCCGCCGCCGCGAGGTGGTCGACCAGTCCGCCGCAACGATCTTGCTCCAGGGCTACTTAGACGCCAAAACCGGGGGACCGTGGAAAGACCCCAACGGATAAGCCACGACGCGGGTCCCGTTCGCAGCCTGGCGCGCCTCTTGAGCCTGCTGCTTTTGCTGTTGGTGATGGCCGTGTTGCTTGCCCTCGGCTGGCTATTCGTCATCTATCCTGACAGCGACGGCCCGCGCACCGAGGCCGACGCGGTCGTTCTCGAGGTCGACGAAGGCACCACGCTTCGTGAGCTAGCCGACACGCTCGAAGGCGCTGGCATCATCGACCACAAGCGTGTGTGGACCTTGTACATGCGCCTTCGCGGGCTCGACAAGTACCTCCGACAGGGCAAGATCCGCTTTCCAACACCGATGACCCCGGAGGCCGTTGCGAGGTACGCCACGACGCGCCTCGGACGTATTCAGATTCGCATCACGATTCCCGAGGGGTTCAATCGCTTCGACATCGCAAAGCGCCTCGAAGAGTTCGGCGTGTGCACCCAGGAAGACTTCATCGACGCCACCGAAGACACCTCACTGCTTGCAAGCTACGGGGTCGAAGCGAACAACGCGGAAGGCTACCTCTTCCCAGATACTTACGAATTCGACGACCAGACCAAGCCGCGTCGCGTCGTCGAACGGATGCTCGCCAACTGGACGCGACGCTACCAGGAACTCGCCGAAGAGCATGCAGAGGCTCTCGCAGGCCTCGACGACTGGACCACCCACGATGTGGTGACACTGGCCTCCATCGTCGAGAAGGAAGCGGCCCTGGCCGCGGAGCGTCCCCGGATCGCGGGCGTTTTCCGAAACCGTCTGGCTTCCAAAAAGTTCCTTCCGCGGAAGCGGCTTCAAGCAGACCCGACTGTGTCGTACGGATGCTTGGCCGAGCCGGACGCCGCGTCTTCGTGCGACGATTTCGACGGTGACATCACGCGCGCAATGCTCGACGACCCGAACAACCCCTACAACACCTATCGCCACTCGGGCTTACCCCCCGGGCCGATCAGCAACCCCGGCATGGCGGCGCTGCTTTCCGTGATCGAGCCTGAGAAGCACAACTACTTCTACTTCGTGGCGAGGGGCGGGGGCCGCCACCATTTCAGCGAGACGCTGCGGCAACACAACATTGCCGTACGACGACACAACGCCCGATGACGCGCCGTCCAACCAACCCGTTGATCGGTCGAGAGGATCCTCAGCTTGGGCTCTTCGATACGCCCGATCAAGAGCGCCCCGGCGAAGAAACACGAGCCGAGGCGCTCGAGTCGCTTGCGTCCCGCCTGCCGCCTAGGCTCAGGTTCGGGACGTCGAGCTGGACGTTCCCCGGCTGGGCAGGCTTGGTCTATCACAAGCGCTACCCCTCGCAGCGTGCTTTCCTCCGCGAATCGCTCGCCGAGTACGCAGCGCATCCTCTTATGCGAACGGTAGGGATCGATCGGAGCTACTACGCCCCGATCCCGGAGGAGGACCTGAGTCTCTATGCCCGGCAGCTGCCGGAGGGATTCCGTTGTGCGATGAAGGTCTGGCAAAAGGTGTCGACCCCGGCCTTTCCGAAGCACCCGAGGTACGGCGCCGACGCAGGGAAGAGGAACCCGTCGTTTCTCGATCCGGTGTTGTTCTTCGAAGAGGTGTACGAGCCGGTAAGCCGTGCGTTCGCATCCGCGATGGGTCCGTGGGTACTCGAGGTGCCGCCGACGCCAAGTGCGTTGGACCCCAGTTGGTTCGCGACCCAACTCGGTCGCTTCCTCGGTGCTGTGCCCGACACGTTTCCCTTTGCCGTCGAGCTGCGGGACCGGCGACTGATGACCCCTCAATACGCGGCCGTCCTCGAGCAACACGACGCCTCGCACGTCTTCAACTATTGGTCGCGCATGCCGTCAATCGCCGAACAAGCGCGAGTTTCAGGGCTTCTCCGGGGATCGGTGTGCGTGGTCCGTCTCTTGCTGCCGCCGGGGACCAAGTACGCCGAGCTCAAGGACGCGTATGCGCCGTTCGATCGAATCGTCGAGCCTCAGCCGGCGATGCGGTCCGAGGTGAAGCGCTTGGTGCAAGAGGCCCTGGCGCGAGAGATGGAAGTGTACGTGCTGGTCAACAACAAGGCCGAAGGTTCGTCGCCACTGACGGTCCGAGCACTTGGCGAACTCCTGGCGCGGTAGCTTGCTCGGTCGAGGAGCCCGACTAAGGTGCTCCGCATGAGCGGCCCGAAGTCGGACAACATCACGTGGCACATGGGAGAAGTGGACCCGGGCGAACGCCGTGCAACGCACGGTCACGGCGGTGCAGTCCTTTGGTTCACGGGTTTGTCAGGTTCCGGCAAGAGCACCATCGCGCATCGTGTCGAGAAGCGGTTGATCGAGCGCGGCGTGTTCGCTTACGTGCTCGACGGTGACAACGTTCGGCACGGCCTCAACAGTGATCTCGGTTTCTCGCCCGAGGAGCGCGAGGAGAACATCCGGCGGATCGGAGAAGTCTCGCGCCTGTTTGCTGATTCGGGGGCGATCGTCCTATCGGCGTTCATCTCGCCCTACCAGCGCGACCGGGATCGCGTTCGGGCACTGCTGCCCCAGGGAGACTTCGTCGAGGTGTTCGTCGACACGCCGCTCGAGATATGCGAAGCCCGGGATCCGAAGGGGCTCTACAAGAGGGCGCGAGCGGGTGAGATCAGCAACTTCACTGGGCTTGATGCGCCTTACGAATCACCCGCTGCGCCCGAGGTGCACCTCGAGACGGCGGACCTGAGCATCGACGAAGCCGCTGAGCAGGTCGTGGCGTACCTGGCGTCCAAGAGGATCTTGGGCGGTTCCTGAGGCCGTCGCGAGGCGCAGCGGAAGCGGACGAGGTCGTACCGAAGAGCATCGCTCGCGTATGGCGCTTTCGGGGCGACGGCGAACCGAGTGCGACCGAGCCTACGGACTCAGTTGTGGCAGCTTCAACTTGAGCGCAAGCGCGCCCGGCTCCACGCGGATCGATTCGAGCTCTAGCACGTCGAAGATCATGCCGGCGGTTCCGCGAGAAGCAAAACGCCGCACCGCGGGTACCGTGCGCAAGTCCACGCGCACCCGGGCGTCGGACTCTCGCTCGACGATGGCGCTTCCGACATCGCGCGTGTCTGGTGGAAGGATCATGGGCCAGGTCGCACGGGCGATGGACGCGGCGATCGCGCCAACGATTGAATGGTCGAAAACCCCCGGAGGCTCGACGTCGAATGAGATCTCTTTTGCGCCTCGGGGCGCGAAACGAACACCGCGTGGCGCGATGCTAAACTGGACTTCGCGGCCGTTCGACAGGGCGGCGTCGACGAAGATGCGTCCCCCCTTGCAGGCGACCATGGCCGAGTCGACGCCGTCTGCATGCGCGGCGGCGGTTGTGAGGGCGTCGTCGGTGAGTCGCCATAGCTGTTGGGTGAGTCGTTCGAGGGCGAGCCGAGTAACTCCTGCGAAGCGGGTGTTCGTGGCACGATCGATCGCGCGATCCGCAGCGGTGCGGAACCAACTGCGAATGATGTCGAGCCGATCGGTCATTCGGCTGCCTCGAGTGCAGATTTTCTGCGAAGCTGGTCGAGTTCAAGCGCCGAGACCTGCCCCGTGGCGCGCCGTCCCCACAGGCCTGCCCGAACGATCCTCGGGTGGAGGTCGTCGTGGCCGGTCAACGCGTGAAGCACTTCGCTAGGCCGCGGTGTGGTCTTGCCACCAAGTCGGAGCGTCATCCGGATCGGCACGAGGTCTCCGACGATTCCGGCCGCCGCGAGCTCATCGTGGCCAACGCCGACCTCCAGATCGATCAGGGCGGCGCTGACATCGACCCGCTTGCCGATGCCCTTGATGTCGCGCCACACCGACAGGCCCTCGAAAGGTCGGTCGAGCGAAGCACGAAGTGCCGCGACATCAGCAAGCTCGAGAGTGGCCAGGTCATGGCGCGTGAGAACGGCCACATAGCTCGCCTCGTCGAGCACACGGTTGAGCGCGGGGTCGTTCGGGCCGAGTTCCGCGTGACCAAAGAACTCGAGGCCGTCGACCGCCACTTGGTTCAACTCCGCGCATAGGTCGTCGATGGGCGGCATCTCATTCGCTCGGAGTCGGATATCGACATACTCGCCAAGACTTACGGTCCCGACTGGGAGGGCTGGGCCGAAAGTGAGCTTGGGGAGCGGCCGGAAGCCCTCGCTGTAGTAGAGGGGAAGGCCAACACGCCGAAGCATCCTTGGGAACGTTCGCACCAGATCGAGGTGAGACAGGTACGCCACACGGCCGAGCTTGCGATAGCCAAGCCTGATTCGGAGGGGCGGACCCTGATCGACGCCCATGTATGGACGCCGATCCACCGGCTCCGCGTCGTCGTCGGGTTCTGGTGCGGGGACCCGGGGTACCTCTGCGCCCATCTGCTTCAGGAAGACGATCCGCTCGGTTCGCATCTGTGTGAGGTCGCAGGCGACACCGCAGTTGTAGCAAACCAGGCGCCGGGTATCGGCCTCGGCGTCGTGCACATTGGTGTGATGCACGAAGTGACCGATGGTCTTGCCGCAAGGGGGGCTCAGCCGGTGCCGTAGGGCCCTGCGATACTCGCGCGCGAGAAATCCGGCCTCGAGGCCGACATCGATGTGGTCCCACGGTAGCCTCGCATCGACCGGGAACGTGCCGAGGAACGGCGAAGGATCGATGCCCGTCTCGTCAAGGGCTGCTGACCATGCATCGAGGTCGATCCGTTCGTCCCAGGAGTCGAAGCGTGCGCCGTGTTCGTACGCAATGCGAACGACGTCGGCGAGGCGTCGGTCCCCCCGTGCGAGCATGCCCTCGAGCCACGACCCGCGAGAGTCGTGCATCTTGAGCCGAATGCGGCTCTTGTCCGCCTCGTCACGGAGGATGGCTTGCTTGCGGAGGATCTCCTCGTGCTTGTCCATCGCGCACCACTGAAACGGGGTGTGCGGTTTGGGAACGTGCGTCGACACGCTGACGGTGACCCGTGCCCTGCGGTTTCCTTGCACTTGCTTGGCGACGTCGAGGGTGCGCGCCCCGGTCCGGGCGATGTCGCGAACGTCTTCTTCTTCCTCGGTCGGAAGGCCGATCATGAAGTAGAGCTTCATCTTGGTCCATCCGCGCGAGAAAACGCGGTGCGCGGTCTCCATGAGCTGCGCGTCGGTCACGTTCTTGTTGACGACGTCGCGCATGCGCTGGCTCCCGGCTTCCGGGGCGAAGGTAAGGCCTCCCGCGCGTTGGGTCTTCATGTCGTCGAGCACGTCTTCACCAAGACCGTAGGCGCGCAGGGACGAAACGCTCAGCGTGACCTGCTTTGAGCTCAAGGCTTCGACGGACTTGCGGACCAGCGGCGCGATGGCGCTGTAGTCCGCCGTGGACAGCGACGTGAGCGACGCCTCGTCGTATCCAGCCTCGTCGATCGTCTTGGTCATGGTATCCACGATCGAAGCGGGCTCGCGTTCGCGTACGGGTCGGTAGATCATGCCAGCCTGGCAAAAGCGACAACCCTCTGTGCAGCCTCTTGCGATTTCAATGGATGCGCGATCAAACACGGTTTGGCAGTTGGCGATCGGGCCTTCGGTGGGGAAGGGGAAGGCGTTGAGGTCATCGACGATCTCTCGCTGAACGGGGAAGGGTGCGGTGGCCTCGATCGGTTCGACCACGTGTGTCTGCGTGTCTTCGTCGAGCCTCGTCCGGTAGAGCGACGGCACGTAGAAGCCACCGAGCGCGGCGATCTTGACGAGGCGATCTTGGCGAGGGACGCCGGCGTCACGCATCGTCGCCCAAGCGTGCATGAGTTCCGGGAGCTTTCGTTCCCCGTCACCGATGAGGAATGCGTCGATGAAAGGGCTCATCGGTTCCGCATGCGTGGCGGTGGGTCCTCCCGCGACGACGAGCGGGTCCCCGTCGCGACGGTCGTCGGCCAAGATGGGGATACCGCCGAGATCGAGGATCTGAAGGACGTTCGTATAGGTGAGCTCGTATTGCAGGGAGAAACCGACGATGTCGAACTTGGACAACGGCCGCGCACTCTCGAGAGAACAGAGGGGCTGGTTCGCCTGGCGCAGTTCGCTCTCCATGTCGGGCCACACTGCGTAGGCCCGCTCCGCAACGAACTCGTCGGATCGGTTGACGATGTCGTAGAGGATCTTGTAGCCGAGATGGCTCATGCCGATCTCGTAGAGGTCAGGGAACGCAAGGCAGATGCCGCAATCGACGTCTTCCCAGGCTTTGCGGACCTCGCCCTGCTCTCCGCCGAGGTACTGCGAAGGCTTCAACACGCGGTCGATGAACGCGCTGTAGGGATGTTCCTCGGGGCGTCGGGTTTCGAGCACGGCGTAGTGTGACGCGTTCGGGCTGGTTTGCACACGCCTGCGGCAAGGAGGCGATCGGGGGCGAAACGGCGCCCTCTAGCGCTCGATCGGGCGGAGTCCGTCTTCGGAGATGGAGAAGAGCGACTTTGATATCGGATGTGGCGCACGCTCGACCGCGTCTGTCGCAAGGGTGGCGAGGGCGGGCAACTCGCTGGCTGGCGCGACGAGCAGCACGTCACGATGCGGCGCAGATGCAATCCACCCTTGCCGCGAGAGCTGGCGAAGCCGTACGGCCAAGTCCGGCAGGACGAGCCGGGCAGCATCGAGACCATCGCCTTGGCGCACTCGGAGGACCCCGCTTCGGACCGGCTCGAGCCGCAGGTCTCGCGAATGGCTCGCGAGGTTTCGAACCGCTCGGTGGAATGGCGAGTCGGTGGCCGCCCAGTGCGTGACCTCCGACTTGCGGACGTAGCGCGCGCGCGGTCCGTATCGGAGTTGGAGCGCCAGGTGGACGTCGTGGCCGATCTCTTCGAGGTAGAGGGAGCCTGCCCGAGGAAGGGACTCGAGGAATGCGTCGGCAACCAACCTCGGAAACAGCCGGGGGGCCGCCTCCTCCCACGAGGTTTCGCGCGGGCCATCTGTGCCCGGCAGCATGCTCACCAGTCGATGCGCAGCCTCGGTGATGGCGGCTTGGTCCTGGTCACGCGCTACTTTCTCGAGGCGCGAGAGATCGACGGTGGCGTCGTTACTGAGCTCCACCGAGAGCTCGAACTGCGAACGAATCTGGAGGTCCGGCCGCGCTTCGGCAAGCACGGTCGCGAAGATCGACACCACGCGAGAAACAGGCCCCGCCTGGTGCGCTTCCTTCTCGGCGACGACGAGGTACTCGGCAAGGCAGCTACGGGGGTCGTCGGCATCCATGGCCTGTGAGATGGCGACGAATGGGTCGAACCAGCCGAAGCGACCGAGTTGGACGCGGTGCACACCGTCCTGCGCGCGAGTCTTACCGCCGAGGTGTTTGATGAGGAGCAGCCCGAGGAGCGCACCCGCGCCCTCGACGAAGCGATCGTCGTCGATCGATGGGGCGTCTTCGTCGACGAATCGCTCGATGCGATCGGCAAGCCAGCGAACCGCGGGTGCGCCCGCGCCCGGCAGGGTGGCTTCTTGGGAATGGACGAAGTCGAGGGCCGCGGGAACCAAACGCCCGCCGACATCGTGCATCGAGTCCACCCAACTCACCCTGACCAACTCCCCTGGGGCCGGACGTTAACACGACTCGGGTTGCGCGCATAGAGCCGACCGCGAATGAATTGCGGGATGGCCGACCCTCTCAAGAAGGTTGCACTGGATCAGCTGGTGAAGGTGCTCGATCGCGTGCCGATCGTGTCGGGGGTGAAGAGCGACCTCGGAAGCCTGCGGTCGTTGCTGTACGATCGGCGTCCGCCGCGGATCGCCGCGGTCGGGCTGCCGAGCAGCGGTCGCTCTTCGCTGATCCGGTCGCTCATCGAGCGCGAGCAAGGTCACGAGGCGGTGCACGCAGAGCACGGCGAGTGGGTCTACATTGAGCACGTCGGTGCGAAGATCGACTGGATGGAGACCGACTTGGACGCGCCGGACTTGCGCGGCCAGTGGCACACCGCGCTCGATCGCAAGACACCCGACGTGGTCTTGGTTCTCGTCGAGCCGCGGCGGGTGGGCGAGGCCGACGCCTTGCTCGCCACGACCGCAGAGCTCCTTCAGCGTTTGCCTCTGGGCGAGACCGGATGCCGCGTGTTCCCGTTGCTGACGCACAGTGACTTGATCGGTCGAAGTGATGACGACATCGAGATCGCGAGGCGAGACCTGGCCAAGATCGTACGGCAGAGGCTTCCCCAAGCCGATCCGGCGCGGGCGGTTTCGGTAATCACCGAGCAAGGGCTCGAGGGCCTTTCGGAGGCGCTTGTGTGGGCGGTCCCCGAAACGGCGCGCCTCGAAACCGCCCGTGCGCTCACCCGAGCCGGCGCTGCCCGCGTTCGCATTGGGCATGAGATCGTCCAGTCGTGCACCGCGATTTCGGTCACCGTGGGGGTCACCCCGATTCCATTCTCCGACATGGTGCTTCTCGGGCCGCTCCAAGCCATGATGGTCAGTTCGCTTGCGTACCTCAGCGGCCGTACCTGGGGCCGCAAGACCGCCGCGGAGTGGCTCGCCAGCCTCGGCGTGGTCGGCGGCATCGGCATGGGCCTTCGCTTCTCAGCACAGGCCGTCGCCAAGTTCGTCCCAGGTGCGGGCAACGCCATCTCAGCCGGCGTGGCCGGCGCCGGCACCACCGCCATGGGCCAAAGCGCCATGAAATACTTCCTAACCCGGGGTCACTCCGCCTCCCCAAAACCCCAGTAGTTCCAGCTACCTGCACACCATACCGCGAAAACCCGGCGGCGGTCCGCCGCCCCCCCGCCGCCGGCCGTCGGGGCCGGGGGGGATTTTGGGTTTTCGCGGTATGGGCTGGAAGTGGTTGGAAAGGTTTGGGTTTTGGGGGGGCGGAGTGACCCCGGACTAGGGCGGGTGGGGTCGACGATAAAAGGTCAAGACATAGGCGAGTAGCTCAACTGGCAGAGCAGCGGTCTCCAAAACCGCAGGTTGGGGGTTCGAGTCCCTCCTCGCCTGCCATCTTGCAACCCGCGACCAAATTACATGAACGCAAAAGCTGAACAACCCGGGTCCGGTGCGGACCCCGTGAAGTGGCTGGCTGCCCTGGCGATTGTCGCCGCGGGAGGCTACGGCTTCTACGCCCTGGAAGGGCAGGTGCTGACGCCAATCCGCGTTGTCGGCCTGCTTGCGGTGATCGGTGTGGCCCTGTTTGTGGCGGCACTCACCACCAAGGGCCGGGCTTTTCTCGGATTCATGCGCGAGGCCAACATCGAGCGCCAGAAGGTGGTGTGGCCAACCCGTACCGAAACGCTGCAGACCACCATCGCGGTGGTGGTGGTAGTGATTCTGGTGGGCCTGATGATCTGGCTTCTGGACTGGGTCTTTGGAGGCCTTGTCAGTCTGTTGGTGGGGTAAGAATGAGCGACACGGAAAAGCGCTGGTATGTGGTGCACGCCTATTCGGGCTTTGAGCATCAGGTCAAACGGTCCCTGGAGGAGCGCATTGCGCGCGCCGAAATGGAGGACAAGTTTGGCGACATCCTGGTGTCCACCGAAGAGGTGGTGGAGATGCGCGGCGGTCAGAAGCGGCGCAGCGAACGCAAGTTCTTCCCGGGCTACGTGCTGGTGCAGATGGACCTGGACGACGACAGCTGGCACCTGGTGAAGGACGTGCCCAAGGTGATGGGTTTCATCGGCG
>JBCCHE010000053.1:0-28176 GCA_039028875.1 Myxococcota bacterium | reverse complement strand
TGGGGTGAAGTCGTAACAAGGTAGCCGTAGGGGAACCTGCGGCTGGATCACCTCCTTTCTAAGGAGCATTTCCTGGCAACAGGAATGTATCTGGTCATATCCGAGTAGTACCTAGGCGAGTCGCCAGTTGTATGAGCGACCGTCAGATTCCGATTCAGTTTTCAGGGAGCCGATCGGGCCATGGGGTCTGCCCTCGCCGAACGTCTGCGGTGAACGTGAACACGTCGACCGAGCTGGCGTCTTCGCCAGTCGGCCTTCTTCTTCAGGCTCATCGGACGCGAAATACGTTTCGAATGATGCCGACGCTGTTGACTCCAGGGGTCGGCCCGTCCGCCCCGCTCAAGCTCACCACGCGTGACCTGTCGAAATCGTCGAACTCGTTGCTGTAGAACGCGCCGCCGATGATGAACGGTTGAGCGACAGCGGCTTGTGGCTCGCGGTCTGTGAGCACGGTGGCTTGGTCGGAGGTCGCGAGGTCCAGGAGGCCCCAACGCCAAGCTGGGGTTCCGTTGAGTTCCCCGGAGGTCAGCATCCCCTCGGGAACGAGCGCTTCATCGAGGACGCGGATGTACGCCCGCGTGCCCGACTGTTGGAGGATGCTACCCGCAGCGGCGCTGGTGGTCCTGGAGGAGAACAACGTATAGGAGTCGGTCGAGTACGCGCCGGCTGGGACTCGCACGAAACATTCGGGGCCGCCCGCGGTTCCGGTGAGCCGGGCGATGGCGGTAAAGACGTCGGAAGCGGCATAGATGTCGCCATCTTCGGTCTCGAACGTGTGCTGGAGGAGGGCGCAATCTTCGACGACTGTGGTGTCGATAACGGCGTCGGTGTCCGTATCGAAGAAAATGATCCTCGATTCGGTGGCGTAGTCGATCGTGGTCAGCCGACGATATCCCATCACGATCACGAGCTCGTTGCCACGACGCTGTGTGTTGTAGCCGAGAACCGGCGCGAACTCCGGGAGTGCCATCGCGTCACTCACATCAACGACTTCGATTAAGACCATGGCTTCCGGATCCCAGATGATGATCTGTTGGTTTAACGGGTCGATCGCGTACGCCTTGTTCGAATCGATGAACGCGAAGTTGCCGGCAGTGGCACCACGCGCGGTTTGCAACAGGTTCTGTGCGGATAGGATCTCGCCCTGGCGCGGGACCCCCAGCGGATCGATGTCGAAACGTGTGATCTGCGCGGACTCGCCGTCGAGAACGAACAGGGTGCCCTCCCCCTCGGGTCCGAAGCCGAAACCGCGCTGGCCAGCCTCGATCGCCGTCGCCGGGTCCAAGGTGACGTCCTCGCCAAGTGAATTGACAAGCCCAACCAAGGTGACAGGCGCGTCCCCGGCGATCTGGGTCGTGACCGCGAACCACTGCGATCCGTTGACGTCACCCCCGGCTCCCCCTGTACCGGCACCTCCCGTGTCGCCGCTCTCGGCACTCGAGCCACATCCGAGAACAAAGGCGAACGTCACGACGAACGCGTACGCCGATCGAGATCGCGACCTTCCATCGGACCCTGTGCAGACCCCGGGACGATGCCACCGAGCAACTCGGCATGGATGGTGGCGATCGGCGGGGCAGTCTGTGGCTTCAGTGATTATAGCCCGTGGAGCATAAGCCCAAGGACGCCCTGCGTCACCAGCGTCCAGGCGCGCGTCCGGTTCCTAGGCGAAAGCTGCATGGAATGAATCGCCTCGATACGGTGTTCTCGCCAATAGGCCTGCCAGGCCGGTCGGAGGTTTCGAATGAGCAAGGCACTTCCATCCATCCTCGCTGGCGCCGCACTCGCGGCGGTGTGTCTGCTTGTGCCCCGGCCCGCGCAGGCCGCCGAATACGAAGGTTACATCTGCTCAGCATCCTTCGTCACGGTGGATACTCGGGGGCTCTCTCCGCAGGAGAACCGAGGCGCTCTCGGTTACGTCACCTTCGATGTCTACACCGACCCGCACTGCGAAGGCCGAAAGACCTTCACCGGGTACTATTGCTCGGTGGGGGCCACATCGACCCGCGACTGCTACCCGTTCAGCTTGGTCAGTAGCGCGGCCGCGCTTGCAGAAAAGGAAACGCTGCTCGTCAACCATGCGATGCGCGGGGCTCGGGCTACCGTCTACACGAAGAAGCCCAAAGGGCCGATGGCGTACCTTCGCTTGTTCGCCAGCAACTAGAAACACGGATTGCAACGCCACCGCTGAAGCTGTGGCGCCCGCGGTCTCATTGAGCCTGTGGGTGTTGGTGTTGGCGGTCCCGCTAGCTGGCAATCGCTAGGAGTTTCCGCTGGCGTGCAGCTGGGGCCGCGAGGTCCGCGAGAGTCGTTTGGTTTGCTTCTCGGTAGAACGCTCGCTCTGCGTCGAGCAGGGTGTGCTTCAGCACGCATGCCGGCGCGATTCGGCACGTGTTGCTGCTCCGCTCGAAGCACTCGACGAGGGGCACCCCGCGCTCCAGCGACTCGATGATCTCGCCGACGCGAATTTGCTGCGGCGTCTTCGCAAGGCGTACACCTCCTTGGCGTCCTCGGCGACCTTCGATGTAACCCTCGACCGCCAGTGCGTGGGCGGACTTCTGGAGGTGTTTGACGGAGATGCCGTGCGCTTCGGCGACACGCGATACCGGGACCCATTCATCCTCGTGACTCGCGAGGTACATCAACAACCGGAGACCGTGGTCGGTGAACTTGGTCAGCCGCATCAGGCGCATCCCGTGGCTTGACTCAGCGCGCGTGCCATGCGCGTCGCCTTTCCGAGCACCACTTTGGCTGGCTCTGGCGCAAACGTGTCCTCTGCAGCCGCCGTGAACAGTGTGATCCATCGGCCGAAAAGATCCGGCGTGAGGCCATCGAGCTGCTGATGGACCGCCATCGGATTGCCCCGATACGATCCCTCCGCAAGCAAGATCGTCCGCCAGAAGCGTCGCATCTTGTCGAGATGCGGGTCCCAGTCACCCGCAATGCGTCGCTCGAAGATCGGTCCGAGTTCCGGATCGTTGCGCACGTCCTCATAGAAGCGCGTGACGAGCTTGGCGATCTTCTCTGCGTCGATCCCCTGGCTCGCCGCCGAGCCGCGCGGGATTGCATAGTGTTGGTTCTTGCGGACTAGGTTCATGAGCGCTCCTGATAGCTTGACTCCATAAATAAGATTATTATAATCATATTTAGAAGGGAGGCGTTCGTCAAGCCATGTCCGCGTCGTCAGAAACCCTCGAAGTCTATTTCAGGTCGGAGACGTTCGACGAGGGCAGCGTGCCCGACAAGCTCCTTCGAGATCACGCGCTCAAGGAAGGCGTATTCGGGCGCATCGTAGTGCAAGAGGGAGAAGTCGAGTTCTGGCTCGATAGTGACCCGCCCACGATGGAAGTTGTTCGCCCGTGGGACTTACGCCTTCGCGTCCAGCCGGGTCAACGCCACTGGGTCGCGTTGCGTCCCGGAGCACGGTTCCATCTCGAGCTCTTGCGCGAGCCCCGAGCCTGACACGGCGCCGCCCCTGCTCTACCGTTGCCGCGGGTCCGAAGCTGGTTGACGGTGAGCCTCCTCCTAAGGCGTACAGGTCTTGACACCGTATCGGTCTATCCAAAGGTTGCTCGGTATGGGAACGCTCACTCAGGCGCGGCGCTCCGCGAGATCCGTTGCATTCGCGCTTTGTATTTCTCTCAGCTTCTCTGCATGTGGTGGAAGCAGCGAAGGGGGCGCGGGTGGATCGCAGAGCGATCCCGGCGGACAAGCCTTCGTGGCTTCACAGCGGGTGTTCACGCCGGACGGACGTTTCGTGCTGGTGCACCTCCTTGCCGACCTCGAGCCGCAGGCGCTTCAGGTCGACCAAGGGTTCGAGTTTTCGAGCTTCGCACGCGTGCGTGCCTTCAATGGAAAGGTTTTCGTGTTTGGGAGTGAAGCGGGCCAAGTCGTCCGCTTCAGCGTCACGTCGGACCTCCGTCTCGACGAAGATGAGCGCTTCAGCCTGACGAACGAGGGAGTGGCCAGCTTCGACGATACAACCGTTTTCATTTCCGAGACCGAGGCGTTCTACTTCGACAGCTTTGGCGGCGATGTTCTCGAGTTCAATCCAGAGACCATGCAGTTCGTGCAGCGGATCGATGGCCCAGACATTCAGCTCGACGGCTTTCCAGCGGGCCTCCGGGCCAGTCCGCCGGTGCGCGTGGGTGACGAGCTTTACGTCTCGCTTGCTTGGCAGAACGTCGACGCGCTCACGCTCGTCCCGGCAGTCACGGTCGCGGTGTTCTCGATTTCCGAGCGCCGACTCTTGCGCGTCGTGGAGGACTCCCGGTGCGCATATGGGCACCGAGGTTTCGCGCATGAAGGCGCCTTTTACCTCGTGGGTGATCAGAGCGAAGGTGCGGGGAACATCTTGGATGACTCGCTTCCACCAGCGTGCCTCTTGCGGATCGAGGAGGGCGAGTCGGAGTTCGATCAGGATTTCTATGTCGACCTGACCCGGACAAGTGGTCGGCCGCTCCTGGCGGGCGGTCCAACCGGGATTGGAGACGGCCGTTTCGTCGGCATGGTGTATGACTCTCCGCGCGAGCTGAGTTCATTCATGGCGGACGACCCTGCCGACATCGCCGAGGCAGCCGACTTGATTGTGGACTTCGCGTTTTCCGCGCTGTGGCGGTGGACCGTCTTCACATTGCCGAGCGGCGAAGCGACGGTACTCGGGGATCTGCCACTCAGCGGAACCAACCCCTTCGACGCGTTCCTGGTGGATGGTACGGCCTATGTTCCTGTCCTCGCAGCCGACGCAAGTGCAAGCCAAGTCTACCGAGTCGACGACGGTGATGCCGGCACCACCACTCTGGTTCTGGAAAGCGAGTTCGGCGAGGTTCTCACACTGGAGAAGGTGTTCTAGCGGGCTGGGCTCCGAGCTCCTTCCCGCGGGGCTTGTCCCGGGCCGCGGGCCCAGGAGGACTCACGCCAACGTGATCCCGGCCCTGACGTTGAATTGTCCTCTGACCAATGCCAGAGGCCGCACGTCCGGCCATATGCTCGTCCTTCGTCGAGCGGTTAGCGGATCCGAACGAGGTCGCGAAAGTCGGACGCCGATCCCGCAGTCAGGATGACTTCCGCGGTCCCATCCGAGTCGATTCTCGTGAGACGGGCGTCGTCGAACTGAGCCTCCGTATACAGCTGGACGTAGGTTTCGCCATCGAGAGAGAGACTTTTCCAGGAACCAATCGCCGTTCGGGGAACCTCGACTTCGGTGGCAACGCCGGTCGCCAAGTCGACGACCGCGGTGCGATACTGAGTCGATGCATAGATGAGGTCGAGCCGGTTTCGGTCAGGCTGGGGATCGTCCTTCGCAAGGTAGTGCACGACGAGCTTACGCCCATCATCGATTGGGAAGGCGCCACCGATGACCGTCGCGTCCGCGGCGGCCAACAGATCCAGCTGGTAGTCGGGGTCGAACGTCGATTCTCCCGGAAGCACGCGCAGAACGCACGAGCCCGTGGGAAGATCCGTCTCCACATCCAAGAAACTAAGACCCACGGTATAGAGGTCTCCTGCGGGTCCAAGAAATGGGTAGCCGCCGCTGAACGGGCACCTCGTATCGAAGATCGGCGCATCGAACGAAGGGGGTTCATCGCCGAGCGGGAACGACGACAACGCCACCTCGAGGACAGCCCTTGGCTCGAGGTAGTTCACCCAACTCCAGTTGAACCACATTCGCTCGTCTCGTTGGACGCCCTCATAGCCGACTACGGTCACGCCGATTCCCTCGCGAGACCGAAACTGAGAGGGAAACGGAGTCGCGTCGAGGATCACCATCTGCTCGGGGTCAAAGCGGACGACCTGCTGGCTCACCGTATCGACGATGTAAGGCCGCCCGGAGGAGTCCCACTGCGGAGCTGCCGCACCCTGTACGCCCAAACGAAGCATCGAAAACCGGCCCGCGTCCTCCAGCCGAAAGTCGTCAGTCACGTTGTACTTGGTGACGGTCACATCCTCGTTGTTCACGAGATAGAGAAAACCTCCGCTCGCGCTGATCGACGCGTCAGGAAACTCGAAGGCATCCGACGGGTTGAGCACTGTGCCGGGTCGAAGCTCATCCATAAGATGGAGCAAGAAAGTCCTTCCCGTCGGCGTCACCAAGCCCGTGAGAACCGCAACCGCGCTCGTTTCCCTGGGATCTTCTGGATCGGAGGTCTCGGGCGGGTCCCCCGTATCCCCGCACGCCACCGCGGCGAGCGCGAGCGCGAGCGCGAGCAGCGAAGCCGTGCGCGAACGGACGCAACGAAGTACTGGACGTCGAAGAAGCGATCGAATCGAGGACACCGCGACGCGACCCGATTCTTGCGATCGAGTCTCCGGTTGAGGGAACTGCGCCCGCAAACCCGTCATGAGCTGACCGCAGCCACGTGATGGGTCGGGGTATAGGGGAGGTCGAAGGTCGTGACGAGGCCTGGGGCGTGCGCGCACACGGCGGGGATGGCGTTGATCATCCGCATGGCGCTGGCGTGGACGCCGCCGTTGTTGTGGTCCCCGTCGGCGGCGGTCGAGAAGCACTCGAGTTGCACGTGTGGCGTCCCCTTGACGATACAGCGGTGCACCCCGCGGCGACCGTGTGGTGGCATGGGCCAGTCGGGTGCCTGGTCGTTGCCCAACCGGTTCACGTGCTCGGCGATGATCAAGGGTCGTCCATCGACGATGCCCTGCACCTCGAAGCGCACTGCGCTGCACTCGCCCTTCTTGATGGGCATCATGTCGCACTCGAAGTCCTCGGTCGCGTAGTAGCGGTCGAAGACTTCGCGGATCTCTTCGACTTCGACGCCGAGTGCCTCGGCGCCGAGCCGGACCATGCCACCCCAGCTCCCGGTCAACACCCCCGGCATGGCGATCATGGGGGTGAAGCTCTCCGGCTTGCCGAAGCCGAAGCTGAACCCCGTGAAGTCGGGGTCGGCGTACGTCGAGTAGTCCTGGATCTCTTGACAGCGAATCTCCTCCACCTCGCCTGCGATTTGCAGCGCGGTCAGTGGCAACACGTCTCCCGAGAAACCCGGGTCGATGCCGTTGACGAAAAGGGTGCTCTGTCCGTCGGCGCATGCCTTTCGTAGCGGATCGGTGAGCGCTGGGTCCGCGCTCGGCGGATGAATCAAATAGATCAGTGAAGTTCCGACGATGTTGATGCCCGATGAGAGGATCTTCACCATGTCTGCAAGCGCGTCGGGCGCGCGGAACTCCCCGTTTGCCATGTACACAACGGCGTCCGGCTTGAGCGCGATCAGCGCGTCCGCGTCGTCGGTGGCAATGACGCCGGTGGTCCCTTCGACTCCCGCGATCTCGGCGGCGTCCTTCCCGACCTTGTCAGGGCTGTGCGCATGAAGACCGACGAGCTCGAGCTCAGGATGGTGGATCAGGCTCCGAAGGCTGAACAGTCCAACGTTTCCTGTGCTCCATTGAACGACACGAAGACTCATGGCCAACATCGGTACTACGGTGCCTCGATTCTGTCGACACGACACCTGAGCTCGCCGAGCCGCACCGGCTGCTCAACGAGCGACCCCAAGCGCCATGTCCGACGGGCGGATGATGTTGGCATCCCCGTCAGGCGGCCTGGGCAGGGCACTGGCCCGGAACGAAGACCGTGAAGACGAAGATCCCTACGGGATGTCGAGCGGGATGATGTTGCGGATGTTCAGAGTCGTGAAGACGCCGGGAACGATTGTTCCGTCGGGGCGAAGCTCGCTCACCTGCGACCCTTGAAGGTCCGCAGAGTAGACAATCGAGACCATGCGATCGCCCACCTGCGCGGTTTGTGCGGCCGCGAGGCCGAGCTCACTGTCGGCGACGAATTCGAAATCCCGCGTGTCCAGGTCACGAATGAAGCCCCATCTCCAGAACTCGCCGGCGGTCAGTTCCACGCGGGTGAGGCGCGACGGGTCGCCTCCGGGAACGGCCGAGTCATCGAGGACGCGTACGAACGCGCTGGTGTCGCTGACGAAGATGAAGCCGCCGGCGTTTCGTCCGTCGGTTAGCGCTCCGGGCGGCGCGATCCGCTCCACGCTAAAGTCTTCACCGTCGACACGCAGAACGCAGCTCGGACCCCCGACCCGGCCTTCGCTCGCGACCTCGTATCCGGTCGTTCGGACACCGCTGCTGAACAGGAAATCGCCAGCCGCCGTCATCCGCCCGTGCTGAAGGTACCCGCACTGATCGGGCGCAAGGAGCCGCTCGAGCTCGTCATCTGCGGTATTCGCGAACACGATGAACGATGTTGAACTGATGTCGTCGGCCAGTGAGTTGGTGAAGCCGGCGGTGAAGACGAGCCGATCGTCCGTCACAAACCGATCGGCCCCGACGACCGGACCGAGCCGCGGTCCCGGAATTTCAGTGTCCGGTGGGAGTGTGAGCCGCTCGCCCGGCCTCATCGTCGACGGGTTCCAAGAAATGAGCGAACCTGAGACGCCATCGAGCACATAGGCCTTCTCGCGACTCACGACCATGAAGTCTCGATGCCAAAAACCGTTGGGCGCACCCAAGACCATTCCGTCGAGAGCGAGCGTCCCCTCCGAGGTGAAGCTGCCGTCCGCCCCTACGCGGTAGCGGGTCAGTCGCGGCGCATCTCCGCTCCACGCGAAGATGACGTCGGACTCGAAAGGGGAGCCGAATGCGTCCCCGTTGCCTGGAATGAGAAGCGCCGAGCCGAGGTCGATCTCCTGGTCGGCATCGAGGTCATCGAGGAGCGCGACCGCTGCGCCCGACGACTCGGCGAACTGAACGACGACCGCAAACAGGGGGCCGGACCGGGATTGCATGGGCTCGCTAGGGGCACTGTCGGAAGCGCCGCACCCCATCAGACTTACGAGACACGTCAGGGTCAAGCATCTTACGGGCATCGCGGCACTTCTCTAGCGCCGAGGTTGGCACCGGCAACCGGCTTTCCGCCCACGTGCAGCCCAATGGGGGTCGATAGCTCGTGCATCATCGAAGCAGATCACCCCCGCCGATGAAGAAGCCGCCGCTGACGGTGAGCCCGTCGCGAATGTCGAACGGATCGGTCACATCTTGGAGCACGGCGCGTTCTCCAAGACCCTCGATCCTGGGCAGGTAGAGGCGACCCTGAGACTCGAACAGCTGGTTGACGGCTCCGCTGGTTCGTGACGCCCCCGGGATTTCAACGACCGTATCGAGTGCGTTGAGATCCTCGATCAGGACCGGGCGCCACGTCGGCGTGACGACGATCGTGTTGACCGTATCCGCGAGCACTTCGGAGTCGTATATGAGCATGATCGCCCCGTCACCAGGGCCCCGAAGAATCGCACCAGCAGCAAGTCCGCCCGTGAGATCCTTGAGTTCGACGTAGAAGTCCGGGTCGAACTCCGTTTCGCCTGGCAACACACGCAGCATGCACGGTTCGTCCTGCGACAGGCCGAGCAACTGTTGAGCGGCGACAAATGTGTGGCTTGCCATGTAGATGGTCCCGTCGCTTGTCTCGACGTCGTTGAAGAAACCGCCACAACGCTCATCGACGCTGATCGTGTACTCGAGCGTCTCCGGGTTCAGGCTAATCAGCGCCGTACGCTTGAGCTGCACGCCGTCGGCGTCCGGGTACCGGACGAACATCAGGACGTCGTCGCGCTGCTCGCCGACGAGCACGGGAAAGATTGACTGCCCTGACGACTCCTCGAACTCGAACCCCTCGAGCTGAACGCTGTCCGTAACGGTCATCTCTGTCGGGTTCCAGACGACCACTGTCCCCGTTGTCCGATCGACGTAGAGGGCCCGGTCTTCTGAAAGAAATCTAAACGCCCGGCCGCGCCCAGAAAAGATCGTGCTGACGAAGTTGCCGAAACTAACGCGCGGCCCGGGAATCATGATGCCCTCGTCGTTGCGCGAGTAGCGAGTAACGACGGGAGAGTCTGCGGCGCCCACGAACGCATACCCGAACGCGGTCTCGCAAGTCGATCCGCCTCCTCCCCCCGTTTCGACTCCATCCTCTAGAGAGACGACGCCCTCCGACAACTGATCTACGGCAAAGATGAAGCCGGTCGACCCGGTGGGCGAGGGTACGTCGATACACAGCGCGAGTCCGCGAAACTCGGGCTCCGTTTGGGTGGAGACGTCATCGCCCGATCCGCCGCAGGCCGCCGTGCCAGCCATTAGAAGCGTCAGACATGGGACAAGGCAGTGAACGCGTCGCGGCTTCATGGTGTGACCTCGGGAGCTAGCCCGGTAGGGGCGCTGGATCGCGCGAACAGAGCAGTGCACCTAGTCAGGTTTCGGACCGGGTCAAACAGTGGCGCACCCGCGCTTGCGACCGAGGGAAGGTTGGCGGTGGGCTGATAGTCGACCAGCGACAATTGGGTCGCCGTCGGCAGCGATTATGATTGCCAGATTCCGATTCGGTTATCAGCGCCCGCTCGGACCTTGGTTGCGCGGGTTCGGCGCTTGCGCTTTGGCGACGTCTAGCATCGTCTCGATGGCCCGTTGCGCGACCGAGGAGCGCGAACGGTTGCGAACCAGATGGATCCCATCGTTGGTGCGGATGGGGGCGGGGACGTCGACGAACCGAAGGTTGGGATCGCGGCAGGCTTCGATCGCCAACGAGCGTGGGACCAAAGTCACGGCATGCCCGGCCCTCGCGAGCTCGATGCACGCCGATGTGGCTTCCAGACGGTAGTACGGGAACCGCCCAGCCTCGTACGCATCTTGGAAGGGCTTTGGGAGTTCGCGCGTTCCCCAGGGTGCCGGCGTGGGAAGCGCCCAAGCGTACCCGGCGGCCTGCTCCGGGTCGCTCACGTCGAACGGATGGCTCGTCGATGTGAGTACGACGAGAGGCTCGGCGGGAAGTTTGATCACCGAGATGCGTTCCGCGGACGGGGAGTCGTCGTACTTGCTGATGTCACACACGACGAAGTCGAGCTCGCGCTCCACCAAGGCCACCAGAAGGTCCTTGGCCGTTCCGGCAACGACACTCACTTGAATCCCCGGATGCTTGGCGGCCAGCTCCGAGATCGTGTTGGTCACGAGTGGACGCGCGGGATAGGGGCCCGTGCCGATGCGAACGTGTCCCCCCTCGCCCCCGGCGAGCCGGTGCGCCTCTTCGCCAAACGAGCGCACCGCCTCCACCACATTGCGCGCCCAATCGATGAGGGCGTCCCCGGCGGCTGTGGGTTGCACCACATGGGTATTGCGGTCGAAGAGACGATGCCCGATCTCCGTTTCGAGTTTCTGGAGGCTGCGGCTCAGCGCGGATTGCGTGATGCTGTGCTCCGCGGCCGCCTTCCCGAAGCTTCGCAGGCGGTGCACGGCGACGAAGTGCTGTAGCTGCCGAATTTCCAAGGTCTCTCCGACTGCCCGCCTCGGTCGTGCGAGGTGCGGGCTGCATCGTATGATGTGCAAAACACATCACCAAATCAATGTCAATGAGTCCATAGTAAGAACATGGCGACGCCACAGCCGGTTGGTCGATCCTCCGACCTCGATTTTCGAGACCGTCCCCGACTCTTCGCGCATGCCGAGGCGCGCACCTTCGATGTCGTCGTGGTCGGGGCTGGGATCACCGGCGCAGGCGTCGCGCGATCGGCGGCGGCACGCGGCCTCACGGTGGCCTTGGTCGAAGCGCGCGACATCTCCTCCGGCACGAGTAGCCGGAGCTCCAAGCTGATTCATGGAGGCATCCGCTATCTTGCCGAGGGCGCGTTTTCCCTGGTTCGCGAGACGGCGCGAGAGCGACAGATCTTGCGCAGTATCGCGCCGCACCTGACGCGCAAAGCGTCGATGGTGCTTCCGACCCGCTCCTTTGCCGAGAAGGCCAAGTATCGAGCCGGGGTAGCACTCTTCGAAAAGCTCGGGAACGTCCCGCGCGAAGAGCGGCACCGGATGCTCAACCGGAACGAGCTCGCGGAGATTGAGCCCGTCGCCGCAACGCCGGGTGCGACTGGCGGGGTTCAGTACTACGAGTTCGTGACCGACGATGCGCGGCTCACGCTGGCCAACGTGCGGTCAGCGGTGTCCGACGGCGCGGTCGTGCTGACCTACGCGCCGGTCGTTGAGATCCTCGAGGAAGGTGGCCGCGCCGTGGGTGTTCGGTGTCGCTCACGACTTCCGGGCGAATCCCTCGAAGCCATCATCAGGGGCCGGGTGATCGTCAACGCGGCGGGTCCGTGGGTGGATGCCCTTCGTGCGTTCGAAAGCCCCTCGAATGATGCCCGACTCACACTGACGAAGGGGATTCATCTGGTCGTGCCGCGCGGGCGATTGCCCATCGAGAACGTCGTCGTGTTCGAGGCCGCCGATCGGCGTCCGGTGTTCGCGATCCCGCGCGACGGGGTGACCTATCTTGGTACGACCGATACCTTTCACCCCGAGGCCGAGTACTGGCCCGCCATTACCCAAGAAGAGGTGGACTACCTCTTCGCGGCAGCTTCCCGCACCTTTACGGCCGAGCCACTAGAACCCGATGACGTCGTGTCATCATGGACCGGTGTTCGGCCGTTGGTGGCGCAGCCAGGGAAGCGTCCGTCGGAGATCTCCCGACGCGACGAGATCTGGACTGGACCGACGGGAGTCCTCTCGATCGCCGGCGGAAAGCTGACCGCTTACCGCGCCATGGCCGAACGCGTCGTCGACGCCGCGTGTCGAACGCTCGATCACGGCGCGGACGAGGGCGATGGCGCCCACGAGCCACTCGTTGGGGGAGACTGCGATCCCACCGCGCTCCTCGCCGAGCGGCATCCAGGATCGTCCGCGTGGCGACGCTTGGTCGATCTGTACGGCTCCGAAGCTGCCGATCTCGACGACGCGGGAGGCGATGTGCGCGCGGAGGTACGACACGCTGTGCTTCGTGAGGGTGCGCTTCGACTCGAAGACTACTGGGTTCGGCGTAGCGTACGAGCGCTTTTCGATCCCGATGCCGGGCTCTCCACGCTTCAAACCGCCGCGATCGAAATGACGGCTCTGCTCGGTTGGAGCAGCGCTCGCCGCGAAGAAGAAGTCGACGGTTGCCTTGCACGTTTCGCCCACGACAATGCTCTCTTCGCGCGCGCGGCCTCACAGGCTCGCGCGGAACCCCAGAAAGGAACATCCCATGAACTCCAACACGGTTGACAACCTTCGAGGGTTGCTTGGCGACGACCGCGTACTCGACGCTCAGCCAGGTCAGCCTTTCGATTACTGGGTGGTGAGTCATCTCGGCGCGTGGCGCGGGGAGCAGGCCGCGATGCCGGGTGCCGTCGTTCAACCCAAGACCGTGGAGGAGGTGCAGGCCATCGTTCGGTTCGCCGCGGAAACACGAACGCCACTGGTTCCGAAAGGCCTCGGCAGCGGCGTGTGCGGTGGCATCTTGCCGGACGAGTCGGTCGTGATCGTCGATCTGAGCGCGCTGAACCGAGTTCGGGAGATCGACCCCACGAATTTGCTCGCTTCGTTTGACGCGGGCGTCAACGGCATGGACGCGGAGAACGCCGTCGCTGCACAAGGCCTCACGATCGGGCACTGGCCGCAGTCGATCGCGATCAGCAGCGTCGGCGGATGGGTCGCCACGCGTGCGGCAGGGCAGTTCTCTACGGCCTACGGCAACATGGAAGACATCATTTACGCGATCGAGGCGGTCCTGCCGAACGGCGAACTGGTGACCCTTGGAAAGGCGCCCCGCGCGGCGGCTGGGCCGGACCTCCGCCACCTGTTGCTCGGCGCCGAGGGCACGATGGGCATCGTCACGGGGGTGACTCTGTCGCTACGTCGTCAGCCGCAACGTCGCGCCTACTCGGTGTACCAGACGCCGAGTCTCGCCGCCGGCCTCGAGGTCCAGCGTTCGATCATCCAAAGCGACTGGCTTCCGCCGGTGGTGCGTCAGTATGATCCCTTCGAGGTATCGCGATTGTTCGGGTCGGTCAGCCCCGGTGGGCAAGGCCTTCTACTGATGGTGCACGAGGGGCCGTCGAGGCGCGTCGAGCCGGAGCTCGAAGCGGTGGCCGAGCTCGCCAAGGAAGGTGGCCTCGAACCGGGGCCCGAGGAGGTGGGACCAATGTGGATGAAAGACCGCAACCACGTACCGAGCTGGACGGACCTCTTCGAAAAGAACCTAGTTGCTGACACGGTGGAAGTGTCGGCGCCTTGGACCCAGATCGAAGCCGTATACGACGACGTCGTGCAAAGCGTGCAAGCCCTGCCGCAAGTACTGGTGTGTTCCGCACACAGCTCCCACGTCTACCGCACCGGCGTGAACCTTTACTTCACCTTCGCGGCGTACCACCAAGACTCCTCCGACATGCGCGAGACCTACTTCGAGTGTTATCGACGGGTTCTAGAAGCTACCGCGAAGAACGGTGGAGGCATCTCCCACCACCACGGAATCGGGCGTGTTCGAAAACCGTTCCTGGCGCACGACCTTGGCCCGGGTGGTGTGGCTCTGCTCCGTAAGCTCAAGGCCGCGGTCGACCCACTCGGACTGATGAACCCGGGAAACCTGATTCCAGATCCCTGAGACCAACGAATAGATCCCGCTCTGAGTTGTTCATACCGCATACGCTAGCCATCCTCTCCGGCTCGCGATGCCTGTCTTGCAGCGGGGGCCGGAGGGACATGGGGACTAGGCGCGACGCGGATGGTCTTGGCAACGGGACCCACCCGGGCGTCGGCGCCATGGCCTCGCGCCACGTTCGCTAGTCGCGATAGGTAAGCTCAAAAAGACCCTTGCAGACTAAGCCCGAACTGGCGGTCGGCTCGGGCTGGCACAATCGGGGCGAAGGAAAGCTCACGTTCCACTCGCTCGATCTCTCGCATAGCTCGTCTTCGGCGGGCGATGCGAATACTAAGCCACGGGATCGCAGCTGTCGTCAGAATACTCCCCACGAGCAAAACCGAGGCGCCAGCGTACTCGGCTGGACTGTCCCGGTTTGGTGTCCACTTCGCGCCCAATACCGCGCCGCCCGCGATCATCATGGCGCCTCCAATGGAGAATAGCGCCGCTGGTCCCGCTACCGGCTTGAGGTCCGCCTCCAGGTCTCTCGGACTTCGCTGCATCGGATTGGTCGGGTAGTAGCTTCGACCTGGCGCAGTTGCGACGGGAGTACACTGACGACCGGCTGAGCACTCGAAGCCGGCGGGGCAATCAGGGTTGCAACTTGAGATACACTGGCCGTCCATGCATTGGTACCCGGTGCGGCAGTCCGGAATACACTGTTGTGCGCGAGCGCTAGGGCTGACGAGCAACGTGACCGCTGCAACCACCAGGATACCGACGCACACGTGTTTCGTTCGCGCTGTCTTCATCATCATTTCCTCCTTCGAATCGTCGTGATTCGAATTCGGAGGACTGCACGCCCTGTGCCAACCGTTCCACGCTACGATTTTCAAGCCCAGGAGATCGACCGTTCCGGGTCGACGACGTGACGTCGCCCGTTAGCGACGTGTTGACGTCACGAACCCATTCGTTGTTCGACCCGTAGGCGTCTTTACTCGCTCGATACGTCCGATGGCCCGTTTACTCGAAACGATTAGCGACGGCTTGTCCCGCCTGCGGCCAAACCGCGAGGGCCCGTCCGAAACGGTCGACGGCCAACCGCGGCGAGACGGCGGCCTCGTCGCCCGAGTCGATGACTACGGCAAGGTTCCAACCCGCGCCGACCTCGTATCGGTTCCCCAAGATGTTGTTCCGCGTGCCGTCGCTTTGGTACCAGACCACGAGCGCGTTTCCGTTCGGATCGACCCCGATCCCACCGGGAAAAGCGCTGCCGGCGTTGTCCGCTTCGATCCGCTGAGGGCTGGCCCACCCGCCCTCCGGTGTGTACCGAGCGGCCCAGTGGTCAAAGCGATCCGTTTCCAGTTCGCTCCATGCAGCGAATGCGGCACCGGCGCCGTTGACCGCAAGGACGGGTGTGGTCGCGATGGCGGACTGTTGCGCCTGAATCGCTTCTGCCTCGCCCCAGCCTTCGCTAGGCGCGAACCTGTTGAACCAAAGCTGATCGTCGGAGCCGACGGACTGGGTCCACACCGCGATGCCTCGTCCCGAGTCGTCGATGCCAACCGATGGGCCGAACGCGTCGCCAATGTTCGACTCGATCGGTGCTGGGGAGCCCCAGCCACCCACCGGCGTGAAGCGGTTCGCGACGATGTTGTCGCGCGTGCCATCGGACTGCTGCCAAACCGCGAGCGCATTGCCGTCCACGTCTAGTTCGACGCGCGGGAAGATCGCGCGCCCAGCGTTCCCGGCGTCGATGCGTTCGGGGTCGCCCCAGCCGCCGCCCCCGGGCGCGTATCTGCTCGCCCAAATCTGCGCGAAGTCGGGGCTTGGGTCCTCCTCCCAGACTGCGATCGCGCCGCCAGACGGTTCGACCGCCAACTGCGGTCGGTCAGCGTCTCCCGGGTCACTGATTCGTTCGGGCACATCCCACCCGTCCCCCGACGTGTAACGACTCGCCCAAATCTCGCCGGCGTCCGTCGTCGAGGAATCGAGCCAGACGAGGATCAAGTTGCCTTGCTGGTCGGCTCCGAGGCCGCGCGGAGAGACGGAGCTGGCGTTGGTGATCGGCTGTGGCGCACTCCAGCCGATCTCGGGGTGGTAGCGGCTCGCTTGCAGGGAGGTGTTGTCCCCCCCGTTCCAGACCGCTGTCCCAACGCCGCTGTCATCGAAGGTGACGACGATGTTGTTTGCGGTCGCGTTGCTGTCGATAGCCGCCGCGTCACGCCAGGCGCCGTCGCGTACCCTGAAAGACCATGTGGCTTCACTTTCGAGCGTGCCTCCACCCACACCCGTGATGCTTGCGGCCGCGGTGGCCGTGTAGCTCGCCAGAAGGGCCAGAGGTTCGTCGAGTTCCATGACCGCCGTGGTGCTGCTCTCGACAGAGACGGTCGCCGGCAAAGCGGGTTCGGCCGGCGCCGCCAGGCTGAACGTGCTCGAGTCGACCGAACTGACGTCGAGGGCTTCGCTGAACGTGATCGCAACCGTCGTGCTGGGATCCACATCGGTTGCGCCGTCCTCCGGGTTGGTGGCGACGACCGCCAATCGATTCGAACCACCTGAGCCCGAGACCCCGCCGCTGCCAGCAGCGCCGCCTTGACCTCCTGCGCCGGATTCGACCTTGGCGCAGCCCAAGGACGACAGAACGCCGAGGGTTGCGATGGCCATCCAAGGAACGACGTGGAGCACGTGAGCTCGAACGCTTGCGCGTGGCATTGTCATGTGAGCGACAACATATCATGGCGGAGTGTGCGTCGACCGCAAAACGCGAGGTACACGGGCCCCACAGAACAGGTCAGTCTGCGCAGCACACGCGTCGAGAACCGACCTGTCGGCACGAAACCCACCCAGGATGAGCGGGTCAAAAAGGGCGGGCTGAGACCCGTGGTTCGCGGACCCTTGCAGCGCCGGCGCGCTCGAGGTGAGCAAGCACGGCGAGAACCGATGCCTCATCGAAGGCGTCGCCAATGATCTGGAGGCCGACCGGCAAACCCGCCTCGCCGCTCCCCACCGGGGCTTGCCCGCAAGGCAGGCCCGTCAGGTTGCCGAGGAAGGTGAAGCGACATGCCTTACGGACAGCATCGATGTCGGAGAAGCTTTCGGTCATCTCCTTGTCGGTGACGCGGGGGGCGACGCTCGCCGTCGTCGGCAGCGCAAGCACGTCTACGTCACGGAGGAGCGCGGCCACCTGCGCGCGCAACGTCGTACGCAGGCACTGCGCATCGATGTACTCACCCGCGTGGAAACAGTCGAACAGATGCATCATGAGTTGCGCCTCGGGCCCCAACTCGCGCCACTGGTTGGGCCTGTAGGCGTCGAGCTCGACCATGGTCTCCAGCCCGATGACCGTGAAGCCAATGGCCGAAGCGTGCTTGGCGAGGTCAAAGCTCACGTCGAACAGCTCGGCCCCCTCTTCCTCAAGTGCGCGTAGTGCCTCGCGACATGCCTTGGCGACCTCGGGGTCCGCATCGTCGATCTCGGAGTTGAGGACGCCGATCCGCATGCCCGACACACCGCGCCCAAGTGCCTTCACGAACTCCCCCGAAACGAGCTCGGGGCTGTGTTGGGTGATCGGGTCGGCACGATCCGGCCCGCCGCAGGTTTCGATGAACACCGCAAGGTCGTGCGGCGACGCCCCGATTGGGCCGAAGTGGTCCATGGATCCATCAAACCCGTCACCGCAGCGAGAAACACGGCCCGCGGTGGGCTTGATGCTGAAGACCCCGTTGAAGCTCGCCGGGATCCGCACCGAGCCGCCGCCGTCGCACGCCAGGGTCACCGGGGCGAGGCCCGATGCCACCGCAACCACGCTTCCAGTAGAGCTCCCCCCTGCGACTCGGTCCGCGGCCTGCGCGTTTCGGGGCATCGTTCGATGGACGTTTGTCCCCATGGGTGACAGCCCCAGTTCGACCATCACGGTGTGACCCAAGATGATCGCGCCTGCGGCGCGAAGGCGAGCGACCGCCGTTTGGTCGACGGCGTCAGGTCGCACCGGCAAGACCCCGGTACCAAGGCGGTAACCCGAACCGTCGATGTCCACCATCTCCTTGACGGGCACGACGACGCCATCGAGGGGTCCCAACGGCTCGCCATTGGCCCAACGCGACGTGCTGGCTCTCGCATCGCGCATGGCGCCCTCTTCGTCGAGGTAGGTGAAGCAGCTCATCGAGGGTCGTTCACCTGCGAGGCGTCGTGCTTGCGAGATTGCAAGCTCGACGACTTCGATAGGCGTCGCCTCGCCAGACGCGTAGCGTTCCGTCCACCCCCTTGCGCTCGGAACAGCCGTGGGCGCGGGAGCCAAGGCCAGATCGCCCGCGACTACGCGGCTCGGTCTCGCGCGAACCGGTTTGTAGTCCAACGGCATCGGGCTCCGGACGTTGGTGTCGAGGGCCAGCGCCGCATCGATGCCGAGGTCTTCCCGGATCTGGCGTGCGACGGCGCGCCGGATCGGCCCAAAGCGCACCGCAGCGAGTGCCGAACGTAGCTTCCAACCGTTGAGTCGCTCGATAGTGGGCTTCTGCTCCGGCATCCGTCTCAGTCTCCGAGGAACTTGAGAGCCTCCTCCACGAACTCGGCGTGCCACTGAAAGATCCCACCGTGGCCGGCATCCTTGTAGAGAACGAGCTTCGCGTTGGGGATTCCGAGTGCGAGATGCGCGGAGTTGACGCTTGGGACCATGGAATCGCTCTCTCCATTCGCGACCAGTACGGGTTGTTGAATCCCCGAGAGGTCAGGGTCGTCCCGAAGCGCGAAGGTTCGAATCGCTTTGAGCTGGCTGCGGAACGAAGTCAGCGAGATGCTCTTGTCCTTGTCGACCGTTCGCTGGGAGACGCTTTTCAAGAACGCCTTGGCCTGCTCGCGACCGTTCCTCGTCCGAGTGAAGAAGAGGTAGGTGCGAACATCCGTGAATGTGAGAAGGCTTCGCAGCTGGTTCCGGTAAGCCATGGCGGGGATCTTCTCGGCACCCACCGCTCCCGCCGGGCCGGTGCCCGCGAGAATCAACTTGCGAACGAGCTCGGGTGCCTTGAGCACGACCTCCTGTGCGACACAACCGCCCAACGAGAAACCGAAGATGTCGACTTCCGTGAAGCCCAGCGCTCGGATGAAGGCGATGGCATCCTCGGCCATCTCTTTCACTGTTTCGGGGGTCGCGCCTCCGGAACTTCCGATTCCACGGTTGTCGAAGGTGATGAGCCAGTGTTTGGCGGCGATGCAGTCCACTACCCTCGGGTCCCAGTCATCCAAGACCCCGGCAAGATGATTCAACAGGATCACGGGCACTCCCGACGGGTCGCCGGTCATCCGATACGCGAAGTCGGTCCCCTCGACCGACACGGTTCGGGTCTCCGCGCTCACGTATCCATCGTTCGAGCTCGGCATTACGCTCCTCCGTTGGCGCGCACCACCGGCTTGCCACTTCCACTCGCGTCGGTCGCCCAGATCACGCGATGACCCGCTCGATACCAGGCGTCGCTATTGGGGCCGTACGCATCTTCGATCCGGCCCCGCTTGATCTTCAGGGTGGGAGTCAAGTAGCCGTTCTCGATGAGCCAGGGTTCCTTCACGACAACCAAGAACTGAATCCGCTCGAACGCCTCGACCTCGGCGTTCACCGATGCGAGTAGCCCCTCGAGCTCCCTCTCGAATCGTGTTCGTTCCTCGCCGTTCGACAGTCGTGGGCGAAGCTCCTCAGCCGGCAGAACGAGCGCGTACGGCTGGGGGTTGCCCGCCCCTGTGACACACGAAAGTTCGACCTCGTTGTGGTTGTTCAAGAGGTTCTCGATCGGCGCCGGGGCGACGTACTTTCCCTTGCTCGTCTTGAAGATCTCCTTGACGCGACCCGTGATCTTCAAACGCCCGGTGTCATCGCGTTCCCCTCGATCTCCGGTCTTGAAGAAGCCATCTTCGGTGAAGCATTCCGCGGTCTTTGCGGGGTCCTTGTAGTACCCCAGCATTCTCCCAGGCGACCGCACCAGGATCTCGCCTTCCTCGTTGATCTTCACATCGACGCCGGGCAACGAGTTCCCGACGTATCCAAAGCGTCCCTTCCCTGGAAACGTGGCATGCGAGTAGGCGAAGTCCTCGGTCATGCCGTACCCCTCGAGAAGCTCGAGCCCGAGGTCGCGGTACCATTGAATCAGCTCAGGCGGGATAGGGGCCGACGCGCTCGCCGCGAACCGAACGTGCTGGAGGCCGAGGCCCGCGAGCACTTTCTTCTTCACGACACGGTTGAGGATCGGGATCTTGAGGAACCGCGCGAGCTTGTCGGGTGGAAACTTCTTGTGAACCCCGATTTGAAACTTGAGCCAGAGCCGCGGCACGGATAAGAACAGTGTGGGCGCCGCCCGGTTCAAGTCGGTGAGGAAGGAGTCGAGCGTCTCCGCAAAGAAGATCGGATACCCGGCTCGAAGTCCCTGACACTCCACATTGAAGCGTTCGTACACGTGAGCCAGGGGAAGGTACGAGAGCATCCGGTCGTTCTCGTTCGCCCCAAAGATCTTGGTGATGCCATCGACCGCGTTGGCGATCGCGCCGAAGCTGTGCATGACCCCCTTGGGCTGCCCGGTACTTCCAGAGGTGTAAATGATGACCGCCACGTCTCCGGCCTTTCGACTCGGATTCCCGCCAACCGGCCCGTGCTTGCCCACGATCGAGTTCCACGATGGATAGTCGTTTTCAGGCGCGAGCGGGAACGAGATGCAAGGCATATCGGTCGGGATCCCGGCACGCACCTCGCCCAAGTCGTCGAGCTTCCCGACGAAGAGCAGCTTCGAGTCGCTATGCTCGAGGACGTACGCGATGGTCTCCGCCGTGAGCGTTGGGTAGAGCGCCACGCTCACGTGGCCGGCCATCCAGATCGCGAGGTCAGCCATCACGAAGTGGGCGCAGTTCTTGGAGATCATCGCGATCTGACTGCCGGGCTCGAGGTCCAGCGACTGAAGATGCGCCGCCATCCTTCGCGCCTCGTCCAAGGCCTGCGCCCACGTATAGGTCTCCACCTTTCCACCACCGAACGGCTGGACGAGCCAAGGCCGTTCAGGCGCCTCACGCTCCCATCGGTAGGCGTCCTCTAGCGGTAGTCTCGTCTCTGACATCGTCACGCCTCCCGACTCTCGGCCCCTGCGACGGCCTGTTCGACGAAGTCCAATCGGTCTTGGCCAAAGTGCATCTCGCCGTTCACGAAGAATGTCGGCGCTCCGAAGGCCCCGCGCGACACGGCAGACTCGGTGGTCGCCCGGAGGGCGTCTTTGACCTCTTGACGAGAGCTCAGTGCGACGAGCTCTTCGGGATCGAAACCAGCAGTGCGCAGCGTCGTTGCCAACACCCGAGGATCGCCCAGGTCCTGCGGCTCGACCCACATCGCATCGAATACGGCAGCGCAATAGTCCATGAACCGCTCCGTTCCCTTGAGGGCCGTCGCACCCCGCATGAGCTGCAATGTGTTGATCGGAAAGTACGGGTTCGGCTCGAGCGGGACCCCGTAGCGCTGCGCGAAGCGTGCCATATCCTCGGTCATCCACTTGGCTTTGGCCGCGATGGTCACCGGGCTCTTGTTCTTGCTCGCCTGGTGAATCGCTCCGAGCAGCACCGGCTGATAGTCGATGGCCGTACCATGGCGCTCCGCGATGGCCGGGATTTGTGTCCACGCCAGGTAGGCGGTTGGGCTCCCGAAGTCGAAGAGAAACTCGATCGTCTTCATCAGAAACGCTCCATGTAGGGCCGGAGGTCGAGCTCCAGCGTCCATGCGGTTCTCGGTTGCTGGTGGAGGTGCCAGTAGTTGTCCGCGATCGCGTCCGGTGCCATCAGGCCGTCGACCTCCTTCAGTTCGGCGGCTTGCGGGAGGTTTTCGTGAATCCACTCCGTGTCGATCGCCCCGTCGATGACCACGTGAGCCACGTGAACGTTCTTGGGCCCGAGCTCACGGGCCATCGATTGCGATAGTGCTCTCAGCGCGTGCTTCGCACTCGCGAACGCCGAAAAGCCGGCGCTCCCTTTCACACTGGCGGTTGCACCTGTGAAGAGGATCGTGCCGCGGCCCCGCTCCACCATTCGCTTCGCGCACTCGCGGCCCGTCAGAAAGCCTGAGAACGCGGCCATCTCCCACACCTTGCGGTAGACCCGTGCCGTGGTCTCGAGAATCGAAAACCGAACATTCGCGCCGATGTTGAAGACGGCCACCTCGATCGGACCCACGTCGCGTTCGATACCGTCAACCATGTCGACGACTTCGGATTCCTGCCGGGCATCGACGCCGTAGGCGATCGCGCGTCCTCCCTCGCGTTCGATCTCCTGCACCAGGGCGGCGAGTTGATCGCCACGACGGCGAACGACGCACGCCACGAACCCCTCTCTGGCGAACCGCTTGGCGATTGCGCCACCCGTGAAATCGCCGGCTCCGACGACCAGACAGACTGGTTGCATTTCGAAACCATAGTTAGTATGGTACTAAAAAGCAACCAAAATTATCGAGCGAGCGCCGAGCCAAAGAAAGGAACGACAATGACCTGGGTGATCACGCGACTTTGCCGCGACTGCGTCGACAAGAGTTGCGTCGACGTATGTCCGGTCGAGTGCATCTACGAGTACTCGGGACAGGACCGCGATGCGTTCCCAAACCAGCTCTACATCCAACCCGACGAATGCATCGACTGTGGCGCCTGCGAGCCAGAATGCCCATGGGAAGCGATCTTCGAGGATAGCGGTGTGCCGGATGCATTTTCAGACGACGTCGCCCTGAACCAGAAGGTGGTCGACGCGCAAGACAACTTCGACGTCGCGCAGAGCGGCGGCGCGGTCGCACCAACGAGCGACCAGGTCGAAGAGAACAAGATCAAGTGGGGGCTCTCGGCCTGAGGTTCAGTCTTCGACGCCGATCACACTCTCCAAGATTCGCGCTCGCGCGAACTTGTCTGCGCCTGGCCCAGGTTGCGCGACGATATCGGGCCACCGAAGTGCTCGACCACGGGCGGTTCTCGGCTCGACCTTCTTCAACGCTTTCCTCGAGTTTCGTTCGAGGAGCCGAATCGGCTCACGCCCCGCACCGAACACATGTTCGTTGCTCCACTGAACCATGGTGACGAGTATGGGCATCAGCGCTTCGCCTTTGGCCGTCAACCGGTACTCCGAGCGAGGGCCGCGCTTTCCCACTTCTTCGCGGCGAAGAATGCCCTCGTCGACCAACATCGACAGTCGCTGGCTCAAGAGATTGCGTGCGATCCCGGTGTTGCGTTGAAACTCGCTGAAGCGCGTCGCGCCGTAGAATGCCTCTCGGACGATCAGCCAACTCCAAGCGTCACCGAAGATGTTCAAGAAGCCAGCCACTGCGCAGGCCTGCTCGTGACGTTTGGTCATCGCGCCTCAGGCCCCGCCGTACCGCAAGGTGACACTCGTGGATCGCATGCTCTTGAACATACGGCTCCAGTAGCAAAATGCAACTAAGAGCTCGGGTCGCTGCGCGCGCGCACTAGGGTACCCTTTCATAACGCAGCTCGTAGGCGATCGGCGCGGCGAGCTTCTCGCTCGTCATGTAGACCGTCATCACCAACCGGCCATGGTCGTCGAGGCTGTACGTGGACTTTCGTTTCGCGTGCTCCGCAGAGAACGATTGGGTGATCGCGTCGTCTGAGAAGCTGTAGGAAAGCTTGGAGTCGCGGTTGTTCGGTGCGACGACCTCGCGCGACTCGCCGTCGAGGGGTGCAACCGCTTTATACTCGCCCATCGTGATCGAGAGATTCTCTCCAGCGCGGGCGATCACCACCCCGGTCGGGCGCTCGCGGTGACTGGCAAGACGGCTGTCCGCGATTCGCCTACCGAGCCAGCCTAGGTTGGCGATCGCCTTGTCGACGGACGCTTGGATCTCCGCTTCGTCTCTTTCCCAGTTTCCGATGTAGCGGTAGGCGCCCGTCAGGAGCTCCACCGCGGGTGGCGTGGGTGTCTCGGCGGCCGAACGTGAAGCGAAGGCCGCCGCTGCCAATATGAAGAGGCCGAGGGACAGGCTAACGTGTGGGTGCCACATGCTGTCTCGAACCTAGTGCCGGGACTCGGTCCGTCACGACCTCAACTTCGCCGGTCGGTGAGGCCGAGGCAACCGCGACCCATCACCGTTTTCCGATCGCCGGGCCGCGACGTATATTGCGTGCATGAATCGATACTCTTGGCTCTTGCTGGTCGGCCTACTCACCGTCGGCGTCGCTTGCGGCGATACGCAAGGCAACGGTACGGGTGCCGTCGACCCCACGCTGACCTGCGATGGGAACGATAACCTCGCTCTTTTGTGGGGCTCGTTCACCGGGCGTGGTCTGCTCGTGACAGAACCTGCCGCCATCGGGATCGATTGGGTGCTCTTCTCGCACCCGACGCAGCCGTTGTTGGGTTTCCTCCACCCGCCGGACTGGACCGGGCAGCCGATCACCCTAGGGTCGGGCTCGGGTGTCGACCTGGTTCGAAACGACGGTGGCGGCTTCTATCACAACCTCACCACATTCGATCCGAGCGGCACTGTGCCCGTGGGCCAGTGGCTCGATGAGAGCGTCGTCCGGGCGTTCGAGTTGATGGGCGACGCAGGAATGCGCAGTCAACTTTGCGCATTCCCCCCCACCACCGTGGTAACCAACCCCGGCATTGCCCAGACCGTCTCGGCGACGGTCGTTCTCACCGAGGACACCGTTCTTCTGTCTGCCGTCTCAATCGCGTCGTTCGACAGCGTCGTTGGCAACGGGGTCAATGTGCAGAGTTACGGAGGCCGACGGGCCGAGTTCAACCAGATCGCCGACCAAGTGCTTTTCGACATCATCAATCAGCTTCTGATCGGCGGTGGCGACGACGACCGCGACACCGATTTGGATGGCACCATCGACCGCCTCGACGAGTTCCCACTCGACCCAACGCGACAGTAGGCGGTGTCCTGTCTAGGGGGTTGGGGCAGGCTTCGGTGGCGTGTACCAGATCGGGGATGTGTAGGCGCGCTCTTGGATCGACGTCGAGCCGCCTGTCGACTCCGTTGCGCCGGCCGGAGCCGATGGCGTGGGCACCTGCAGGACGCGGAGGTAGTAGAAGGCAGGCTGCGTGGCGTCGAAGTTCGTGTCCGACCAAAAGCCAAGAAGCGACGGTGCGCCTTCGCCCTCGACGGGTGGCACGGTTCCGTCCTCGCCACGCTGCCGATCTCCTGACCAGATGGCGTCGTACGTCTCCGAGTGAGCGGTTCCATCTGCGTCAACCCAGCCCTTGACGACTTGCATCCGATCGAGGTCGGCGCCGCTTGGATCCTTGACGGCGTACATCAGGAACCCGGGCCCCTTGTCCTTCGGGCGACCTCGCAGGTCGCTGCCCATCGGGTGACCAAGCCGGTACCCCATCGCGACCATGTTCGTTTCGTTGGCCTGCTTGCCTTCGAAGTTCCATCCTCCGAACAGGCGTATTCGCATGCGTGGACCGGTCGTGGCGTAGACCTCCTTCCGTTCGAGGGCAGCGAAGATCGCCTGGCGCGTGTTCTCTTCGGCGTAGACGGCGGTGAGCCCCGGTGCCGCGAGGTCGGCGCCATCTTGCCCCTCCGCGCCTACCACCCCGAACTTGAACGGGTTAACCCCGACTTCTTTGCCGATCTCGAGACCGCGCAGCAATACGCTCCGAGCGAACTCTTCGCGTGGTGATTCTGGCGTCGACCCCGAGCGAGGGCTGCCGCCGAAGCTCGCCACGGGCTCCCAACGAGCTCGCGTGAGCGACTCCTCCTCGTCCATCGGCCGGATCTCATGGTTTGCTACGTCTCCCGCGTGCGGGATCACGATGAAGTCGGTCTTGCGACGAGAGTGGACCGCCCCGAGCCATGCCCAGAGGCTTTCGGGGTTGCCGTCGACTCGGGAAGTCCACGGTTGTAGCTCTTCGGCCTGCTGTGCGTCTTGCTTCATGATGACGATGCGATGCACATCGAGGTCGCCGCGCGGGGTGCCCCATTCCCACCCAATGAACGACGTGAAGTGGCACGGTTCATAGGCCTTCTCTGCCGCCTCGACGATGTGTTCCCACGAGGCCGGGTTCATGTTGCGGGCGTCTTCGCTCACGATCAGAAAATCGAGCGGTGTCTCGAGCTTCACTTTCGTGTTCGTTCGCGGATCCGTCACGTCCACGCCCTGGGCCCAGAGGTAGGCCTCGTGCGGATCGATCCCTTGCCCTTCTGCGGCATGGGCGCCGTGCACGTGGGTGTCTCCCCACAGAAGCATGCTCGGCTCGGCCTTGATCGCGGCAGGGTTGGTCGGAGGTGTGGTCTTGCAGCCGATCGACGCGATCGAGGCGGCGAAGACAGCCGCGGTGCAAAGAGCTTTGGGCAGGGAACGCATCTCAGTACTGAATCCGAGCGCCAATCGCCCAAGTGAACCCGCGTAGAGGGGATTCATCGGTGCGCGGGTCCGTGGTCGTTTGTACATATGCGTACGGCATGATGGCGATCATGAACAGACGAAGATTGTATCCAACGCCGACTCGCCCCTGCGTGGTGCTCCCCGCGTCATCGAAGAACGCGCCCGCCTGCATGAATACTTTGACCTGGCGAATCGGCCACCAGCCGAGCCCGCCACCGACGAACCAATCTTGCGATCCTTTGAAGAACAATCGGCCAAGCTTCTGTCCGAGGACTTCGATGGAGACCCCGTTGAACTTACGATCGATGTGATACTCGTAGCCTAGCCCGATCGTGATGTTTTTGTTCCTCGCCTCCGTGCGAGTGCCGGCGAAATCCAAGTGCACATGGTGCATTCGTTCTTGGTACGCGAGCTCGTAGTCCTGAAGCTGTTGGGGGGTCGGAGCCGCACCTGTTGCATTCATCAGAGCCACGATCAAAGCGGTCAGCATGGGCGCTAGCTTCCTTCCTCGGGAGCCTCTTCGTCCTCCTCACAACGCGTGCATTCGGTTGGATGGAAACGAATGATGGTGCCGATGACCCAATGCCCATAAAGGTCGAGCGTTGCGATGACGGCGTCTCCCCCCGCGGAGCAAACCGAAGGCCCGACCACGGCGCGAAACTTCTCCTCGTTGTCGGGCATCGAATGCATCGAGAACGCGTCGATGTCGATGACGCCGACCTCTTCGTACGGGTCTGTGACCCGATCTCGAATCACCTCGTAGTCGCACGCCGGGCCCCGGGCCGCGAAGACCCCACCGGTTCGGCGATAGTCACCCTGGCCGCCGCAGCCACAAAGACCGAGTGACGCGATGAGGCATGCGGTGGCGATAAGTCGCATCCGGCCCGTTTGTATCGTCTATGCTTGGGCGTCGCAAGAGCGGCTTACGCGAGCGCGTTAGTCGGCCCACCAGAGCAACCAGAAGTAGTACCAGTGCTTCCACGACTTGTGGGGATGTTTGTCTGGGTGGATGTCGTCGTCGTCATCATCGTCGTCGTCGTCGCCGTCGCAGACGCACCTGCAGTGGCAGTCGTCGGCGTAGCCGTCGTGGTCGTAGTACCTGGTCTTCTTGTGGTGCTTGCCGCGCTTGCCCCGATCGTCGTCGTCGTCATCATCGTCGTCGTGGTCACACTTGCAGTAGCAACGGCAGTGTTTGCCACCGGTACCGCCTTTACCTCCTGTGCCCGCGATGCCGCCGCTTCCGGCTGCACCGCCTGCGCCGCCAGCACCCGCGATGCCGCCCGCGCCGCCAGCACCCGCGATGCCGCCCGCGCCGCCAGCACCCGCGATGCCGCCCGCGCCGCCAGCACCCGCGATGCCGCCCGCGCCGCCAGCACCCGCGATGCCGCCCGCGCCGCCAGCACCCGCGATGCCGCCTGC
>JBCCHE010000052.1:0-28829 GCA_039028875.1 Myxococcota bacterium | reverse complement strand
CGACACCGCCACCCAGTCGACGTAGTCGTCGCCGGGATACCAGTCGGAAAGCGCGTAGCCGTTGTAGGGCCGCGACGCGTAGGAGTGCCAGACGAATGCGACGTTCGTGACGCCCTCATCACGCGTGATGTCGACGAACCGCGTGTACGCGGTGACGTACTCTGTTGGCTCGAGCTCGTTGTGCGGGCCATCGAACTCGTATCCGATGCGAAGGTAGATGGGCGCGTCGACCGACTTCGCCCAGTCGCTGAACGCGACAATGACATCGTCGTACACGCCATCGCCAGTGTCTTTGGCAACGCCGTACGTGCCCACCATCCAAACCGCGCTCTGAATCGCGGAGTTGGGGAAGCGGTCGACGAGCACCTGATGGTTGTGACGATCGCCGTTGTCGGTGGTGATGGTGGTGGTCAGGCCGTCCGTGCTCGGAATGCCCCAGTACGCCGCCCAGCCGCCCGGTGTCGTGTCGTCGGGGAACGCCGTCGTGAGCCCGTCGATGTCGTCGAGGTTCTGCCCCAACACGAGCAACGTCTGACCGGACGACGGAACGAACTTCGTTTGTTCGTATTCGTAGACGTATGACGGGTCGACGTCGGTGCGGATCATCGCGACCAGGTCTTCGATCGAGACTTCGCCGTTGTCGGGCGGACTGTCGCTGCCGCCCGTCCCGCCCATCGCGCCGCCGTCCATCGGGTCGGGGGTGGCGCCCGGCGAGTCGCCCGAGCAAGAGACGAGGAGGGAGAGGGTGAGGGCTACGAAAGCGAGCCGGGACATGGTCTGGGGAGGGTGCCATTGAATGGTGGTGGGTGCCAGCGCGGGCGAGGCGGGAGCATGGGATCTGCGATGCTCCGGGGCGAACGCGTCACGGATATCTGGACTGTTGGGTGGGGCGTGGCGTGCCGCCTTCGCTCCATGGCGACTTGTTTGTTTCGCGGGATCGCAAAGCGCTCATCCTGCGAATAGCGCGGCAACGGTCAGGGCGATGACAACAACTCCCGGGAACACCCGTAGCCACAGCACAGGTGCAGAGAGGTGGCCCCGGCGAAGGCGGACCGCGTCGGCGGCCAACACGGGCAGCGCGATGATCCATGAAGCCACCAACGCCATCAAGAAGGACGCCTCGGGCAAGCCGCAGTTGCTGTAGTGATGAGCTGGGGGGATGACCATGCCTTTCACGAACAGGAACTGCAGCACTGCGGTCCACCAGACGACGAGCGTGGCGATCACGGCGAAGCTGGTACGGAGTGCCGTTCCGAATGTGAGCTGCACGGTGGACATCGTGGAGAGGATACGTCGTCGGCGCGGGTGTGTCTGGGCGCGCGGCGGTGACTGGTCACGAGGGCTCGGTGGGTCGGGTCCTCGACTGGCGCGTTCGCGGAGGCGTTGGTTTTCGCTAGGCTTGTCTTGCGGGTGGGGTAACCGGAGGCGTGGCCAAGGGAGGCCGAAACTATTCAAGTTCGCCCGTCAAGCCGGATTGTCGTTCACTCTCAGGGTTGCTCGTCTTCCAGGCGAGTGGCGATGATCAGCCCGGTGGACCAAGAGAGCTTGGTCAGGGCGAGGCGTGCGTCGTTCGACAGGCGGTCTATCAGCTCCGCCACGCTCGCGTCATGGCCATCGGGCCACGTCGGCTGAGGTAGCAAGTCGTCAACGACGTAGATCGCTCCCGGCGCCAACAGCTCGATGGCAAGTTCGAGATCTTGGAACTTCCCGGGCCAACTGTCCGCGAAGATCATGTCGAAGTACTGACCCTGCATCGTTCGCAGAGTCTCCGAGGCGTCAGCGAGAACGAACTGCGCCCTTGGATCCGTACCGAGGTGTCTGCGCGCGACCTCGAGGACCCGTTCGTCGTTGTCCACGGATAGGAGTGTAGAGCGCAAGTCCATCGCCGCGAGAATCCAAGAAAACGCCGCGCCCGCCCCCGAGCCGATTTCGAGGAAGCGACCGCCGCGCTTGCTAGCGGCCAGCGTTCCCAACAACCCGCCGGTTGATGCGTCGCAAGACATCTCGAAGCCGAGTGCTGCCGCGTCGTATAAGATGCACTCGAGCACGCTCGGAGCTGCGCGGGTGCCCGCCAATGTGGCTCTCTGCTCGGAGGTGTCCATGCACTCCAAGTAGCACGTATCGCACAACCACAAACGGTGCAGAGCAAGAACCCGTGGAGCGAATGCGCTTGTCCGCGGGAGGGCGAGGGTAGTATTCGGGCAAACTCGAGGAGTCGACGACATGTCCGTTGACTACGACCAAGCGAGCAGAGGCTGTGACGAGACTCGCCGCTTCGATGGAGATGTCATCGACGAGGTAGTAGCGCGTGCCACTTTGGGCGCGCAGAGCAAGACTCTCGATATCGGTTGCGGAACAGGGAACTATCTCGCGGAGCTCGAGCGTCGGTTTTCATGCGAATGCTACATGCTACGGGTCGACGTCGGATCCTATAAAGCCGTCGCATGCACATCCTGGTGGCTGATGGCAGTTCAAGTGGCGTGCGATGCAGGAGTTGCCGCACGCCTTTCCCTTGCGACAGATCTTGCAACAACCCAACGCTACAGCGTCATCCGCAGCGGTTGTCGGCGAGCCTAGCCGACCCGCGGTCGCAGCTTGCGCTTGGATGTCATCCGCGAGTGCGAGCCGTAGGCACGTGGTTGCTGCGGATGTTTCACATCCGCCAAGACAGGAAGCCGCTAGGCCGACAAGCAATAGGATCCTCGAAAGCACTGGTCACCCCCGTTTAGTCAAGATACCGATGGCGGCGCTTCCTCCCAACGCTGTTGGTGGTCTTCCTTCGAATCGACTCGTTTCATGGGCCGGCTCCCAAGGGAACACCGTGCCTCACCTGAACACAGACGACGTACCGCTCTGCGACGGATGTGCGAGTCGCGGCTACGGCGACTGCCATTCATGTGAGGGGTGCGCTCGCCCGCGACCGTTACTTGGGGAGGCGCCGGCTGCGCACTCGGAGGTTGCGTGCTCACCGTCGAGATTCTGGCACTTCGGTCATCGGTACGCGGTGAGAGGTTGCACCCTTGATCGCGACAGGGGTCCGCGCGCATTGCTCACCGACGTGGCGCGGCTAGCCTCCCGACTGAATACTGACCTCGTCATCCAGTGATCGGCGGAGATCACGACGTGACGCGGGAGATAAGTAGAAGGTGTGGATCGATTCGTCGCGAACCGTGCTCGTGATGCGAAAGGAATCTGCCTCGAAGCTCGAACCTGGCTGCAGTGAGACATCCGTGATTGGGATGCTGACCCGGCATCGCCGTAGACGCTCGCTCGGACCGGTGACACGGCCGGAATCGAGGCGTATGGCGAAAAGCGAACGCCCCACGACAGCGAAGGCCAACCACCACAGGACGCATGCGAGTAGTGTCCAAAGAAGCGGGCCCATCAAGAGTATGAGCCACATGGGCGCGAACGATAGCGCCGACAACCTCCATACCGACGGCCTGTAAACCGACACGCCTCTTTGTAGTATCCAGCAAACTCGAAAGGCAACCAGTTCCGCTTGCCTGGATAGCTCTTCGCGAGCTTGGTGGGTTTGGGGGTCGTCTTTGGGAGGGAAGTGGTAGACGCAGAGGTGGGTGGGGTCGTAGCCGTCGGTGTTGTGGTGGACGGGGGCGTTGCGGTGGGTTTCGATGGTGATGTCTTCGAAGAACTCGCGGTGCTTCTCGGGGAGGCGGGACCAGAGGGCGGCGTCCTCTTGAGGGAGGGCTGGGGCGGTGCAGGCACGGACTTGAGTGAGATGTCGATGCCGGCCCACGCGTTGAGGAGGTCGATGAGGGCGGAGGCTTCTTGGAGGGTGTCGGGCATGGCTCCGGGGCGCGGGGCGCGGCGTGCACTGTACCGCGAACACGCGGAGGTGCGGTGTGCTTCCTTGGGCAACCTTTCTGCGTGGTGACCGATACAGGATGGAGGGTTTCTGTAGGGGTGCGGGGTCAGTACTGGAAGATATGGCAGAGCGGCCGACGGTGGTGCTCAGTGATGAGACGCGTTGGCGCTCGAGGCGGACGTGTGTGGGGATCCCGATGCGTAGGTTGGCGGTGGGTTGTTGAGAGGTTGTTGGTCGGTGAAGGCATCCGGCAGTCCAGATATCCGTGGTTCGAGGCGTCCGGTGTACAGGCACTGGTGAGTCCAGATATCCGTGGGTGTCGGCGCTCGGATAGGTCGGGCTGCGTGGTGCTGATCCTGAGGGGTGAGGGCCCTGATCCATGGAGCCTCGGGGTCCCGGGGGGTTGGGGCAGAGGAGATGAGGCATTGTGCGCCGCACCTCGTGTTGGGGACCTTTCGTGAAGTGGGGAACGTGATCCCGCTTTCTCCAGCCATCGCCTTTCGGTAGGATCCCCGCGATATCATGAATCCGATTGCATCGAAGAAGCGGCGGCTGCTTGCCGTGTATATCGACTATCTGCTGTTTGCTGCGGTCGCGGCTCCGGTAGTTTGGTTTTTGGGGCGGGCGGGATACGAGGTGCATTGGGCCGTGATGTTCTTCGCGTTTGCGATCGTGGAGTCGGTCGGGCTGAAGTGGGCTCGGACGACTCCGGGGACTCGGGCCTTGAGCATCGTGGAGCACGAGGGGAAGCCGACCGTTGCAGCGCGTGTGAAGGAGACTGAGCGATGGTGGACCATGCTGCTCGGCGTGAGCCTGATTCTGGAGGGCTCGAAGAACCTGGTTCGCTTTACCGAGGGACTGCCCCCGCTGCCGGTTTTCGGCTCCGAGAATGACCTTGGGGCGTTTGCCGTGACGGCGTTGCTCGGCGCCGGGAACATCATCGCGGGTGTGCTGATCCTGCGGTGCCGTGTTGCGGGGCCGCTGCTTGGACTCGGAGTCGGAGCGGCGTGGGCAAGCGTGCTTGCGTTGACGTGGGACCAACTTGACGAGTGGGGCTTTCGACGTGTCTCGATTCAGCGGGAGCTTCGAGGTCAAACCGCAGTCACCGCCGAGGATTTCGAAGCGCTTGGGGGGATGTTTCAGGTGTTCGCCGTTTCCGCTCTGGTGATTGGCGCCGTGTTGTTGGTGTTGGCGTATGTGCGGTTTCGGCGGGGTGCGACGGATCGCTGAGGCCGCGCGTCCGGGTTCTGACGGTGGCGACGGTAGAACGGGGGGTGACGCTGGGTCGGACATGGGCGAGATGCCCGAACCGGAGCTGTCGTTGGTGGAAGACGTGCTCTATGTGGGGCGCTTCGATGATGGCCGACAAGACGGTTGCGTTCTTGAGGGCGGAGCTTGGGTGGTGAGGGCGACGCGCTCGTAAAACGTTTGGCGCTTTCCCGAGCTTGATGGGCTACGAGAGCTGCGAGAGCGGAGGGACCTACCGCGAACCGCACGACCACGGCGGAGGTTGGGTCATCTACGCCGTCGTGCACGGCGAGACGGAGATGAGCACGTGCCCGTCGCTCGGATGCCGGCCTCACCGCGCTGGTTCAGCGCGAGGTGTTTCGCGTCCTTCTTGGAGAGGCCAGAGTCTTCCTCCCCGGCGACATCCATGACACGCGCTGCATCTCCGATCGCGTGGTGGTGCTCCGCCTGGCCAGCTGCGATTTCGGCGAAGAGTTGCGATCGGGTCGGATGACGCGCTCCGTCGACCGCGACGGCGTTTGGATCCCGCCCCCGCTGTGATGATCCCAGTCGCATTCCGCGCGCGGCGTGGGCGATGACTAGTTGGTGGCGCGGGCTTGGAAAGCAGAGGGAGCCTCGCCGGTCCAGCGGCGGAAAGCCTTCGAGAAGCTGGTGGCGTCGTCGAAGCCGACGGCCAACGCGACTTCGATAACGCGACGCTTGGGCTCTTTGAGCATGGTGCAGGCCATGATGCGTCGCTCTCGGTCGACGATTCGACGGAAGCTGCTTCCCTCTTCGCGCAACCGTCGTTGGAGCGTGCGCTCTCCGATGCCCATCCGTTTGGCGGTGGATGCGTGCGTCGGGCGCTCCCGATCCTCGATCGAGACCCGGACTTGTTCGCCGACGGCGACGGTGAACTCGGGCGCGATCGCGCGAAGCTCGCTTTCGGCCAGATCCCGAAGCCGCGACGCGGCGCGCGGTTGGGCGGCAACCATCTCCTGCTGGAGCGCATCGAGAGGAAACTCGAGCGCATAGTGGGGCGCGCGGAACTCGACCACGCAGCCGAACGCCCCCTCGAATACCTCGAGCGGGGCCGCCGGCGCATGGCGGAAACACGCCCGGGTGGGGGTAATCGGATCCGTCATCGCCTCGGCGAGCACCTTGCAGATGCCAGCCATGAACGCTTCGAGCGCGCGGCTCGTGAGCGTGGCGTCCTTCTCGGCGGGTATCAGGCGCACGGTGAGCGAGCCGTCGTCCTGTGCCACCTCGACGTCCATTCCGTCGGCGATGAGCTTGGCGTAGCGGCTCAGGCAACGAACCGCTTCTTCGCCCGTTTCACTCACTTCGACGAGTGGGCTGAGGACGCCTCCGGCCGCCCTCGACGGCATGCTTCGCGCGACGCGGAGGCCGATGAGCGGATCGCCGCTCAGTTTCTCCGCTTCGCTGAAGAGCGACCAGACGACACCGCGCGGCACGCGCGCGGTCGCGTCCATCAAGGCGTTCGCGTCGACTCCGACTGCGGCGCAGAGGGCCTTCGTCGAAACCCCGAGGCTCGAGAGGCTGCTCAACACCGAACGGGTCACGAAGCCGGAAATGAAGGTCGTTCCGGGGCTCGAAGTCAACTCGTTGGATGTGGCGCGTTCGACCATGATCTTTGGCGGGTTCGCCCCAGATCGGGGGCGCGGGCGTCGACATAGTACCAGACACCAGGGCGATTCTCACCTCTCGCCCGAGGAGTAGTACCATGAAAAAGTCATTGATTTCCGTGCTGTGCATCGTGTCCGCCACCCTCGTCGCGCCTGTGGCGTCCGCCCAGCTGACTTCTCTCAAGAGCTTCGAATTTCCGGGGCGAACCGACTGGGTCCCGTCCGGGTGCCGCGACGTCGAGGCCAAGTCGGCGGCGCAGGCGTCCCGCGCAACCTGGAGGAACCTCCACAGCGACGTGCGAAGCTCCGATGAAATCACCACGGCGATCGCGCCGGTGTTCGAAACCGAGTGGACCGCCGAGCCCACGACCTACAGCCCGACCGGGCCAGTCTTCGACCACCGAGGCAACGTGTACTTCGCGCCGCTCGCGCCCGCAGAGCCGGTGGTGATGATCTCGATTGACCCCGTGGACGGCTCCCGTCGCTGGGCGATTCCCGCAACGACCGGCGCGGTTCCCGGCTTTCACACTCCGGTGGTGTTGAAGGACCCGACCGACCCGCGAGCCGAGGCGGTGTTCTTGATGCTCTCGGATCGCGCAATCGCCGTGCGACCCGACGGCAGCACGATTTGGGACGTCGAGGTTCCCTTTCCGACCCACGCTCCGATTATCGGAATTCAGTATCACGCCCCGACTGACTCCCTGATCGGAGTCAGCACCGACGGCTACCTGCTTGGGATTGCGCGTACGTCCGGGGCACTGACGCTCGCGCCCGTGGAGCTGCCCGGCGAGGCGACCCCGGTGCCTCCCCCGACGCTACCGCTCCCCGTGGTCGCCTGCATCGGGCAGAAGATCGCTCCGCTCGCGGACTTGGCGAGCGCCGGCCTGACGGTCGCCGACTTCATCAATCTGTTGCTCGGCAACGGCATCGAAGTCGCCAACTCGTTCTCGATCGACCCGAACTCGGGTCGTCTGTGGGTTGCCGCGACGGCGCCCGATGAAGTCGATTCAAACCCGGGCGACGGGGTGTCGGAGTTCGGTGCGCTCTACGGGTTCGACCTCGTCCCAAGCGGAAGCGGCTACTTCGCGCACCAGGCATGTCGAGCCGACTTCTCGGGGGGTACCGCCGCAACCCCCGCCATCAAGGCGGACGGAACGCGGGTTTACACGGCAGACAACGAGACCTCGGTCCTGGCGTTCGATTCTGCGGACTGCAGCGAGGCCTGGAGATTCGATGTCGGTGAGCAGGTCTTCGGCTCGATCGGCGTCTCGTCGGACAACGATGAGCTCTACGCATCCTCGCGCTCGGCCGTGCGCCAGCTGTTCGATCGGGGCGACCACGCGGAGCTCGGCTGGGAGTCTGCGCCCGCGGTGTTCGACATTCCGTTCGAGCTCGGTGCCTTGACGCACTTCAACCTTCTCCTCGCCGGCGTGAGCACCAACGGCATCACGGTGCAGGTCGGTGTGGGACTCAAGACGGCCGAGCGCGACCTCCCGATTCAGCAAGCCATCGTGGTGTTGGATCGCGAAACGGGCGAACCCGTATGGGCCTCGGACGGATTGGATGAGTCGGTTGCTGTCATGAGTATGGCGCCGAACGGCTCCTCGTACATTGGCAACTCGCCCCTTAGACGGATCATCGCGCTCTGCCTGCTCGAGCTGGCCGCGGCGGGGGTGATTCCGCCGGTGATTCCTCTTCCGTCCGGCGTTCCGCCCAGCATCGTGACCCCGCAGCCGGTGGGCGGCATCACGAAGTACGGCGCGCAGCGCCGGGATCTGTTGATTCGAGACGCGGTTTGTGCAGCAGAAGACCGCGCCCGGAATGCCGCCGACAACCGACGGATGTGTAGCGATTCCGCCGCGGCGGACGTCAAGCAGATCCGTCAGTTGATTCGGCAGGCGCGCAACGTGGCTCCCGCCGCGATTGAAGACGGCGACCTGACCGTAGCCGAGTGGCGCCGCATCAACCAGCAGCTCGCGAAGGCAAAGAGCAAACTCAACCCGCGGAAGCTTCAAGGCCTGGTTCCAGCAACCAACGCACTCTCCAGGGCTTGCAACGCCGCCACACACTAATCCTCCGCACAGCCCGTCAAGTCAGGCACCTAGCGTTCGCGCTAGGTGCCTTTCCGGGTTTCGTCGGTGTTGTCGCGCCGCGATGGCTATCGCGTACCTGACCACAAATCGCAGAACCACGTCCTCCGCGGGTGCGTCTTCGAACGAGAACGACCCCGCAATCACGATGTGCTCGCCCAATACGTCGGGTACGCCGTCGAAGTTTACGTCTTGGCTTGTCGTGGTCTCTCCGTCGTAGAAGATGTTTCAGGTGTTCGCCGTTTCCGCTCCCGTGATTGGCGCCGTGTTGTTGGTGCTGGCGTATGTGCGGTTTCGGCGGGGTACGACGGATCGCTGAGGTCCCGCGTCCGGGTTCGCCCTATACGACCAGTTCTTCATGGACTAAGGTGCCGCATGCGTCGATCTAGCCTGTTGCTGTTCGCCCTGTTGTTCGCGTTTGGCTGCGGAGACAGTGGGGGCGTTGCACCGGGTGGCACGGGAGGCACTGGTACTGGGGGAACGTCTGACGGTGGCGATGGGGGAACGGGGGCTAGCGACGGCGGAACGGGGGGTGACGCTGGGTCGGACATGGGCGAGATGCCCGCGCCGGAGCTCTCATTGGTGGAAGACGTGCTCTATGTGGGGCGCTTCGACGATTCGGATCCGGGGGAGGTTCTTCTTTCGTGGTCGGGGAGCGGGTTTGTGATTCGGTTTCGCGGGACCAGTGCGCAGGCCACGTTTCGCGGGGGGCGCCTCTTCACGGTGGTCGTCGACGGCGAGGAGCAGCCCGCGCCGCTCGAGGTGTCGAATGACGTTGTGCGGAGCTATGACCTCGCGACCGATCTTCCGGACGGGGAACACACGATCGAGGTGTACCGCCGGACGGAAGCCGCGAACGGGCCGACCGTGGTTGGCGCTGTGGTCGTCGACGGGGAGCCGCTCTCGGTGTCGCGACCGACGCGCCAGCTCGAGATCGTCGGCGACTCGTGGAGCACGGGGGTCGCCGTCGACGATGCCAACGGGCTGTGCGACTTTCGTTCCGAAGACCACTTCGCGTCGTGGGGCTCCATCGCGGCTCGCGCGCTCGACGCGGAGCTGAGCACGGTCGCGTGGGGAGGCAGGGGGGTGATCCGTGGGCCGATGTCAGAGGTGTACGACCGCGTCGTCGGGACCGAGGCGGGCAGCACGGGGACGATTCGCCCCGTCGACGCGGTGTTGGTCTCGCTTGGCGCGAACGACTTTACGGATGGCGAGCTCCCGAGTGAGTTCGTGTCTGGTTATGTCGCGCTTCTCGAGCAGATTCGGCGGCAGCACCCGGATGCGCTCATCGGGTGCATCTGGCCGGAGCTTCCCGACGCCTCGGAGACGGCGATTGCACGCGCGGCGATTGATGAGGCCGTCGCCGAGCGGGTCACTGCGGGGGATGACCAGGTGATGGGGGCTGCGCTCGAGCTTGAAGAGCTGGTCGACCTGGCGTGCGACGACTACCACCCCGGTGCGGAGACGCATGCGTTGATGGCGGACAAAACGATTGCGTTTTTGAAGGCTGAGCTTGGGTGGTGACGGGGGTGCGCCGGTAGTGACCGAGGCGTGAGGAACGGGCGACTAGATTTCGTAAACCGAACCGCCGGCGATGAGCACCTGGTTGCCGTCGAACTTAGTCAGGGTGAAGCCCTCGAAGTCCTCGTTGTAAGTCCGGCTCTTGTCGGCGAGATAGGTTAGGGCGACCTGTTCGCCGACCAGGATGCCGTCGATACCGTCGCTCCGGTAGTGGACGCCGGCGAGGTCGCGTCCGAGCGCGATGTTGCTGGCCAACTTGTTGATCTCTCCACCTACGGTGAGGTCCTCACCGACCCATGCCTCGAGCTTCGAGCCGTCGTCGTTGGAGACGACCGGATCGGAGAAGACCATGTCCTCGTTGAGAAAGGCCTTGAGCACGGTGCAGCAAGATCCGGCGACGGTGGCGTGACCCGCGGGGTAGGCCGGGTGGGTGGGCGATCCTTCGGGGAACTGCATGGGCAGGAACGCGGTTCCGTTCTTTGAAACCAAGAGTCGAACAGCGTCGCTGTGGAGGATGTCGTCGTGGACGTCGTAGCGGCGATCCCCCGTGGATGTGAAGTGCACACGGCCTGCGTATGTCTCAGGGCGAAGTCGCCGGTGCGCGGCCCATTTTTGGAACCAGGCTGCGCGAAGTGACAGGTTCCCGACGTGCCACAAGCTGTCGAGAAAGTCGGGGCCACCTAGCGAGGTGAAGCCCCCTTGGCTTGGGTTGTCGGCGTAGGTCTCAACGCCGAAGGCGCCCATGCCCAACGCGATGAGGCCGGCGAACAGGTAGGCCTGGGAGAGTACGTCGACGTGAACGTACTCACCGAGGGCGCGCGCGTCGTTGATGTAGCGCGGTCGAACCAACTCTGGGATCCGGGATGGCGCTTGGCCTCGCTGGATCGCGAGCCACTCGGCTGCGTCGATCATGAAGTCATCGCCGGCGGCGGGTGAGGGGTAGACTTGTTCGATCTGGGCGAGGCCGAACGGGACGGTCTTCCAGAGGAACTGGGAAACGTAGGGCCCCGCCAAGTCTCCGGGTGTTGGCCCTCGGAACAACGTGGCGCTGGTGACCTGGCCGCGCACCTTCGGGCCCACGGTTTCGGAAAAGCCATTGAGGTCGTCGAGTGCGGCTTCGGCGAGGGGATGATTTGTGTAGTGGTTGAAGGGCACGTCGCGCAGGAGCGCGTGCCAGTACACCTCACCGACTTCGGCGGCCGTCTCGGCGCTTGCGAATGCCGGTGCCGGGCGCATGCGGGTGCCGTGGGAGTCGATTCCCGTGAGGTTACGAGCCAACGCGCCCTGTGGGTTGGCGAGGCGCCGGTCGGACCGCGAGCTCAGCGGAATCGCATCGAAGTCGTACGGGTCGCCCGTCCTGAGCGCACGGCGGAGCCTTCTGTAGGCGGCGCGTTTGACCTCTCCGAACTTGTTCTGCGGAAGGCACTTGTGAAAGCTGCCGCGCAGATCCTCGTACCGTCGCTCGTCGTCGTTCGTCTTCTGTTCCGCAAGCGCGGCCGCCAAGTCGTAGTTGGCTTTCGCGGCATCGCGACGCATGACGGCGGTGTCTCTGTAACGTTCTTTATCCTCCTCTGGGGTGAGGACCCGCGCGTGCGCAAGACTTGGTGCCGCGAACGCCGCTCCCCCGGCTGTGCCGGCCACTGCAAGGAGGGCAGGCGTCGAAGCGGCGCCGAGAAACGCGCGCCGAGAAAGGCCGAGCCCGTCTTCGGACGTCGTGGGGCTTTCGGGATCGTCGTGTGGCTTGGTCATGGCGGGCTCTCCTTGATGATTAAGAAGGGTGCCTCTGCTCGGCGACGCGGGAGTGGCGGTGCTCTCGTGTCGTCAGCAAAGCGCCCCCCGCATGGCGTAGACTGCCGAGGGCTCCCGGAGCGTACCAAGTTCCTCGAACGGCGCCGGTCACAAATTCGACGAACCCACGACTGGGTGCGCCATCACACAATTGGCTCGTTTCGGTCGCCGGCACGGGTTCGAGACGGCCCGGCCCTACGGATCGCAGCCCTCGTGTGACGATAGGCGAGTCTGCGGGTTCGATTCTGAATGGGGACACGAAGTAACGCTGTGCGTCAGAGGCCCCCGCGCCTGGTTCTGGGGCGTCCTTACATTGGGCATTGGTATCGTGTCGCGGGCGTAGTATGGACCGGACCTACGTGAGGAGTTTGTAGATGCAAGTTCGGAGACTGTTGTTTGTTCTTGGACTGTGGATGTTGACATTGAGCTGCTCGGGTAGTTCGGGATCCTCCGAGTACCGCGCGACCATTCGAACGACCGCTTATGGGGTTCCGCACATCGTGGCCGAAGACTGGGGCAGCCTAGGATTCGGCCAGGGCTACTCGGCGACCGGCGATCGCGGCTGCATCGTCGCCGATCAGGTCTTGAAGGCACGCGGTGAGCGGTCGATGTTTCTTGGGCGAGGCGAGGATGATGTGTACCTCAATCAAGACTTCGCGTTCAAAGCGCTCGCGCTGGTCGAGCAAGCGGAGGCCACCTTCCCGACGCTCTCGGAGCGGGAGCAGGACCTGATTCGTGGGTACGTGGCGGGCTACAACATGTACCTCGAGGAGAATGGGTCGGCCGGGTTTCCCGGTTGGTGCGCGGGTGAGGAATGGGTCCGGCCGCTCACCGAGTCCGACTACCTCGCGTATGTGTTGGACGGAACGCTGCTCGCGAGCGGCGCCGTCCTTGCCGGTTTCGTGGGGGCGGCGCAGCCACCGAACGCTGTGTCTCCGGCCCAACCGGCCGCCAGCGATTTTGAGTCGGCGCTTACGGAGCTGACGGTCCACGCGAGCAACGGGTGGGCGATCGGCTCGGAGCGATCCGAGTCCGGGCGCGGCATGGTGATGACCAACCCTCAGTTTGGATGGCACGGCGCGACGCAATTTCGTGAGAACCATCTGACCATCCCGGGTGTGCTCGACGTTTACGGCGCTTCTTTCGGAGGCTTTCCTGGGATCCAGGTGGGTTTCAACGAGGCGGTGGCGTGGACGCACACGGTGTCCGACGGCAATCGGTTCGTCGTGTACGACCTCGAACTCGTTCCTGGAAATCCGACGCAGTATCGATACGACGGCGAGGTCCGTGACATGACCTCTCGTGACGTGACCGTCCAAGTTCGAGGTGAGGGCGGGGCCTTGGAGGAGGTCTCGCGGACGATGTGGTCGAGCCACTACGGTCCGGTCATTGCCATTCCACAGTTCGGCGAGTGGTCCGAGTCCAGGGCGCTGAGTTATCGCGACGCCAACGAGGGCAACGAAGAAGCGCTCGCGCAGTGGATCGAAATGAACTTGGCCGAGAACATGGACGACTTCCAGCGCGTCTTCGAAGAGGTTGCGGGCATTCCTTGGGTCAACACCATGGCGGCGGGCATGGAGGGGCGCGCCTGGTACATGGACGGGTCATCTACGCCGAACTTGAGCGACGAAGCGCTGGCCATTTGGCTGGATCAGCTCGAGAACAACCAGTTCGTCGATCTCTTTTTCGACTTTGGCGTGGTCCTCCTCGATGGAAGCGACAGCCGGTTCGAATGGGTGGAAGAAGAGGGCGCTCGGGATCCGGGGCTCGTGCCGTTCGCGAAGCAGCCCAAACTCGAGCGGCGGGACACAGTATCGAACGCCAACGAGAGCCATTGGTTCGCCAACTCGAAGGCGCCCCTCGAGGGGTTCACGCCGCTGATGGGATTCGAGCGAACGCGCATGGGTCTCCGCCAGAGGATGGTAGCGATCCTCGTCGAAGACGACAGCCCCGAAGGCCAGTCCGGAGAGGATGGGAAGTTCTCGCTCGAGGAGCTCGAGCAGATGTACATGGTGAATCGGGGGCTCTCGCCGGAGCTACTTCGCGATGACGTCGTGGCACGGTGCACGGGTGCCGATCCCGTCGAGACCGAGTCGGGGCCGGTCGACCTCACCGAGGCATGCAACATCCTGCGCGACTGGAACCTTCGCTACGACATCGACAGCGTTGGCCCGGTGTACTGGCGTCAGATGTTTAGTACGAACAACGGAACGGGGTACTTTTGGAAGGTGCCGTGGGATCCCGATGACCCGTTGAATACGCCGAACGGTATCGTGGATCCGGAACCCGGCGAGCCAGATTTCTTGCTCTCCAACATGGCGAACGCGGTCCTGCAGCTCGAATCGCTCGGGTTTGCCATCGACGTACCGCTCGGAGAGGCGCAGTTCACCGAAAAGGACGGCGAGCGCATTCCGATGCACGGTGGCATTGCCCGAGATGGGGTCGCCAACATCGGGGCTTCGATCATCAACTTCGCCGATTCACTCGAGCCCGACAACTCGGCCCCCGTCGTCGATGACGTCACCACGCTGACGGAAGAGGGCTACTACGCGGACCGAGGCCCTGCAATCGTGATGGCGATCGAGTTCACCGACGACGGACCCCGCGCCACGTCGATTGCGGCATACTCACAGTCGAAGGACCCCAACTCCCCACACTACGCCGACCAGACGCGGCTCTACTCGATGAAGCAGTTCAAGCCAGTGCTCTTCCGGGAGGAAGAGATCCTGGCCGATCCGAACCTCGAAGTGATGGAAATCTCGGCACCGCGCACGGCGGCTGCGCAGTAAGGCGGTTGGCGATGCGAGCGATTTGTTTGGCCTCCATTGGACTCGTTCTCGCCGCTTGCAGCAGCGACAATACCGCCGACACCCCGACGAGCGCGAGAACTTCACTCGGGGTGGCGAACGGCGTGATGACCGACGAAGGGGTGGTCGAGTTCCTAGGCCTGCGGTTCGCAGAACCGCCGGTCGGCGAGCTGCGCTTCCGACCCCCTGTCCCCATCGCGCGTTGGGATAGCCCCGTTGACGCGAGCGAGTTTGGGCCCGCCTGCGTACAGCCCGATGATCTCGAGCAAAGCGAGGACTGCTTGACGCTCAACGTGTGGACACCTGCCGCGGACGACCAGAAACGCCCGGTCATGGTGTGGGTGCACGGCGGAGGCTGGGTTTACGAAACGACCCGGTACGCGCTCTACCGCGGTGCACACCTCGCGGCGCGTGGCGATGTGGTGGTGGTGAGCATGGAGTATCGGCTTGGTGCGTTCGGCTTCAGCCACTTCGAAGACATTCCGGGGAGCGGCAACGCCGGGATTCTCGACCAGAAGCTCGCGCTTGAATGGGTGCAAGAGCATATCGAAGCCTTCGGTGGCGATCCCGACAACGTGACGATTTTCGGCGAGTCGGCCGGAGGCATGAGCGTCACGGCGTTGATGGGAATGCCGGGTACCGAGGGACTATTTCACAAAGTCATCGCCCAAAGTGGCGCTGGCAGTACGGCGCGTGAACCCGTGTATGCGTCGGCCGTGGCTGATCAGTTTCTCGAGGCGGCCGGCGTCTCTGGGCCGGAGGAGCTCGTCGAGCTGACCACCGACCAGCTGAGTGATGCGCAGAACGAGCTTCTCAGCACAGCGTTCGTCACGGACTTGATGTTCGGGCCCGTAGTCGACGGCGACATCTTCCCCGAACCGCCTATTCAGGCCATCGCGGATGGGGCTGCTGCCGAGATTCCGCTGCTCACCGGAACGACTCGCGACGAAACTCGCGCGTGGATTCGCTTCGTCGACGTGCTCGCGAACGTGGAGTTCGAAGCCGTCACCGCGCTCGTTCCGACCGTTGGGCGCGCGATTCCAGACGGCAGGACGGAACAGGATGTGGTGGATCGATATCAGGCCGGCCGACCCGGCGCGGAGCCCGGTGTGATCAGCCATGCGGCGGGCACAGATGTGTTTTTCCGCATGCCCGCCATTCGGTTGGTCGAAGCCCATCTTCCCCACCAGCCGAACAACACGTTCCTATACCGCTTCGATTGGCCGCCTCCCGTTCCCGAGTCGCCGTACGACTTGGGCGCCATGCATGCCTCCGAACTTGGATTCATGCTGGGTGGGGGTAGCGAGAGTTGGCCTCAAACCTACGGCTCCGATCCGCTACCAGGAGAGCTCGTGGGTCAAATGATGGACGCGTGGCTCTCGTTTGCCGAAACCGGGAACCCGAATCATCCAGATCTGCCCGAGTGGCCCGCGTACGAGTTGGACGCGCGCGCGACCATGCTCTTCGACGCGGTGGGCGACGATGCCATCAGCGCTGTGGACAATGACCCCGACGGTAGCGAACGGCAGTTTTGGGACACTGTGCCGTTCGACGGGACCCGCCCGACCGCGAAGCCTGAAGACCTATAGGTCGCCTTGACCCACTGCCGAAGCACCTAGTCCGTCAGGTCGGGTTCCCGCGTGGCGATGGCTATTCCGTCACGTTGATGGTCAAGACGTCGGAGTACACCGGCGGGTCGTGGGGAATGTGGGCGTAGTCCCCGAGCAGCAGCTGGAGTTTGTGTTCACCCGGGGCGAGCTCGAGCTCCGTTGACGTGCTGCCGTCACCGAAGTGGATGTAGTTTTCGTTGGATGGAATGGGGGCGCCCATCGGCGGGAGATCGGCGTCGACAATGAGGTGGTGATGGCCGGTGCCCGGAGTATTGTCGCCGGCTTTGACCACGGTCATCCCCTCCAGACCGAAGTCGAGCTTGACCGGGCTCTTGACGGAGGCCCCGTCCGCCGGACCCTTGAAAAACACCTTGGCGCCCTCGATCGACGGAGTCCGCGGAAGCGCGACCGCGCCATCGTCTTTGGTGTCCTTGTCGGCAGTGGCCGCGGGGGCTGTTTCCGCCGTCGTTTCGGTTGAGTCGCTTGATTGCTGCGTGCACGCCATCACGGTCACGCCGGTTACTACGATGAAACAATAGAGTGGGGTCGATCGCATAAACGCTCCTGCTCGAACTCCCTCTCAGCTATCCGGAAAGGCGCGGCAGGGCAAGGGGAAGTGGTCAGGCGGCGCTGGCTTGGCGACCAAAGGCCAGGATTACGCTTGCATTAGCAACCGAGTTGCAAGTAGAAGATCGGATGCACGCGCTGGGGAGAGGAAAGATCATGTCTACAAGTGTTCGAAGCGATTCAGTTTCGGTTCGAAGATTGCTGGCGGCCAGTACCGCGATCGTGGTCGCGGCGATGTCTCTGAACACCGGCGGCTGCTCGTCGCGAACATCGAACAGTGACAAGGTCGGGATCGTCGCTGCCGAGAATGAGTATGGCGACGTCGCATCGCAGATCGGTGGGGACTTCGTCACAGTGACTTCGATTGAATCGAACCCCAACACCGATCCGCATACCTATGAGGTCAGTCCACAGGCGGCCACAGACATTCGCCAGGCTCATATCGTTATCCAGAACGGGGTGGGCTATGACGACTGGGTGCAGAAAATCGAAGCCGCCGCACCGAATCCAAATCGCAAGAACTTGAACGTTCAAGAGTTGCTGAACCTGCCGGACAGCACACGCAACCCGCACCTTTGGTACAAACCGGCGACGATGCCTGCCGTTGCGGCCGCGTTGGTGAAGGAGCTATCGAGGCTTCAGCCGAAGAACGCTGACTACTTCAAAGAGAACGAAAAGAAGTTCAACGCCGCGCTCGAGCCGTGGTTGGAGGCCATCGAGTCGTTCAAGAGTCAGCACGGCGGATCTCCCGTTGCGACGACTGAGCCTGTGGCGGACTACCTGCTCGAGGCGATGGGTATATCCAACCAAACGCCGTGGAATCTCCAAGCCGCTATCATGAATGGAACCGACCCGACGCCCCAGGACGTCAGCTTCCAGAACGAGCTATTCAATGGCAAGAAGGTCAAGGCTTTCGTGTACAACCAGCAAGTCACCGACCAATTGACCGACTCGTTCAAGAAGAGCTCAAAGGAGAACCAGATACCGATCGTTGGCGTGTATGAGACCATGCCGGCTCCCGGTTTCAATTACCAGAGTTGGATGCTGGCAGAGACCGAGGCGCTTCAAAAAGCGATTGTGTCGGGGATCTCGAAAGAGTCTTTGTGATGTCCAGTGCGGAGCGCACCCCTGCGGTGGGCTCTGAGGTACCTGATGTGCTGGTCGTCGAGGACATCAGTGTGGCTCTCGGGGGTCGTACGATCCTCGATCGGGTTGGTTTCAGGGCGGCTCCGGGGAGTTTCACGGGTCTGATCGGCTCCAACGGGACCGGCAAGACAACCCTCCTCAAAACGATTCTCGGCATCATTAGACCGACCGCTGGGAGAGTCCTGATCGGCGGCAAGGCTGGTTCGAGACGAGACCCGATTGTCGGATACGTGCCGCAGAAGATTGAGTTGGAGCCTGATGCGCCCTTGCGGGCGCGGGACCTCATCGGACTTGGCCTCGATGGCCATCGTTTCGGTGTTTCGCGGCCAAGCGCGAACCGGCGGCGGTTGATAGACGCGATGATCCATGGGGTGAACGCCGCCGACTTCGCCGATCGACGCGTCGGCCTCCTCTCTGGAGGGGAGCAGCAGCGAGTCATGATCGCCCACGCGCTCATCAGCCGTCCACGTCTGCTTCTACTCGACGAGCCATTGGCCAACCTCGACATCACGAGCAGCCACGAGGTGGTCCAGCTGTTGCGTCACATCGCCACCGATCAGAATATCGCCATCGTGCTTACCGCGCACGACATGAATCCCCTGCTTCAGGCAATGAATCGAGTCGTCTACCTCGCCGGAGGTCGTGCCGCTAGCGGTACGACTGCGGAGGTCGTGCGAACCGAAACCTTGAGCGAACTCTACGGCCATCACGTTGAGGTAATCCACGCAGGCGGCAGGGTGTTGGTGGCCGCCGGCGAGATTGTCGATGAGAACGATCCGCCCACCTTGCCTTCACGGGGGCAGTCGGAGGGCGTGTGACATGGATCTCTGGCCGCACGCTCTTTCGGGGTTCTTCTCCAATCAACCCGTTCGGACCGCTCTAGCCGTCAGCACGATTACGGCCCTTGTTTCGGCGTTGGTGGGCGTATTCGCCGTCATTCGTGGTCAATCTTTTGCCGGTCACGCGTTTTCGGGAATTGGCGCAGCAGGGGGGTCTGGGGCAGTCCTCGTCGGCCTGCAGCCGCTCATTGGGTTCGTGAGCATGAACGTGGCGGCGGCTGTGGTGATGGAGATGATCGGTCTTCGCCGAGCCCGGGGTCGGAACCTCGCCACGGGTATCGTGCTTGGCGTCTCCCTCGGGCTTTCTGCTCTCTTCTTGTCCCTCGACATGACCCATACGAGCCGATCAGGGACCACGATCAGCATTCTCTTCGGCTCACTCTTTACGGTGGATCCGAGTTTGATCCCCGCCGTCGCCGTGATCGCACTGGTCGTCGCAGGTCTCATCGCGGCGCTCTACCGGCCGCTGCTGCTCACCAGCGTCAGCAGCGAGCTGGCTTTTGTACGGGGTGTGCCAGTTCGCCTGGTCGGGATCGGATACCTGGTCGCACTTGCGCTCGCCGTTTCGTTGGCGGCCGTAACCATCGGCGCCATCTTGTCGACTGCGCTGCTGGTCGGCCCGGCCGCAACCGTGCTGCATCTGACCAAGCGGACCGGTGCCGCGCTGGCTGCGGCCGCGGCCCTCGGAGTCGCTTCCTGCTGGATCGGCATCGCCATCAGCTATGCCAGCGCCTCGTGGTCGACGGACGCCCGCGGATGGCCTGTGAGCTTCTGTATCGTAGCCGTCGTGTTCGTCTTCTATCTCTCGGTCTCGTACCTGACCCGGTTACGGCACGGGTTTGTCAGCCCACATCAACAACTCGTCAAGTGACATCCGAGCCAGACTGATGTTCCAGAACTTCATGATTAATGCGTTCGAAACGGCAGCCATCGTTGCGGTCGTTGCCGGCGTAGTCGGGTTCTTCACAGTGCTACGTGGCGCGGCGTTTCCCGCCCACGCAATCCCGAACGGCGCCTTCGCGGGCGCAGCCGGGGCCAGTCTGATCGGAGTTAGCACGTTGGTAGGGCTCGGAGTCTTCGCACTGGTTGGAGCCGCAATCATCACGAGACTCGGGCGTCGAGAACGCACCGACGTTGCCGCTGCGTTGACCCTCGCGTTGCTGCTCGGCTTGGGTGATTTGTTCCTATCGCGCAGCAACGAGTATGCGTCCGAGGTCTTTTCCTTGCTGTTTGGCGAGATCCTCGGTGTGGCGAGCTATGAAATCCTCCCTACTGCGGTCATGGGGCTGGTCTGCATCGCAGTCATCGCGATGCTCTACCGACCCCTGCTTCTCTCCTCAATCGCGCCCGACGTGGCCGAGGCGCGGGGGATCAGCACGCGCTGGATGGACTTCGCGTTCTTGGTAGTCTTGGCGCTAACGACCACCATGGCGGTGCCCGTCGTCGGAGCGTTCCTCATCTTCAGCCTGCTCATCGGGCCTCCGGCGGCCGCCCTGGCCATTACCGACCGGCCATCACGAGCGATGGCCTTGTCTTCGTTGATTGCCCTTATCACCGTTTGGATGGCGATCGTGGCCTCCTACAGCACCGACCTTCCCGTGGGCTTCTTTGTTGGCTTCTTCAGCGGCGTTTCCTACGCATTTGGGCGCTGGTGGGCAATGTGGAGAAAGCGCTCGCGGCGCGCGCAACGTAGCACCCAATCGGCCTAGAACTTGGTCTCGATCCGCAACACCGCCGCTTCCCGTGGCGAGTTGGTCTGCTGGGAGTGAACAAAAAGGTCGCCATCGTTGGTAAAGGCGAGCGCCCTTCCGTCGCCAGCGGTCCCGGTTCCGAACGTCTGCCCGATGATGCCGATGGAAAGCGTGCCGCCAAACTCGCCACCCAAGAAGTGAGTGCGGCCAAACGCGTCGGGCACGCCCCATCCACGCGCAGCGACCACGCGGAAAACCCCGAACACACCCTCGGCGACGATCTGCGGCTCGAAGGCGTCGTTCGGCCAGCTGAACGCTAGGAACCCACCAGGGCTGACCACCATCTGGAGCGGACTACCACTGAAGGTCCCCGTTCCGCCGTCCGGAACTGGATCACCTTCGCAGACCACGCGCTCGACCGGACCCCCATCGAGTGGCTCGCGGAAGATGCAATAGCGGGGAACGGTCGCGCTGTTCAGTTCGGCCATGAACGTGACGAGCCCCTCCGAGTCGGCGAACACGGCCTGGCCCGTGCCTGTGAGCTGACGGTATGTGGCGCCCGGCACGCCGGGGGCGGGGTCGTCTTCGAGCATCAGGACCGTCAACCCCGACCCATCGTATTTGATGAGCGCTTCCGCGCCACCGAGCAGCCCATCAAACACAAACGTGTCGTCGTAGCTCGAAAACTGGCGGCGAGGGCTCTCTCCAAACGGCAGATCCCCTTGCGCCGTGCTCATCATCTGGCCTTCGACCGCGATCGGCGTGAACGTGCTCATGTCGTAGTGGAGAAACGCGGACCCGTTGGTTCCCGGGCACCAGGCATCGCCGGAGTCGCACTCGAACCCTGCGAAGACAAACGCGCCGCTCGCGTAGATCCCGAGCGTCTCGGCGAGGGTGGAGCCGGCCGGGTTGTCGGAGCCCGAGTACACGCCTCCGATCTCGGTGCCCTCGGGGAGCATCGAGTCGAGGGTTCCGAGTTGGAGCGTGGTGCCGCCGCTAATGAACGTGGCGTCTCCCCGGCAGGAGCCCGATGCCCGAAAGTACACGCGCCTCTGATAGAAGAGGTTCGGGGTTGGTGGGCTTCCAAATGTACTGCCGTCATTGTCGCCAGGACACACCGTCAGCGCCGACAGATCCAACCCACCGACCTGGAGCGACGCCGACGTGCCCCCCGAGTCGACCAACACGACGGTTCCGAACACGCCACCATAGAGAAGCGCCGTGCCGTCGCTCATGATCAGCTGAGACGCGTTGTCGACGGCGTTCGACGTGACCGCCCATGGAGCAGCGTCGGTTGGGCCCTTCCTAAAGAGGACGAAGCCCTCGTCGGGTTTTCCGACCACCGAGCTCAGAAAGTACGGGGCGCCGTCGGCAGAATCGAATGCGCCGACCTCGAACCGCTCGAACTCGCCCCCGAGGCCTGAGTCCTGCCATGTGCCTGCGAGGATCTCGATGGCCGTGTCCCCGCCACCGCCGGCACCGCCCATGCCTCCTGACCCACCGGCTGCGCCCGACCCACCGGTTCCGCCCGCTCCTGGATCACTGCCCATGCACGTTACCTCGAGGTCCGTGTCGTTTTCGACGATGAGCGGACTCAGTTGGGGGTCCCCGAAAACGAGTTCGGCCCGAATTGTGGTGGTGCCCGCCGACATGCAGCGAAACTGAATGAGGTGAAGGCCAGCGGGCTGCGTGAAGCCGTAGGTCAACATGGCTGGCGTGAACATCGGTGACGCCAAGGAGACGCCCGGATCTGCGCGAATCAAATCAACCGGACCGGTGCTGTCGGTCGTGACGCGGATGCTGGCACTCGCCCCGTCGTCGCCATCCACGGTGATTCCGGCGACGCGCATCTCCCCGACGTTCACCTCCTCGAGCGTCGAGTCCCACGCCACCGACCGAAACGGTTCGAACTCCTCGTTCGATCCGGTTCCGCTGCAACCGAGTGCAAACGTCGCCGTCGTCAACGCCGCGTAAGCAAAGCGCGCGGCGGGAATGAAGCGATACATGCCGCGACGATACGCGTGCGCCGCCGATACCACAACCGCGAACCGGTATCGGTTTCGGTCCACCTCGTCGAATGCAATGCGTCCTAAAGGTCAGAACGCGTCGGCGCCGCAGACCTCAAGGGCCGCGTGATCGGCTTCGCACGGAGCTTCCGCGAGGCCTTGGTCTTGGGCGGCGTCACACTGGAGCACGCTCGCCTCGACACAATCGAGCAACGCGTTCATCTCCACGGGGCATTCGTCGAGGTCGTCTTGGCAGTCCTCCGCGCAATCTGGCGTGGTGCTGTTGCACGCGTTCTCGATGAGTACGCATGCGTCGACGCACCGCTGAGAGGGGGCCTCGTTCGACGAATCTCCGCATGCGCCCACCGTAAGGAGAGCGCATGCCAAGGCTGTGATAGCGATGTTTCGATTTCTCATGGAACTGCTCGGAATCATACTCGCACTTTGCGGCTAGGAGAAAGGCTGCCGTGCGCTCGGTCCGTTACCCTTGGAAGCAATCGGCGCTAGAACACGGTGCTAGCAATGCCCGACCCAATCCACTTTGCGCGCAAGTACGCCGAAAACAGCGAATGGCAGTATCAGCGCGGCTTGCAGCTCTTGGAGCTCGCTGCGCCCGTCGAGGGGCGCGCCGTGGTGGATCTCGGCTGTGGCACAGGCCAGCTTACGATGGAGCTGGCGCGGCGCGTGGGCAACGGGGGATCGGTCATTGCGGTGGATCCCGATGCCGCGCGTCTGCGTGAGGCCGCGGCGGCGAGAACTCCGGAGGTCACCAATCTGGAGTTACGGGAGGGGCAAGCGCAAGACGTTGGATGGATTGAGGAAGCCTCGATCGACCTCGTGTTCTCGAACTACGCCGTCCATTGGGTACTCGATCACGCCACGATGCTGCGCGAAGTCGAACGGATTCTGAAGCCGGGGGGCCGGTTTGTGGCCGAGTTCGTCGGGGAAACGCCGAGCCTCTTCTACGAGCTGCTCCTGCTCATGCCGGACGGTGAGCAGCACGTGCAGGACAATGCGTTTCGCAAAGACCAGGAGTGGCGAACGCTCATCTCGGCGCGGAAGCTCGAGACCGTACGTTGGGACTGGCTCAGCTTGTCGCTGGACTTCGAAAACCTGACCGACCTGTACCAATGGCTGGAAGGGACCAGCCATGGCAGGTTCGAAGCGAAGAACATGGCGCCCGCCGCGGCTGCTGACTTCGAGGCGCGATTCCCTGGGCCGGCGTCGGCTCCAGTGACGGCGCTCCGAATGGTTCTCGAACGCGTTTAGCGGGTTCTCGCTGCCAGGAGTGCGATGGGTCGGGCAATCGCACGCAGGGGAGGCCCCGTCGCATTGAGTTGCGCGGTGGCTGCACGTAAGGTCTGTGAATGCGGATCGCGGTACCGCGCTGGGTCATACCTTGGCTGCTCTTGGGCTTCGGCTGCGCGAGCAGCAACGTGGCTCCGCCGGAGCCAGATCCAGGCGAGATTACCGAGACCGAGATCCAGGTGGGGGAGATGGTGTTCGACGCTCGGCGGGCTGGGCCCGACGACGGCGACCTCGTGATCTTGCTGCACGGTTTTCCACAAACTTCGTACGAATGGCGGGCGCAGTTGAAAGCGCTCGGGGAGGCGGGCTACCGCGCGGTTGCCCCCGATCAGCGCGGGTATTCGCCTCGGGCACGGCCGACCGGCGTGGAGGCCTACGAGATTCCGCTTCTCGTCGACGACGTACTCGAGATGGCCGAAGCCCTTGGTTCCGAACGCTTCCATCTCGTCGGCCACGACTGGGGTGCGGTGATTGCATGGGTAACCGCCACGTTGGAGCCCGGACGTGTGTTGAGTCTCACGACCGTATCCATTCCGCACCCCGATGCGTTCGCGACGGAGCTCGCGGACACCGAATCGTGCCAGTACGAGGCGTCGGCGTACTTCGAGTTTTTCTCCCAAGAGGGCAGTGAGGCCGCGCTTCTTTCGAACGATGCAGTCCAGCTTCGCGCGATCTACCTGGGGCTCTCTGAGGATGCGATCGACGAATACCTGCGCGCACTCGGCACCGAAGAAGCGCTCGGGGCCGCCCTCGATTGGTACCGCGCGAACACCGACGGCCGGCAAGTAGACTTTGGACCTCTTGGCCTGACCAGCGTGCCAACGCTATTCATCTGGAGCGACCAAGACATCGCGGTGTGCCGCGAGGGTGCCGAGGCCACGGGAGACTTCGTTTCGGGGGAGTACCGCTTCGAGACTCTCGAGGGCGTCAACCATTGGGTCCCGGAACTCGCGGCCGCCGAGGTCAGCCAATGGCTGATCGAGCATCTGGCGAACTAGCATGCAGCGCATCGGAAGAGTCTTGTCTCTGCATCGCTACCCGGTGAAATCCATGGTGGGGGAAGACCTCGAAACCGCCCCGGTCTCCCGCGACGGCGTTCAGGGGGACCGTGCATGGGCCGTACGAAACCTGGACGTGGGAGAACAGCAGGGCGCCCGCAAGCTTCCAAAGCTCCTTGGGATCCAGGCGACGAGCGCGGCTGTCGACAGCGGAAGGGCACCGGCCGCGCCTGTCCTGCGCTTCCCGGATGGGGAGACGATCCCAGCGGACGACCCGCGGGCGTCTTCGCGCGTGAGCGACCACCTGGGAAAGAAGGTGGAGCTCGTCCCGCTCGCCCCGCGATCCAATCTTTCGCACTACCGTCTCGGACGATTCATCGATGGCGCGGATCTTCGGCGCGAAATGGGCGTGCTCCCGGGCGAGGACGCGCCCGACATGTCGAGCCTCCCGTTCAAGAAGCTCTCCGAACTTGGGATCTTTGCGACGCCGCCAGGCACCTACTTTGACGCGTATCCGATTCACGTGCTGACGACTGCGTCTCTTGGCTTCGTGGCGAGCCGTTCGGGGAACGCGAACATCGACGCGCGTCGCTACCGCCCGAACATCGTCATCGACAGTGGCGAGCGCGAGGGTCTCCTCGAAGCCGAGTGGGAAGGGTCGAGGATCGAAGTCGGCGACTGCTTGTTTGCGGTCGAAGCGCCGACCGTACGTTGTTCCATGCCGGGACGGGCCCAGGCGCTTCCCGGTATCGACGCCGACAAGGGCGTGGTTCGGGCGGTGGCGGAACACGCGAATCGACATCTTGGGGCCTACGCGACGGTGGTGCGCGGCGGACAGATCCGTGTCGGCGACCCGGTGCATCTGTTGCCCGCGCCGACACGCCCGGTCGCCCGTGGGTTCCGTCGGGTCGAGCGCGCGTTCTCGCGGCGCGTGCTCAACTGGATGATGCGCGAACGAGACGTGTGAACGCGACACGAGTTCGAGTGCTCGGTCCCCGGTCGCGTCGGTCGCGCCCCATCGCGCCCCGGCTGCGGTCTTCGGACGCTCGGAGCGCTTCTACAAACCAAGCCTCTACGGTGCGCTCGTGGTCGCTGTCCTCGGTTTGTTTGGCAGTGCCTCCGGGATTCCGCAGGCCATCCGCTACTTCGCAGGCGAGGAACTCGCGCGGCTGGCGGCCAGTATTACGAGAGCCATCATGGCGTTGGTGCTCGTGGCGTTGATTGCGTCCTTGCGCGGGCCGACAGATGGGGCATCATCGCTCTTGAAATCGAATATCAAAATCATCAATAACCCCTCACCACACCGGCTTCGACAAACACCATGCGACTACCCGCTGTCATTTTTCTCTGTGCCGTCTTCTACGCAGGCTGCACATCCTCCAAAGAGCCCGCAACCGAGGCACCGCCCGAGACGACTGAAACGAAACCAGAAGCGGAGGCACCCGCCGAGGCGCCAAGCGCGACACCGGGAACCGTCGTCGTCTTGATGGGAAACGACTCGATGCAGTTCAACACCAAAGAGATCCGAGTGAAGGCCGGGCAACCGGTGACCGTCAACTTGGTGCACACGGGCAAGTTGCCCGTCGAAAGCATGGGTCACAACTTCGTGCTCTTGAAACCGGGCGTGAAGCTGCCCGCGTTCGCGGAGAAGGCCCTTTCTGCTTCCGCAACCGGCTACATCCCCGAAGGCGACGAGGTCATCGCGCACACGAAGCTGGTGGGCGGTGGCGAGTCGACTTCAGTCACGTTCGACGCTCCGGAGCCTGGAACGTACCAGTTCCTGTGCACCTTCCCGGGACACTTCGGCATGATGAACGGGGAGTTCATCGTCGAGTAAGAGTCAGCCAAGACGGCCGGTGCGGTGCACGGGTTCGTCCGAGACGCGGTAAGACGTAGTCCGAGAAGGGCCCGGGCAGACGACTTGGTCGCATGAGGCACGCGACCGCCGGGGGCACCCGCCTACTGAAAAAGATCTCCGCCCCCGATGAAGAAGCCCCCACTGATCGCCAGCGCATCACGAACGTCGAAGGGGTCCGTCACATCGACCAACGTGGACCGCCCTTCGAGGAGGTTGGTGTTCAGGGTGTAGATTCGCCCTCGAGACCCAAAGAACTCGTTCACGAAACCGCTCAACACCGGAAACCCCGGGACCTCGGCCGCCGACCCGAGGGCGTTCAGATCTTCGACGAGAAACGCACGCCATACGGGTGGGGTCGTAATTTCAAACGTGGTAAGCGCCGATTCCGGGTCGCCGTCATAGGTCAAGATGATGGCGCCATCTCCGGGGCCCCGCAGAATGCCGCCCGTGGGCAAGCCACCTGTCAGGTCTTTCATCTCCACATAGAAGTCAGGATCGAACTCGGTGGCGCCGGGCAACACGCGCAACATGCAGGGCTCGAATGGCTCGATGTCGAGCAACTGCTGCGCCGCAACGAACGGGGAACTGGCCATGTAGATGGTGCCGTCGCTCGTCTCCACGTCGTTGAAAATCCCCCCACAACGCTCTTCCCTCGTGACGGTGTATTCAAGCGTCTCCGGATCGAGGCTGATCAATGCCGCGCGCTTCATCTGAATGCCTTCCGCGGCGTTCCGGTCGATGTAGCGCACGAACATGAGGATGTCGTCCCGCTCTTCGCCGACGAGCACGGGAACGATCGATGGAGCGCCGCCCTCGACCTCGTAGCCTTCGAGCTGGATGCTGTCGATGACGGTCATGTCGGTCGGATTCCAGGCCACGACGATGCCCGTGGTCCGATCGATGTAGAGCGCGCGCTCCTCGGAGACGAACTGGAAGGCACGGCCACGCCCCGCAAAGATGCTACCGAGGATGTTGCCGAAGCTGACCCGCGGCCCGGGAACCAGGAGCCCGTCTTCGTTGAGATCGAACCGAGTCACGATGGGCGATTCCGCCGATCCCTGGTACGCCGATCCGAACCCGGTCGTACACGTGGATCCGCCGCCACCGATTTCCACACCTTCGCTCAGCGACAGCGTGCCGCCATCGAGTTCGTCGACCGTGAAAATGAACCCCGTCGAACCAAGGGGCGAAGGCACGTCGACGCACACCGCGAATCCGCGGAACTCGGGGTCGGGCCCCGTCTCGGGGTCAGGACCCGGATCGCCTTCTGAACTCCCGCACCCACAGAGTGCGGCAAGGAGGAGGAAAGCAAAGGTAACGGCGAGACGGTTGGATGGCATGAAAGGACCTTGTTCGTTGCAAACGAATGTCTTTTTCAATTAGGTGAATCAGTGACGGAGTCAAAGCGAAGTGAGCGAGGAGCGTCAAGGTCGGCCCGGAGACGAGTCCATTCTGAGCACCCAATCGGCCAACACGGGCGCACCTGGACTCGAGCGAAACACCAAGTACAGGCGCTCATCCAGGAAGCTGCCTTCGACGTGCCCGAGGGGCAGGGACTGCTCCCCGTGGTTGCCGCTCCGGGCCGTTCTGTGCGTTCCGTACACCGTCGCGTCGACCACGTCTCCGTCGTCGCCGATGGAGAACTCCAGTTCATCGAGGGTGATCGTGATGTCGCCTCGAATACCTCGATCCGGATCTTCGAACGCGAAGCTACTCACGACCGCTGTCTTGCACCGTCGCTCCTCTGCCTCAAGCGCGAAGGTTCACGGTCCCGGGTCGCCGATGGGGATGGCCAGGAGGGAGGAGTCTGGGGTTGGCATGGAAACACCCTCGACTGAAACGAAGTCGCAGGGCGCTGCACCGCCGCAGTCGGCGTCTGTGAGGCAGCCGAGGGTCGGCTG
>JBCCHE010000051.1:0-29132 GCA_039028875.1 Myxococcota bacterium | reverse complement strand
TTTGACAGCCGGAGGGGTGCGGGCTACAAGGCCGGTCCCGAAGGGCTTCGCCCCAAGGGGGATGCGGCGGTAGTTAAGTTGGTTATAACGCCGGCCTGTCACGCCGGAGGCCGCGGGTTCGAGTCCCGTCCGCCGCGCCAACGCCCAGTACCCCTAGCGGGGATCTGGGCGTTTTCGCATCGTCCGGGCCTCTCACGGGTGTACTCGGCCGCTTCGCGACCTGCGTACTGCGTCTGGAACCGTGCAGCTGCGTGGACTGACGTCCACTTCGCCACGCACTGTTCCAGTCACACACGAGTCCCGTCCGCCGCGCCAACGCCCAGTACTCCTAGCGGGGATCTGGGAGCGCGTGTGGGGCTGCATTGACGCACGCATCGGCGAGATTGTCTCTGTGAGCTCTCGCGAGCAGACTCTGTGGCGTGTCCCCCACCGACCTGATCACGAACCTGCTCGCGCCGCACTTCTCTCCGACCGACGGCGAGATGCGGGGGATGCTTGAGAGTCTTCGTCGGGTTTCGTTCGGGCGGGGCGAACCGATCTATCGACCGGGGGATGTCGTGCGGGACATCTGCCTGATGGAGACGGGAATGGTGCGCGCGTTCTACGTGCACGGGGATCGGGAGGTGAACCTACGGCTTCTCTCGGCGCCGTCGGTGGCCGCGAGCATGCCGAGCCTGATCACCGGCGAGGGGGCCGACGAGTGGGTCTCCGCGATCACACCGGTGGTCGGGTACCGCGCCGATCTCTCGTTCCTCGAACGTCACGCCCCTAAACTCTCCGACCGGCTCCGTCGGGTGATGGCCGAACAGCACTACCTCTCGCTCGAACGGCGACTACGCATGCTGCAGCACAAGTCCGTGACCGAACGCTACGCGTACTTCTGCGCGCACATGGAACCGGACATCGTACAGAATACACCGGGCTACCACGTGGCCTCGTATCTCGGGCTGCGCCCTGAGACCCTGAGCCGAGTCCGACGCAACGGCCGATCTTGATCGATCTCAATGCGGCGGAGGGAACTCTCCGGCACCCTTGCGCCCATGACTCACCCGCACCCGATGCTCTTCCCGGTGATCGCGCTTGCCCTCTGGTCGCACGTCATGTGGGCCTGGATGTACGCCACCCGAATTCCTGCAGTCAAACGCGCGCGCATCAAACTCGACCGGAACGAGCCGCGAGGCGCCCAGATGGCAACGCTCCCCCCTCGCGTCCGATGGAAGTCCGACAACTACACGAACCTCATGGAGCAACCCACGGTGTTCTACGCAGTGGCACTGTCGCTCGCCGTGTACGGGCAAGCCGACACCCTGGGCCTTACGCTCGCGTGGGCCTACGTTGCCGTTCGCGCGACGCACAGCGTGTTTCAGGCCACCGTCAACATCATTCCGGTGCGGTTCTGCCTGTTCGCGCTTTCCGGGCTGACCCTCATCGCGCTCACGGTTCGTGCCGCCGTCTTGTTGTTTTGAAGTCAGCGTGTTGGCGCAGCCGTCAACCAACTTCTCAACCTGGGTCGGTGCGAAGGGCGGCGCGGCTGCAAGGGCGGGTATTTGGAGTATATCCATGAAATGAGCCGGCTTGGGGTATCTCCGTGGGTCGCGATGGCCACTACGCTCCTTCTGGCCTGTGGCGACGCGCCCTTCCCAACGCTGTTGGTGTTCGCGGACCCGACCGACGTGGAGATCTGCTGCGACCAGGCGGACGTGCTGCCGATCGTCGCGGAAGAGTTCGAGGTGTTCGCCAGCGGCCCGATGAACGACGGGATCGATACGTCGGCGTACGACGTCACACTCGACTACACGAGCTCGGCTGAAGCGGTCACCTTGTCGGTTCCGAGCGGCGATTCGCTCCCCCTCGGTAGCAGCACGATCGCCATCCTCGTCGACCGTTGCGACTTTACCGAGGCCGTCATCGACATCGAAGTCACCCTAAGCGGCGAACGAACCAGCGGCGAACCCTTCCAAACCGGGTGGCTCGGGAACGCCACCGTCACGAATACGTGCGAGTAGTCAAGCGTCAGACCCGATGGCTCCCAGAAGCCTTTCTTCTTGTCTCGGATCGTGCGCTTGCGTATCTCTCGGTGAGAATCGCACGATAGGACGATGAGAAGAGATGCCAGAGACGCCTTTCAAGGCGCCTCAGAACAAAGTGCGATCGCCTGCGGGATCACCCTGGAGCGGAGGTAACAGTGCAGGACGCGTTTGCGACGGGTTCACAGTTCACGGCAATGATCGCGGTCTTTGGCGTCACCATCGCCAACTTGTTCCTCTATGTGATGATCGAGAGGTGGATGTTTCACAGGGCCGAAGCGGTCTTGACCGGGCGAATCCGGGACCAGGAAGTCCCGCACTGGTATCGACGGTTCTACCTGTTTGCTGGAGTCACGACCCCTTACGCGGTCGGCCTCGGCGCGCAGACCATTTTCACTGTGGGCTACGTCATGATGGCGCGCAGCGCCCCTTCCGAAGCCGTAGGGCTCTACCTCTGGATGTACGCGTTCTTCTCGGGGATCGGCGTGACCAATTGGCTAGCTTCATTGCCGCTATGGTTCTTCGCGCTGCGGCGCGTTCTTCGAGAGGAGCGAGAGACCTAGCCCCCCTCTCGAAGCCCCTTCGACTCCTTCGCGCTAGGCTCCCTCAGTGATCCCTTCGACCGCACACTTCGTTTGGTATGGGCCGCGGCTTCAGTACCTTCATGCGTTGGCGATTCGATCTGCGGCGACGCATGGGGGGTTTGAGCGGGTTCGGTTGCATCATGCGGACCCGCTTGATGCGTTGCCGCATGTGTCGGCGTTGCGAGAGCTTCCGAATGTGGAGTTCGTGCCGCTCGACGATCAGGCGCTTTGCGAAGCCGTGTCGGGTCCGGCGCTGGCCACGTTGTGTGGGGCGCTGAAGTCGCCGGTTGCGCGCGCCAACATCGCGAGAGTTGCGCTCCTTTGCCGTGATGGTGGGGTGTATCTCGATATGGACACCCTCACGATTCGGTCCTTCGACGCGCTTCGAGCCCAGGCGCCGGCTTGGATTGGGCGCGAGCGGATCGTGTTTCCAGGTTTCGTCGTGCGGTCACGCGACCCTCGCGTGAAAGCCAAGGCCTATGCGATGACTGCGATCCGAGATGGGTTTCGGCGGTGGCCGCACGGCTATCGGGCGTTTCGGCGCATCGAGGGGCGCTACCATCTGGCGGTGAACAACGCGGTGCTTGGGGGTGTCGCGGGGCACGGGTTGTGGCGGGCGGCGCTCGAAACCATGGCCGAGCTTCCAAAGGCGCGCTGGCAGCAGTCCTACGCGCTCGGGACGCACCTCTTTCAGCGGGTTTGCGAGAGCTATGACGGGGGCGACTTCGAGCTGCTCCCGCCACCACTCTTCTTCCCATTGCCGCCCGAGATCAGTGCGCATTGGTTTCGACGGTACAAACGCGGAGTCGACGTGGCCGCCGCGATCGATCCGTCGACCCTTACGGTCCACTGGTACGCGTCGGTCCGAACGAAGAGAGTGGTGGCGACGATGAACGGCGAACCAGCGCTCCGCCGGCTAGAGCACCATCAGCTCTACAGTTCGCTGGCCTGCCGGGTGCTCGATGGTGCGCCGATCCCCGCGTAGCCCCAGGAAGGCAGCCAGACGAGGTTCACGGCGAGCGAGACGCCGAGGCCAATGGCGCCGACGATGCCAAGCGACTGGAGGCCCGGATGCGATGCGGTGGCGAGCGCGACGAACGCCACCATCGAAGTAAGCGTCGACGCGGCGACGGCCCGGGCCGCGATGCCGACTCGTTCCGGACTTGCCTCCCGTTGCGCCCACCGCATGTGCACCGCGCCGTCGACCGCGAGCCCGATGACCACTGGCACCGCCAACAAGTTGTAGAGGTGGAGCTCGAGCCCGCCTAGGGCCAACGCGCCGGCGAAGAGGAGGGCGGTGAGCGCGGTCGCCATGAAGACGTCTCGAGTGACCGCCCATGACCGGCTCGCGATCCCGGTCGCCACGATCAACCCCAAGAAGACCAGTCCAAGGATCAGCGGTGCGTCTCGGATCAAGGCCGGCGTGACTTCCCCGAGCATCGCTTCGGCGGACGCAAACTCGACGTTGGGGTTTTCGTGGCGAAGCGCATCAAGCCATGCGGCCAGGCGTTCCATCGTTTCGGCGTCTGACCCTCGCAACGGCACGTAGAGGATCCCGCTTCGTCCAACCTGATCGTTGGCGTCCATCAAGGTGGTGGCGAGCCACGGGGGCAGGTCGCGCGGCTCCGGCGGGCGGGTGGCAAGCCAGGGTTCGAGGTCCGCGATCGCCCGGAGTGTCTCTTCGTCTTGCCTGCCCACGGCCCTATTTCTTGCGCGTTCGAGGGTGTCGCGAAGATTCTCGATGGCACGCGTTTTTTCATCCGCATCGGCCGGAAAGACAGCTTGCGCCGAAACCGGGATGGGCTCCACTCCGAGAATGTCGCTCGCGCCCACCATCGCGGTGCCGTTGAGCGCTTGGTCGACGTCGTCACTCGAGCGTCCAAGAAGCAACACGGGGACGAAGCGGCGCGCCCCCAGCACTTCGGCGTTGATGCCGTGGTGCACGACCTCGGGCTGGAGCGACGCGAGGTTTCGTTCGAAGCGGACGCCTGTACTGAGGGGGACCGCAAGGACTCCGAGCGCCACACCCGCGATCGCGATGGCACGATGTCGGGGGACCCTGAACGTCACGGTCGATGCCGGTCGACGGTCGCGGCCCCGGAGGAAGTAGACCGCCGTCGGAAAGACCGCCATCGTCCAGACGAGGGCGACGAGAATCCCGACGGAGGCCATCCACCCCATCTGGGAGAAGCCTTTGAAGTCTGTCAGGGAGAGCGCGGCAAACCCACACGCCGTGGTGACGCCCGCGACCGTCAAAGACACCCAGAGCTCGCGCACGCTTTTGGTGGGCGACGCCTGCCCGTCGCCTCGGCTCTGCGTCGCGCGATGGTGCATCAGGAGATGAATCCCGAAGTCGATCGCCATACCTGCGAGAATGGCCAAGGCCGAAGCACTGATGATGTTGAGCTCGGGATCCACGAAGGCGATCACGCCGACCGCCGCGACCAAACCTGTCAGCATCGGGAGGCCGAGCTGCAGCACGGCGCGTAGGTCGCCAAAGAACAAGAGCACGACCAGCAACGACCCAATGGCCGCGAGGATGGCGATTCGTTCGAGGTCGTGCGTGATGATCGATTGCTCGAGCGGCGCCACGCGGTAGCGCCCGACCACTCGGATCTGGGTGCCGTTCGCTTGCGCAGCCTCGAGCGGCTCAATGAAACGGTTGGCGCGCGCCTGGATCTTTCGCGCGAAGGCGAGGTTCCCCGCGTCGCCATCGAGCATGACTTGAACCGCGCACACGCCCGCTTTGCAAAGCGGCGTCGGATCACCGCCCGACACGTGTTCCTGGCTCGTCGTCTCCCCGGTGAGGGCGTCGAGCATGCGACCGGCGTCCGAGCGCTCCACCGCGGCGACCACGTCGTCTTCGCCGGGAAGCGTCGGCGGGTCGGCGATTGTCACGCATAGGGGAGATGCCTCGCACACTTCCCACTCGAGAGCCTCGGTGGCCAGGTCGTTCCATTCGTCGAGCGTCTCGACGTCGACGTAGTAGAGCGCCCGCTCTGCGATCGCATCGAATCCGTAGTCGGTCATCACCCAACGCGCTTCAGGCCACGCCCGGAACTCTTTTGCGATTTCGAATGCAAGCGCGCGGCTCGTGTCCGTATCGTCCGACGAGACCAACACGGTGAGAGGCTGGTCGACGGCGAGTTCTTCGCGCAGGCGCTCGAGTGAACGCACCGAATCGGAGTCGCCGGGCAGAAGCGCCTCGACACTCGTGTTCACCGAGAGCGTTCGCGCCGAGACCGCCCCGAGTGCAGTCACGCCCACGACGGCCGCCAAAACTAGGACGGCGCGTGGCATGGTTCTCCAGGGGGTTGGCCCGGTTTTCGCATTCCTCCAAGTCATGCAATATGCGACCCAGTTTCACCAGCCGGCCATGGCGATGAATTCCCCGAAAAACCCCGCTTTCGGCTCAGAGGGCGGCCAACCCGGGTTTCACTGTGGCAGGTGCGGGACGGTTTTTCTCACAGGGTGTGAGTCTCGGATACAGTGGACGGCGTCTCTTGGGGCGTCCGTCGGAGGTCGATGATGTACGCGCGACAACGCACGTGGTTGCGGAAGCTGGCCATTCTGAATGACTACGTTCGCATTCCATACGCGAACGGGTCGTCGTACGCGTCGCAGTTCCTGTACCGCGAGATGTCCGCCCGTGGCCACGACGTCACGGTCGTTGGTCCAGACGATCCACACGCAGCGCCTAACGACTTGCCCCCACACCACATTACGCTTCCGAGCATTCCTCTTCGGAATCATCCGGGGTGCTATCTCGCGATGCCGACTCGCCACTCGCTCGACACCCTCACCGCGGCGAACTTCGACATGCTACTCGCGCAAAGCCCGAGTGGCTTGCTCTACGCCGGCGGGTACCTTCGTCAGCGTCATGGGGTCCCGTTGGTGTCGGTCAACACGCTCCATATGCCGAGCGTCTACAACGTCGTGCTGCCCGACGCGCTTCACCATGTCACCAGTGTCACCAAGCTCTTCGAGAAGAAGGTGATTCCTTGGGTCGAGGACAACACGGCGGACGCGTACAACTTGGGCGACGCGCTCGTCTGCCTCAGCCCAGGGCTCAAGCGCTACTGGGAGGCGCGCGGGGTTGAGGTGCCGATCCACGTCATTCCTCGCGCCATCGAGCGACGCATCTTTGATGTGACCGACCACGCCGACCCGTTCCCTCGCGGCGCCGAACGAGGGTCCCGGATCCTCGCGGTTTGTCGACACGTGCGCGAGAAAGAAGTCGACCGTCTCATTCGGATCTTTGGGCGTTTCGTCCACACTCACCCGCGGGGTGCGACCCTCACGCTCGTTGGAGATGGGCCCGAGCACGAATCACTGCGGGCGCTCGCAGCCGAGTGTGGGGTCGAAGACAGGGTGTTCTTTGTGGGGGAGCAGAGTCTCGCTCAGATGCCCGCATGGTATCGCCACGCCGATCTCTTCGTATACACGTCGCTGTCCGAGACCTACGGGCAAGTCGTAAGCGAGGCCCTTTGGTGCGGACTTCCCGTCATTGCGATGAACGACGGCATGGGTGTCGCCGGGCAGGTCACCGACGGTGACGATGGGTTCTTGGTCGACCCGGTCGCGCACGACGCCGACGAGCGCTTTGCAAATCATATCGAGCTCCTGCTCACCAAGCCCCCGCTAAGGCGGCACCTCGGGGAGCGCGCCGTGGCCAACGCGAGAGACCGCTCGGACCCGCAAGCCTGCGTGCAGCGGTATCTCGAGGTGTTCGAGGTCGCCCGAGACCACGCCCGTCGGGTGCCGACACGGACGGTGGACGCGTACCGAGGGCTGGCACGCTGGGCCGGTATGCACGCTACGGCGGGCGCGCTCGGGCTGATGCGAAAGCCGGTCGAACTCAACCGCAACCACGCGCAAACCGGCGCCTGGACTTTCGCCGAAGCCTCGTAGTGCTCGCAGCGCCCGGTCGGTCAAGGCCGCTCGAGCGGTCTACTCCTCGGCGATGAGCCCTTCGAGGTCTTGCTCGGAGGGGCCGGTGTGCGGCGGAGGCGGGATCGTCGGTCGGCCGCGAAGGCGTGCGAAGATGTTGCTCCCACGCCGCCGTGCGTCTTCGAGAATGATGTACGAACAGGGCACGATGAGCAGCATGATGAAGGTGGCGGCCAGCACGCCGAATCCGAGGGACACGGCCATCGGCACCAGGAACCGGGCCTGGACCGACCGCTCGAAGATCATCGGGACGAGGCCGAAGAACGTCGTCAGCGAGGTGAGCAAGATCGGCCGGAACCTGCGTGCGCCTCCGGCGATCACCGCGTCCCACAGCTGCATCCCGCCTTCGCGGTAGCGGTTGATGGCGACGATCAGGATCAGCGAATCGTTGACGACGACGCCTGACAAGGCGACGAGGCCCATCATGCTCATCACGCTGAGCCCAAAGCCCATCAAGACGTGTCCCCAGACCGCGCCGACGAACCCAAACGGAATCGCGGACATGATCAACAGTGGCTGCGAGTAGCTCCGGAACACCACCGCGAGCATCGAGAACATCACGATGAGGGCGAGCATGAAGCCGAGGCCTAGGGCCCTCATGGTATCGGCTTGCTGTTCCTGTTCGCCGCCGAGGCTGTACGCGAGCCCGGGGAAGTCGGCCATGAGTTGCGGGATCTCCCGCTGCAGGATCTGGCCAACGATCTCGTTGGCGTTCGCGTCGGCGCTCGCGATGTCGGCCGTGACGCTGATCGTTCGCCGGCCGTCGGTTCGGTTGATCACCGTGTACGCCTGGCCTCGGTCGAGCTCGGCCGCCTGCGAGAGTGGCATCTCGCCCCCCGTTGGCGTTCGGACGATCAGCTGCTCGACGTTGTAGAGAGACTGTCGCTCTTCGAGAGGCAGCCTGACGTACGCACGAACTTCGTCCCGTCCCCGTTGCTGTCGCACCGCTTCGGCGCCGAAGAACGCGCCTCGAACCTGCCGCGCGAGCTCGACTTCGGTGAGCCCCTGTGCGACGGCCTCATCGGTCAGCCGGAAATCGAGCTGCTCTTTGCCCTTCGTGACACCGCTGTCGATGTCGCGAAGCCCGGAGTACGAGCCTATCTCTTGCGCGAGCCGTTCGGCGGCGGCCTCGAGCGTGGGGACGTCGTCGTGAATGAGCTGAATGTCGATCGGGCTTCCGGGCTCGACGCCCACCTCGTAGGTGAACGTCAGCGACTCGGCTCCCGGGATCTCGCCGATGCCGTCGCGCCAGCGTTGCACGTACTCCTGCGTCGTGAAGTCTCGCTCGCCCGCGTCGTTGAGGTACACCATCACCGTCGCGAGGTGGCTTCCTTCTTTGCCCAGCATTCCCTCCGGGCCGGGTTCGAGCTGACTGGCCGCGCCGACTTCTTCGTAGATGCCTCGTGAAACCGTGGTGTCGTCGTCTCGCCTTGCGTCGGCGTCTTCGATCAAGTTGCGCGCCTGGGTCGCAATCGAGTCCGCGATCCGCTCGGTCGACGAGGCCGGGGTCCCGACCGGCATCTTGAGATGCGCGGTGATCATGTCCCCTTCGACCTTCGGGAGGAACGTAAACGGGATTCGACCGGCGGTGTAGCCCATCGTGAAGAGCAGGGTGGCCACCCCCAACGTTACCGTGAAGTACCGCCATTCGAGCGCTCGACTCAGCAGCGGGACGTAGGAACCTTGAATGAACTGTTGGAGGCGCTCGGGCATTCGCAGCCGGGCCACCAAGTTCATGAACCACAAGTACGGCGACAGAACGACACGAAGCCACCACGGCATGGGGTGCGACAAGTGCGCCGGGAGAATGAGAAGCGACTCGACCAGAGAGATGATCAGGACGGCGATGACGACGATGGGAACGACTCGAAAGAACTTCCCCATCACTCCTGGCACCATCAGCATCGGGGCGAACGCGACGCAGCTCGTCAAAATGGCGAAAATGACGGGCTGCGAGACCTCTCTGGCCCCTTTGATCGCCGCCTCCAATCGGTCGGCGCCGTCGGTGCGGTGCTTGTGGATCGATTCACCCACCACGATGGCGTCGTCGACCACCATGCCGAGCGTGATGATGAACGCGAAGAGCGAGATCATGTTGATCGACACGTCGGTGATCGGAAGGAACAGAAGCGAGCCTGCGAACGAAATGGGAATCCCCAGAGTGACCCAAAACGCGAGTCGCCCTTCGAGGAACAGGCCCAGGGTCAACAAGACCAGCAAGAGGCCAATGCGCGCATTGTTCATCAGGAGCGAGATGCGCTGTTCGTACATCTCTGCCGTGTCGAACCACGGGGCGGCGTAGAGTCCGTCGGGCAACGTCTCTTGCAGCTTCTGGACGTACTCTTTGCCCGCGGCCGCCACCGTGAGCGGGGTCTCGCTCCCCACGCGAAACACGTTGATCATCGCGGCGCGCTGGCCGTTGTACGTCGCCTCTCGGTCGTTCTCCTGAAAGCCGTCAACGACCGTGGCGATGTCTCGGACCCGTACCTGGGAGCCGTCCGGTTGGCTCCTCAGAATGATGTTGCCGAACTCCTCGCCGCGGTCGCGACGCTCGGTCGTTCGGAGCAAGATCTCACCGGCGTCGGTTTTCACGGCGCCACCTGGGAGCTCCACCGAGGCCATGCGGACGCGATCCGCCACCTCGTCGAGGGTCAACCCGTACTTGCGGAGCTCGGCTTGCGGCACCTCGATGCTGATCTCGAGCGGACGCACCCCAGAAAGCTCGACGTACGTGACACGGTCGTCGCGGAGTATCTCTTTGCGGCTCGCCTCTGCCACCGCGCGCAGGGTGGCTTCATCGACATCGCCGTAGAGGACGAGCGAGATCACTTGCTGTCGGTTCGAAATCAGGCTGACGGTGGGGCGTTCGACATCTTGCGGAAAAGACGTGATGCGGTCGATGGCGCTTTTGACGTCGTTGAGCGCGCGGTCCTGATCGGTGCCGAGCAAGAGCTCAACGAACGTGGTTCCAATCCCTTCACGTGAGGTCGAGGTGACCTTCTTGACGCCGTCGATGCCCCGCACCTCCTCTTCGACGGCGAGGATGACCGCTTGCTCGACTTCCGCGGGGCTTGCGCCCGGGTAGTCGACTTGGATCGAGACGATGTCCATCTCGACCTCGGGAAACACCTCTTGCTTGATTCCGGACGCCAACGTCACCAGACCGCCGATGATCAGAACGAGCATCAACACGTTCGATGCGACGGCGTTTTTGGCCATCCAAGCGATGGGGCCCGTGGCGCGGTTAGGGTCGAAGGGCTTGGGGTCGGTCATGGGATTGCGGTGGCGGCTTCGGTGGCGTCGGCCGGGTCGACATCGGCCTGTGCACTCGGTTGGGGCGTGGGTTCGGGGCGAGGGGCAACGGAGCCCGTGCGAAGAAGCATGTTCGGGATAGCGGTTGGGATGCGACTCACCACGACCCGTTCCTCCGACTCGAGCCCGCCGGTCACGAGAACCGAGTCGGGTTGGGTCCAGGCGATGTCGACGGTTCGGATCTCGAGCACGTCATCCTCGTTCATGACGTAGACCTCGCGCCCGTTCCGAATGGCCGCGCGCGGCACCCGGACCGCGTCGAGAATGGGCGTAGCCGCCACGGCCACGTCGACGAACGAACCCAGCAACAGAGGAAGCCCCTGGCTCTCGCCAAGAGGTCTCTCGATGCTGACCAAGACCCGTGCCATCGCGCCTCCTGGGTCGAGGTCGGGGAGCTGGCGAATGACCTCACCGGTGCGCGCGATCGTCTCCTGCCCGACGCGTTGGCGGACGTCGACTTCGGACCCCGGCACGTCTTCGGTGCGTGCGCGCATCGTGCGCAGCGATGACACCGGGACGGACACCTGCACGTGGAACTCGTCGGTCCCGACGAGTCGAGCCACCGAGATCTGCGGGCTGATCAGCTGACCGGGATCGACGTTCTCGTTCACGACCATGGCGTTGAATGGCGCGCGCAGGGTCGTGCGTTCTAGATCGAGTTCTGCCTTCTTGAGCGCGCTCTGAGCGGCTTTGAGGGCTAGTTTGGCCGCCTCGAGTTGGGGCTCGCGTTGAGCGAGCGCCCGCTGGTCCTCGGAAGCGTCGATGTCTCCGAACGAGTTCCATTCCCGTTTCGCGACCTCGCCGCGGCGGACCTCGAGCCGGAGATCGAGCTTGGCGCGGTTGACTTCCGAGCGGAACGATTCGACCGCAAGCTCGTAGTCCCGACCGTCGATCTTGAGCACGGGTTGCCCTTCGACGAAGCGACCACCGGCCACGAGCTCGTCACTCTGCCAGATCACCCGGCCGCCGAGCTCAGGCTGGAGTTCGACTTCTTGGGCGGGGACGACTGTCCCCTTTGCCAGCAAGTCTACTTCGTGGTCAGCAGCACTGACCTCGATGACCTCCACCAGCGTGCCTTCGAGGGCCTTTTCTGCGCGCGGCGGCTCCTCCTTGGTGGCAATGAACATCGACGCGCCCGCGATCGCGAGTCCGAGCACGCCGAGCGAAAGGCCCCACTTCATGCGTCTCTGCGTCCGTTTACTCATGGGGTGTCTCGCATCCCGTTGTTGATCCGTGGGTCATCCTTCGTCTCTCAGAGCATCGAGTCGTTCGTCTCCGGACTCGTCTGGCGGCCCGAACTCCTCAGGCCACGCGCCCCCGAGCGCTCGGTAGAGTTGCACTCGGTAGGACACGATTTGGCGCCGCGAGGACACCAGTTGAAGCTCGGCGACCTGTCTCGTTTGCAGCGCCGTCAGGACCGGCAGGAAATCGCTGAGCCCGGCTCGGTATCGATCCCGGGTGGCCTCGAGGGTGATGCCGGCGAGTCGAAACTCGTCCTCGAGGTACTGGATCCGGATACGCTCCTGGCGCTCGAGAACGAGCGCGCCCTCGACTTCGGAGATCGCTGTCAGGATGATCTCGGCGTAGCGCTCGACCAGCTCGGCAACGATGGCGCGCTCTGTGTTGATCTGCGACCGCCCAAGCAAGCCGTCGAAGATGGGAACTTGATAGGTCGCGCCCGCTTGCCACGTGAAACCGCGGTTCCGAATGAACCCGGGGTTGTTCGGGTCGCCTGCGCCTGCGCCGCTGATTCGCGAACGGAGCCAGTCGTACGAGCCGTTGAAGTCGAGGGTCAGGGTGCCGAGACGCGCCCCGATGGCCGCGGCCAGCCGCCGGTCTTCGGCCTCGACGCGGGTCTGCGCCGCACGGACGTCGGGCCGCGAGTCGAGGAGGTCCGCCGGCGCCTTGACGTCGGGTGTGGGCCCGATGTCGGGAAGGGTCTTGTCGTCGAGGGGGAAGGGACGCCCCGGGGCTTCGCCAAGGAGGACCGAGAGACGCTGGTCGGTGAGGTCGATTTGAGCCTCCGAGACGGCAAGGAGGGCACGCTGGCTCGCCACGCGCTGACGCTGCTGGTGAACGTCGACGGCCGAGTTCAGGCCTTCGCGGTACCGGAGCTCGACGAGTTCGAGGAACCGAAGGTCCGTGTCGAGCTGCTGCGCCACGACCGCGACCTCGATGCGGGCGTTGATCGCATCGAACCACGCTTCGGCCACTTCGGCCGAGATCGAGATCGCGAGGGCGTCTTGGTCAAACCCTGCCGCACGTGCGTCGAGCTTGGCGCCCTGATGATCCCGCGCGCGCCGGGCGAAGAGATCCACTTCGTAAGACACGGGAATCGATCCCGAAGCGTTTTGGGCCTTGAACGTTCCGAACGCGGCGATCGTTTGGGTTGCGCCCGCAGTGCCTTGGAGCCCGACCGTCGGCATCCGCGCGGCGCGCACCTGATTGGCGATGTACTGCGACTGCTGAACTCGCGCCCACCCCGCGCGCACGCTTTGGTTGCGCCGGAGCGCCTCTTCGATCAGCTGGCTGAGGGTCGGGTCCCCCATGTTGCGCCACCAACGCGCGTCCCGGATCTGTTCGACCTCGCTCGTCGTCGTCGTCGTCGCGGCCGGGGGCCTCGCCACTTCGTTCCCTTCGCTGAAGGTCTCGGGTACCGGGACCGGCGGCGGGATGTCTGTGGTCTTGCGGTAGTTGCAGCCGACGAGAATCAGGGCGAATGACGCGGCAAGTACTCTAGAGAGCATCAAGCTTGCTCCTTTCCACCGAGCGCACGTGCCATAGCATCGATATGTAGGTCCACCACCTGGTCGAGGGCCACCGGGACGGGGATCCTTTGTGAGATGCTCTCTTTGTTCAGGTCGATCAGGATGACGCCCAGCATGCTTGACCAGAGCTGCACGGCGTGCGGGAGCGGGTCGATATCTTTCCGAACGCTTCCGTCCCGTTGACCACGCTCGATCGCGACGACGGCGTGTTGCAGCACTTCCCCGACTCGCTGCTGGTACGACCGAAAGGCTTCAGTGCTGTCGTCGAGCTTCTCGCCAGCGCTCAGCCAGGTGAGCGCGAACCTAAAGTGCTGTGGGTTTTCGCGGGTGAACTCGCAGTAGCTTTCGAGAACCCGGCGTGCCGCATCGAGCCCGGACCTGGCATCCGCCACATGGGCCTCGAGGAGCGGGATGAACTCCCCGATGAGGCGCGCGGCGACGCCGGCGCAAAGGGCCTGCTTGTTCTGGAAGTAGAGGTAGAGGGTCCCTTTGCTGAGCTCCGCGGCATCGGCCACAGCGTCCATGCGAAGCGCCTCGTATCCGACGTTGGTGGTGAGCTCTTCGGCGGCGTCGAGGATCGCCTCGCGCCGCGCCACACGCTCTCTTTCCCGCCGTTCTGCGACCGCCACTACCTCTCCCTAGGGCCGAAATGACCATTGGTCAGTGCCTGACTAGGAGTTAGCAAACGAGGGGATCGGCCGGTAGGGGTCAGGTGTAGAGAGTCGTAGAGACATCCCTAAAGATACGTATTTTCAATGGTTTAGGGGTGTCGAAAAAAGACCGCGGCGCCGCGGTATGGTGGGAGATCTCGGATTCGAACCGAGGACCGTCGCCGTGTAAAGACGCTGCGCTAGCCACTGCGCCAATCTCCCGAGGTCGCAGCCTTTAGCACACTGGTGGCGCCTAGCACCTCTGTGCCCACGCCTCGATGGCGCTACTGGCGCGCGCCTGGCGCGTCAACGGTGGGCTCCGGGACGTCGCCTTGTTCAGGGTCGTCTGGGGTGATCATTCGGCCCTCGCGGTACTCGACCGGGCGGACCGCGTGATCGCCGAAGAGCGCGTCGGGGTCACTGAGGACCAATGCTTCGCGAAGCACTTGGTCCATGTGCTCGACCAGCACGATCCGCAGCGCGTTGAGCACACGCCGTGGGATCTCCTTGAGGTCTTTCTGGTTCTCCTTTGGAATCAGAACGACTTCGATCTCCGCGCGGTGCGCAGCGAGCAGTTTCTCTTTCAAGCCGCCGATCGGCATGATCCGGCCGCGCAGGGTGATCTCGCCGGTCATGGCGACCGTCTTGCGGACCGGGATCTTCAGCAGCGCGCTCGCGATGCTCGTCGCCATGGTGATGCCGGCGCTTGGCCCGTCCTTCGGAACGAAGTTGGGGAAGTGAACGTGCACGTCGTAGCGGGAGTGGAAGTCTTCTTCGAGGCCGAGCACCTTTTGCCGAGAGCGAATGTAGCTCATCGCCGCTTGCGCCGACTCCTGCATGCCCTTCTCGAGCAGGCCGGTAATGTGGAGCTTGCCCTTGCCCGGAACGACGGCGACCTCGCACTCGAGGATCGACCCGCCAAAAGCGTTGACGGCGAGCCCGTTGGTGAGGCCGACGTGGTCTTTTTCGTTGGTCTTGTCGGGTCGGTACTTCGGCACGCCGAGGTAATCGGCGACGTCCTTCGCTTCGACTCGGTAGGTCTTGGTTCTCGCCTCGTCGCCGTCTTTCAAAACCTGGCGAGCGATCTTCCGGCACACGCTTCCGATCTCGCGTTCGAGGTTACGAACTCCACTCTCCATCGTGTAGTAGTGAACGATCTGCCGGATGGCGTTCTCGGTCACTTCGACCTCGATGTCGGTGAGCCCGGCGTTTTCACGCTGGCGGGGTACGAGGTATCGCATGGCGATGTTGAGCTTCTCGAACTCGGTGTAGCCGCTGATCTCGAGGATCTCCATGCGGTCACGAAGCGGGAGCGGGATGCCGCCAAGCGTGTTCGCGGTCGTGATGAACATCACGTCCGAGAGGTCGTAGTCGAGGTCGAGATAGTGATCGTTGAAGCTGTGGTTTTGCTCCGGGTCGAGCACTTCGAGGAGCGCCGATGCGGGATCGCCACGGAAGTCGGACGACATCTTGTCGATCTCGTCGAGCAAGAACACAGGGTTGTTGGCGCCTACTTTGCGAAGCGACTGAATCAACCGGCCGGGAAGGGCGCCAATGTACGTTCGGCGATGCCCTCGGATCTCGGCTTCGTCCCGGACGCCACCAAGCGACAGCCGAACGAACTCTCGCCCGGTCGACCGCGCGATGCTCCGCGCGAGTGAGGTTTTACCGACGCCAGGCGGTCCAACGAGACAAAGGACAGGCCCCTTGAGCTTTTGGACGAGCGCCTGCACGGCCAGGTACTCGACGATCCGCTCTTTGGGCTTCTTGAGCCCGTAGTGGTCCTCGTCCAGGATCTGCTCGGCGGCGTCGATATCGTAGTTTTCCTCGGTCTTGTCGGCCCACGGGAGCGCAAGCACCCAATCGATGTAGTTGCGGATGACCGTGGCTTCGGCGCTCATCGGCTGCATCATTTTGAGCTTCTTCAGCTCTTTACGTGTCTTGAGATGCGCTTCTTTGGTGAGCTTCTTTTGCTTGAGCTGTGCTTCGAGCTCTTGGATCTCGCTCTTGAACTCGTCGCGCTCGCCGAGCTCCTTCTGAATGGCCTGCATCTGCTCGTTCAGGTAGTACTCCTTTTGCGTCTTCTCCATTTGCTTCTTGACGCGAGAGCGGATCTTCTTCTCCACTTGGAGGATCTCGATCTCTGCGTTCATGAGCTGGAACAGACGCTCGAGACGCTTGGCCGGGTCGACCGTCTCGAGGATCTCTTGCCGGTCTGAGAGCTTGATGCTCGTGAGATGCACCACGACGGTGTCAGCCAGCTTCGATGGGTCGTCGATGGTCTGCACCGTCATCAGCATCTCAGGCGCGATGCGCTTGTTGAGTTTGGCGTACACATCGAACGCCGACTGCACCGAGCGGATCAGCGCCTCGACTTCGACGTTGGCGGCGTAGATCTCTTCGACCGGTTCGGTCGAGCAGAGGAAGTACTCGTCGTTTGGAAGAAAGCGCGTGATTCGGGCGCGACGCTTGCCCTCGACCAGCACCTTGACCGTGCCGTCTGGGAGACGGAGCAGTTGGATGATGGTTCCGATGGTCCCGACTTCGAAGATGTCTTCGGGCGTTGGGTCGTTGGTCTTGGCCTTCTTCTGCGCCGCCAAAAGGATCTCTTTGTCTTGCCCCATCGCTTCTTCGAGGGCGTTGATCGACTTTTCGCGACCGACGAAGAGCGGAACGACCATGTGTGGAAACACGATGATGTCGCGCAAGGGAAGGAGAGGAAAAGCGTCGCCGCCTGCGGCACCGGCGCCCGGACCGTTTTCGTCGTTTTCGTTTCGGTGAAAGAACATCAATCTACTCGGTGCCCACGAGGGGCAAAAGGGTTTGCGGCCGAAGCCGCATCAGGCGAGCTCCGCCTCTTCCTTTTCGTAGACGATGAGCGGCTTCTCGCCGGAGGCGATCACTTCTTCATTGACGACGACTTCGCGGATGTCGGCCTGTGAAGGCACGTCATACATGATGTCGAGCATCGACTTTTCCATGATGGCGCGGAGACCGCGCGCACCCGCGTTTCGCTTCAGAGCCTGGCGTGCCACCGCATGCAGCGCGCCTTGAGCAAACTTCAGCTTCACGCCATCCATCTCGAAAAGCTTCTGGTACTGCTTGACCAGGGCATTTTTGGGCTTGGTGAGGATGTCGACTAGCGCATCCTCGTTGAGCTCGTGCAAGGTTGCGATGACCGGCAGGCGGCCGATGAACTCGGGAATGAGCCCTGCACGAAGCAAGTCCTCGGGCTCGATGCGCTCGAGAAGTGCGCCGATCTTCTTGTCGCGGCGGGACGGAATGTCGGCACCGAATCCAAGTGTTCGCTCGCCGATCCGACGTTCGATGACTTCGTCGAGGCCGACGAAGGCGCCTCCGCAAATGAACAGGATGTTCCCCGTGTCGATCTGGAGGAAGTCTTGTTGCGGGTGCTTGCGTCCTCCTTTGGGCGGGACGTTCGCCACCGTGCCTTCGATGATCTTCAAGAGCGCTTGCTGGACGCCCTCGCCACTCACGTCTCGGGTGATGGAAGGGTTGTCGCCCTTGCGTGCGACCTTGTCGATCTCGTCGATGTAGACGATGCCTCGCTGCGCGCGCTCGACATCGTGGTCGGCGTTCTGCAGGAGTTGAACGATGATGTTCTCGACGTCCTCGCCGACGTAGCCGGCTTCGGTGAGCGTCGTTGCGTCCGCGATGGCGAACGGCACATTTAGGATGCGCGCGAGCGTTTGGGCGAGCAGGGTCTTGCCGGAACCCGTCGGCCCGAGAAGCAGGATGTTCGACTTCTGGAGCTCAACGTCGTCGGTGGCGACCTTTGAGTCGATGCGCTTGTAATGGTTGTGGACCGCGACGGAGAGGATCTTTTTGGCGCGCTCTTGTCCGATCACGTACTCGTCGAGGATCTCTTTGATCTCAGCGGGCTTCGGGAGTGGCGTCGTCGTCGTGAGCGATTCTTCGCGCTCGACTTCTTCAGCGATGATGTCGTTGCAGAGGCCGATGCACTCATCGCAGATATACACCGTCGGGCCGGCGATGAGCTTTTTGACCTCTTTCTGCGACTTCCCGCAGAAGGAACATTGAAGGTTGCCGTGTCCGTCGTCTCGCCTGCGATCCACCATATACCTGCTTCGGTGAGTCTAGCGTCCTGCCTCGACTACGGCAAGGACCTCGCGACGCGCTCACCCTGCGTTTTGCAGTTTATTCGTCCGGTTGTGCTGCGATGACATCGTCGATGAGGCCATACTCTTTGGCCTCGTCGGCCGAGAGATAGCGATCGCGCTCGGTGTCTTCCTTAATACGGTCACGACTCTGACCTGTATGGTTGGCCAGGATCATGTTCATTTGTTCACGAAGCTTCAAAATCTCGCGCGCGTGAATCTCGATGTCGGTCGCTTGTCCACGAATTCCCCCGAGAGGCTGGTGGATCATGATGCGGCTGTTCGGTAGACACTTGCGCAACCCTTGTGTCCCTGACGCCAAGATCCACGCGGCCATCGACGCGGCCTGACCAAGGCACACGGTGGAAACCGGTGAACGAACATACTGCATCGTGTCGTAAATCGCGAGCCCGGCTGTAATCGAACCGCCCGGGCTATTGATGTACAACGTGATCTCTTTGTCGGGATCATCACTTTCTAGGAACAACATCTGCGCGATGATCGCATTGGCCACGTCGTCGTTGACCTCGGTGCCCAAGAAGATGATGCGGTCCTTGAGCAGACGGCTGAAGATGTCCCATTGGCGTTCGCCGCGATGCGTCGTTTCGACCACCCACGGCATGTACATCTGCGCCTTCGTTGGCTCCGTCATCCTTCTTCCCCTTCTGCCGCCCCTTCTTCCGCGGAGTGTTCCTCTGAGTCGCTTGCAGGCTCTTCGGGCGCCGGCGGCTCCCCCTCTTGGATATTGGCGCGCTCTGTCAGAAAAGCCATCACCTTTTCTTCGAGGAGCTGGGATTCGAGTGCTTCGCGCTGCTGTTCTTGGTACTCGGCCTTGACCTTGGCGACGTGTTTGCCGGTCTGGTCGGCGATCTCCTGGAACTTGGCGTTGATGTCGGCGTCGGTGACTTCGATGCCTTCTTGTCGCGCGAGGGTGCCAAGGAGAATGCCCGCCTGCACGCGACGCTGCGCGCGTGCTTCGAGTCCCGAGAAGTAGTCCGCCCCGGGCGCGCCCGCCTGCCCGGCCATCTGCATCAGTTGGGCCATCTCGTACATCATCATCTGCTGTTGCTGTTGCACCATCGACGGCGGCACTGGGATGTCATTGTGCGCGATCAAGCTCGTGACGAGCTGCTCTTTCACTTCGGCGTCCACCCGCTGCTTCACGCTTTGTTCGAGGCCCTCGCGGATCTTCAGCCGGAGCTCGAGGAGGGTTTCGTAGTCGCCGCAGTCCTTGGCGAACTCGTCGTCGACTTCCGGAAGAAGCTTCTCGTGCACCGCCTTCACCGAGAGTGCGAACGCGGCCGTCTTGTCGCGGAGGTCTTCGTTCGGGTGATCGTCTTCGAACGTGATCTCGATGGTCTTCTCGGTACCTGGCTCGACGCCAACGAGGCCCTCTTTGAGCTCGGGTAGCAAGTTCTCATCGGCGAGCTCGACCTGACGCCCCTCGGCGCCCATCTCCTCTTTGACCTCTCCGTCGATCGAGACCGTGTAGTCGATCGTGACGAGGTCACCTTCGACGGAAGGTCGCATCGGGTCCGGTGCTTGAATCTCAGCGTGCTGGTTTCTGAGACGTTCGACTTCCGCGTCGACCTCTTCGTTGGGCACCTCAATGGGACGCTCCCAAGCTTCAATGCCCTCGGTGGTGACTTCTTCGATCTTGGGGCGGACTTCGACCTTGGCACTGAAGGTGAGCGGCTTGCCCTGCTGAAGCTTGGGCGCTTCGTCCATCTCAGGTTGCGCGACGATGTGAAGCTCGTGTTCTTGCACGGCCTGCATCAGCCCTTGCTCGACGAGTGTACCCGTGACCTGCGCTTTGACCTGCGGCCCGTACACCTGCTTCACGACATCCTTCGGAACTTTGCCCGGCCGAAATCCGCGCACGCGCGCGGTCTTGCCGATCTCACGATAGGTGTCGTTGAGGTCCTTCTGGATGCGCTCCCAGGGGACCTCGATGGTCACCTCAAACAGGACCGGGCTGATCTCGCGAATTTCAGACTGCATAGGGGGCTCTTCGGCCGAACCGAAGGCGGTTCGTACTGCTCAGTCCGAGGGGCGTCAAGGGGCTGCCTTGACCGCCGCCTGCTCTCGATGGAGCTCGACGAGCTCGATGCCGAGCGCCTGCGAAACCTCGAAAATCCGCTCGTCTCGGTAAAATTCCTCGAAGACGATTCGGCTGATGCCGGCGTTGCAGATCGCCTTGAAGCACTGCCAGCAGGGAGACGCGGTGACGTAGATTGAGGCACCCTCGATCCTGGACCCGTTCTTGGCCGCCTGGATGATCGCGTTGATCTCCGCGTGGATGGTCCGGACGCAGTGGCCGTCTTCCATCATGTGGCCGGCGTCGTCGCAGTGTGGGAGCCCTCGGACCGAGCCGTTGTACCCCGTTGAGAGGATCGTCTTGTCCCGAACAATCACCGCGCCCACGTGTTTGCGCGGGCAGGTCGACCTCGCCGCGACCACGGTGGCGATGTCCATGAAGTATTCTTCCCAAGAAGCGCGACTCACGCCCGGTTCCTAGCCTGGGCTTCCACCCGCGACAACCTCCTAGCGGGCGCCCGTCGGCGGTGGCGCGGCGGCGTTGACGGCCTCGGCGAAGCGTTCGAAGGCACGCCGGACCGCCCCATGGAGCGCCGGGGGCAGATCGCGCACGATCAGGACCGCCCGCCCGCGCCGCTCTGTCATCGAGGTCGGACGCTTGGGCGCAACCCGCTTGGCGGCCTTGGTCGCGACGATGGCCTCTTGTTCCGTATCCCAGGTGGTCCACCAGATCGCGGCGGTGTCGTCCCCGCGCGCGTAGATCGCCACCTGGTCGCCTCCCCAACCTCTGGCGGCGACCTCGTTGGTGCCCGACGGCAGTCCTTGCCCGAAGTAGACGCCGATCTCCAGCTCGCCCAGGGTATCTTCTGCGATTCGTTCGAAGCCGGCGTCGAGGAGCGCGGGCATGTCGGGAACACGGACCGCTTCCGCAGGCTCGCCGTCGAGGTACTTCTGCGGATGGAGTACCTGCTCGGTCGTGGTCGGAGGTCTCCGATGCGCGCGGTTCACCGAAGGCCAGCCACCGACCGAATGGACCTTGGCGACGAACTGAAGGCCCCTAAGGTAGGGGGCCACCAACGTGACCCGGACGATGGCGGGGGCGCCGTCGAGCTTCTCGCCTTGGACGAAGGCGTCGGCGTCGATGAAGCCTCCCATCTGTTCGATTCCGCGCGTGGCGGCGGAGAGCGGGATGCCCTGGCCGCGGAGGGTGTTCGCCAGCATGGCCAGCGTCGCATCACCCTCGATGACGGCCCGAAATGCGTTGTCGGCGTCCGCGGTGCGCTCGGCGTCGTAGGACTCGCTGAGACCGAGTCGCTGGTCTTGAAGCGCATGCACCAACTCGTGGACGAGGACGAGTCGCGCTTCTTCGATCTCGGTGGGTTCCGATCCGCCCGCAAGGCCGTCGATGACGTCGTCCCGGATCACCAGCCGCTGCGCGTCGGGGTCGTAGTAGCCGATGACCTGCTCGGCGAGGACGTCGGAGAACATCTGCTCGAGATCGGCGCTGGGGTCGACCAACCCGAGGGCACCATAGAGCTTGCGTGCGCGCTCGAGTTCTTCGGGCTCGACTTGCTCGCGGAGGCTTTGCCCGATGGCGGCCTCGTCCTCGACCTCGATGGTGATCGCTTCGGTAAAGCGGAGCATGCGCACGCTTTCCGCTGCGCGCGCGAGTCGCTCGATAGCAGCGCGTTCCCGTGGTGTTGCCGGTCGTGTGGTGCCAGACGCGACACTTCGGGCTTCGCGATCGTCGGAGTCGGCCGAGATCTCGCCCGATGGTGGTGCGTCCATCGTTCCGGCGGGTTCCACATCCGGTGGCACCACCACGGTCGCCGGTGCGCTGCAGGCGGCGGCCAGAGCGAGAAGCATCCAGGCGCGCGTCACGAGTCGTCCCGGAGGATGATGCGCAGAAGCGGCTTCTTTCGGAACACGTGAAAGAGGAAACCGCGGGCCGCCTCTCCGATCACTTCCTCGGCGTGCTCGACGTCGTCGGTATCGAGGTTCGCGAGCCTCGAACGCAGGTGCGCCGCGATCCGTCGCTCGAGCGCGGGCCGTTCTCCGTGCCCGACGACCGCTTCCGAGATGACGCGGAGTGATCGTCCAACGCGGTCTCCGTCGGTCGAGACCAAGATCGTTACGAGTCCGCCGGCCGCCATGGCCCTCCGATCCTCCATGACACCCGGGGCGAGCGGGACCATCCTCTCAACGTAGACGCGTCCGACTCGAACGTGGTCAGTCACCTCCAGGCGGTCGCGCGTGACTTCGAGCACGTCGCCATTGCCGATCAACTCGATCTCCGAAATGCCTGCATCCCGCGCGAGCTCGGCGTGCCGCTGTCGATGGTGATGCGTTCCATGCACGGGCACGAACGCCTCAGGCCGGACCAAATCGATCATCGCCCGCTGTTCATCTCGACTGCCGTGGCCGCTCGCGTGTACCTCGGGGTGTGACCGGCGCGTGATCACGCGGATCCCCCGGCGTTCGAACCGATCGATGACGTCGAACACGGCGCGTTCGTTGCCAGGAATGATCCGCGACGAGAACACGACCGTGTCCCCGGCGTCCAATCGAAGATGGGTGTGTTCGTCGCGCGCGAGACGGGTGAGCGAGGCACCGGGCTCCCCTTGGGTCCCACCCGCGACGATCATGACGCGGTCCCGGGGAAGGGTGGCGGCCTCCTCGATCGATACGAGTAGAGAGTCGACCTTCGACACGTACGAGAGTTGGCGCGCCACCTCGGTATGCTTCTGAACCGACATCCCCAGTAGACAAACTTTGCGCCCGTGCGCCCGGGCGGTCTCGAAGGCGGCGCGCAACCGAAATACGTTTGAGGAGAAGGTCGCGATGAGGACCCGCTCGGGTGCGGCCGCGACGCACGTTCGGATCCCCGAAGCGGCGGTGCTTTCGAGTCCAGCACTCCCATCGACATCGGCACCGGTCGAGTCACTCAAGAGGAGGCGCACGCCTTGCTGAGCCGCCCGCTCGAGCCTGTCACGGTCGAATCGCTGGCCGGGCGAGGGCTCGCTCTCGATCTTGAAGTCGCCTGTATGAACGATGGTGCCAACAGGCGTCTCCAAGATGAGCCCAGTGGCATCGGCGATCGAGTGATGCACGGCGAAGCGCTCGATTCGAAACGGCCCGATCTCGAAGGGGCGCCCCACTTCGGTGACCCGGACATCGACGCCTTCGATTCGATGCTCGGCGAGTCGATCCTCGATCAACGCCGCCGCGTAGGGTGGGGCGTACACCGGCACGCGTGACCGTTTGAGAAAGTAGGGAAGCCCGCCGATATGGTCCTCGTGTCCATGCGTGACGACGACCGCGCACAGGTTGTTGGCTCGGTCGTGGAGCCAACTGAAGTCGGGGTGCATCATGTCCGCGCCCGATTCGTCCGTGAACCCGACCCCGCAATCGATGGCGATCGAGGCGTCGTCGACCGCCATGGCGGCGCAGTTCATGCCGACCTCGCTGAGGCCGCCGAGAGGGATGAAACGCAATCGATGGGTCACGGGACTCTAGGGTGCCGGGCTAGAGGTGGGTGGGCGACGCGTCAAGGAGACAATTGCCTCGTTGACCCGCGTGTTTGCGCCGTGCTACGCCCCGGACCGCACGAGCTCATGCGCCGTTTCTTAGCGATTATTGGGGTAGTTTGCCTTTGGGCGGCTGGGGTCACGGCACAGGGCGAGGTCGTAGCCGAGGACCCTGAGGACGAAGTCGACGTCGAAGTCGAGACCGTGGAAGGCCCGCCGCCTCAGCTCCGTGCCCCGACCTTCGAGGGACTCGACCTGGCCGAGCAGGAGGCGGTCGTCGAAACGACCGAGGAGGTCGAGGTCTACGAACCCGACGAGTTCGACTTCGAGTCCGAGGAAGAAATGGCGGCTGAAGACGCGGAATTGCTCGGTTTCGCGGAGCCGCCTGCATCCGACCCGACGCTCGCCTCATGGACGAACCCGAGGCCAGTGTTCTCGCTGAACGGCTATTTCCGGGTCCGGGGGCTGATGCAGAACCGTTTCAACCTCAATCGGCTGCCGCTCGATCGGCTCACCGGAGAACCCTTCGGGCGGCAGATCGGCATCGACGCCGGGCAAGATGACCAGGGGGTCCTCCCGGCGGGTGGGTGCACCGGTCCGCCCTCGTCGCCGGCCACACAGGATCAGCGCTGTCCCGGCAGCCGAAGCATTCGGTTCGCCAACATGCGCCTTCGCCTGCAGCCGACCTTGGCGCTCGGCGACAACATTCGCCTCCACATGATGTTCGATGCATTCGACAACATCGTGCTGGGCTCGACGCCGGATGTTCGCGCCGTCAACGCTTCCGGGCAGGTACCGGGTCGTGTACCTGGGGTGCCGGTCGACAGCCTGACGCTGACGCAGTCCGCTCCAGAAGGCTTCCGGAACACCGTCGGGGATTACCTGGTCGTTCGGCGGGCTTGGGGCGAAATCACCAACAGCACCATCGGTCAGCTCCGCTTCGGCCGCATGGGCCACCAGTGGGGGCTCGGGATGCTGTGGAACGCCGGCGAGGGGACCAACATCCTCGAGACCGACCTCGACTCCGACTTCCAGAACGAGATCGACCGCATCCAGTTGATCGCCAAGTTCAAAGGCATCTTCTTCGGCGTGTCCTGGGACTTCGTCAATCAGGGCTTCGTGGTCGACGACGTCGCCGACGTCCAAGGGATCCCGCGCGACGGCACCCGCGAGGACGACACCCGGCAGTGGAGCTTCTTGGTCGCGCGTCGCCTCGACCCGATCGAACAAGAAAAGCGTCTTCGGCAGGGCAAGTGGGTGTTCGCGGCTGGCGCGTATTACATCTACCGCACTCAGTTCCTGTCGACGTCGACGGCACCGCTCTTCGGTTCCCCTGAGGCGATCGAGGCGTCCTTCGTGCGGCGCGACGCGAAGGTCCACATTCCGGACGCCTTCGTGGAGGCCAAGTGGAAGACACTCACCCTTCGTCTCGAGATCGCAGGCGTCCTCGGCAAGATCCAAAACATCTCCCCGGGCGAGTTTCCACCGACGGCTGACGACGAGCCGTTCAAACTTCGCGAGTTCGGATTCGCCGGCGAGTTCGAGTATCGGTTCCTCAACAAGAAGCTAGGCGTCTATTTGAAGGGTGGCGCCGCCTCGGGTGACCCGGATGTGGTGGGGTTGTCGCAATACGAGGACCTGGTGACGCAACCGGTCGGCAAGAAGACCATCAGCACGTTTTCTTTCAACCCCGACTACCGAATCGACTTGATCCTGTTCCGAGAGATCCTTGGCCGCATCTCGGGGGCCTACTACTTCGCACCGGCGATCAGCTACGACGTGATCCGAACCGACTTTGGGCGCGTCTTCGGCGCCCGGTTCGACTTCATTTACAGCCGCGCCATGTTCGAGCAGCAGACCTACTCTTCGCGCCCGAACCTCGGTGCCGAGCTCGACCTCTCGCTTTACTATCGCACGGAGGATGGGCCGAGCTTCAAAGATGGCTTCTACGCGGCCTTCCAGTACGGCGTGCTATTCCCCCTGAATGGCCTCAAGTTCCTCGAGGTTGACGGTGTCCGGGAGCCGGGCGCCGAAGATATCAGCATCGGCAACGCCCAAACCTGGCGTCTGATTCTCGGAATCCAGTTTTGAGACCGCGCTCAGCTCAAGCGGACCGGCTGCGCCTTGTCTTCGAAGCCGCTCGCCGCGTTGCTCAGCGTTCGAGCAGCGCTTCTGCCTTGGCGGCGACCCGCCACTGGCGGCAGCCCTCGGCGAGGACGATTCCCCGGAGTTCTGCGAGGGCCTGTTGCAGTTCGTCGTTGACGATCATGTAGTCGAAGAACGGGTAGTGTTCGATTTCCTCACGCGCTTTCTCAAAACGCCGACGACGCGACGCCGCATCGTCGGAGCCCCTTCCGTCGAGGCGACGTCGAAGCTCCGGCATCGAGGGTGGTAGAATGAAGACGCCGACCGCCTCGGGAAACTTCTCTTTGATCTGGCGTGCGCCTTGATAGTCGACGTCGAAAAGCAATCCGTGTTTGCCGTCCGCACGGGCGCGTGCGATCTCGCTGACACTGGTCCCATAGAGGTTCCCGTGAACCTCCGCCCACTCTGCAAACGAGCCTTCTTCGATCAGCGAACGAAACCCACTCTCGTCGACGAAGTGGTAGTCCTGGCCGTCGACTTCGTTGGCGCGGGGCGCCCGAGTGGTGTGCGAGACGCTAAAGCGTAGTTCGGGGAACTCCTGCAGTAGCCGATGGGTCAGCGTCGTCTTTCCTGCGCCCGAGGGCGAGCTGATGATCAGGAGGATCAAGTCCGGGTCGGTGGAGGCGGAACCACTCATGAGAGCACCGTTTCCTAGGACCTACCGTTTCCTGAGTTTGATCTAAAGGACATTTTGTGCCTGCTCACGCATTTGCTCGACCCCGGCCTTGAGCGCAATGACCTGGGTCGTAATCGCCCCGTCCTGGATCTTCGAGCCGATCGTGTTGACCTCGCGGCCGATCTCTTGAAGCAGGAAGTCCATTCGCTTTCCGACGGGACTGTCGGAATTGCCGAGGAGTTCACGCATCTGGGTTCCGTGGGACCGCAGTCGTGCAAGTTCCTCCGAGATGTCGGTGCGGTCCGCCACGATCGCGATCTCCTGCTCGAGCCGCCCAGGTTCGAGCTCGGTGTCGACGTCCGCGAGTAGGGCGTTCACCCGATCGCGGAGGCGGTCCTGTCGTCCCTCGATGAGCGCAGGTACCTGTCGCTCGACCTCTTCGGCGCCACGTTCGAATGCGTCGACGAGCTGACCGAGTTCTTCGCGGAGCGCGTCCCCCTCCCTTTGTCGCATCGCTTGCACGGCTTCGCATGCGGTCTCGGTCGCCGTCGTCAACGCGTGCTGGAGCTCGTCTTCGTCGAGCCTTCGGGTCGCGGTGAACAGGTCCGGAACGTTGGCCAAGAGCCCCAGCGGAAGAGGATCGGAAGGGCTGAGTGCGTCACGGAGGGACCGGAGCTGTTCGAACGCATCCCGCGCGCGGTCGATGTCGAGCGCCGGGGGCGGCAGCGTCTGACCCTCGAACCTCGCGGTCGCGTCGACCCTTCCTCGTTCGAGCCGCTCGCGGATCACGCGTTCGACCACGGGCGTGGCGCTTTGAATCCGAGCGGGTAGTCGTACCCGCGCATCCAGGTACCGATGGTTGACGGCACGCAAGTCGATCAAGACGTGTCCGCCGCCGAGCGTCGCGCGGCCACTTCCGTATCCGGTCATGCTCTGCATCGGACGCCTATTCGAGACCGCGCTTGCGCTTGATCTGTTCCATCACTTTGGCGTACTCGACTTCGAACGCCGCAGTTCCATCCTGCAGGTTTCGGATCTTCGATCGCACCTCGGCGTCGAGTCCGGTCTCAACCTCCATGTGCCGACGAAGCACCGGCGTGATCTTCTTTCGCAGCACCACGTCGTCGGCGTAGATCTCGACCACATTGCCGCTGTGGAAGAGCATGTTGAGGAGCTGATCAACCAAATAGGGAAGGATTTCGTCCTGCTGCGGGAACCCCATCTCCTTGGCGAGACGCTGCCGAACCCGGCCGAGCTTGGAGTAACCAAGGCCCTCCTTCTCCATTTGGTCCTTGGCCTCGTCGACCATCTGTCGTTCGCGCCGAACGAACTCCTTGAGGACGGCTTCTAGATCGAGCCGAACCTCCGCCTCGTCTTCGACCTCGATGTCGCCGTTCGTGGTGAGGTCCCTCACCAAATCGTCGACGATCGGGCTGATTTTTCCTGAGTAAAGTCGCATGCTTGCAGATCGCCCTGGGAGGGTCGCCGGACCCCCACCGGTCGGGCCGACCCTAGCGAAGCCCAGGGTTCCGGTCAACACGCGTAAATCCTGGCTTCAGCTATATTTGTGAAACTACGCCTTGACGGTAATCCTGTGATTGTGCACCATACCGTTAAGGCTGTAAGTATGGATTCCAACGCTCCTGCACTACAAAACGGCTCCGGCGCACGACGATTGCGAACGACGGAAGAGCGTCGAACGCGCATCCTCGCGCGGTGCCGCGTGTTCGAGGCGCTGACCGACGACCTCCGAGAACGGGTCCTCGACGGCAGCGCGTTGGTCGACGCCGATCGACGCGAATCACTCTGTATGCCGAGCGACCCCGCGATCTTCGTGATCGGAAGCGGACGCGTACGGCGAGTACGACGGACGCCCGAGCGCGAACTGACGCTTGGATACTACGGACCTGGAGATCTCGTGGGCGAGATGTCCTTGGTCGATCCCGAGGCACGCCTCGAAACGGTCGTTTTGGACTACGTGGAAGCGCTCCGCATCCCGCCTCGCCTCGTGAAGATGGTGATGAGCGAGGACGTTGAGTTCGCCTCCGCAATGCATCGTTTGATGGGCGAGCGACGGCTGATGGCCGAGCGCCGAATCGATGCACTACTGACCCGCAGCGTGGAGTCGCGGGTCGCAGAGTTTCTTCTCGATGCATCCTCGAGACATGGAATCCCGGACTCTAGGGGAATCTTGATCGGCGTGAAGTTCACCCATCAAGAGATTGCGAGCTATGTCGGCTCGACCCGGGAAACCGTCACCCTGGTACTCGGCGCGTTCAAACGAGGGGGGCTGATCGCAACCGATCACCGTCGCGTCGTCATCCGGGACGTCTCAGGACTGCGAAAGAGGGTCTAACTAGGGGGAGTCGTCTGCACG
>JBCCHE010000050.1:0-30027 GCA_039028875.1 Myxococcota bacterium | reverse complement strand
TTGCGCGCCGACGAGCGAGTCTTACTAAAGGAGATCGATGTCGAAAACTCTGCTCATCGTGGAGTCCCCTGCCAAGGCGAAGACCATCAAGAAGTACGTCGGTGACGGCTTTGAGGTCCTTGCGTCCAAGGGTCACATCAAGGACCTGCCCAAGCGCGGCGGCGTCGACATCGACAACGGTTTTCAGGAAACCTACGAGTTCCTGGAGGAAAAAGGGAAGCCCGAGGTCGTCAAGGCGATCCGCGCGGCGGCGAAGAAGGCGGACAAGGTGCTGCTCGCCACCGACCCGGACCGCGAGGGCGAAGCCATCGCCTACCACTTGATGGAGGTCGCCAAGAAGGCCAACAAGCAGGCCGAGATACAGCGCGTCCTCTTCGAGGAGATCACGAAGCGCGGCGTAAAGGAAGGCCTCGAGCATCCGCGTGATCTCGACTCCAACCTTTACGAGGCACAACGCACACGCCGCGTGCTCGACCGCATCGGCGGCTACCCATTGTCGAGCCTACTCTGGAAGAAGCTCGCCTTCGGGCTCTCGGCGGGCCGCGTTCAGACACCTGCACTCCGAATCATCGTCGACCGCCAACACGAGCGCGACGCGTTCATTCCGGTCGACTACTGGCTGGTCGACGCCCGCCTCAAAGGCGAGAAGCCTCATTCGTTCATGGCAAACCTTCAGAGTGTCGGTGGCAAGAAGCTCGACAAGGTGGGCTCGCGGTTCGCCGCCTTGAGCGACGCGGATGCGACCAAGTACGTCGCCGACCTCAAGCGAGCCGACTTCAAGGTCGCCGGGATCACCAAGCGCAAGGCCTCTCGCAAGGCGCCCGCACCGTACACCACGTCCAAGCTTCAGCAGGACGCCGCGAACCGCCTCAGCATGCCGCCCAAGCGAACCATGCGGATCGCGCAGCAACTCTATGAAGGAATTACCCTGGGTCGTGGCAAGAACGCCGAGACGGTGGGGCTCATCACCTACATGCGTACCGACAGCACCCGGCTGTCCCCTGACGCGGTGAACGAATGTCGGACCTACATCGGGAAGAAGTACGGCAAGGACGCCGTCCCCGCTGCGCCCAACATCTTCAAGTCCAAGAAGCAAAACGTCCAGGACGCTCACGAGGCGATTCGCCCCACGCGCCTCGACCTTCCGCCCGAAGCGGTCAGCAAGTACCTCAAGGACCCGCAGCGCAAGCTCTACAAGCTCATCTGGGATCGCTTCGTGGCTTCGCAGATGATTCCGGCCGTCTTCGATCAAACGGGCGTCGAGATCGAGGCCACAACCGACGGGCGGAACTACGGGCTGCGAGCGAGTGGCAGTGTCTTAAAGGTCCCAGGGTGGCGAGCGGTGTATGGCGCCACCACGGAGCCGCTGGCCGGCGAAGAACAACCGCCGGCTGCCGATGACGACAGCCTTCCCGAGCTGAGTGAGGGCGAACTGCTCAGCCTCGTGATTCCGCCGGGCGTGGAGTCTCACGCCAAGCAGACCGAACCCCCACCGCTCTTCACCGAGGCGACCCTGGTGAAGAAGCTAGAGGAAGAGGGGATCGGCCGGCCGAGTACGTACGCAGAGATCATCAGCAAGGTCGAGCAGCGTTCCTACGTCGAGAAGCAGGGGAACAAGCTGGTTCCGACCCCGCTCGGCAAGTTGGTCATCGAGAAGCTTGTGGCCGACAATTTCGACCTCGCCGACATCGGCTTCACCCGAAAGCTCGAGGACGATCTCGATGCCGTGGGCGAGGCACGCGCCAAGCGGCTCGACGTCTTGCAGCCGTTCCACGAGCGGCTCCAGGCGCAAATCGCGCACGCCGTCGAGCAAAAGGGCAAGTGGTGGCCCGAGCCCGTCGAGATCGGCGAGAGCTGCCCGGAGTGCGCCGACACAGGTCACCCGCTCGTCAAACGTTGGGGCCGGAATGGGCCGTTCATCGGCTGCGCGAACTACCCCGAGTGTCGATACACACTCAACATCGGACCTGACGGCGAGATCGAAGAGCCCAAGCAGCCCGAGCTGACCGACTACGATTGCCAAGAGTGCGATGCCAAGATGAACAAGCGCTGGGGCCGCAACGGGTGGTTCCTCGGTTGCTCGCGGTACCCCGAGTGCAAGCACACACGCGCGGTGCCGCTCGGCTACAAGTGCCCCAAGTGCAAGACCGGCGACATCATTCCGATCAAGCCGAAGGGTCGGGGTCGACCCTTCTACGGTTGCACCAACTACCAGTCCGAGGAGTCATGCGACTTCCGCGTGTGGCAGAAGCCCGTCGGCATCAAGTGCCCGACCTGTGCGTGCGATTTCCTGGTTGCGATGGGCGGAAAGAAGAACCCCAAACTCAAGTGCCCCAACGAGACGTGCGATTTCGAGCGGCCCTACGACCCAGACGAACTGCTCGAGGCCAGCGAGTCGGGCGAGACGCCGCCTGCCGCTGGCTCCGCGACGGGCTAGGCTAGGCCGGTGACTCAAGTCGTCGTCGTGGGTGCGGGTCTCGCCGGCACCGAGTGTGCCTGGCAGCTCGCCGAACGTGGGGTCGCCGTACGGCTGATCGAACAAAAGCCTTCCAAAAAGACCCCGGCCCAGCACTCCAAAGACTTCGCCGAGCTGGTGTGTTCGAACTCGTTTCGGGGGGCGGCGCTTCACAACGCCGTCGGGCTTCTTAAGGAAGAGATGCGGCGGACCGGCTCACTCGTCATGGAGGTCGGCGAGGTCCACCGGGTGCCCGCCGGTGGCGCCTTCGCCGTCGACCGGGACCGCTTCAGCGCCGAGATCACGGGTCGTCTCCGGGCGCATCCACTTATTGAAGTGGTTCACGAAGTGGTCGATGCCATCCCCGCCGAGCGCCCCGTCGTGATCGCGACAGGCCCGCTCACCTCGGGCGGCCTCGCGGCTGTGCTTGCCCAGGTGGTCGGTCAGGAGCATCTCGCCTACTACGACGCCATCGCGCCGATCGTCTCAGCCGATTCCATCAACTACGACGTCGCCTTCCGAGCGTCGCGCTACGACAAAGGCGGGGATGCGGCGTACGTCAACTGTCCGCTAGACGAAGCCGAGTACGATGCGTTCGTGACGGCTGTCCTCGAGGCGGACAAGGTCGAAGCGCGCGAATTCGAAAACGTCCGATACTTCGAAGGTTGTCTGCCGATCGAGATCATGGCGGCACGCGGCCCGAAAACGCTCTCGTTTGGCTGCATGAAGCCCGTGGGCCTGATCGACCCAAGAACGGGCAAGCGCCCCCACGCCGTGGTGCAGCTTCGGCAAGAGGACGCGGGCAGCACCGCATACAACATGGTGGGCTTCCAAACGCGGATGAAGTGGCCAGAGCAAAAGAGGGTGTTCCGAATGATTCCAGGCCTCGAGAACGCGGAGTTCGAGCGCCTGGGGAGCGTCCACCGCAACACCTTCGTCGATTCGCCCAAGGTGTTGGATGAATCGCTCGCGGTATTGGGGCATCCCGGCCTCTACCTCGCCGGTCAGATTACAGGGGTCGAGGGCTACGTGGAGAGCGCCGCCTGCGGGATGCTGCTTGGCATCAAGTTGGCGCACGAGGTTCGTGGAGCCACGCTGCCGTTTCCGCCACCCACGACCATGTTGGGCGGATTGCTCGGCCACCTACGTACCCCAAACGACGACTTCCAGCCGTCCAACGCGATGTGGAGCATGGTGCCCCCACCGGAAGGGCGTCGCATGGCCAAGCGTGCGAGGCGCGATGCGCAAGGCGCGCGCGCACTGCAGGATCTCGGGGCCTGGCTGGTCGACGTGATAGAGTTTCGCGATGCCCACCGATCCGCTGACGACGCAGATCGACGCGTTCGCGCAGTACCTGGCGGATGAGCGTCGAAGCTCTCCGCGCACGGTCGAGACGTACATCCGCGACCTCCGAAGCTTCGCCGACTTCGTCCGTGAGCAAGAGCTGCCCGCCGACGCGAACCAACTCGACGTGGTGGCTCTTCGAGGGTTTCTCTCGAGCCTCTTCTCATCCAATCAGTCGAGCACGCTCGCCAAGAAGGTGAGCGCGATCCGTTCCTTCTATCGTTTCTTGCTCAAGCGTGGCCTGGTCGACAAGAACCCCGCGGCCGGCCTTCGTTCTCCTAAGGTGGCGAAGCCTCTCCCACGCTTCTTGACCGTGGGCCAGGCGCTATCGGTCGTGGATGCGCCCCCTACGAACCCCTCGAGCGACCCCAGGCTCGGCGTGCGTGACCGCGCGATCCTCGAAACCCTCTATGCCACGGGGGTTCGCGTCGGTGAGTTGGCGGCCATGAATGTTTCCGACGTCGATCCGAGGAGTAGCTCGGCGCGCGTCATGGGCAAAGGCGGAAAGGAGCGCGTCGTCCCCGTTGGGCGCGCGATGCTCGATGCGTTCGATGCCTACCTTCCGGTTCGGCTCGAGCTTCTGTCGAACGCGAAGGCTCCCGACGCCGAAGCGTTGTGGCTCTCCAAGCGGGGAGGGCGGTTGAGCGTCCGCCAGGTGCAAAACGTTGTGCGTCGCTATGGCGCGCTCGGGGCGGGGCGCGGCGACCTGCACCCTCACGCCATGCGCCACACGTGTGCGACACATCTTCTCGACGCAGGCGCCGATCTCCGTGCCATCCAGGAGCTCCTCGGCCATGCGAGTCTGTCGACGACGCAGCGCTACACCCACGTCAGCGTGGACCGCTTGATGGAGGTCTACGACCAGGCGCATCCGCTCGCCCGAGAGAAGAAGCAGGGGTAGTTGACAGCCCAAAACGGCGTCCTTACGTTCGCTCGACTTCCATGAGTAACCAGGAAAAGCCCGTTTTTCGCTCTACGACCATCGTCGCCGTTCGTCGCAACGGCCAAGCCGCCATGGCCGGAGATGGCCAGGTGTCGCTCGGCCAAACGGTGATGAAAGGGCAGGCCCGGAAGGTCCGAAGGGTGGCCGACGGCAAGGTGGTTGCGGGCTTTGCAGGCGCTACCGCCGACGCCTTCACCCTGCTCGACAGGTTTGAATCCAAGTTCAAGGAACACCGCGGGAGCCTCCAACGGGCCGCCGTGGAGCTTGCCAAGGATTGGCGCACCGACCGATACCTCCGTCGGCTGGAGGCGATGCTCATCGTCATGAACGAGGAGACCACGCTGCTGCTGAGTGGCACCGGCGACGTCATCGAGCCGGACGAGGGGGTCATCGCCATCGGATCGGGTGGATCGTATGCCCTTTCGGCCGCGCGAGCCCTCATTCGGAACACCGACCTTTCTGCCTCGGAGGTGGCTCGCAAAGCGCTCGAGATCGCCGCCGAGATATGCGTGTACACCAACGACGAGCTGGTCGTCGAGGAGATGGGCGGATGAGCGTTGGCAACTTCACACCCCGCGAGACGGTCGGGGAGCTCGATCGCTACATCATCGGTCAACACAAGGCCAAGCGCGCCGTGGCCATCGCACTTCGCAACCGTTGGCGCCGCCAGCAAGTGGGTAGCGAGCTTCGGGACGAAATCGCGCCTCGCAACATCATCATGATCGGCCCCACGGGCGTCGGGAAAACCGAGATCGCCCGTCGTCTCGCCAAGCTCGCTCGCGCCCCGTTCGTCAAGGTCGAGGCGTCCAAGTTCACGGAGGTCGGCTACGTCGGTCGCGACGTGGAGTCAATGATTCGCGACCTGGTCGAGAACGCGATTCAGATCTGTGAGCGCGAGGCGCTCGAGGGCGTTCAGACACGCGCGCAAGACCACGCGGAAGAGCGACTCGCGAAGATGATTCTGCTCGCCGAGCGGCCCGCCGCGGAGCCTGCGACGGCGCAAGCACAGCCGCAGACCCATCAGTTCGGCCCGTTGAGCTTTCAGATCTCGCCGCAGCAAGCCGCTCAGCCCGACCCCTTCTTCTCGACGAGCGAGCTCAACGACACGAGGCAACGCATCCGCGACGGAGCGCTCGACGAAACCGAAGTAGAGCTCGACGTTGCTGATACCAACAACCCGTTCATGACCATCTTCGGTTCTCAGGGAACCGAAGAGGTGAACCTCCAAGACATGATGTCGCAGATGCCGGGCTTCAAGGGTCGCACGAAGCGGCGTCGGCTGAAGGTCCCCGAAGCGCTCGAGGTTCTCAAGCAAGAAGAGGCCCACAAACTGATCGATCACGACTCCGTGCAGCGCGAGGCGGTCCAGCGCACCGAACAGGCGGGGATCGTGTTCCTCGACGAGATCGACAAGGTCGGTTCTGATCGGCGACTTGGCGGTCCGGACGTGTCGCGAGAGGGTGTTCAGCGCGACCTTCTTCCCATCGTCGAAGGGTCGACCGTCAGCACCAAGTTTGGGACGGTCAAGACCGACCACATTCTGTTCGTCGCGGCTGGCGCCTTTCATGTGTCGAAGGTCGCGGACCTCATTCCGGAACTCCAAGGCCGGTTCCCGATCCGCGTGGAGCTCGACTCGCTCGAGAAGGACGACTTCATTCGTATCCTGACCGAGCCCAAGAACGCCCTCACGAAGCAGTACGAAGCCCTGATGGCGACCGAAGGGATCGAGCTGGTCTTCGAGCAGGCGGCCATTGAGGAGTTGGCAGGCTATGCCGCCGAGGCCAACCGGCGCGCTGAGAACATCGGCGCCCGTCGGCTCTACACGATCATGGAGGCACTCCTAGAAGAGCTCTCCTACGACGCGTCCGAGCGTGCGCAGTCCAAGTTCATCGTTGACGTCGACTACGTGCGAACGACCCTCGAACCCATCTTGGCCGACCAAGACCTCGCCAAGTACATCCTGTAGGCAAGTCAGCCAGTCGTAGGATTTCTGCTATAGGGGCGGGGATGGACGACCTCATTCGCAAGGCCGCGACGCTTCAGGAAGCGCTCCCGTACATACGGCGCTTCCATGGGGATGTGTTCGTCATCAAGTACGGGGGCAACGCGATGGTCGACCCGGTACTCCGCGACAGCTTCGCGCGGGACGTGGTCTTGATGAAGTACGTCGGCCTTCACCCCGTGGTCGTGCATGGGGGCGGCCCACAGATCGACGACACCCTCAAATCGATGGGTGTCAGCACTGAGCGCCTCGACGGGCTCCGCGTCACTGACGATCACACCATGGAGGTCGTCGAGATGGTGCTTGGTGGCAAGATCAATCAAGAGATCGTCTCGTTGATTTCGGGGCACGGAGGCCGCGCCGTTGGCCTGACGGGCAAAGACGATGCTTTCCTTCGAGCCAAGAAGGTCGACAAAATGAAGACGAAAAACGGGAAGTGGGTCGACCCGGGCCGCGTGGGTGGGGTGACTCACGTCAATCCCGAGGTGGTTCGCAGGCTCGTCGATGAGGGCTTCATCCCCGTGATCGCGCCGATCGCCATCGACGCCGATGGGCGTTCGCTCAACGTCAACGCCGACACGGTTGGGGGCAAGGTGGCCGAAGCCCTTCGCGCCCGGAAATTCGTCGTCCTGACCGACATCGAAGGTGTTCGTGGTCAAGATGGCGAGGTGGTGAGCTCTCTGAGCGCCAGCGAGATCGACGCGCTCAAGCATGACGGCGTGATCCAGGGCGGGATGATCCCGAAAGTCGACTGTGCGTTGAACGCCCTTGCGGGTGGCGTGCGCAAAGCGCACATCATCGATGGCCGGGTGCGCCACGCGGTGCTGCTCGAGATCTTCACCGATCACGGCATCGGGACTGAGATCACACGCTGAGTTGGCCCTCGGTCGGGGTCGACGCCTCCGATCATTGGTGGTATGTCGCGGGTTTCCCAAGCCGCCCCGAGGGCGTCTGAGAAACACGCACCATGACCCGGCAGGAAGACATGCTCCGCACCGCCAAAGACGTTCAGCTTGGCAACTACGCCCCCGCACCGTTCGTTCTGACGCACGGTCGTGGGCGTCGTGTGACCGACGCGTCAGGGCGCGAGTATCTAGACTTGTCGAGCGGGATCTCAGTGCTTTCCGTGGGCCACAGCCACCCGACCCTGGCCGCAGCCATCGGCGAGCAAGCGGGCCGGCTGATGCACGTCTCGAACGTCTTCTACAACGACCGCGCGATCGAGCTCGCGGAGGCCATTTGCGCCCGCACGGCGTTCAGCAAGGTGTACTTTTGCAACAGCGGCTCGGAAGCGAACGAGTCTCTGTTCAAGCTTGCACGGCGCTACCACTTCGAGTGCGGTGACGAGGGTCGGACCGAGTTCGTGTCCACACACAACAGCTTTCACGGTCGGACTATGGGCTCCCTCTCCCTCACCGGTCAGCCGAAGTACCACGTTGGCATGGGTCCCATGCTCGAGGGCGTTCGGTTCATCGACTTCAACGACCTCGAGGCCCTCGATCGCGCCGTGACCTCGAAAACGGCAGCCGTGATCTTCGAGCCCATCCAGGCGGAGGGCGGCATCATCGTGGCCGACCCAGCCTTCGTCGAGGGCGCCCGCAAGATCTGCGACGAACGCGGTGCCCTTCTGCTGTTCGATGAGATCCAAACCGGGTATGGCCGCACCGGTCGGTTCTTGGCACAAGAGTGGTATGGCGTCGTTCCGGACGCCTGCTCGTTGGCCAAGGGCATCGGCGGTGGGTTCCCGCTCGGCGCCATGGCGGTCACCGAGCGAGTGGCTGGGGGGCTTCCCCCAGGGAGCCACGCGAGCACCTTCGGCGGCAATCCGTTGGCGTGTGCGGCGGGCTTGGCGGTCCTCTTTATCCTCGAAGACGAAGGCCTCATCGAGAACGCCGACAAGCTCGGCGAGTACCTCGCTACCCGCCTCGGCGAAATCGACGCGGGTCGTGCCGCCACGGCGGGTGTTCGCGGCATGGGCTTGCTCCGCGGCCTGGCGCTCGCAGAGGGTGTCGATCCAGCAGCCACGCTTCGGGCCACGTTCGAGGCGGGGCTCCTGATCACCACGGCCGGCGGCAATGTTCTGCGGGTCTCGCCATCACTCAACGTGACCCGAGAAGAACTCGACGAGGGTTTGGTAATCCTCGAGTCGGTGCTCGACGCGCAGGGAGGGTAGCCATGAGCATCCGGCACTTTCTGTCCATCGGAGATCTCTCACGCGACGAGCTCTTCTCGTTGCTCGACCGCGCCGCAGAACTCAAGGCGCTCCGAGGTACGACCGAGCATCCGGCGCCGCTGGCGCGAAAGTCTGTGGCCGTCGTGTTCGAGAAAGCATCGACTCGGACACGCCTTTCGTTCGAGGTAGGCATACACGAGCTAGGGGCACTCCCGGTCACTCTGATCTCGAAAGACACCCAGCTTGGTCGAGGCGAGCCGATCGAAGACACCGCGCGCATGTTGAGCCGGTACGTCCACGGGGTCGTCTACCGGACCTTCGGTCATGACCGGCTGGAGCTGCTCGCCGAGCATGCGACGATCCCAGTCATCAACGGGCTGTCTGATCGATATCACCCATGCCAGCTGCTGGCCGATCTGATGACCATCCGGGAGAGCTTCGACCGACCCGTCGATCAGCTCCGGGTCGCCTGGGTGGGCGACGGCAACAACATGGCCCACTCGTGGATCCGATCGGCCGAGGTCGCAGGCTTCGAGCTCTCGCTGGCGTGCCCACGCGGCTACGAACCAGAGCCCGCCATCGTTGCCGCGGCCGAGCGCCAGGGGGCACGGGTGTCCGTGTCGAGCGATCCGCGCGAAGCGGTTGCGGGGGCCGACGTGGTCACCACCGACGTCTGGGCGAGTATGGGCCAAGAGGGTGAAGCCAAGGCACGGCTCGAGGCGTTCTCGGGCTTCATGGTGGATGACTCCCTCATGAGCGCCGCCGAAACGGGCTCGATCTTCCTGCATTGCCTCCCCGCCCATCGCGGTGAGGAGGTGAGCGCCAGCATCATTGATGGTGTTCAGTCCCGAGTTTGGGACGAGGCGGAGAACCGCCTGCACGCCCAGAAGGCGCTCCTAGAGTGGCTGATTCCGTAACGGTCACGCTACAGTGTACCCGGAGGGGGAGCACGAGGGGTGGCAGAGGAGAAGATCCCGCAGCTCGTAGAAGGAGCCGACGCGAGAGCCCATGACATCGACGCACGGGCGGGGTTTGTCCATTCGTGTATCGATGGCGTGTTGAACCTCGATGACATCGCGGACGTGACCGTGATGACACCCGCCGAGGTCCTGGCAGTCGTCGAACACCTGATCGAGCTCGAGCTCGTCGAGTGGGTCATTCCGAAGGACTCGAGTGCTCCGCCCGAGGTCGAAGTCGCACGGAACAGCGATCTCCCCCAAGAGCTCCAAGACAGCATCGTCGACGCGTATCGTCGAGCGGACAAACTGAACCACTACGAGCGTCTTGGCGTCACTCGAGATGCGGACCGTACCGCCATTCGCAAAGCGTACTTCGCGCTGTCGAAGAAGTTCCATCCAGATGCCTACTACGGAAAGAACTTGGGGGACTTCCAGCGAAAGATGGAAGTCGTCTTCCGCAAGATCACCGAGTCCTACGAGGCCATCGGAAGGGTGCAGAAGCGCGAAGCCTACGATCGTTACCTCGACCAGCAGATCGCGGTCGACTCGGCAGAGAAGCAGATGAACCGGGTTGAAGCGAGGGCCCAGGCCATGACCAAGGCGCTCTCCAAGGCGCCGGTGGCGGAACGCCAAGCCGCCGCGGGACCGGCAGAGCGCTGGCAACCGTCGGCCATCCCCGAGCCGATTCCAATCCGCGAGAGCACGGCGCCAGCACGGTCGTTGGTTCCCGGGTCCGAAGAACACGCTCGGATGGAGCGTCGACGCGAGCTCCTTCAACGACGCTTGCGTGGCCGCGCGCAGCCGAAGAAGCCCGGTCGTTCGATCCCGTCACCGAGTGCCAAGGTCGGCAAGAAGGCCGCACTTCGAGACCTGACGAAGTCGCTCAAGCACACAGCCGGGATCACCGGCGGCGTCGACCGCGCCCAGCATCACGTGCAAAGCGCGCGTGCCGCCGAAGCCAAGGGAGATCTCGCCGCTGCCGCCACTGCGCTTCGTATGGCACTGGCGTTGGACTCGGACAGCAAGGACCTTCAAGAGCAATACAGGAGGGTCAACTCCAACCTTCGGGTACAGCTCGTCGACATTCATCGGCAGCAGGCCAATTACGAAGAGGACAACGACCTTTGGGCTGCCGCCAGCATCTCGTGGGCCAAGGTCGCCGAGGCTGTTCCGGACGACCCCGAAGCGCCCCGACGTGCCGCCAAGGCGCTCATGGCCGCTGGCGGAGACCTCCGAAAGGCCCGTGACTTCGCATTACGGAGCCTCGAGCTCAAGGCGGATTCGCTCGATACACGCGTGCTTTTGGCGAAAATCTACATCGGTGCGGGCATGGACCAAAGCGCGCACAAAGAGCTCGACGAGGCCGCAAAGCTGGACCCGAGCCACGAGATGGTGAAAAATCTGAAGAAGCAGCTCGGGGGGTAGTGTGGGCACGGCGTTCGGGCGCTCGGAAACAGGGGCATGGAAAGAGTCATAGGAATTGACCTAGGAACGTTCAACTCGTGCGTAGCCGTCGTCGAGAGCGGCACGCCTGTGGTGATCGCGAATCGGGGCGGATACAAAGTCACGCCATCCATGGTTGCGGTGACTGAAGGGGGCAAGCGCCTCGTTGGTCACATTGCCAAGCGTCAGGCTGTCACGAACGCCGAGAACACGGTCTTCGCCGCCAAACGACTGATCGGCCGCAAGTGGGACACGCCGCAAGTCAAGAACGCGATTCAGACTTGCCCGTTTCACATCGTCGAGGGGCCGCATGGGGATTGCCGCATCAAGATGCGAGACAAGGTCTACAGTATCCCCGAAGTGAGCGCGATGGTGCTCCAAGAGATGAAGATGGTCGCAGAGGACTACCTCGGGGAAGAGGTCAACAAGGTCGTCGTGACCGTCCCTGCGTACTTCAACGACAACCAACGTCAGGCGACAAAAGACGCGGGAGCGATCTCGGGCCTCGACGTGATTCGCATCATCAACGAACCGACCTCGGCGGCGCTTGCGTATGGCTTCGGGAAGAACATCGACCGAACGGTCGCTGTGTTCGACCTAGGCGGCGGTACGTTCGACATCTCGATCTTGGAGATCTCGAGCTCGGGCGTGTTCAAGGTCATCAGCACGGCGGGCGATACCTTCCTCGGCGGCGAAGACTTCGACCAGCGGGTCATCGACTGGCTTGTCGACGGGTTTCAGCACGAGCACGGGATCGACCTCCGCCAAGATCGGATGGCGCTTCAGCGCCTCAAGGACGCCGCCGAGAAGGCGAAATGCGAGCTTTCCGCAGTGACCGAAACCGAGGTCAACCTGCCTTTCATCATTTCGAGCTCGCGAAACGAAGCACTCCATCTTCAGCGACTTCTCACGCGCGCCACGCTCGAAGAGCTGACGGCCGACCTGATCGATCGCACCGTACAGATCTGCGAGCTGACCCTCTCCGAGGCCGGTCTCGGCAAAGACGAGATCGAGGACGTGATCCTCGTTGGCGGTATGACTCGCATGCCCAAGGTGCAAGAGCGGGTCTGCGCCTTCTTCCAGAGAGATCCCTGCAAGGGGGTACACCCAGACGAAGTGGTCGGGCTTGGCGCCTCGATTCAGGGAGCGGCCCTGGTCGACGATTCGCCCGAGATGGACATGGTCCTGCTCGACGTCACACCGCACACACTCGGGATCATGGTCGTCGGCGGCTACTTCGAAGAGCTGATCCCACAGAACACGACCGTCCCCACTTCGCGCAGCAAGCCGTTCACCACGGTGCGTGACAACCAGACTGCGGTGAAGATTCTCGTTCTACAGGGCGAGTCTCGCCGGGCCGAAGACAACGAATTGCTCGGCGAGTTCATTCTCACTGGCCTGCGCCGAGCGCCAGCCGGTCAGGTCGAGGTTGAGGTGACCTTCGAGATCAACGCCGACGGCATCGTGAGCGTGCATGCGAAGGATGTCGAGACCGGCAAGGAGCAGTCGATTACCGTCACCGCCACGAGCGGCCTCACCGAAGATGAGATCAACGACATGATGACCGACGCTTCCGACTACGCCGTCACGCGACGCGAGGACGAGGCGACCGAACAGGTTCGCCAGGAAGCGGAGACGCTGATCGCAGAGATTGAACGCCTCTTCCCGGAGGTCGAGCAGATCGTGGCAGGTAGTGACTTCGGCCGAGACGCGATCGACAAGGCCAAGGGCGTGGTCGACAACGCGCGCACTCTCCTCGAGCGGGGCGACATTGGCGGGCTCAAAGACGAACTCGAGTCGCTCGGCCGAACACAGCGCATGTTCAAGGGCGTCGTCGGCAAGTCGGCCTAGACATGGTTTCGCGACGGCGCGAGTCGAGCGGATCTGGTTTCCCGAGCGTGCTTGGGCGAGACGGACAAGTGGATCTGACCGGTCGGGGTGCCCGAACGGACCGACCGGGCCGGACCACTGCGCGCCCCTCGGGCGACGCCTGGGTCATCGATCGCGATCGCCGAAGCTTGGCCCCGCCACCCATGGAGCAGTCTTCGTCTCCAAGCTCCCCTCCGCCCGATTTCGAACCGGACGTCGAGTCCTCTCGCGAAGAGGTTCATCTCGAGATCGCCGACCGCTTCGCGCTCGGTGACTTCGCCGGAGCGTTGAGTGCGGCCGAGCTGCAACTCGGCCGAGAACCGGACGACGAAGAGGCAGCGAGGTACGCCGAAACGAGCCGCGAACGGCTGGAAGCCCGCTATGCCACCCGAATCGGGTCACTCGACTTCATTTTCAACGCTTCGGTTCCGCGCGCGAAGATCAAGTGGCTCGGGCTCGACCCCCAGGCCGCGTTCCTGCTGTCGCTGGTGGATGGGCAAACCACCGTCGACGAAGTGCTCGACATCTGTCAGATGCCGCGGGTCCAGGCCCTGCGCGTTTTCACTGAATTACTGGACGCCAAGGCCATCGAACGGGTCGCCTAACGGGGCGCCCCGGCAGGGGGAATTCCCTCCTTGCACGCCGTCTACGGATCACTACCCTCCTCGCTCATGGCGCCTTCCCCCAAGAAGATCGTGCTCGCGTACAGCGGCGGACTCGACACCTCGGTGATCCTGACTTGGCTCCGAGAGACTTACGGCTCCGAAGTGGTGGCCTTCTGCGCCGACGTCGGACAGGACGAAGAGCTTGGCGGCCTCGACGAGAAGGCGCGCGCAACTGGGGCATCGAAGTGTGTCATCGCGGATCTCCAAGAGGAGTTCGCTCGCGACTACTGCTTCCCGATGCTTCGGGCCAACGCGGTCTACGAGGGGGATTACCTTCTCGGCACCTCCATCGCGCGCCCGGTCATTGCGAAGGCCATGATGGATGTCGCCCGTGAAGAAGGCGCAGACGCCATCGCGCACGGCGCCACCGGGAAGGGCAACGACCAAGTGCGCTTCGAGCTCGCCGCAATGGCCATCGACCCGCGCATCCAGGTGATCGCGCCGTGGCGCACGTGGTCCCTTCGTTCTCGCAGCGATTGCATCGCGTACTGCAAGGAGCGGCAGATCCCGATCGAAGTAACCGCCGAAAAGCCTTACTCGATGGACGCGAACCTCTTCCACGTCAGCTACGAAGGAGGGATCCTCGAAGACCCCTGGGTGGAACCTCACAAAGACATGTTTCGCTGGACGACAGCGCCTGAGGATGCGCCGGACGATCCGGAGTATGTCATCATCGGGTACGAGGCCGGGAACGCCGTCAGCGTTAACGGCGAACGACTGAGCCCCGCCGCGCTGCTTCGTCGACTGAACGAGCTTGGCTCGAAGCACGGGGTAGGGCGCGTTGATATCGTCGAGAACCGGTTCGTCGGGATGAAGTCACGAGGTATCTACGAAACGCCGGGCGGCACGATCCTTCAGAAGGCCCACCGCGCGGTCGAGTCGATCACGCTCGACCGTGAAGTCCTTCGCATCCGTGATGGCCTCATTCCGGAGTACGCGTCCCTTGTCTACCGCGGGTTTTGGTTCGCGCCGGAAAGAGAGATGTTGCAGGCGCTCATCGACGAGGCCCAACGCGAAGTCTCTGGGGAAGCCCGCATCAAGCTCTTCAAGGGAAACGCCGACGTCGTGGGCCGCCGAAGCCCCAACACCCTCTACGACCCCGACTACGCCACGTTCGAGGAGGACGAGGTGTACGACCAACAGGACGCCACCGGGTTCATTCGGCTGAACGCGCTTCGCTTGCGAATTCGGGCGCTTCGGGGGCAGAAGCGCTGAGTGAGCCCTCCCTGTTGCGCTAGTTTCAGGTCCTCTGTAACCTGAAAGAGTCTCAAGGTCTTGGACGTTCCCAGTATAAAGTTGGCCGCTGGTGTGATTGGCGGCGTGGGTTTAGGCGCTCTGCTAGCCGGCGTCAGTGCCGGGCTTCGCAACCTCGGTGAGGCGGGCCTTCAGGCGTTGGCCGAGGCGGAGGGGCCGAACGCACGCGCGGCCGAACGGATCTCCAAGGACCTCGACGCGGTGCAGGCCCGCCTGCTTGCCGGCCGGGTCCTATGCGTCTCGCTGACCGCGAGTTTCGTGGGCTATGCGCTGCTTCAGGCAGGCGGCACGGTGGTCCATGCGCTCATCGGCGTGCTCATCGTCGCGTTCGCATACGCCGTGGTGGCGACGGTCACCGGAACCGTCGTTCAGCGTCGGTCCGCGGCCGCGACGGTTCGGGTTTGGAAGTGGCTAAGGCCGGTGGAACTCCTCCTCGTTCCTGTGGCCACCCCCCTGAGTTGGGTTCGGGCGCTCGTCGCGCGGGTGGTGAAAGAGGTCCGCGTGGTGGATCCCGCCAGACTCACCGATCTCACCGTTGAGCACGTCATCGAGCAGGGCGAGGAGATAGGCTCCATTGAGGAGGACCACGCGCGAATGCTGAGGAGCGTGCTCGAGTTCAAGAACACGGTCGCTCGCGAGATCATGGTCCCTCGAACCCAGATCGTCTCCTTTGACCTTGAACTCAGCGTTGAAGACGCCCTCGCCATCGTTATCGAGTCGGGCCACAGCCGTTACCCGGTCTATCGCGGCAAGATCGACCAGGTCGAGGGGATTCTCTACGCCAAGGATCTTTTTCAGGTGCTGGGTGAGCCAGGGGACGTCTCCAAACGAGAACTCGCCGACCTGATTCGCACACCGGTCTTCTTTGCGGCCGAAAGCCAGAAGATCGACCACCTGTTGACCGAGATGCAGAAGCGGCACTCACATCTTGCAGTCGTTGTAGACGAGTTTGGCGGCGCTGCGGGAATCGTCACCCTCGAAGACATCGTTGAGGAGATCGTCGGGGAGATTCAAGACGAGCACGACGAGGAATTGCCGCTCGTGTTCGAGCGCTCACCGGGCCACTACTTCGTCGACGCGGCGATCTCGGTCTACGACCTTGAGGAGCACCTCGGCGAACCGATCTGCGAGGACAAATCGGAGTTCGACTCACTCGGGGGGCTCTTGGTCCATCTGGCAGGCCGAGTTCCAGCGATCGGCGAGACCATGGTCACCGGCGCGTTTCGGATCGTGGTTCTTGACGCCGACGAGCGGCACGTACGTCGCGTCGAGATGCTGAAGACCAACTCGGCGCCGGATGAGCAACCGACGGCCGCTGCGGTTTGAAGCTCCCGACGGCCGCTACGATGCGGCCGGGGTGTCGTACCGGACCCAGTCCTGCAAGATGTCGGCGCCGCTCATCCTTGGCGTGAGGATCGTGTAGTGCGCGACCGCGCCTTCCGGGGCCTCCCCGACCGACCCAACGTTGACGACGTGGTACTCGCCAACCGTGCGCTGAAACGGGACGTGGGTCGCGCCGCAAACGACGATGTCCGCGGGATCGTCTGCGAGAAGGGGGAGGATCTCCTCGTCTGTGAGGTCGTGGCTGATCTCTCGCCCGTTGTCCGCGGGTGCCCCGTGGACCATCAAGACCTCCCGTCCGTCGATCAGCGGAATTCGCTGGTGCTCCGGAAGGCGTCGTAGCCGCTCCGCGACGAGGTCTCCGATCGCCACCCGAGTCTCCGAGAACGCACGAGCCTGGCGTCGTTGCTCATCGTCGAGGGGCAGGAGGCTTCCGGGGTCGACGGAGCCGAGGGCCATGTCCGACAATCCCCGCGTGCAGACCGCCCCAAGCGCCTGCAGCCGGTGCCAGACCTCGAGAGGCTCATCCCCGCCGAGCAGCAGGTCACCGGCAACATAGATTCGCTTAACTTCGTGCCGATCGAGCTCTCCGAGGACCGTATCGAGGGCGGCCAAATTTCCGTGAAGGTCCGATAAGAACCCGATTGGGCCACTCTCCGGTGGGTGCGCCATGGGGGGGACTCTAGCACCGCGACGCCTGACCGCTCGGCCCTCGCACCAAGACCCTTGCGCCTCCCAGTGGGCAGCTTATTCTCGGCCCTGGGGAGAGTCAGTTGGGAGAAAGCGGCGATCCAGACAACGTCATTCGCGTTGGCTTCGGGGCGGACGGCAAGCTGGTCCGGACCCCCGCATCGGTGCCTTCGCACGAGCCTGCCAAGCATCCTGAGGCGGGGAGCGATCCACGGGAAGGGCTGTTCACGGTGTCCGAGGTGGCCCGCCTGTTCGGGTATCGGCCATCGCGCCTTCGGTACTGGCATCGCTCTGGGCTCATCGAACCATCGGCACGGGTCGGGCGCCGCAGCTACTACACCTTTCAAGATCTTGTGGGCGTACGGGCGGCCAAGGGGCTGCTTGAGAAGGGTGTGCCCCTGACGCAAGTGAGGCGCACCGTCGAGACGTTGCGCAAGACGCTCCCCGACACGGTCCGTCCACTGTCCGAGCTTCGTGTCGTCGCAGAGGGAGGTACGGTCGTCGTCCGCGACGATGGTGGAGCCTACGAGCCGACCACCGGCCAACAAGTCATCGATTTCGCGATCGACGGTCTCCAGTCCGACGTCGTTCGTGTGCTGCGGTCGGGTGGCGCAGATCGATCGCGTGCGTACGAGTATTACCTCGAGGGGTGTCGTCTCGACGAGGAAGAGGGGACCTACGAACGCGCCGAGGAAGCCTATCAGAAGGCGCTGTCGCTCGACCCGACGCTTTCGAACGCGCTCACCAATCTCGGCAACCTCAACTATCGGCGCGACCGCCTCGACGAAGCGGAGCAGTACTACCGACGTGCGCTGTCGCTCGATCCAGAGCAGCCCGAGGCGCTCTACAATCTCGGCTTCCTGCACTTTGAGCGAGACGAGATCACCAATGCGATCGTCCTGTTCCGTCAGGCGGTTCGGAGCGATCCGTCCTTCGCCGACGCACACTTCAACTTGGCGATGGCGCTCGAGGAGAAGGGCGACCATGCTGGCGCGCGACCCCATTGGCACCACTACCTCGCGCTCGAGCCCGCGGGTTCATGGGCCGAGATCGCGCAGAAGCACCTGGATCAAGGCCCAGGTTCGTGACCGAAAGCGACCCAATCGCCCGTTTTATTGGGGAGTTCTCTCGCGCTCGTGAGAGCGAACCATTCGAGGCGGGTCGCTGCGCACTCGGGACTGCCGGTCGAGACGCAGCACCATCGGTTCGCTTCGTGTTGCTCAAGGGCATCGATGAACGCGGTTTCGTCTTCTACACCAACTTCGGGAGCGACAAGGCGCGTGACCTCGCGGACAACCCGCGCGCCGCACTTGCCTTCCATTGGCACACGACTGGCGTTCAGGTCCGCGTGACGGGTGAGGTGAGCCGCGTCTCCGATGACGAATCAAATGCGTACTTCGCGACGCGGGATCGCGGAAGCCAATTGGGAGCGTGGGCCTCACGCCAAAGTGAAGTCTTGCCAGAGCGCAAGGTCCTCGATGTCCAGGTCGCCGAAGTCGAAAAGCGTTTCGAGCATGTTTCCGTTGAGCGACCTCCGTTCTGGGGAGGCTTTCGGATTGCGCCGGAAGTCATCGAGTTCTGGGAAAACCGCAACGATCGATTGCATGACCGTTGGCGCTATCGACGACGCAACGATGGCGCGTGGCACTGCGTGCGTCTCTATCCGTAGCGCGCAGCTTCCGTCGTCGCGACATCGATTCGAGAAAGGCACTTGACGAAGTTGCCGTTCGCATAGATGTTTTGTTGGTGACCGGGGACAACCGAGTGGTTTCGTAGCTACCAGTCGAGGGGTCATGCAGATAGGAATGGTCAAGTGGTTCAATAACGCGAAGGGATGGGGCTTCATCAGCGGGCAAGACGGCTCCGACATCTTCGTGCACTACTCACAGATCAAGGGCGACGGTTACCGCACGCTTCGCCCTGGGCAAAACGTCTCGTACGAGCTCCGCAGCGGGCCGCGCGGCCAGTTCGCGGAGAACGTACACCCAGAAGAAGAGATCACAGCGGCCGCAAGCTAGACCGCGCTCGTCCCATGCCGAGCGGCTGCGACTTGTTCTCGAAGCCGCTCGCGGCGTTGCTCACCCTTGAAATAGCGTTGCTATTCCTGCGGGTTCCCGCCTTGCGAGCGACACCGAGACCTGCGTCTCGCTCGCTCACTCTCAGTTGGGCGCGGTCTAGACCGAGTCGTCGCGAAGCGAGTTCGGTGTCTCGGGCCTCAGGGGCGCACGTACTTGTCGAGTTCCAGCGCCCAGCGAACCTCTTCGACGGTCGCGTTGACATCATCGAGGGGCTTGCGGTACGTCACCTCGTGCCAAACATCGAGCACGCGCGCCTCGTCGACGGGGTCCTTGACCTCGACGAGTTCGGCGCCCGCTTCTTCGTAGCCGCGATCCGTTGCTCGCGCGCCAATCGCGTCTCGAACGCATCGAAAGAGCTCGTCGGGCTGTGCGGACGGCGCGTCCGAGCGCTGAGTCCGGGCGGTGAACGCGACCTCCAGGCCTGGCTGTGCCACAACCCGAACCCCCGAGTCCATGATGTGCAGCCGCACTCGCTCGGCGATGCGAAGCTCGTGGCCATCGGCGCCGTAGATCTCGACTCCGGCGTCGACGAGCGCTTGCTGAATGTCCTGAATCCCCAGCGTTTCCTCCAGCCCCAACACGGAAAACCCTCGTTTCGGGTCGGGCAACCTACCACCCCACGTGTGGGGTGTGCAAATCACCGCCGAATCAGGCGCGGAGCGCGCCCATGATCACGGTGGTCGACTCACTTGGCCGCACCGTACGGCTCGATCGTCCAGCCTCTCGCGTGGTTTCGTTGGTGCCGAGCGAGACCCTCTCGGTGGTCGAACTGGCTGGGCTTGGGCGTCTGGTCGGTCGTACGGACTACTGTGTCGAGCCGCCCGGCGCGATCGAGGCACTGCCGTCGGTCGGCGGCACCAAGGGCGTCGACGTGGACGCCGTGATTGCCCTCCGTCCCGATCTCGTGCTCGCCAACAAAGAGGAGAACAGCCGAGCTTCGGTGCGTGCCCTGATCGAAGCAGGGTTGGCCGTACACGTGAGCTTCCCGTGCACAGTCGACGAATCAAACGAGTATCTGAGATCGCTCTGCGAGCTCTTGGGGGTGGCTGCCGATGCGAAGGCCGTCAGTCAGTGTGAGCGGGCCCTCGAACGGGCACTTCGATCGGCCTCAGGCGCCCCTCTGCCCGTCTTCGTGCCGATCTGGAAGGAGCCCTGGATGACTTTTGACGACCGTGTCTTTGCGAGCGACATGCTCAGAGCATGCGGGGCCGAGAACGTGTTCTCCGATCGAGCGCGGCGCTACCCGCTGGCCGCCGACCTTGGCAAACGGTCAGCCTGGAACGACGACAAGGTTGCCGACCGCGACACCCGTTACCCACGAATTCAGCTCACCGAGGTCGCCACTCGTGGGGCGCGTGCGGTCCTTTTGCCCGATGAACCGTACGCGTTCTCGGAGCGAGATTCGGAATCGTTCGAGGATCTCGGATCAAATGCGATTCACGTCACGCTCGTCGACGGCAAAGACTTGTTCTGGTACGGCACGCGCGTTGCCCAGGCCCTCGACAACTTGTCGGCGACGATCGCTCGGCTCGCATCGGAGCTGTAGCGTCGACGCCCAAGCCATGTTCTGGTTTTGTGATCGACAACACACATCCGACGATGTGGGTGATGCGAGCACACAAAACTCTTTTCAACGATCCACCACTCCGGTATGTTCGGCGCGTCTTGCCTCCAGTAGTTGAAAAGCTCTCGTCCATTCTCCCGAAGGGAAGCGCTGACGCCGCGTTGCATCGGGGTGCCCGCAGGCGGGCGCGACGGTGGTCGCTCGACGCCGAAATCGAGCTCGTGTCTCCCGGTCGTGGTTCGGGGCTTGCGATCAACGCGAGCGTTGGCGGGCTGCGGATCGCGCTCGACCGCGGCGTCGCACTCGATGAAGTCTGTACGCTTCGTGTGCGCACGGCACCTGAGCACGAGACGATCGAGCACGCGCGCGTCGTGTGGTCCAAAGCACAGCCCGACGGCTACATCCTCGGACTGGCTTTCGTCGAGCCCACTTTGGCCTGAAAACCCAAGGGGATTAAGGGGCTGCACGGATGCCGGGTGCAATGCTTGCGAGCCTTCGGGATCGAGGTTACTTTCGATTTCTGTTCTGAGCGTACCCCTCGAGGGACGCTACGGAGGTTCAAAATGCGGCGACGTATGTTTCTCGGAAAGATTCACCGGGCTACGATCACACACGCGGACTTAGACTATGAGGGCAGCGTGACGGTCGACGCCAATCTGCTCGATGCGGCCGGGATCCTCGAGCACGAAGAAGTCCAGATTTGGAACGTGACCCAGGGGACTCGGCTCGCAACGTACGCACTCGAGGGTCCGCGAGGCTCGGGTGTGATCTGCGTCAATGGCGCGGCCGCGCATCACATGAACCCGGGCGACCTCGCGATCATCGCCAGCTTCGGCGACATGAGCGATGCGGAAGCGCGCGCGCACAAGCCCAAGGTCGTCCTGGTCGACAGCAAGAACCGCATCGTCGACACGGGCCCCGAACGCGCCGGTCCCCAGATGCCCCGACACATCGACGAGCTCGTCAACTAGGTGGCTGCGAGCGCTCGGCGGCACGGACGGGCCGCTAGCGCGCCGCCGACCCGTCATTTGGTCGCGGGGAGCCGCTTTCGCGCGGAACGTGTGGTGCCGGGGGCGGGATTCGAACCCGCACGTGAAACTCACGAGCGATTTTAAGTCGCCTGCGTCTGCCATTCCGCCACCCCGGCCACGAGACGAAGGATTGCGTTAACCATGGACAGCGTCCAGCCATCGTGTGGGCGTTCGGCCTCTCGAGTGCTGACTGGCCAACTCGGCGTCTCGGTGTAACCTCCGCGCATGGTGGCGAGATGGTTGTCCGTTTTCGTAGGCGCGATGGTCCTTGCGGGGTGCGGGGGCGACGGGGATCGCGAGCCTGGCCAGAGCTTCTGCTTCGACTGTGCTGGAATCAATACGGCGCCGCCGGACGAGCCCTCAGACCCGGTTGTGTCTTGCACCGTTTCAGACGTCGCCTTCGAGTGCACGTGCACCACCGAGAGCGGCGGCACCGAGACACTTTTCCTTACGCCGGTGGGCTGCGCGTTCTAGGGACGCTATCGACACGCGACGTCGGTTGTGACGTCCCACCTGACATGTTCCACGGCGGTCGCCGCCAAGGCCTGGATGTATCCGATTCGCGCGAAGGCCGCCTGCTGTTCGCGCAAGTTCACGAAGACGAGGTTGCTCGACCCGGCCTCGAAACGACGACGCTCACCCTCTGCGAGCTTCGTTGCCGTTCGAACCACGCCCTCTGCGAGCCCCACTTGCACCTCTGCAGCGAGAACAGCCGACGCGGCGTCCCGCGCCTGCGCCCGAAGCTGGTCTTCGACGAGCTGTAGGTCGGCGCGTTTGGCACTGACGTTTGCAGTCGCGGCGGCCGCCCGTCCGCGCTCTGGGCGTAGCAGGAGTGGCATCTCGAGTACGGCTCCCGCTTTGAACACGTTCCCAAAGAGCGTCTGGTCGAACGAGGTGCCGGTTCCTTCGCCAAAGTCACGCGAGTACTCGAAGAAGCCACGGAGCTCGGGTCCGAGTTGGTTTCTGGTGAGCGCTCGGTCAACTTCGGCCGCACGGACCTCAGCGCGAACGCGCTCAGCCTCGGGGTGGCACTGCACCACGCGCTGGAGAATGGGGTCGTTGGGCTGCGGGTCGATGAACTCGATATCGAGTTCCGCGGGCAGGGATTCGGGGCTCGGCACGACCGACGCCCCCGCGTCGTCGCGAAGGAAGAGGGACAGCGCGAACGCGGCCTGTTCCAACGCGCGCTCCGCGCGAACGAGGAGCGCGCGTCGTTCGTAGAGGATTCGCTCGTTGTCGATGACGTCGAACTCCGCGATCGAGCCGGCATCGAGACGCCGCCTGAGCTGCTCATCCCGCTCTTCGGCGAGATGCATCAGGTCCTCGGTCACCTCGCGGCGTTTTCCTGCGCTCACCCAGTACCAGTAGGCTCGAGCCGCTGCGAGCTCGAGATCGAGCTCGGTGGCGGAGAGCCCGTAGTCCGCAGCGCTCTCCTTGGCGATCGCGCGTTTGCGCCTGGCGCGTTCCTCGTCGATCGGGCCGCCACGGAAGAGCGGCATGTTGATACCAGCGCGAACTTCGCCGCCCGAGAGGGTCTGATCGCTCAGGTACGTGGGCCAAGCGTCGTTGACGCCCTCGCCGAGCCCGATTCGGTAGCCCGCGTAGATCTCGGAGCCCCAAAGGGTGGTCGGCTGTGTGATCGCAACGTTCCCTCGACGCAGCTGGTAGAACGAGCCGTCGTTTCCGGTCCAGACGTTGAAATCACCCCCGAGACGAGGGTCGAATGCGCCACGGGCAGCTTGGACATCTCCCTCGGCACCACGAAGTCGCTCGATAGCGGCGCGGATCCTCGGGTCGTGCCGCTCCACCGACCGCCTCACCGCATCGAAGGTGAGCGTTCGCTCGCCCCCAGTGGCGCGTGCCTCGGGGGGCGACAAACACAGCGCGACGATGAGGATCGAGGCGACCGTAGCGAGCTTCATGGCGTGGACCCGGGTACGACATCCGAGAGGGGAGGAGGATCCGTGGTCGGTGGGAACCCGTTGAACTGCCGCCAGATCTCGAAGCCGAGCCGAACCTGATTGAGAAGCACCCACCCTTTGGCCAGGACTCCCTGGCGAAGGTAGCCCGCAGCCGGCCAAGGCTCTTCCGGGTCGCCGTCCGGGACGACGACGACGCGAAAGTTGCCGCGACCGTCGTCGGCTGCGTCGACGAATGCGACCACGCCGCCGAAGGTACCGACGGCGACTGACGGCCACCCGGAGAACTGGACGGCGGGCCAGCCCTCGAACTGAAGGCGCACTGCGCGACCCTTTTCGATCAACGACGCGTTGTTGCCATCAACGTAGAGCTCGACAGCCCGGTCGAGGGTCTTGGGGACGAGGACTGCGAGGACTTGGCCTTGACTGACTTGGGCTCCACCCAGGCGACCGATCACGCGGAGGATGGTGCCGTCGATGGGCGCGAGGATCGTCTGCGCCTGCTGTCGCGCGATGTCGACGTCCAGGCGCGCCAGACCCTCGTCTGCCGATGCGACGTCGGTCTCGGCGGATCGAAGGACCGCTGCCGCGGCCTCGATTTCGGCGGAAGCCGAAGCGGTCACTCGTTCGAGCGCTGCTTTGCTCTGCTTGAGCTTGCTCTTCGCGGCCTCGAGTTTCGCGTTGGCCGAGACCAAGCCGGCGCGACTCTGGCGGGCCGCGAGCTCCGCAAGCTCGAATTCACGCTGAGAGGCGAGCCCGTCGCCGTGGAGCTCGGATTGGCGCCGGAAGTTCAGTTCGTTGGTTTCGAGTTCCGCCTTGGCCGCGCTGAGCTCTTGCTGAATCGAGGCGAGTTCCTGCCTTGCGATCGCCACTGCAGCCTCCGCCGCCGATACCTCTGCGCGCTGGGAGCGTTTCAAGGACTCGACCCGGTCAGCTAGGGTTTCGACTTTCTGCTCTTGGGCGGTCCGGCGGGTCTGCACCGCGGAACGCTGCGCCTCGAGCCGGTCGAGGATGTTCGCGTCGTTGTCCGCCAGTCGTACGATCGGGTCACCCTTGTCGACGTGGGAACCCTCCTCCACATACCACTCGGCAATCGTTCCGGTGACGGTCGCCTCGATGGTCTGTTGCCGTTGCTCCGGCGAGTAGGCGATGACCCTGCCGCGCCCTTGGATGTTCTGTGTCCATGGCGCGAAGAGCGCGCATACGGCCGAGAAGACGAACGCGACGACCAGAGCCTTGGCCACAAATGCAACGTTTTGTGGCGACGAGACCCGCAACTTGGGAGGCAAGGTACTGCGTTGAAACCGTGTCCAGTATTGTGTGCGTGGTTCGGTCACGCGGCCTCTCCGTGCGAGGTGTCATCGGGCGTAAACGAGAGTACTCGATCACAGCGCGCGATCAGGTTCGGGTCTTCCGTGATGACGAGAAACGACGTGTCTTCGGACGAGAACAGCCGATCGACGACTCGCGCACGCTCGACTGGTTCGAGCTGATCGAGCGTGCGATCGACGATGAGGACCGAGGGACGCCCCGTCAGCGCGCGAGCGATGGTGAGCTCGATTGCTTGCGCGCGCGTGAGTGGCGCGCCCTGCACATCCACGAAGGTCCTTAGGCCATCGGGCAACGACTTGACCTGCTCCTCGAGGCCGACCCGCGCCAGCACCTCCCACGCCTCGTCAGCAGGCAGCTCGGTGCTTCCGGGATGGAGGTTCTCCGCGATTTCGCAGGGAAGGATCTCCGTGGCTCTCACGACTGCGATCCGCGACCGACGCTCGCGCAGCGAAAGATCCCGAGTATCGTGACCGTCGATCTCGATGATCCCCGACTTGGGCTGGGCGAGTCCGAAGAGGGTGTCTGCCAACGCGGTTGTTGCGCGCTCGGTGGGACCATGAATCGCAATGCGCTCGCCCGGCGCGACATCGATCGAGACGACGCCGGAGTTCTCGTCGATGGTCACTTGGTCGATCAAGAGTCGTCCTGGTGATTCTCCACCGCCTGATGGGCTTCCGCCGTCGGTTCGTTCGACCGGCAGGTCGAGCATGTGGCCCAGCTTGTCGACAGCTGCCACAAGGTCGTAGAACTTTTCGACCTTGCCTCCGAGTTTCGCGATCGACGTGACGACAGCGGTGACTATCAGCTCCGCGGCCACCAGCTGGCCGATGGAAAGCTCACGCTCAATGACGAGGAAACCGCCCATCGCCAACAGCGCCACGCTTGCGATTGCTTCAAGCGCCAACGATCCCACGAGCTGCCGAAACACGATGCGAAAGTGACGATCGCGCTTATCGAGATAAGAGCGTGCAAGGGTTTCGACGCGTTGTGCGGCGAACCGCTCGCCGCTAGCGAGCTTGAATGACAACGGGTGACGCGCCATCTCTTCAAGCCAGCCAGCCATCGCGTACTTGGCCCTAGATTCTTCAACGCTCGTCGCGGTTCCGCCGCGGCCAAGCGGGATGAGGACCACGACGGCGGCCGCGATGAGTACGATGGCGAACGCAAGCAGGAACGGATGGTAGAACGCGAGCACGATCAGGCCGACTAGCGCAATCAGAAGTGCGTCGACGCCATCGAGCAGCAGCGCGGCCACGCTCTTCTGTGTTGTAAACACGTCGAAGAAACGATTGATCAGCTCGGGCCCGTTGGCTCGCTGTAGCTCGTGAACCTTGGCGCGCGGGAGGCGCTCGCCCAGCTCGGTCACGACGCGCGCAAAGAGGCGCCGCTGCAGCATCTCGACGATCCGGACTTGGAGCGCCCGAAGGATGGCCGCGCCTGTGAGCGCTACCGCCAGGAGCACCGCGAGAACGACCAGGGGCTGCAGGAGTGACCCAAACGCAACCGTGTTGACTAGAGATTGGACCGCGATCGGCACCGCGAGAGACAGCAGACCGAGCGCGACGCCGTAGATGATGACGACGATGATGTCCGGGCGCTCAAGCGCCAGCAGCATGCGCGTCCGCTCGAGCGGAGTAGGGGGCCGGACCGGATCGACATCCATGACTGCTAAAGCATGAGAATTTTTTCAGGCTTGTCAATACCCGATTTATGATTTATGAAACTAATAGCACCTATGAGGACGCCGCCGAAACCCCCAGCCTGGACATTCCTGAGCAATCACAGCCACGTGCTGGTGACCATCGCCCGCGATCCCGATATCCGCGTCCGTGAGATCGCGTCTGCCGTGGGTCTCACGGAACGGGCGGTGCAGCGAATTCTGGGCGAGCTCGAAGAAGCGGGAGCGCTGGTTCGTATGCGGCACGGCCGCCGCACCCACTACGAGATCCGACGCGACCTGCCCTTGCGCCACCCCATCGAGTCCACGCACTCGGTCGGTGAACTGCTTCGGCTCGTCGAGTCGTAGGGCTACGCTGACGCTTTCGCCCGTGCTACCTCGAGCGGCATGAAGTTGCTTCGCAGGAGCGTTTGGATCGGGGGTCTGCTTGGTTTGGCGGCGTGTTCGGGCGGTGGCCAAGGTTCGGGTGTGAGTGAGGCCGATGCCCTCGTAACCTACTGCCCGATCGATTCCGCAGAGGTCGAAGAACGCATCGACGAACTCTTGGAGACACTGACGCTGCAGGAGAAGGCATCGCTGATGCACGGGACGCTGATCGTGCCCGTCAACGGAACGTGGGAGAGCACCGCGATTCCAGACAAGGGCATTCCAGGATTTCACATGCTCGACGGACCGAAGGGGGTCGGCGGGCCGAGTCAGGTGATGATCGCGAATGGGTCCCTGACGACGACGTTCCCGGTGCCGATCGCACGAAGTGCGACCTGGAGCCCGGCGCTCGAACGCCAGGTGGGGGCCGCGATTGCGCAGGAGGCGCGGGCCGTCGGGGCTGATGTCCTGCTTGCACCTGGGATGAACCTCTCTTGGCATCCGCTCTCGGGGCGTAACCAGGAGTACTACGGTGAAGACCCATTCCTTGCTGGGGAGATCGGCGTGGGTTTCGTGCAAGGTGTCCAGAGCATGGGGGTGGTGGCGACGGCGAAGCACTACACCGCCAATCACATCGAAGACACCCGCCTCGACATCAACGTCATCGTGGATGAGCGCACTCTTCGTGAGAGTTTCCTTCCGCAGTTTCGCAAGGTCGTCGTCGAAGGCGCCGTCGGATCCGTGATGAGCGCGTACAACCAGGTCAACGGAACGTATTGTGGAGAGAACGCGCCCCTGCTCGGCGACATCCTCAAGGGGGATTGGGGCTTCGCGGGCTACGTCGTCGCCGACTTCATCTGGGGCGCCTACAACACGGTGCCCTCCGCCATCGCGGGGCTCGACCTGGAGATGCCGCGCTCCGAGGTCTACGGAGCTCCGGTCGTCGATGCCGTCACTCGGGGAGAGCTCGAGGAGTCCAACATCGACGACCATGTGCGCCGGATGCTTCGTGCCCAGTTTTGCTATCAGCTCGACACCGACCCCGCTGAGCCGGACGACAGCTTGCTCGAGACTGGCGAAACGATCGCGCTAGCGCGAGAAGTGGCTGCCAAGGCCATCACTTTGCTACGGAACGAGAACAATATCCTGCCGCTTTCGACGACGAATGCTCAGGACATCGTGCTCGTCGGCCCGCTTGCCGATCGCGAGAACATCGGCGACCTAAGGGGTAGCAGTGGCGTTAGGTCGAGCGAGGTCGTCACGATCGCCGAAGGGCTGCTCGCCCGCGACGACATCGCTGGCACCGTCACCCTGGTCGAGGGTGACCTTTCCGATCCGACCAGCCAAGCAAGCGTAACCGACGCCGACGTCGTGATCGTTGCGGTCGGTCTTACCGACGAAGAGGAAGGTGAAGGCCAGGTTCGACCGCCTGCGATCGAGCTCGGGGCCGGAGACCGAGAGATCTACGGGATACCCGCCGAACATGCCGCGCTTCTCGCGGATGCTCGGGCACTCAACGACCAGATCGTTGTGGTTCTCGAGGGGGGATCCGCCATCGACGTCACGCCATGGTTCGAGGACACCGATGCGGTGGTCATGGCTTGGTATCCAGGCGTCCAAGGTGGCACCGCGATCGCCGATGTTCTTTTCGGTGATGCCAACCCGCAGGGTCGCTTGCCAGTCTCGTTTCCTTCGAGCCTCGATGACCTCCAACCGTTTCCACGGGAAGCACTCGAGGCAAACTACGACAGGTACCATGGCTATCAGCGGCTCGATCGCAACGGGGTCTCGCCGTTCCTGCCGTTTGGGTTTGGCCTCAGCTACACGCGCTTCGACTACGGAGCGCTGAGTGCAGCGACAGAGCGGGTAGAGGGCGTGGAGACGATCAAGCTCGCGTTCGATGTGACCAACTCTGGGTCGGTGGCGGGCGTCGAGACCGCCCAAGTGTATGCCGGTGCGGTTGACCCCGCCGTGGACGTGCCGGTCCGGAAGCTCGTGGGTTTCGCGCAGGTCGCCCTCGAACCGGGCGAGACCCAGTCCATCGAGGTGTCGGTTCCCGTCGATGAACTCGCGTACTACGACGTCACCGACGGATGGGTGGTGGCGCCCGGCGCCTATCTGTTCGAGGTGGGAAAAAACGTGGCCGACCTGCCGCTCTCGGCCGAAGTACGCCCTTGAGCCTTCACCGCACGCCGAGCGACCAAGCCATCGCCGTGCCGAGGCGGTCGTTGCCCCAGAATAACTCGCGACCGACGGTGAAGCTCGGGGCGCCGAAGATGCCGTGTTCCTGCGCAGCGTCGGTGTTGCGGCGGAGCTGGGCTTTGGTAGGCGGGGCGTTGGCGGCCTCGAGCGAAGCCGCGGCATTTTGACCGAGGTCAGTGATGACCTCTTTCAACACACTCGGCTCGGCGATGTCTCTGTCTTCGGCGAAGTGGGCCGTAAAGACGGCGCGACTGAACGCTGGGCACCAGCCTTCCTCGTTGGCTACGCACGCAACCCGGGCGGCGCGGAGGCCGTTTCGCGGGAACGCGGAAGGCCGTTTGAAGGGCAGGGCATAGTCCTCGCACAGTCTTTCAAGGTCTCGCCACATGTAGTCGCCCTTGCTCGGGTAGATGTTGAAGGGCGAGTCATCCCAACCTTGGTTTGCGAAGATCGGGCCGAGAAGGAACGGCCGCCAGATGACCGACGCACCCGCGGCGTCGGCGACCTTGTCGATCCGCATCACCGCCAAGTACGAATAGGTGCTCGCGAACTCGTACCAGAACTTGATTGGCTCCCCCATGCGCTCAACCCTAGTGGGCCGACCGGGTCTTTTCCAGCGCTCTCCGTGGCGTGAAGCGCTCGCTCGACTTCACGGTCTCCAGGTGGCCCTCACTCGCAAACGACCACCGTTTGGTCTCCGCGCATCTCGAACGGTGCTT
>JBCCHE010000049.1:0-30164 GCA_039028875.1 Myxococcota bacterium | reverse complement strand
TCGCTCCCCAAGACCGACGGGTACTTCGTGCTCGATCTGGTAGGTCGCATTCGCTTCGAACCGGTGGAGGCGTACGTACGTCTTCAGAACATCACCAACACGCGAGCCATCGTTTCCCGACGACCCTTTGGTGCCCGTCCCAATGCGCCGTTCTCGTTTCAAGTTGGGGTGCAGGTCACGTTCTGAGTCCGTCGGGACCGAATGGGGTCGGTCAGGCCGGACCGGCCGACCGGTTCAGCGGGACGACAACGTCGAGCTCGTCGTTCTTGGTGACGTCGACCGCAGCCATGGTGTCCCTTTTTTGGCGCGAAACGTCCTAGGCTAGCCGCGAGCTGCGCTCTAGCGAAGATCGGTGTGTTCGGTTTGCGGCCTTTCGGTGCGACCCAATGCGATCGGGCGCATGCGTGTTTGCTTCGTCGCGGCAGCGACATGGTGCGCCTTGTGCGGGATGCCTGCGGCCGCACAGGAGATTCCGTCGGTGGACGTCGAGGTGGACGATACTGTGGTCACAGGCACCAGCGACGTTTCGCTCGTGTTTCTCAACGGATTCGTGAGCTATCCGCTCACCGATTCCCTGCGCATTCTCGGACTCGCCGCTTACGCGCCCGAATCTCAGATCGGCCTCGGCGTACTCGATCTGACGTTCACGTTTCTCGACTACTTTGGTGTCGGGACGACGTATTTGTTCTTGTTTCGATTGGGCGGCGCAGAGGAACACTCCATTCGCGGACACTTCGACCTACGGTACTCGGTCAAACGCATCAAGTTCGACTTGCGAAACGCGGTCGACTACCGGTTTTCAAGCGACAAGGTTCGCGATCGACTGCTCTATCGCGCGCGAGCACGGATGACCTACTATCACCCCGACCCGCGTTTTGGGGCGTACGTGTATGGCGAGCCGTTCTACAATTTCACGAGCTCGGAGCTCACGCGAGTCAACATCTCCGGAGGGATCTTCGCGCAGGTCCGGTCCTTCGTCTGGGTCAACTTCATCTACCTGCGAATCCAAACCTTCACGTCGTCGCCGGACATCAACCTATACACTTCGGGGATCGTCTTTCTGTTCGAGTAGCCGCGGCGAAGGGTTCACGCTGGCCGAATCGACTTGCGGAACGCGCCCGGACTTTGGCCCGTCCAACGTTTGAAGGCGCGTCGGAAAGCGCGTTCGTCCGAGTAGCCGAGGAGCGCAGCGATGGTCTCCGTTCTCATCTCGCCATCGACGAGAAAGTCACGCGCCGTCTCTTCGCGAACCTTATCGATGAGCCGCTGTACCGACGTCCCATGGGATGCCGCGAGGCGTTGCGCAGAGCGGAGGCCGACCCCTGCCCGAGCGGCAGCCGCATCAACGGTAAAGAGTCCGTTCGACGCGTTCTGTGCGATGGCTTCGCGCAAGATGTTGAGGTCGCTCGAAAACTCGGCCTTTTCGATGCGGCGACGCACCTGGTCGTAGTACTGCTCGACGAACCTGAAGAGATCCAGGTTCGCGTCGTTTACCGGGGTATCCAAGCTCGCTCGATGAAAGACGAGCGCGGTACGGTTGTGGCGATAGCGAACGGGGACACCGAAGAAACGCTCCGAAGCCTCGATTGCGCCCTCTTGTTCGAACGAAAACTCCACGCGGCGCAATACGTTTTCGATGCGCAGCACCTCCTTGATCATCCGTGTCAAGAGCGCGACCCCCATCACGGTGGTCCGACCGCCATCGTCCGCATCGCGAGGGTGGGCGACGACAAGGGCGCCCTCGTCGCCGACCTCCTCGAGGACCAAAGTCAAACGGTCGGCGATGAACTTTCGGTTGTCGACGAAGAAGCTGAGGGACTCGCGGAGATCCTGCGCGAACTGCGCGCCTTGCGCGAGGCCGCCGAGTGCGGTGAAGGGTGCGGCGGTGGCCATCTCGAGAGCAATGTGAACGCCTGGGCGTGTCGGGAGTGCCGGCCACACCTTCGCGACGGCATAGTCCGGGACCCTGGCGTCGGGGCTCACGAGGTCGAGGCCCGAAAGCCCAGTTAACTTCCGGATCTCTTCGACGGTTAGACCGCGGGAGAGCGCGAACGCCAGCGTCGCCATCGCGATCGCGCCCATGAGACGCGGTTGACCGACCAGAGTTTGATGTTGCTCGTCCCTAGTGGTCATGGCGCCCGGACCGCGGTGAGACGCTATCACGCGGATCCGGAGCCTCGCAACGGGTTCGCTACGTTCGCCCGACGAGTCGACCGGCTCGAACGTTTCTTCGGACAGGCGCGTGTCGTTGATTGTCCTCGCGTTGTCGCTTGGCGTCCTTCCTCCTTGATTGCCGCAGGACTAGAGTTGTTCTCACGGTTTCGCCCATCGTGTGTGCTGCGCTCTTGAAAACGGAAAGCGAGGAAACTTCATGAACAAGAACGTCAAAGAGCGATTCGACCTCAACAAGATGTGCGTACTAGCCGGGCAGGGCGAGCAAACTGCCTTGTATGCACGGCACATGATTCGATGTCAGGACGCCGGAATGTCCCTAATGGAGTGTAAGGTCCAGCCGAAGAGCCTCCTGCCTCCGCACACCCACATGCACACGCACCAGGCGGTATACGTGATCAAGGGCGACCTCACGTTCAACCTCGGAGGCGACGATGGCCTTACCTTCCCGGTCCCCGAAGGCAGTTACGTCATCAAGCCAAAGCGGATTTTGCATTCCTTCTGGAACACGTCCGACGACGAGGTGACCTATATCGAGCTCTCGGACAACGACCTGTTCGAAGGGTTCATCGACAGCTTCAGTGACAAAGACTTGTTTTCGGCCACCCGGGACGCTCACGTCGACTTCGGAATGTTCACCGACATCGAGTACACCGTCACCCTGATGAAGCGCCACAAGCTCACTCGGATCGAACAGTTCGGTCTCGACTTCAGCGACACCGATCACATTCAGGACATTCTCAGTGCCGCGCCGCCAGAGATCGTGAGCGCCTTCCGGGAAACCTTCGGCCCCGCCCTCGAGAACATCGTCCTGTAGTTCTTCAGGGACACGCTCCCCACCTCTATCCACGCGAAATCAACAAGGTCGACCCATGTCTCCAGGCCACCTTTCGGCGGTAAACCTTGGGATTGATTGGAGATGGCGGCGCGCGGTGTTGGTCGCCTGAGAACGCCGTAACTTCTTCGCCGCATTTCACGTAGGGTCGGGCGATGGACCGCTCCATGGCTGCCCCAACCCCCGGGGCCCGAAGTTTGGAGACTCGCATCTCGGTCAACCTCGACCGGATGGCGAAAACGGCGAACGCGGCAATCGTGGGCGCCCTCATTGGGTCGGCCCTCCTTGGCTACTACGTCTCGTTCTACTTTCACTTCGCAACGGTGTTCTTCCTGTTGTTGAACGCGTTGAACTTTTACTGGAGGCACCTCCAGAGCACACACACGCTTCTGGCCAACTTCGGTTTCCTCGCTCAGGTGCGGTACCTCGTCGAGAGCGTGGGCCCCGAGTTTCGACAGTACCTCTTCGCAAGCGACGTCGAGGAGCGCCCGTTTTCCCGAAACGAGCGTGCTGAGGTGTACAGAAAGGCCAAGGGGATCGATTCGTCGGGAGCGTTTGGGACGCAGCGGGAGTTCGAGACCGGCTGCATCACCCTTCGGCATTCGTTCTTCCCCGTATCGAAAGACGAGCTCCACCCGTTCCGGCTCACGTTTGGGGAGGAGCGCGGGCTCGACACGGCCTTCACGATCGAGCGTCCAGTCATCGTCAGCGCGATGAGTTTCGGAGCGCTCGGTTCGAACGCCGTGCGTGCCCTGGCGCGCGGTGCCGCCAAGGCCGGGGTTCCGCTCAATACTGGCGAAGGCGGGCACCCGAAGTATCCACTCATGGAGAAGGCCGATCTCATTTTCCAGATGGGTACGGCGAAGTTCGGGGTGCGGGACGCCGACGGCCGGCTCGACGATGCGAAGCTCGAGGCGCTCGCTGCCACGGAACGAGTGAAGATGGTCGAGATCAAGTTCTCCCAGGGAGCGAAGCCGGGGAAGGGCGGTCTTCTTCCGGCGGAGAAGATCAGCGAGGAGATCTCGGAACTTCGGGGTGTTCCGATGGGCATCGATGTTGTGTCGCCGCCAAGGCACCCTGAGTGCTCCGACACAGCGTCGACCGTCTCCTTCATTCGGCGCGTGCAGGAAGTGGCTGGTCTCCCGGTTGGTGTGAAGTTTTGCCTTGGTCGCGACGTGGAACTTCGAGCCCTCCTTCGTGAGATGAAAACGCAAGGCGTGTTTCCTGACTACATCACGGTCGATGGCGCGGAAGGGGGAACGGGGGCGGCGCCGAAGAGTTTCATGGATGGTCTCGGCCTTCCTGTTTTCGAAAGTGTTCCGGCGGTGGACTCGATGCTGATCGAGGAAGGTATTCGGCCAAAGCTCAAGCTGCTCGCTTCGGGCAAGTTGATCGATGCGCGCCGCCAGTTGATTGCGATGTCGTTGGGTGCGGACGCGTGCTTGACGGCGCGGGGTTTCATGTTGGCGTTGGGCTGCATCCAAGCGCTCCAGTGCAACCAAAACACGTGCCCCGTCGGCATCACGACCCACGACCCGCATCTTCAACGGGGGCTCGACATCGAAGCGAAGTCGGTACGGGTAGCCAACTACGTGAACGGGCTAAGCCACGATCACCAAGAGATGCTGGCCGCGCTCGGGCGATGCTCGGCCAAGGAGCTGAGCCCTGACAACCTCTACGTCAGGGGGATTAGGAAGGACACGGGGTCGCGATGAAGAACGCCTTGCTCTGGGTCCCGCGGCTCGCTGCCGCAGCCATCTTACTCACCGTCGGATACGCCAAGCTCACCGCATCGCCCCCCGAAGTGGCGCTCTTCCTGGAACTCGGCATGGAGCCGCAAGGTCGCATCATCATCGGTGTCGTCGAGTTCACCGCCGGGGCGCTCCTCTTGTCGCCCCAAGCGGCGACGGGTGCCCTGTTGGCCGTCGCCGTGATGTGTGGCGCCATCATCGCGCACGTGACCGTCATCGGGATCGATCTCAGACACTCGTGGTTGCTGCTCACAGTCCTCACCAGCGCACTGATCGTGATGTACGTTCGGCGGGCCGATCTGCCCCTCGTTGGCCGAACATTCGGCCGTGGCACGCGCTCTGTTCCCTGACGGACTCCAACGACGGTGCTGGGGCCTGCCCGCACACGCGGAGGCTCACCAGGGGGTCCGGCGGAGCCTGGTGCGTGGTCGGGGCCACCGAGGTCGAAGACCCAAAGCCGGTGTCACTTGAAGCGTAGGTTGACGGACTTCCCGACGATCTTTTCAGCTTGACATTGTCATCTCTAGGCTTGACAGTGTCACGTGACATCGTCAAGTTCAGAAGGAGGAGTCATGTTTCGCAACACAAACCCGTTCAATGGAGCGCTCTTGTTCTTGGTTGCCGGTCTTGCGGCGGCCCCCGCTGCCGCCGCAGAGGACGCGCCGGCTTGGGAGCTGGTCGTCGAGATTCGAGGCGTCGAATCCGCTCGGGGCGACGACATCTATTGCTCGCTGTTCGGCTCCGAACAGGGCTTCCCGATGGATTCGTCCAAGGCGCTCGAGACGACGAAGGCCAAAGGCAAGGGGGCGATCCGAACATGCACGTTCTCGGTGCCGAAGGCAGGGAGCTACGCGGTTTCGGTCCTTCACGACGAAAACGCGAACAGGAAGGTGGACACCAAGATTTTTGGCATTCCTACCGAGGGGTGGGCGACCAGCAACAACGTCAAGCCGAGATTCCGCGCGCCAAACTTTGAAGAGTCGCGCTTCGAGATCACGACCGCCGCGCTCAAGCAGCGCGTAGACATGCACTACTGAGGGGTCGGAGATGAGTACGCTCAAGCAAAAGTACGGACCATGGGCGGTGGTCACCGGGGCTTCCGACGGTATCGGACGAGAGATTGCGTGCCGCCTGGCAGAGGCGGGTCTTCACGTCGTCGCGGTTGCCCGGCGACAAGCGCGCCTTCGAACACTCGCTCAGGCGCTGCAAACCAATTCGGACGTCCAAGTGCGGGTCGTCGATGCCGACCTCTCGACCGATGAAGGATGGCAGTCGGTTTTGCGCGCGACTACGGACCTCGATGTAGGCCTCCTCGTGGCGTGTGCCGGGTTCGGAGGTTCGGGTGACTTCGTCGACGCGGAGCTCACGCACGAGCTCGAGATGGTCGACGTGAACTGCCGCGCGCTCATGGCGCTGACCCACGAGTATGGGCGCCGTTTCACGGAGCAGGGACGCGGAGGCATGGTTTTGATGAGTTCACTCGTCGCCTTCCAGGGGGTGCCCCGCGCCGCCCACTACGCGGCCACCAAGGCCTACGTGCAAGCCCTGGCCGAAGGTCTCCGCATCGAGCTCGCACCCCGTGGCGTCGACGTCCTTGCCTCCGCGCCGGGCCCCGTCCACAGCGGCTTTGCGTCACGGGCCGACATGGAGATGGGGATGGGGCTCTACCCAGTACAAGTCGCACAGGCCACCCTCGACGCTCTCGGCCGCCGAACCACGGTCCGCCCAGGATGGCTATCGAAGTTCCTCGAAGCCTCTCTCTCGCTCCTCCCGCGAAGCCTCCGCGTTCGCATCATGGCCCTCGTAATGGGCGGCATGACCAAACACCAACGAACGACGCTCCCCGAGGGGACCCGTTCCTCGCACTAAACTGTCGAGATCAGGCCGGTCTGAGCCGCTTCGTAAGAAAGTGCGTCGAGGCCTGTCACGGATTCCGAACCGAGTGCCTATGCCCTTGAAGCCCTCGATGGCTCTCACGGAAAGGACACTCGATGCATAGATTGAAAACCGCTGCCGTCATCGCGGCTTGCTTGGCCATTCCAGCCATGTTCGGCACCGCCCACACGGTGCGGGCCGACGACTCGTGCGGGTGCGAGGAGCGTTGCGCATGCGACGCGTGCGAATGCGAATGTGGGACCGAATGTGACCGCGGCACCGAATGCGAATGTGAGCACTGCGACGTTCAAGAGTAAGCTCCGGTGTGGCCGAACCTTTGACGCGCGAGGCGCTCGACGCCGAGATGGTTCGGCTGGCGCAAGGCGATCGCGATGCCGTTCCGGTCGTGTATCGGGCTCTGTGGCCTGTCGTCGTTCGGTACTGCGCGGCCTTCGTCGGGGACAGGACCGAGGCCGAGGATTTGGCGCAAGTATCCCTGCTCAAGCTGTTCGAGCAGGCCCACGACTACGACCCCGACAAACCAGCGGAAGCTTGGGCGCTCACCATCGCGGCTTGGGAATGTCGGACCTTCCGCAGCAAGCGTACGCGGGCCGAGAAGAACGTCGACAAGATGATGCGATCTCGAAGCCAGGAGTCGTCCCCGAATCTCGAACACGAAGTCTGGAAGCGGCAAGCGATCGATGCGATGAAAAGGCTCGTCGACGAGATGCCGCAAGTCGACCGGCAAGCGTTGGTCGACTCATTCGTCGACGGGTTATCCGAGCCACGACATCGCAAACGGAAGCAGCGCGTCCTCGAGAGGCTTCGCCGACGTTGGAAGGAGATTCATGGTGACACCTGAAGTACGGCGCCTCGCGGAGATCGAGCGCGCGTTCGTGCGCGGGCGCCTCGAACTGGCCGCTGCCGGCGTGTTGGCGGCAGGCGTGTTGATGTTCGTGGCGTGGGCCCTCGGCGTCGAGGGCAAGACCTTTTGGTTCGGGGTGGCCCTCATGGCGCTCAGCGCGGCGAGCCTGTACTTTGGCCGCGCCCCTGGCCGTGCCGTGCTGCCTGCGTTCGTCATCGGCGTAATTCCCTTTTCCGCCCTGCTCATCGTTCAGGCGATGAGTGGTCACGGATGCCACACGGGGGGGTGCAACACACTTTGCCTGCCCACGTGTGTCGCCTCCGGGCTGGTGGCAGGTGCGCTCGTGGCGACCGTCGCCGTGCGAGTGCGCGAAACGACTGGGTTCGTCGTCGCCGCCGGGACAATGGTCTGGCTTGTCGGCGCGCTTGGCTGTCCGTGCATTGCGTGGTCAAGCGTTGCCGGCATGGCTGCCGGGATCGCAGCGCCCTCCTTGTGGGTCTTGTTCGTTCGTCGACGTCAGGCTTGAAGTTACGGAGGCCCGGCCGCATCGAACCATATTCATCGCAATCGTTGATGTGGCGCGCGGTCCTGTGTCGTGGACACCCCTCTCACACGTCTGCTTTCGGTGAGCGCCTCATCCGTTCATGGGAACGACGCGGTCTAGTCGAGCTGGGCGAGCTCTTCGTCGAGTCGCGCATCCAGGAGTTCGTGCCTCGGGCCGGGTCCGATTCGTGGGCTGCCGGCCCGTCGCCGAAAGGAAAAAGCCATCACCGCGAACCAGAACGTCGAGACGAGCAGCGCAACGAGCGGGATGAGCCATCCCGAGGAAACGGGCTTTGGTTCCAAGTCGAACTCAGGGACCCGCGCCTGGAGTCGCTCTCGAATCTCTTCGGCGGGCACGCCGGCTTCGATCCACGCGTTGACGTCCGTCCGCCAAGCCGCGGCCTTCGGGCTCGGGCAGGAGTCGAGCGTCTTGCCTGGGCAGAACGGACTGTTCGTGGTTCGCACGATCGACTGGATGGCGCGACTCTTGTGGGTGTCGTCGAGGGAGCCTGACTCACACGCGGCCGTGGTGCCGAGCAGCACCACCAGTCCCACGAGGGGGATCGTTCGGTCCATGGGTGACACCATAGGCACGCGAGCCGCTACGTGAATGCGACAAATTGTCGCTCCCCATCGACCGACTGGACCGTTCGGTTACTGCTGGAAACAGAAGAGCCGAAGTGCCGTGCTGCAGGAAGGCGTGGCGTTCTCGGTCCACGTGGCGTCGGTGCCAGCGGTCGACCCACACTGCGCGACACCGGACACCCCCTCCTGGAAGCCTTCGCAATCGCCTCCCATGAACGACTCGCCCGTCGCGAGGGTTCCGGTCCAGACGTCCCCGCCGCGCTGAACCCCGTTGGCGTCGAGGTTGATTGGCGCCTCGATCGTGCCGTCCAAGAGGTCCGCCAAGTCGTTTGCGATGAGCGTGCCATCCACGCGCGTGAAGGGTCCCGTCAGCTGGGAGAAGCGATCGCCCACGGCGGAATCGGTCGTGGAAAGCCAGACCAGGAAGGTTCCGTCCAGCTCCGCGAGGTCCGCCTCCATCTGACACAAGCGGTTCGCGACTTGAACGCCTCCGAGGGCCCCGTTTTGGACGGCTTCGGTAACAAACACGATCGAAGCCGACGCGGGTGCCCCGCCGCTGCCCCCGTCGCCGCCGGTGCCTCCGCCTGAACCCCCAGTTGCAGCGGAACCGCCGGTACCGCCCGTACCGCCCCCAGTGCCGCCAGTCCCTCCGTTGTCGTCCGAGTCGCCACACCCCGCTGCGGCGACAGCCGCGCAAAGCAACACCACGAACACAAGACCACGACCACTCCCCATTGGATGACTCATGGCCGACGGTTTGGCGCAACTTCCGGGTTTGAACAAGGAAAAACCGTAGGGGCTCCGCCGGAACGTCGCGGTACTGAACGGCTAAACGACCCCGTACGCAAGCATGGCATCCGCCACCTTGATGAACGCGGCGATGTTGGCGCCCTTGGCGTAGTTCACATAGTCGTCCGCCGGGGACTGTCCGTACTCGACGCATCGTTCGTGGATGTCGGACATGATGTTGCGGAGAAGCGCCTGCAGCTCTTCCTCTTTCCAGGTGATCCGTGCAGAGTTTTGGCTCATCTCGAGGCCGGACACCGCGACTCCGCCGGCGTTGGCGGCTTTGCTTGGCGCGAAGAGGATCTTGGCATCGGTGAAGGCGTGGATGCCGTCTTGGACCGTGGGCATGTTGGCGCCTTCGGAAACGCCCAACACCCCGTTGTCGATCATCTGCTTGGCCTCGTCGAGTGAGATTTCGTTTTGCGTGGCGCAAGGGAACGCGAGGTTGGCGGGGACCCCCCACGGGCGCCCCTCGTGATGCTCGACGCCGAACTCTTTGGCGTACTCGGTGAGGCGACCGCGACGTACGTTCTTGAGGTCCTTCACGAACGCGAGCTTGTCAGCGTGGATGCCGTCGGGGTCGTAGATGAACCCCCCAGAGTCGGACAAGGTGACCGCCTTGCCGCCGAGCTGGTTGATCTTCTCGACCGCGTGCTGCGCAACGTTGCCTGACCCACTGACCAAACACGTTTTGCTTTCGACCGAGTCGCGCACGCGACCGAGCATCGATTCCATGAAGTACACGGTCCCGTAGCCGGTCGCCTCGGTTCGGATGGGGCTTCCGCCGTACTCCATGCCTTTTCCGGTGAGCACGCCCACGAACCGGTTGGTCAATCGTTTGTACTGGCCGAACAGGTATCCGATCTCTCGGGCGCCCACGCCGATGTCGCCCGCGGGCACATCGACGTCTTCGCCGACGTGACGGTAGAGCTCACTCATGAACGACTGGCAAAACCGCATGACCTCGTGGTCCGACTTTCCTTTGGGATTGAAGTTCGACCCACCTTTGGCTCCACCCATGGGAAGGCCTGTCAGACTGTTCTTGAAGGTCTGCTCGAAGGCCAAGAACTTGAGCACGCTTTCGGTGACGCTTGGGTGAAAGCGAAGCCCGCCCTTGTAGGGGCCGATCGAGTTGTTGTTCTGGACGCGCCAACCGCGCTGCACGCGAATGTCGCCCTTGTCGTCTTGCCAGCACACGCGAAAGCTCACGACGCGGTCCGGTTCCGCGATGCGTCGGAGGATCTGCTGCGCGTGGTAGACCTCTTTGTCGCGGATGTAGTCGAAGATGTTGACCGCGACCTCGTACACCGATTGGTGAAACTCGGTCTGCCCGGGGTTTCGGCGCTTCACGCCCTCCATGAACTGCTCGAGGTTGACGTGATCGGTTACAGCCATCGAACACCTCCGAATCCCGCCGCTACGGTGCGGCGACCCTGAAGATAGAGCTGGCCGGTGGCGTTGCAACCGTGGGGCCGAGGCTAGGGCGTTGCGGTACGGTAGTCGATGGACCGAACCGCCGAGGCCGCGGCTTCCTCGATGTCGAACACCAGTGGAACCGACGTGTTGCTCAGCCAATTGACGAGGAGGTCCTCGTAGTTCGCAGAGTTGGGGTCGCTCGACTGCCCCCCTGGAAGCTGGATCGAACACGAGGGCCCGGTGGGGAGCCCCTCACAAACCAATCGCGCAGACGCCCCTCGGAGTTGTCGAAGCTCGCTGTTCGGATTGGCCACATCCACGGTGTAGAGGCCGCCGTCGTTCGCGAACCCGATCCCGCCGTTCGGGGGGTTGTCGTAGTCGCTGATTCCAAAGACCGATAGATCCGATCGCAGCTGCACCGCGTGAAGGCGGCCCCACGCCCATCTGCCTTCGTCCGTGCCGAGGGCCCCGACCAATCGGCTTCCCGCCGTGTCCAGTGCGGCTCCGACGATGTCGTACTTGGTCTCGACCGCTTCGGTGGTCGTGTCGTCCCAGTACACGTCGCCCGCGGTGAGTTGTGTGGGGTCGACGATCGAGTGGTAGGCCGCGAAACTCGGCCCACTGAGACGCCGCGCGCCTTCGTCGTCGGTGATCGCCGCTCCAAGCTCTGCGACCGCGACGTGAAAGGCGGCGCATCCTGAGGACGATTCGAGCAAGGCGACGTCGGGCGACAATGGGGATAGCTCCGGGTCGGTGCCTTCGAGGCCTGTCGGGCATTCGTAGTCCCAAGCCGACAACGCGTTGACCACTTTCTCGGCGTTCTCGCTGAGCACGGTCTGCGTGTCGTTTGCTATCGCGAGGACCGCGGGCGTCATGTCCGCCCCGATGAGCGAGTAAACGTCGCCCACCAAGGCTTCCATCGACGCCACGTCATGTTGGTCCCCAATCGCCTCGATTCGTTCGGCGATGCGAGCATGGCGAAAACCTTGCGCTGCCTCCGTTTGAAGTGGAGGACCCTCGTTGGTGGCATCGCCGTCGAAAAGCGCACCGGTGAGGTCGTTGTTGCCGTTTGCGATGTACCCGCGCTCGGGGTTGACCGATTGGGGGAGCTCCGAGAGGGAGAAGAACGCTTCCCATTCGAAGTTCCCGCGCCCGTCGAGTGGCAACCACGACGCAGCTCCGCCTGCCACATCGGTGGCCCAGTCCCGTCTGGGCAAGCGGTTGTAGGGGAACCACCCGATGTTCCCGTCGATGTCGATCACCGCAAAGCACTGACCGATGGTCGTGACCGCCTCGAACGCCTGCCGCGCTTCCTCGACGGAAGCCGCCGTACTGAGGGCGGTGGGAAACTCTTGATCAGTATCCGCGTCGTTGCCCGTCCATCGAAGCGTGATGGCGACCCCGTTTTCCAAGTCAATCTCGCGAACGGCGCCACGCTCGGCCACAAAGCGCAGGGTGCGCGTGTCGACGCTTCCATCGTCGAATACTACATCGAACGGGACCTCGATGAACTCGCGGACTTGGTCGTCGATGACGATTCCAATCGGGGTACCGTCTTCGTTTGTGGCGAGCTCGTCGATGTAGATATCGCTGTGGTCGAGGCTCGCCGTCGTCGAACCCCACACGACGTGTTCGTTCTGGCCCGTGATCACCCAGGGAAGCCCCGCGAACGTGAGGCCAGCCGCGTGAATGTCGCCCGTGCCGTTCGTCTTGGCGTCTACGTGGGCGATGTACCACGTGGTGGGCTGAGTCAGCGAGAGGTGCGGGTCGTTCGAAAAAAGCGCGTTCCCGCTCCGGCTCCGCGAAGGCGCGACGACCCAACTGTTCGAGCCGATTTGGTCGCCACGGAACCCCTGGCCGAGCAGAAGACGACTCAGCGCCTGTCGCCGCTCCAACCGTTGATGGAGTTGATCGAGGGCGCGTCCTGCGGGCAGTCGCGGTCGGTCGGGAAACACCTGCCGCTTCGGGGACAGGTTTGAAGGGTTCGGCCAAACGAACTCGCCCGGCGGCAGCACGGAGGACGGCTTGAGCGGTTGGCGGCTGTAGAGGTCGGCGAACTTCAAGTCGTCGCCGATGCGTTCCCTGGCCACGCCCGCAGCCACTTGGGAGTTCTCCTCGTTGGTGAGGTTCTCGATGAGGGCGAGTACGGTGGCGAGGCTGTCTTGCGGTGTCCACGTGGGCACTTCGTCGACCGTGTAGGAGAGCAGGACGTTGGAGAACTCCACGGGGAACGTTGCACCGTTGCGTCCAGCCTTTGCGTCGGCGATCCACGCGTTCACGCCCGCCGAATACGCCGTGAGGAGCGCCACCGTCTTGTCCGACGACTGTTCGAAGACAAACTGCTCGGCGGGCTGCCCCGACCTGGTCGAGAAGAGCGCGCGCGTCTCGGCCGCCACGTCGGCGATCTCCAAGGCCTCGGCGATTGGCCTGGCGACGAGATCGGCAAGCCTTCCCGTCGCGAATCGCCGCCGGATGTCCATCTGGACGAAGCGGTCTTGGGCGTGGTGGTAGCCAAGCACCATCGCGCAGTCCTCATCGGTCTCGCAATCGGCGTGGAGGATCCCGAAGCCGTCGAAGTGCACGGTCGCGCGCGGGGGCCATTCGAGGTCCGCTTCGACCTCACCTACACCGCCATTGCCGCCGCTACAGGCCGATGCAAGCATCAAGAGTACCAGCAATGTGGAAATGTGAGTTTCCATATTGCCAGTATGGTTCAGCGTGGGGCGCCTAGCAAGGCGAAACCCTCACGGGTCACTCCTCTCGATATGCCCGACGAAGAGCAAGATCAGCTCGGTGACCTCAGACTCGAGTCGCCGCCTCGACGGGGGCTTCGGGCTGGTCAGGGTCTCAATCACCAGTTCGTTGATCGCGCCCGTCATAGCGAGAAGCCGAAGCGAGCTCACCCCTGCGGGGGCGCGAGATTTCCCGCGAAGGGAGGTGAGCTCGGTCCGCGCGAGATCGACAAACAGATGCATCGCTTTGCGCGGCCGACCGCCGAGCTCTTTTTCGGCCGACGCCACCTCGAGGCAGACGACCCGTCCCACGCGGGGGTCGTCGAGGTACGCGCCAAGAAACGCCTTGGCCCCCGCTCGGACTTTCGCCTCGAGCGACGGCGGCGCGCCGTCGACCGCACGCTGCACTTGGGACGCGACGTCGGCGATCAACCGGTCGTAGAGGGCCGCCATCAATGCCGGCCGTGTGGGAAACGACTTGTAGAAGTCCCTCGGGGAGATGCCTGCCGCCCCGCACAACGCGGCAATCTGCGTATTGGCCACCCCCTTCGTGCCAAAGAGCTCGAGGGCCGCTTCGAGGAGTCGGTCACGTCGTGCATCGGCACGCTGTGATGGCGTCTGGCCCCCGTATCGGCGACCGGTACTCGGCTTGTCTCGCGGTTCCTCCATGCCTTGGGGTGTGAGCCTAGCAGAGTCCGATCCGTCCTCTGCGGCGACATCTCGCCTCGGACCGACTCGATGAGATCGTCGCAAGCGCTCCCGAGACGACCCATGCGCCGTTCGGGAAAACGGGGCGCGATTCTCGGGCAAAGCGCGTGTTTCCAAGAGCCGCCGACCTAGCCAAGGACCTTCGCCGCCGATTCGGGCATCTCTCGGTTCTCTGAGCGGGTCCCGCGACCCTTGCAGTGAACTGGCCCACGCGCGTATCATCCGGCCCAGCGTTTGGGGCGCTGTCCGCCCCCAGCCCAAGGAGTTGTCATGCGTTCCTACCTCGGTTTGGTATTGAGTTTCTCTCTAATGTTCGTCGTGGCCGCGTGCGGCGACGATAGTAGCAACGGAGGTGGCACGGGTGGCACCGGCGGAACCGGTGGTGCCGCCGGGACGGGTGGCACCGGCGGGACAGGTGGCGCCGCCGCCACGGGCGGCACCGGCGGAACCGGTGGTGCTGCGGGCATGGGCGGAACCGGTGGTGCCGCGGGCATGGGCGGCATGGGCGGTGATGGTGGCGCAGGCGGCATGGGCGGCGTCGGTGGAGACGGCGGCGCAGGTGGCATGGGCGGCGTCGGCGGCGATGGCGGCATGGGCGGTGCCGGTGGCGTTGGCGGCGCGGGCGGTGTTGGCGGCGCCGGTGGTGTTGGCGGTGCCGGTGGTGTTGGCGGCGCCGGTGGTGTTGGCGGTGCCGGTGGTGTTGGCGGTGCCGGCGGTGTTGGCGGCGCCGGTGGCGTTGGCGGCGCAGGCGGCGCCGGTGGTGTTGGCGGTGCCGGTGGCAGCGGCGGCAGCGCCGAGCCGTGCGGCTCGCAGACGCAAATCGTGACGGTGGCATGCACGAACAGCGTTACGGCCGCGCAGTCGCCGTTTCCCTTCACCCTCGAGGTGAACAACGTACCGGCCATCGTCGGTGGCGGCGCCTTTGCGGCTGACCTCGACGGCGTGGGTGTGTTCCCCGAGTTCTTCCTCGACGCTGCGCAGGGCGTGGTCCCAGGTGGCGTCCAGCAGGCTGAACTCGTCGACATCGTCGCGACCGTTCAGATACGTTCAGGCGCCACCGGCGACGACGTGGCGCTCGAGGCCGACGTGACCTCACTGACCCCTGGTTTGGTGCTCACGTGCGACACCATCGGCGGGATCTGCACCAGTGATGACGACTGCGCCGGTGGCTTCTTCGCTTGCGACGTGGAGCAAGTGCTTGCGGATCTACCCACGAGCGACGACTGCTCGGTGGGCGGCGTCTGCGACATGGCGGGCAAGGGCAACAGCAACGACCCGCCTGGTACCCAGTGCTCCGACAACGGATTCTGCATCGTCGGCGACCTCATCATCGAGTTCCTGGAGGCCCAGGGCAGCTACGTGGCCGCCGCAAGCGGGGAGGTTCTCTTCGGGTGGTCGGACCAGGGTGTCCCTGGCCTCGTGACTTGCCCGGCGGCTGCACCGGACTGCCAAGACGCCTTCATGCCGGACGGTTGCTACGACCTTCCTGCGGCCGTCTTCGCGAACCCGCCGGACCCCATCGGCATTCGCGTGAACGCCTCGGGCTTGTTCGTCCCCATCCAGTGCGCGATGGCGGCTGCAGGCGGTATCTGTGCGTCGGGCGAAGGCTGTATCTCGGATGGCGACTGCACCACCGGGCCTTGCACGTTGACCACCGATGTCGTGTGCCCGACACCCGACACCGACCTCATCGCCTGCCCGATCAACTGATCGCGCAAGCACCGACCAGCTGGCGCATCGTGGGATGAGACCTACCGGGTCGCCCACGAGCGCCGGGCTCCGTGTTGGGCGGTTCGAACGAGGACCGCTCGGCCGGCGCCGCTCGAGCCCCCGATCGCGCCGCGCGGATCCAGACCGTGTTCCGCGTGGTAAGTTCGCGATCGATGAAGGAACCCAACGCGGCCCACCGGGTATCGGGGTCTTGGACCCGAGCCATCATGGCGGGGCTCGAGACGGTCGGTCTCGATGGCCGCACCGTCTGTGAGCACGCGGGTCTCGACTACGAGGTGATGAGCGACAGTACGGCTCGTGTTCCGCGCACGGACTTGGGACGGTTCTGGGCGGCTGCAGCCGAGTTGACCGATGACCCTCTGTTCGGCCTGCACGCGGGCGAGAAGACGCTCTCGCCCCCCAACCACATCTTGGCTTCGCTCGCGATGAGTGCCAAGAGCGTGGGCGAGGGCATCAATATGGTCGCCCGCTTCGCGAACATCATCGCCGAAGGCTCCTGGCACCAACTCGAACGCCGGGACTCGGGCGTGTGGATGCTCTTGCCGGGGCTCGATGAGGGCCTCCTCGCCCCCCATCACGCGGAGTTCATCGTCGCCACCGGCCACCGTCTGTTCACCGTGATGACCACCGAAGCGTTTGAGGCGAAGCAGGTGCGGTTCGCCCATCCTTACCGCGGCCATCAGGAGGAGTACCAACGCGTGTTTCGATGCCCGGTCTCTTTCGACCGGGAGTGCACCGCGTTCGTTGTCTCCGAGGAGACCTGGGCCACACAGATCCGAAACTGGGATCCAGTCTGGATGAACAGGCTGGAGTCGTTCGCCATCGAGCTCGCAGAGCGGTTGGACGCCCCTGGCTTCGTCAACTCAGTCCGCCACGTCCTGCACAATCTACTCCCGCAACGGCAGTGCGACATGGCCGCGGTGGCCCACAAGCTTCACACGAGTGAGCGCACCCTCCAGCGAAGGCTCCGCGAAGAGGGCACGACGTTTCGGGATGTCGTCGACTCGACCCGACGGACCATCGTTCGGCAATCGCTTCGCCGGGAACTCGGTGAACAAGAGATTGTGCGCCGGGCCGGCTTTGGCAGCGTCCGAACCTATCGGCGCGCGCTGCAGCGCTGGCGCGAGGACGAAGCCCTCTAGTCCACCAACCCAGCGCCGGCGTGAAGGCGTCAACACGGTGTCGTGGGGCGCCAAGCCGTGTCGCCGACTGGCGCAATCGCGCCGAAGTTCTGCCGACTCGCGCCAACTGCACGTGAAGCGAAATGACAACCCACGGGTGGTGTTTGGCGCTCATGACCACGGGAACGTGGACCAAGCCAAGCCAAACAGAGCGCTGTGTCCGCAAACGCGGACTTGAGGGGGCACGACCATGAAGACGACGAACGCCATGCAGCCGACCACGAAGCCGACCACGAAGCGAACACCGGTCTGCGCCGCGCTTGCGCTCGTCGCCGTCTCGGCGACCTTGGGGTCGCCTACCGTCACCCTCGCACAGGGCTTCTCTTGCGAGACTCGGACCGAGCAATCGATTCCATGCACGGTGACCCGCTTGGGGGCGGTCGTCTGCAGAACGTCCTCCGATTCCGGCGCGATCGACCTTGGCGAAGTGGCCGCCTGCGTCGACCTGAATTTTTCGATCGGCACGAACCCGGTCGTTACCTTGGCCGCGTTCGGTGGAGGATCCGAACCGACGGACCAGTACGGCGAGTGGAACGGTGGGTCCGCTCTGACGACCTGGAAGCTCGAAGCCCTCAAGTACGAGCTGGGTGACCGGCCCCTCTACTATGAGGTCGCGTACCCCCTCCTCGAACGGACCCGAGGCATCCCATATCCTGGTCAGGCGACCGTGGTCACCACCCGACCCATTCGTCGCGCTGGCGAACTGACTCGGATGCGAGGGCGGACGACCGTGCTCGTTGCCGGGGGTGGTGGCGCGCATGGGCGGGTTATTGCCGGCGATGCGACCCCCGATGTGGGTCGAGGAGGCGTCGGCGGCAACGTCGATGGGTGGGACGGGCTCCCCTGCCCCTACGCCGATGGCGTGTGCGCCGATGGTGCGAACGGGAGCAGCGCGAAGGGCGCGCCCGGGGGTGAGGGCGGTTACGAGCGTTGGAGCCCATCGTTCGTGAGCGTTGCGGCGAACGGCGTTGAAGATTCGTTCGCCGAGCGTTTCGCGTGGGGCGGCCATGGCGGTGGCGGACATCCCCACGGCGGAGGCGGCCAAGCCCTCGAGAAGCTCACACGCATGTCGGCAGGCGGAGGTGGTGGCGGCGGTTCGTTCGCATGGCGGAGTACCCGCCCGACACCCGAGGGCCTTCAGGCGCTTCTTCTCCGAGAGCCTGGCGTGCAGTTGATCTTCCAGCGCGACGGTCTCCACAGTCAGGTCGAGTGGCAGTACGCGGAGTTCTCGGGAAACCAGACCCAGCCTTACGAGCTCGAGGCACGCGACGCGCAGACGAGCCTCTCGATCACCATCGACGATCCTGGGGGCGCCGAGAGCGACCTGGCGCTTGGTGGTTTGATCCTGACAGACGGCTGCGGCGAAGACAGTCAACAGATCGAGCCGTACCGAGTGACTCGGCTCATGAACCTCGGCACGGGGTTCACCACGACCGACGACTCGAAAGTCTTCTATCGCGTCTACGATGGCCACGGGCGCCTCATCCGCACCGTGGAGACCCGAGCGGCTGCGGCCTTCGTGCTCGATCGGAGTCTCAGCTTGTTCTTTGCGCACACCGACCGCCTTGGAAACCGAGGGAAGATGTCGATCTTCGCCAATACCGAGCCGAGGCTCCACGTGGCAACGAGTTGTCCGCGGGTTGCACCGAGGGGATGAGACGCCCGAAGCGGGCGGCCCGGCATCGCCGTCCCCGTTTGGTACTCTAGACACCGCCCCCGAAGCTGCGTAGCGTCGCCTCATGCAGAGCAAGACGGTTGTGGTGGCGTTGGTCCTCGGGTTGTCGGTTTGGGGCTGTGGGGACAGCGGCGGAGAGATCACCGGGCAAGCCGGACTCCAATCGGTGATGCAGGCGATCGCGCTCGACTTGGCCGCCGTGCTCGATGAGATTGCACCGTCGGACGTCGTGCCTGCCTTGAAAGGCGCGGGCAACACGGCCGCCTGCAACGATGGTGGCACAGCCAACTGGTTGGGCGATTTCCAGGGGACGCTCACCTTTGCCGATTGCACGCTTCGTGGCATCACGCTGAACGGTTCTCTCGTCGGGTTTCTCTCGTCGGAGTTCGGAAACTTGAGCGCGAACGGCCTGCAGGGGTTCTTGATGATCAGCGGCGGGGCGACCGCGGATCTCAACGTCCAGCGACTGATCGTGTCCGCCTCCCTCCCCATCACAGATGCCGGGACTTTTTGGGAGATCGAAGCGATCACCGAGGATGACGAGCTTATCTGCGCCTGGAGCGGCGGCGGCCCCTGCCAGCCGCTCTTCTGAGCTTCCAAAGCCGTATTGATTGACGTATTGGCTGCGGCCGAACGGCTGGATGAACGGGCGCGAACGCTGGCGTGGCCCCCGATGGCCGAAACCGGCTCTTCTGCTCGAGTCCCAAAGATGTTAGCAATACCAGTTCGTTGTGTTCGGCCGGTTCGATGCCGGGCCGAGGGAGGCATCCATGCCGGAGAATTCCCAACACTTTGGAAGATTGCTGGCTGCGATGGTCGCCATCGCCCTGGTGACGCTCGGCGTCAGCCAGCGGGCCGAGGCCCAGCTGGCCTCGCAATTCGACCTGAACCAGTTTCGGCCCTCTGAACTCGCGACAGACGGGTTCGCCGTCAGCACGGCGGACGGGCAAGGGCACCTCAAGTTCGGCGTCCAGGTTTACTTGGACTTCGCGCGAAACCCCTTGGAAGTGCGGATCACCAATTTGCCGGGGTCGGGAGACCAGCAGTTTCCGCTGGTCCACGGGCAGCTCACGGGGCACCTGACGTGGAGCTTGGGGCTGTGGGAGCGGCTCGTGATTTTCATGGATCTCCCGTACCACTTCATTTTGAAAGACAACCTCACCGAGGCCCAGGAGATGGACCTCGCCACGGTCGGTCTCACTTCGTTCATCCCCAACGGTCGAGGGTTGGGTGATCTCTACGTGGGGGCCAGAGGCGTGCTCTACGGCGAACGGGAGAACATCTTTCAGCTTGCCGTGCAGGCCACGTTGACGACCAACACGGCAACGGCGGCTCGGCCGAATCAGAACTATCTCGGGGATGCTGGGCGAAGCCCGAACATTGGCGGCTGGTTCGAAGTGCTTGGTACGTTCAATGCGGGTCGCTTCATCCGCATTCCACTCAACATCGGTTACAAGACCGGCTTCACCCAAGACGTCCCCTCGCTCGGGATCGGCAATCAGTTCACCTTCGGGGGTGGGCTTCAAGCCCTGCTCGGACAAGACCGATTCATGCTCACGGTGGAGTCGTTTGGACGCACTGCCGCCCAGTCCTCCAATGGCTTTGGAGGTGCGCGTGAAACCCCCCTCGAGTTGCTGGGGGGGTTCAAGTATCTGGACAAGCGAGGCTTCTCGACCGGCATCGCGCTCACGGGAGGTTTGACGACCGCGTTCGGAAGCCCCGACTGGCGCATCATCGGCATGCTTGCGTACACGATGCCGGAGAAGGACAAGCCAGTCGATACCGATGGCGACGGAATCATCGATGAGTTGGATGCGTGTCCCACCGAGCCCGAAGACTTCGATGGGTTTCAGGACGAAGATGGTTGCCCCGATCTCGACAACGACGGCGACGGCATCGTTGACGCCGACGACGCGTGTCCCAACGAGCCTGGCCCACCTGAAAACAACGGATGCCCGGACCCCGATCGTGACGGCGATGGCGTTGTAGACCGGTTGGACAACTGCCCAGACGAGCCTGGCCCGGCCGAGAACCAGGGCTGTCCCGCCGAACAGATCGTGGTCATCGAGGAAACGCAACTGCAGCTCCTCGAGAAGATCTACTTCGACTTCGACAGCGCGAAGCTCCAAGAGCGGTCCCACGCGGTGCTCGACAACGTGGCTGCGGTGCTGAAGTCCCACCCGGAAGTCACCCTGGTTCGAGTCGAGGGCCACACCGATTCCCGCGGAAACGACGCGTACAACATGAGGCTGTCCCAGCGCCGCGCGGAGTCGGTCGTTCGCTACCTCGTCAAGGCCGGCGTGAACCGAGGCCGGCTGGCCGCAGAGGGCTTCGGCGAGAGTGACCCCTTGATTCCGGGCGCCTCGACCGAAGAGGAATACGCGAAGAACCGACGGGTCGAGTTCGAGTTCGTCGAAGAAGCCGTCGAAGTGGTCGAACCGTAGATCGAGGTCACCCGGACCTCATGCGACGGCGGATCGGGTCGCGACGAGGCCGGTCCCGCGATGGCGACCGATCTTCGAATCGCAGGCGCCGTTCGACGAGGGCGCGACGGTTCCCTCAGTGCGAGAGAGGCTTAGCGGCTTGTGAGCTGAATCAGGATTTCGCAGACGTCGCCACCGCCGCCGGCGCCGCCGATGCCGCCGGACCCGCCTGCCGCAGCCGCGCCGCCGGACCCGCCTGCCGCGCCCATGCCGCCGGACCCGCCTGCCGCGCCCATGCCGCCGGACCCGCCTGCCGCGCCCATGCCACCGGACCCGCCTGCCGCGCCCATGCCGCCGGACCCGCCTGCCCCGCCCATGCCGCCCGGACCACCGGTGCCGCCCATGCCGCCCGGACCACCTGTACCGCCAGTGCCACCGGTACCACCTGTGCCGCCAGTGGCTCCGGTACCACCCGTGCCGCCTGTACCGCCAGTGCCACCGGTGCCGCCAGTGCCACCGGTACCGCCAGTGCCACCGGTACCGCCAGTGCCACCCGTCGCTCCAGTACCGCCGGCACCACCTGCGCCGCCCGCAGCGCCAGTACCGCCAGCACCACCTGCGCCGCCGGCACCACCTGCGCCGCCCGCAGCGCCAGTACCGCCAGCACCACCTGCGCCGCCAGCAGCGCCAGTACCGCCAGCACCACCTGCGCCGCCAGCACCACCTGCGCCGCCAGCACCACCTGCGCCGCCGGCACCACCCGCACCGCCAGCACCGCCAGCACCGCCGGCACCACCCGCGCCGCCAGCACCGCCAGCACCGCCCGCACCGCCAGCGCCGCCGGCACCACCCGCGCCGCCAGCACCACCGGCACCACCAGCGCCGCCCGCACCGCCGGCACCACCCGCGCCGCCGGCACCACCCGCGCCGCCCGCGCCGCCCGCACCGCCGGTACCGCCACCGCCCGTGCCGCCGGTTCCACCGCCTTGGACGCAGGTCACATCGACCGTCCAGCTGTCCATGCAGTGGGCGAACCCGTCGTCACTGACCGTGATGGTGATCTGATGGTCTCCGACCTCTTCGCATGTGTAGGTGGTCGTGGGCGCCGAAGGGTCCGCAAAGCTCCCGCTATCGGCGGTCCACTCATACTCGATCGGATCTCCCTCGTGATCTTCGGCGGCTGCACTCACCATGATGACGTTCCCGATCGACGTCTGAAGGGGCGAGACCACGGCTTTGGTCAGCTCGGCGCACACGTTGATCTTCCCGTTTACCCGAACGGCTCCGAGACGCTGTCCGCTCCGGCACCGGAGCATGACTCCTACGTCCGTCGCCACGCCCGTCTCCACCGAGAACGGCGCAGATCCGCGACAGGTGGTCACGCCGTCCACCGAGGTGGCCTCGAGCTCGACCATGTACGAACCCGGCGAGAGCCCGAACACCTCGACCGATGCGTCGGCGCCGTCGGCGCTCGTGTCGATCGTTCCCATCATGGGCACCATCCCGTTCCCGGTCAGCGTCCACTGGACTTGATCGATGATCACGTCGCCGATGTCGCCCTCTGGCGAGATGTCGAGCTGCACGGACAGCTCGGAAAAGCAGGGGACCGAGCCCGCGCTGGTGTTGCATGCCGACGCGATAGGCAGGAGTCCAAGGAGTGAGAGGAGTGCGAACTTGCGGTGGAGCACGGGGAGGTTCTCGCTGGCCAGTGGCCACAATCGATGCGGGGGGGACCTGCGAGACTACCTTCCTCGTCTCGGCGGGTAAAGGGTCACCGGTTCACAACAAGACCTTGTCCGTTACGGTTGCAATCCTTCGAGAACGCTGCGGGGTTGTCCTCACCAATGTGCCCATCGGGCCGCTCTCGCGCACCCAAATTGAGGGAAGCCGCGCGGATCGCGGCGCGATAGTCCTCAAGAGGCCGAAACCCCGAGCAGCCGGTTGGGGGAGGGTGGCCGCTCGGGGCGACGGGCCGTGCGGCGGTCGTCGTTAGCAGCCGCCCGGCAACACGGAGGGATCCGTGCAGTGCAAGAAGCCATCACACGTGGCGTTGCTCCGATCGCAGCTCACCACCGCATCGACCCACGCGCGTCACAAAGGATCGCCCTCAAGTCGTCAAAGCTTCGTGTGGCGGCGGCTTGGGTTTAGGATTGCGTATGGCGAGGGGTCGCGACCTCGTCCATGTTCGGCGAGTTCTTGGCTTGCGAGGTGAAAGATGAAGCATCCGGTTGTTTGGACCATCCCCTCGAGGCGCATCGAAAGAGCGCGACTCCGGATCGCGTCGGCGACGTTGCTGGCAACGGCCTTGTTGTTTGCCGGGTGCGCGCCCTATGTGCACTCGCCTCCGGGTCGCTTGTTGCTGTTCGAAGCGGCCAAGTCGCTCGAAAAAGGCGAGACCGGGATTCAAGCGGGGGGCGGCGGGGGCCTAGGCTCGGACATTGGCTTTGCGGGCGGTTTTGTTCGGGTTCGACATGGCGTCGCGCGCAACCTCGAGTTCCGCGTCGACCTGAGCGCACTGTCGTTGAACGCGAATGATGGCGGGATTGTCGGCACCGACGTCCTCGCGACCGCGGGTGCTGGCGTCAAGTACGCCTTCAATCCGCACTTTGCGCTCGCCGTCGATCTCGCGGGTGGCTACTGGCGGGGTGGCGGCTTCTTGAGCCCCGAGCTGCGACTGATCGCCGCTTACGACAACCCACACTTCATTCCCTTTGTCGATGCTGGGTACTACACGAGCCACCCGCTCTCCGCCAACGAAGTCGAAGCCGAGGTCGTCGTCCTGTTCGAGGAAGACGAGATCGAGAACCTCGGTCCACCCGTCTTCACACAAGGGTGGACCGCGGCGTTCGGCTTCCGTATCCCGACCTCGAGCTACGTCTGCTGTCGTCTCGGGTCGGCGATCATCTTCGGGATGCGATTCACCGGCGCCTACTACCGCCCGACGGACCCATCACCACGCGCTGGCGAAAGTGACTCTCGAATTTACTGGTCAAGCTCGGTGGGGTTCGAGGTCGTGATTCCCTGACGACGCGTTCGAGTTCGAATGGTGCTAGGAATCGTCCTCGCATGTCTGACCCCAAGGCTCTAGTGCTTGGTGCAAGCGGTTTCCTCGGGAGCCATGTGGTCCGCGCGTTGCGCGCGCAAGGTCGCCCGGTACGGATCCTCGTGCGCCCGACGAGCGACACTTCGATGACAGACCATCTCGACCTCGACCGCCAGGTCGGCGACGTCTTCGACCCGGCCACCCTCCGGGCCGCCATGGAGGGCTGCGACACGGTGTTCTACTGCATTGTCGACGCTCGGTCGTGGCTCCGGGACAGCACGCCTCTCGTCCAAACCAACGTCGAAGGATGTCGTACGGTCCTCGATGTAGCGCTCAAGATGGCGGTCACGCGCTTCGTTTTCACGAGCTCGATCGTCACGATCGGGCTCAACCCCTCGGGCGTGGCTTCCGAACGCGATGCGTTTAACTGGGACGACCGCGCACCCGGCTACGTCAAAACGAGGGTCGCAGCCGAGCGACAAGTGCTCGACTACTGCGACCGGGGGCTGCCGGCCGTCGTCTGCAACGTGGCCACCACGTTCGGCCCTCACGATCGCCAGCCGACGCCCCACGGAGATCTCATCAAGCGGACTGTCGAAGGAACGATGCCGGTCTACTGGGACGCCAAGATGTCGGTCGTGGGGATCGAGGACGCCGCCGACGCAATGCTTCTCGCTGAACGCCATGGCCGAGTTGGGGAACGGTACATCATCGCGGACCGCATGATGGAGATGCACGAGATCACCACCAAGACCGCCGCCTACGCGGGCGTCTCGCCTCCGCGCGTGCGGGTTCCGAAGTGGCTCCTCAAGGCTTCCGTGTGGCTCGTCGAGCAAGTGACACACCGACTTGGAATGGAGACGGTCTTCGCCATGAGCAGCATCGTTCTCATGGACACCATGGGGGCCTTCGACAACGACAAAGCGAAACGCGAGCTCCGCTGGCAGCCCCAACCGATGGACGAGTCCCTGCGCAAGGCTGCAGCTTGGTTTCGAGGCGGGATGCGCCCTTAGCTCGGCAAGAACAGCCCGGGCGGACTACAGCCGCACCTCCGCGATGACCGAGGTCGGCGTGCCCTACGCCGGGCGCCACTCGACGCGACAGACCGGATGGGTTCCGCTGAAGCCTTTGAGTGTTACCTGCCGTGTGTCCGTGAACTGAAAGCCGCGATCGGCAGCGGTCGACTGCACGTCTCCCGAGACCAAGATCTCATCGCGTGCCGCGAGGTCGGCGATTCGGAAGGCGTGGATGACCGTGCGCCCGAAGAACTTGTCTTTGTCGCGAATCGCCTCGCCGCAGTGCAGCCCGATTCGGATCCGGATCGGCTCACTCGGGTGGCCTCGGCTGTACGCCTCGAATGCGCGCTGGAGGGCGACCGCGCATCGAACGCCGGCGGTCGGGGTCGGAAAGGCGATTAGAAAACCGTCCCCACGGAGCTCGACCTCGAGCCCACCGTGGGCTTCGCACTGCGTCCGGACGATGCGATTGTGGTCTTCGACGACCTTGAGGGCGTTGCGGTCCCCCAAGCGCTCCATCATGCGGGTGTAGTCGACCATGTCGCTGAACATCAGGGTCACGTTGCCGTCGGCGCCTGCGGCTGACGACATGTTCGGGCGCTTGGCCTCGACTGATGCCGCCACCAACGCAATCGACGCTTTGACGTCGCCCGAATCGCTGCCCTGCGCACGCATCTTGGCAGCGAGGGCGCGCTCGAGCCACTGGGACGCGGCTCCAATGCGGCGATAAATTTCGAGCGCACGGTCGAGCTTCTCGAGGGCGCCTCTTCGATCGGCAGCACGTTGGAGCGCTGTTCCCCAAACGTAATAGGTCTCCGCCTCTTCGAACGGCACCCCGTACTTCTGAAGGACCGCGGCCGACCGCTCGAAGTGGTCGGTCGCCGCGACCCAGTCTTTGGTGGCAGCCGCAACGGCGCCTTCGGCTCGATGGAGCAGACCCGCCATGCCACGCATGTCTTCGGTCCCGCCGAATCGTTCTCGCCCGCGCCGCAGGTGGTGCTCCGCCGATTCGAGTTCCCCGGCCTTCGCCTCGAGAGCCGCGAGCCCAAAGAGCGACCGATCGAGTTGCTCGGCGAAACCGAACCGGTCGGCTTCCTCGACGCACTCACGGTAGAGTTGGCGGGCTTCCTCATCGTCCCCGCGCATCTCACGGATCCGTCCACGGAGGGCCCAGTCCGAGACCACGAATCCGCCGACGCCACGTGCGTGGAGCTCGTCTCGCTTCTTCTGTGCGAACGCCTCCGCGGCGTCCCAGTCCCAATGAAAGAGGACCAGATCGGCGTTCATCCAACTCGAGGCGCCTTCCTCAATGGCTGCGCGCGCCTCCTCGATGCGACCGGCCACGGCACACGCCGCCGCGCGTGAATTCAAGATAATCGCTCGCTGCAACGGGGCCTGTGCGGCGCCCAGGTCTTCGAGCGCGCGGTCGAGAATCGCGAAGCTCGGATTTGGATCGAGCAACCGCCAGCTGCACCCAAGCGAAGCGCCTGCGAGTGCGGCCACGAACCCCATGTCGAGTCGCCGAGCCGTTTCGAGCGCCCTCCTGGAAAACTCCATCGCGAGTGCGTGGTGCCCGCGGGCGACGGTGATGTTGGTCGCGATCAGGTCGATGCCGGCCCGGAGATAGTCGGCACCTAGGCGGTCCGCGATCTCGCGGGCCCTGTCGAGGTCGTGGGTTGCCGCGTCCAAACGCCCTGCCATCGAGTGCGCGGAGCCTCGCCCCATCAAGGCGAACGACAAGGCGTCTTCGTCCTCATCGCGTTCGAGGATCTCGATGGCCCTGTCGAGGTGTTCGAGCGCGACCGGAATGTTCGCTTGGTCCGCCGGCAGCCCGCCAAGCACGCGGCCGATATGTACACGCACGGTCGCCTCGCCGCGAGCGTCGCCCAAGTCGATCCGAATCGCGAGCGCTTGTTCGCAAGCCTCAATCCCGGCTTGATGTTCAAGCCCGGACATGTAGTGCGCCTCTCCCATTCGTTGGAGTAGCGCTGCCCGTTTGGCGCGATCTTCGTCCCCCCATACCTCCAAAGCCGACCGCCAATGCTCGATCGCCTCTTCCCAGGCCAGGACCCGGGCGGCGGCGCGGCCGGCGAGGAGTGCGTAGTCACGGGTCTTGCGAGCATCAGCAGCAGCGCCTGCCGTTCGATAGTGCATCGCGATCTCGGTGACGTACGGCGCGATCTTGCTCGCGTGCACCGCTTCGAGGGCGTCGCCCGCCCTCAGATGGGCGCGTTGCTTTCTCGGAAGCGAGAGCTCGTCGTACAGGGTCTGGCGAACGAGTGCGTGGACGAACCGATAGTACGCTGCGCCCCCGCTCTCGGACTCTTCGACGAGCTGTCTATCGATTGCAGTCTCCACCGCGTCAAGCAGCTCGTCCTCCGGCAATCCGGACATGTGGCGGAGCACTTCGAAGCCAAAGGCGCGTCCGAGCACTGCGGCATCGGCGAGGGCCCGATTGCACGAATCTGACAAGAGCGAGAGCCGCCGGCCGATCACATCCCGAACGCCTTCCGGAATTCCGAGGTCTTCGATGCTGACGTCGGCGGTCCACCGTCCGTCTCGCTGGTACACCGCCCCACTCTCGAACAAGTGCTGGAGCACCGACTCGATGAAGAATGGGTTTCCTTCGGTCTCTCGATGAATCGCTGCGGCCAGCTGCGTGGCTTGATCTCCCTCGCCGAGTTGTGCGCCGTGGGCCTCGGTCTGGAACAGGGCCAGCACGTCCTCTGCCGAAAGCCCCCGGAGCAGCACACGAAGAAAGCCCGGGTCGCGGCGAAGGACGCCGAGGCTCTCCGAGAGCGGGTGACGCCGATCGAGTTCCATGTCGCGATAGGTTCCGATCACCAGCATCCGACTTCCGTCGAGCCTTCTTGCAAGGTGTTGCAGCATCAACAGGGTGGGTCGGTCGGCCCAATGCAGGTCATCCAACACCAGGACAAGCGGGGTGGACTGGGATGCATTGAAGAGGAAAGTCGCTACGGCGTCAAAGAGCTTCTGCCGATCGGACTCTGGGTCACCGCGCGGCGCAGGCTCGATGTCCGGAAGGCGGAGCGAGACCTCGGACACGATCCGCGCAAGCGCGGGACCGGCGCTTCCGAGCTCTGTGCGCAAAGCATCGTCGGGCCTTGCGGTCACGTACTGTCGGAGGGCTTCGACGAACGGTTGATAGGGGATGCCGCCTTCGGTTTCGTGGCAGTGACCGAGCAACATCTGGGCGCCCCGGAGTCCCGCGTACTCGCCGGCGCGCTGTGCAAAGCGCGTCTTCCCGATGCCCGGCTCGCCGGCCACCATCACCAGCGAGCCATGGCCGCCGAGCGATTGATCGAACGCCCGGTGCACCTTGTCGAGTTCCACGGTCCGTCCCACGAACGCCTGTGGCCCATGCCGTCCTGGCGCCGGCTGGGGTCGGGCTGCCGCCGGAAGCTCGGGCGCGTCGCGGATCGCTTGAATGCGCTCGCGCACGGCGTCGGCGCTCGAAGGTCGCAACTCGGGACTCTTCTCGAGCAGCTCCATCACCAACGCTTCGAGCTCGGGCCGGACTTCGGCGTTGTGCCACGAGGGTGCGACCGGCCGGGTGTTGAGCTGCTGGCTGATCACAGCCACGGAGTCCTCCCCGACGAACGGCGGCCGACCGACAAGCATCTCGTAGAGCATCGCCCCGAGCGAGTAGAGGTCGGAGGCGGCCGTCACTTTGCCGCCAACCGCTTGCTCCGGCGGCATGTAGGTGGCGGTCCCCACCATCGAACCGTCTTGCGTGATGCGCGTTCGGTCGAGCGAGACCGCCAGACCGAAGTCTCCGAGCTGCACACTGCCATCGGCCGAGATCCAGACGTTCCCGGGCTTGAGGTCGCGGTGAATGATCCCGTGACCGTGCGCGTGCGAGAGGGCGTCGCACATTTGCTCGGTCACCGAGAGTGCTTCTTCGACGGAGAGCCGGTGACCTTCCTCCTCTTGGAGCCTGCGTTCGAGGTCCCCTCCGGCCATGTACTGGCAGACCAGATACACGTGCTCGCCGTCTTCTTGCACGTCGTGCACCGTCACGATGTTCGGGTGATCGCCGAGTCGCCCCATCGCCTCCGCTTCGCGACGTACTCGGACGAGGTCGAGGCCTTGGCTCTTGACGAATGCGATGGCCACCTCGCGACCAAGGCGCGTGTCCCGTGCCAAGTGCACACGCTTCTTTGCGCCTTCCCCGAGGAAGCTGAGAAGCTGGTAGCGGCCATTCGCGAGCGTATCCAACTCGGGGTTGATCGCGCGCTCGGTTGCGGCTTGGCTTGCAGCGCGGGGAGGGGGATCGAGCGCCCCGCCACACTCGTCGCAGAACCGTTGCCCAATCCGGTTTTCGGTCCCGCATGCAATGCAGACGGGTGCGCGCAGGAGCGATTGTCCGCAACCGCCACAAAACTTGGCGGTGTCTCGGTTGTCGTATCCACAGCTGGCGCAGGCGAGCACGGCGCGGAGTATACAGGGTTGCGGCCGGGCGATGCGCGGGAAGATCGGCCGACCCTAGTTCGATTCCCGATAGACGCGCGACCAACGCGGACGGTACCGTTTCGAGGTGTCACCCCGGCTATCGCACCATCTCGGAAAGGAGCGAGCCGAGCCATGAAAGCGTTGCTCTTCTTGTTGTTCGCGTGCTTGACCCTCGCCGGTTGCGAGCCGCGGGCGTCCTCCCCGCCGCGGCAGGTCATCGTGATTGGGATCGACGGCCTCGGTTCGGACGCACTTCAAGCTGCGTCGACGCCGAACCTCGATGCGCTCATCGCCTCGGGAACCGCCAGCATGGCCGCGTTCGCCGGAGGGGTGCCCGGGACACCGACGGAGCAG
>JBCCHE010000048.1:0-34188 GCA_039028875.1 Myxococcota bacterium | reverse complement strand
GCGCTTCGCTCCGCACGATCGCCACTGGGAGACAACCTGGGAAGGTGTGTGGTGCACAGGGCGCGCCAGCCAGGAGACCGGCCCTGCCTCCACGATCGTTCTTCGGAGGGAAGAGATGCGATTTGAATCGGATCGGGTCGAGTTCTCGACCGCTACAGCGGCGCCGCCCGGCCCTCGGGGGCATGCCCACGGTCAGGCTCTAAAGAAGGTAGCCTCGAGTCCGGCCCTGAGGGCGCTGTCATGTCTCCTGATCTTGTCGTCGGGTCTCGGTGCGGTCAGCGTTGCACGCGCACAACGAATCGTCGGCCTCGTGTCGAACCGGTCCGCGCTCGAGACGGCAGCCGGCGCCGCCCGCTTCCTCGATGAAAACACCGGTCACACGGTGGTGTTGCGCACGCCGGAGCAGCTTGCCGAGCTCTCGGACGCGCAGGTTCAAGCGCTCTGGGCGGATGCAGATGCGCTCCTCATGCTGGGGGTATTCGGAGAGCCCGTGGGGCGTCTAGAGCGACTACTCGAGTCAAGCCCGCCACCGCCCCATGCCACCGTGTTGGCCCTGAGCGGCGACCCACGCCTCACGCCGCGCGCCCGTCTCGGTGGTCGGCGTGTTTTCGACGGACTTTCGGCCGCAGAACTTCGAGAGCTAACGTTCGATCTCTCTGCATCGAAACGACCACAAGCGGCGCGCCGCCGACTTGCCGAACGAATGCCCAGGGTGGCGGATTGGCTGGCGGCCAACGCGTATCGCGACGCGCGGGGTATCGACAATGTGGCCGGATTGTTCGCGTGGGTCGCAGCCCAGCACGACGCGGGTGTCGGCGTTCCACCACCACGTCCGCAGGCGTCGGTTCGATTCATGGTCGAGGGCCAGCTGCGCGAGGCCGACGACCTCGGCCTCGACGCCGGGCGCGGCGTCGTCGTCGTGCTCGACTACGATTCTGGTGACCGCGCCGGTGACCGCGACGTGCACGCCGCGATCTGCAAAGCGCTCGAGGCACGCGGCCTCTCTTGCGTGAGCGTTCTTGCGCGTTGGGGCGAGGCGAGCGTGGAAGCGCTCGGGTCTATTCGCAGGGCGCTCGGACAAGCCGATCTCTCCAGCATCGTCGTGCTCCAAGACTTCGTCATTGGCGGCGGGGAAGGGCGGCGGAAGTCCACCGAAGCGCTCGAGGCACTCGGCGTCCCAGTCCTCAAGGCGATTCGTATGCCGGACCGCCGGCGTTCGGATTGGGAGTTGTCGTCCGACGGGCTTCCTTGGGACAAGGTTCACAACCGGATCGCGATGCCCGAGCTGCAGGGGCAGAGCCAGCCCCACGTTGTTGCGGCAGCGGGTGACCCTGGGATCGACCCGCGTACGGGGGTTCGGCTTGTCGGGGTGACGCCGCTCCGCGAGGAGATCGATCGGCTGACCGACCGGGTGCTGAGGTGGCGTACGCTCCAAACGGCGGACAACGCCGAAAAGCGCGTCGCAGTCGTCTACTACAACCACCCGCCGGGGCGGCACAACATCGGAGCCGACAATCTCGACGTCCCGGAGACGCTGATTGAGCTTCTCAGGACGCTCGACGACGCGGGGTATCAGGTTTCTGGCCTGCCTACGGACGGGGAAGCCTTGCTCGATGCACTGCAGCGAACCGCGGTCAACCTGCCCAACGATGCCGGTGCCCTCGATGCCATGCGGCGGAACGGCTTCACGGTTTCCGGCGCTGACTACGAGGCTTGGTTTTCAACGCTGCCGGAGTCCGTGCAACGCGAAGTGACTTCCGGGCCACTCGCTCGACTTCGAACGACGGTCGCGCGGGCGCTTCAAGCGGGCGAAGTGGCGCTCGCGCGCGATCGGATCGATTCGACGATGGGGGACCTGCACCATCTGCTACACGGCCTACAGCACGAGGCGCGCGACCGAGCGATCGACCTCACCGATCAACTGTCCGTCGCGTACGATGCCGTCGTCTCTGGCGACGCCGCGGAGTTTGAGCGAATCGACGAGCTCACCGAGGCGCTGACGCGGACCGGCATCGAGGGGGTTGCGGGTTGGGGCAGGGTGCCCGGATCCGTCATGTCGTCTGGGGGCGACCTTCTGATACCTGGCGTGACGTTTGGCAACGTGTTCCTTGGACCGCAGCCCCCTCGAGGCTGGGAAGTCCACGAAGAGCTTCTCCACGCCAATCTGACCTTTCCGCCACACCACCAGTACCTCGCCTGGTACCACTGGATCCGAGATGTCTGGAAGGCCGACGTGCTGATTCACGTCGGTCGCCACGGTACGGTCGAGTTCCTACCAGGCAAGCGCACGGGGCTCGGCGGCGAAGACTATCCACAACTGATTGTCGGTGACCTCCCGAACGCATACCTCTACATCGTCGACGGCGTGGGCGAAGGGATCCAGGCCAAGCGACGCGGGTCGGCCGTCATCATCGATCACCTGACTCCGGCTTTGTCCACCACCCCCCTCTACGACGAGCTCCTCGCGCTTCGTCAGCTCGTTGAGACCTACGAGACGGCCGAGAACGGGAGCAACACACTAGGGCAGCGGCGCGCCGTGGCCGAGATCCGAAAGCTCGTTGCCGCATCGGGGCTGAAAGCGGAGCTCATCGAAGCCATGGCGAACGAGCCGGGAACCCGTGGCGTGGCGTTCGAGGATGTAGATGATGAGCTGCTCGTTCACGAAGTCGGTCACTACCTCACCACGCTCCAGGAACGCTTCATGCCACTCGGCTTGCACGTCTTCGGGCGCGCGTGGCGCGAGGAACAAGTCGACACCATGCTGGCAAGCATGTTCGGCGACAGGTCGGTCGCGGCGAGTGCGCGCGAGAACCTCTTGTCGAGCCCCAGCCACGAGTCGGCTGCGCTGTTGGCGGCCCTCGAGGGTCGGTTCGTTCCTCCCGGCAAAGGCAACGATCCGATCCGAAGCCCGGAAGTGCTTCCGACCGGCCGCAACTTCCACGCGATTGGTGGCGAGCAGACGCCAACCCGACTGGCCTTCGACCTCGGTGCACGCTTGGCGGCCGAGGCGCTTTCCGAGGAAGGCGAGTCCGACGAAGCCGAGGCAATCGTGCTTTGGGCAAGCGACACCGTCCGGGACGAGGGCGCCATGATCGGCCTTGGGCTTTCGTTCCTGGGCATCGAGCCCGTTTGGAACAGTCGCGGCGTCGTGCGCGGGATCGCGCGCTCCAATCGAGATCGAAGCCGCCGCCGCCGTGATGTGACCTTCGTCACGAGTGGCCTTTTTCGAGACCTCTACCCGAATCAGCTCGTTTGGCTCGACCGTGCCTGGCTGCTCGCACTCGACGCAAGCGCCTCGACGATTCGCGACCAGCACCCCGCGCTGGCCCCGTCTCTGGACGCGGCGTTGGCTCGCCTCGGGGACGGGCTCCGTACTCCGGGGCGCGAGCCCTTATCGGTCAACCAGGTCGCGGCCCATTGGGTTCGGGACACGAAGGCACTGCTTGCGCGCGGTGTCGCGGCCGAGGACGCCGGGGTGCAGGCGTCGCTGCGCGTGTTCGGAAACGCGCCTGGTGGGTACGGGGCGGGGCTGAACCGGCTCGCGGAGCGGAGCGGAGCCTGGGATACGCGCACCGAGTTGGCGGAGGCTTGGGTTCGCCGCATGGGCCACGCCTATGGGGCGGATCTCGACGGCGTTCCCGCGCACGGCGCGTTCGGGACGCGGCTTCGGCACACGCAGAACACCTATCTTGGGCGCGCCTCCAACTTGTACGGGCTGCTCGACAACAACGACGCCTTCGACTACCTCGGCGGCCTATCGCTCGCGGTCGAGCAAGCGCGCGGCCGCCCTCCTGACGGCCGCATCATCAGCCATGCCGATCCCGAAACGCCGAAGATGGCCTCCCTGCAGACCGAGCTGCTCGCCGAACTCCGATCCCGCGAGCTCAACCCGGCCTGGATCGCGGCGCTGATGGAGCACGGTTACGCCGGGGCTCGTACCATGGGCAACGAGTTCATGGAGAACCTGTGGGGCTGGCAGGTGACCAACCCCGAGATCGTTCGCCCTTGGGTTTGGGAGGAGATCAAACGGGTCTACATCGACGACGGCCACGACCTGCAGCTCGATGAGTTTCTCGAAGAGGGTCAGAATGTGCACGTCAAGGCGAACATGCTCGCTATTCTCTTGGTGGCCGCGCACAAGGGGTTCTACGAGCCGTCCGCGGAAGAGCTGGCCGAGCTTTCTGCGCAGTTCGCCGGGCTCGTGGTCAAGTACGGCCTGCCCGGCAGCGGACATACCCGTCCCGACCATCCGGTGATGGGACTCGTCAAGTCCAACGTCGGACCCGCGTTGGCCGAGGCACTGCAGGCGGTGCTTGATGCGTCGCAGGTTGAGCCGTCGTCGCCTGCAGGGGGTGTCGACCCGACCACCATTGCCGAAGTCGAAGTCGAAATCTCGCCCCGCCGTATCACGCGAGCAGGGTGGTTCGTGGGGCTTGGTGTACTCGGGCTGATCGCCTTCGGGACTTGGTTCGGGGGGAGGCGGACGTGAGCGTTCCATCGTTGGTTCGCGTGTTCGTCGACGCGCTCTGGACGCCGGTGCTCGTAGCCTTGGCCTTGACCGTCCTGATCGCTTTGGTCGACACGGGGGTCGCCGTCGGCGAGCGAGTTTGGGGACTGGCCGCACTTCGCAAGAGAGGCGACGCGGCGCGTGCCGAAGCGCTTGCGCGGGCTCGGATCGGCCGGGCCGACGTCCTGGCGCGCGTCGGCCCGATGCTCGGGTTGATGGGCACGCTGATCCCGCTCGGACCCGGACTTGCTGCGCTCGGCAACGGCAACGTGGCCGTCCTTGCACAAGCCGTGACCGTCGCATTCGACACCACGGTCATGGGCCTGTTGGTCGGCGTGCTCGCGTTCATCGTGAGTCGCCTCCGCCGTCGCTGGTACGATGCCGTGCTCGACGATTTGGAGGACGCCGATGCGTGACCGTTTTCGGAGTCGCTTCGAGTCTGACACGGAGCCTATGGCGGTCATGGGCAATCTGGTCGACGTGATGTTGGTCTTCGCCTGCGGCCTGATTGCGGCGCTGCTGGCGAGCAGTCCCGAACTGAGGCGCGGTATACATCCGGACGCTCAGGACATCACGCGTGGCCGCGAGCTGCCGCGTCTTCCGGACGCCGCCCAAGAAGGGGGCGCGGGGATGGAGCGGGTGGGGCAGGTCTATCGCGACCCCGAGACCGGCAAGCTCATCCTGATCGGGGACTGACGGTGGTGCACATCGAAGTCGCGTCGCGGGTCCGGAGGCTCACCTCGTCCTTTGGTGCCATCCGTTCGGTGGCGGCGCGTCTTGTGCTTTCGCATTGCGTCATTTGGGTGGTTCTGTTTTGCACGGCGCTTGCGATCTCAGCGGAGGGTCGCGCCCAGTTCGGAGAGACCGCTGCCGTCGAGCGCGAGATCCCCGCCACCAACCCGCTCGACCCGACGGCGGCTGGAACCGAGGTGCAGGTCACCGATCGAATCGTCGCCCAATCGCTGGACGAGCTTCTTCGGCGTTCGGCGGGCACCCGCGTCGTTCAGTCGGGTGCGCAGGGGACTCCCTTTTGCTTGAGACTGCGCGGTGCACCGTGTGACCAGTCGACCGTTCTTCTCGGGGATGCCCCGATCAGCAATCCGGATACGGGCGCATTCGACTTGAGCTTGATTCCCTTGGAGGCGGTGCAGGCCTTCCAAGTATTCCGAGGGGGAGCCCCCGCGTGGCTCAATCAGGGTGCGATCGGGGGTGTCCTGCGATTGATCCCGCGCGAAGTTGATCGAAACGAGTTGGGCGCACGGATCACCGCGGGGAGCTTTGGGGGTTGGCGCGCCAGTCTCTATGGGGGCTATGCGGGTGACCGTTTTCGGTTTTTCGGCGGCGGCGGAGCGGCAGGCGCGAACAACAACTACCCCTTTCTGTACGACAACGGCACCATCTTCGACCCCACCGATGACGAGGAACGCCGGCGAGAAAACGCGGACTTCCTCGAAGGGTTCGGCTCGAGCAACATGGTCGTCGAGACCAGCGACAAGAGCGAGCTTCGACTGGTGTTTCTCGGGCTGGGGCGCGACCGGGGGATTCCAGGCGCCGGCGCCCGCCTCGCGTTTCGCGCCCGAGATCGAGCGACCCGTCTGATCGGATCGGCTTCCTGGACGCAGGAGGACGATGGGAAGTTCCCCTACCAGTTACAGGTTCTCACGACCTATGACTACGGGCGCAATCGAGTCGACGATCGGTTTGCCGAGATCGGCACCGGCGGTGGAGAGCTCACGGACGATCGGAACCATAGCCTCTTCGGACGGATCGCTTCCAAGGTCGAGGTTCAGCCCTGGCTCGTGCTCACCACCATCGCCTCGGCGCGTTACTTCTTTCGCGACCCTGAAGACGCCCTGGCCAACGTGGCTGAGCGGGATTCGGACCGGCTCACTTTCAGCGGCACTTTGGAGACCCTCTTTCGCGGGCGCCTCGGAGATGTTCTGTTCGAGCTCCGACCGAGCGTACTCCTGTCGTGGACCCGCACATCGGTTCGGTTCACGGAGCTTGGTAGCCAGAACGAGAACCAGTCGGCCGAGTTTCTTCCAACCTACCGAGTCGGCGCGGCGGTCGCACCGATCGAGTGGCTGAGCTTTCGTGGATCGGTCAGCAGCGGGTTTCGTCTGCCGGACATCCTTCAACTGTTTGGAAACCGAGGCACGATCTTGGCGAACCCCGAGCTCGTCGCCGAGAAGTCTCTCGCCTACGACGCTGGCATGACGGTTCGAGGGCACGGCCGGCTCGTGAGCGGGTACGCGACGGTCGGGTACTTCTTGCTCAACGTCGAGGACCAGATTCGGTTCCGACGCACGTCGCAGTTCACGTTGATCGCGGAGAACATCGACGAGGGACGCAGCCAGGGCGTGGAGGTCGAGCTCAACGGCGGAATCTCGCCTCACTTCCTCATCACGGGCGAACTCACCTGGACCCAGGCGCGCGACCAGAGGACTGGCAACCAGCTCCCGGGTCAACCGGAGCTCGTCGCGTTCGTTCGCCCAGAAGGTCATACTCTCGCACTCTCGGAACGCCTGTCGGATCTGCTGGTGTTCGCCGAGGTCAACCACGTCGGACAGAGCTTTGCGGACCCGTCGAACCTCGTCGTGATCCAGTCGCGAACCACCTTTGCCGTAGGCGTCGGCGCGCTCTTCTTCGACGGGAAGTTTGGCCTTGGGTTTCGCGCCGACGACCTATTCGACGTGCGCGGCCAGGACCTCCTCGGATTCCCGCTGCCCGGGCGACGATATAGCGGCCGTGTCAGCTACGAACACCAATGGTGATGCTTGACTTTGCTCGGCTGCCGCCTAACCTCGCCGCTCAGCCTGGGTTGAAGGCAGTTCGCGCATCCTGCTCGAGGTGCTGGAGATAGGCCGGTGGTAAAGCCCCACCGGCTGAACGGGGAAGTCGGTGAGAGGCCGACGCGGACCCGCCACGGTATGTGACTGAACGTTTCGCCACGATGCCACTGGGGTTTTCCTGGGAAGGCGGCGGAACCTAGGGTCACGAGCCCGGAGACCTACCCAGCGTTGTAGACACGAGTCGCCTCGGGGAATGGGCGGTGGATGCGCGTTTCGAAAGAACGTCGACGTTTCCGTTTCCGCTCCTCCCCTCGGCATGGAGGATGAAGATGCAACGGAACAACAACTGCGCACTGGTGTTGTGCGCGATGATCGCTGCCACGGGATGCGGCGATTCAGGCTCGAACGGCGGAACCGGAGGCGCTGGCGGAGGTCCAGGGACTCCCGCGCTCGAGTCACTGTCGGAAGCGCCGACATTCGCCGTCGTGAGTTCGGACTTTTCGAGCTCTTCGATTGCCGTCTTTGATGCAGAGTTCGCCCCCCTCGACGAGAGCTGGATCAACTCTGGCACCGAGTTCCCGGGTTTGGTGGCGGCACTGTCCGGCGATGTCGTCCTTCCGAATCGACAGGCTTCGGACGGCACGTTCGCCCTGCTCGACCGACTTGGCACCGATGTGGTGTCACGCTTCTACGTCCCGAGCGGAAACCTCGATGGCCAAGTTCGGACTCAAGGCGAAGCCATGGACGTAGGCTTCTCCTCGAACCCGCAGGACTTGGTCTTCGTGAACGAGAGCAGTGCCTGGGTAACGCGATTCGGCATCAACCTCGACTCGAACGCCCCGCCCGAGAACCAAGGGACCGATCTGCTCGAAATCGACCCCTCGACGATGACGCTCACCGGTGGACGAATCGACCTCTCGTCGCTCAACACCACCGGGACCGTGATGACCGATGATGGACCCGTGGAGGTGACGGTTTACGCGCGACCCAATCGTGCGGTCCTCGTGGGTTCGACCATCATCGTCGGTCTCGATCGACTGAGCGGCGATTTCGACGCCGCCGGTCCGGGCATGGTCGCCGTCGTCGACCTCCTCACAGAAGAGGTCGAGGGTCTGTTGCTCCCCGATGGGCTTCTCAACTGCGGCAATGCCGTCCCGGTGCCCGGTGCCTCAGACCGCGTGATCGTCGCGTGTCTCGGGTTCTCGCAGACGTTCGGGAACGAGCCGGAGACCCGGGCGTCGGCCGGTGTCGTTCTCTTGTCCGTCGACGGAACCGAAGCGACCGTCGAGACGACCTGGCGCGCCTCGACTGAGCCGACTTCGGCCATCGCCGTGAATAACCTGGTCGCCCTCGACCAAAACCGGGTCGCAGGGGTCGACTGGGGAGACAGTGTTGCGGAAACGGGCGACGTGATGTCGGTTACGAACCTGAACACGGGGGCGCAGTTCCCAGTGCATGGGTCGGTGGGCGCCTTCGAGATCGGGATCCCGGCCTACGACCCGGACAGCGAGCTGATCTTCGTCCCCGATGCGGGGGAGGACGCGAGCACGGTGTTCGAGTACGCCGTCGAGAGCGACTCGGCGACCGAGATACGAACCATCGACATCGCGGTGGACCTTGGCCTTCCGCCCCGGCGGGCCTATCTTCTGAACTAACCTGGAGCCGCAATGGGTCGGATCATTCTAGTTGGTGGCGGTGCGCGCTCAGGAAAGAGCGCCTTCGCCCTGAGTGCTGCGACCCATCTCGGCGATCGGCGTCTCTTCATCGCCACGGCCACGGCCGGCGATGAAGAGATGTCGTCCCGGATTGCGCGGCACCAGGAGGAGCGCGGGGACGCCTTCGTCACGCGGGAGGAGCCGACCAAGCTTGCCAGGGCGATCGAGGAGGCCGCGTCCTTTGACGTCGTGCTGGTCGACTGCTTGACCTTCTGGATTTCGAATCTCCTGTTCGCTGACCTCGAGGACGACGCGATCGAAGGGCGCGTCGCCCAGCTCGCCAAGACCCTCGAGGCCGCCGAGCCTCACGTCGTGATGGTTTCGAACGAGGTCGGTCTTGGGTTGGTGCCTGAACACCCACTCGGGCGCCGCTTTCGCGACCTCGTCGGACGTGCCCATCGGTGCCTCGCGGCCAACGCCGACGAAGTCTATCTTGGCGCGATGGGCATGATGCTCCGACTGAAGCCGGGTCCCGTGCAGGCGATGGAAGCGGGCCAATGGCCTTGACGTTGGCGCTCGCGATCGCGATCGACCAGTGTTTCGGAGAATGGCCGTCGCGCGCTCACCCGGTGGTCTGGATCGGAAAGGTCGCGACTTGGCTGGAGCGCCTCGGCCCGCAACGAGGAGACCGGGCGCGACTCATCTACGGCACCTTCCTCGCCCTCGGACTCCCGTTCGCTGCCGCGTCGCTGTCCTTCCTCGCGCTCCGGGCGTTGTCGCCGTGGCCTTGGCTCGAGCTTCTCTTGGGCGTGTTTCTTCTCAAATCGACCTTGGCACTTCGGGCCCTCGGTCGTGCGGCAGGCACCGTCTCCGATCCCTTGCGTGCCTCGGATCTCGAGTTGGCGCGAAGCGGGCTGCGAAACCTCTGCAGCCGTGATGCGGCTGACCTGACTGCGTCCGAGCTCGCCGGCGCGACCATCGAATCCGTCGCGGAGAACACCTCCGACAGTTTGGTCGCGCCGGTATTCTACGCCGCCTGCTTTGGCATCCCTGGGGCGGTCTTTTACCGAACGGTGAACACACTCGACGCCATGTTCGGCTACCGCGACCCCACGCACGAGTACCTGGGCAAAGCGTCGGCGCGGCTCGACGACCTGCTCAACTGGGTGCCCGCACGGCTGACCGCAGTGGTGTTGCTCATCGCGGGCGCCGTTCGCGGCGCCGCGGTGAGAGCCGGTTGGCGCGTGCTCCTGTCGGACGGACCCAAGACCGCGAGTCCTAACGCAGGTCGACCCATGGCGGCCATGGCGGGTCTTCTCGGGATCGAGCTCGAAAAGCGTGGGGAGTATCTGCTTGGAGCGCCAGGCGCGGCGCCGACTCCGAGCTCTATCGACGACGCGTGGAAGATCGCGAGGCTCGGAGCCATCGGTTTCGCGCTCCTAGTCTGCCTCTCGCTGGGGCTCACTCATGCATGAGCACTTGCACGGAGACGCGGTGGCCCGGAGCTTGGCCGCTACCGGCTCACGTGTGATCGATTTCGCGGTCAGCGTGAACCCACTCGGCCCATGCCCCGCGCTTACGAAAGTACTTAAGGAAGTCGATCCCCAGGGGTATCCGGACCCGGCATGCGAGGAAGCGCGCGAATCCCTCGGCGCTCACGTGGGGGTGTCCCGAGAGCGGTTGGTTCTCGGCAACGGGGCGTCTGAGTTGCTTTGGACCCTGGCGAGAGTGCTCCAGGCCCAAGATCACGACAGAGCGCTCGTGGTGGAGCCGGCGTTCGGCGAAGCATCGTCGGCCGCCAAGGCTTACGGCCAGACCCCTGTCCGGTTCCGCGTGGACGATCCCACCCGCGTCGATCCGGCCTCGCTGAAAGCTACGATTGACGACGCGAACCCTTCGTTCGTCTACGTCGCGAACCCGACGAGCCCCTGGGGCCGCACCTGGAGTGTCGCCCTGCTCGCGGAGTTGATCGAATCCACCCAGCCGGTGCCGTGGATCGTCGACGAGTCGTTTCTCTCGTTGAGTTCGGCGCACCAGGATGCCCGCTTCCCGCTTCCCGAATCCGCGATCCGTTTGCACTCGCTCGGCAAGGCGCTTGGGCTCGCAGGGGTGCGCGCTGCCTACGCGACCGTCAGTCCAGACCTTGCGGATCGGATTCGAGCCACGCGTCCGCCCTGGACGGTGAACGCCTACGCGCTTGCCGTCGTCCACGCGGTCGCCGAGTCGCGCGCCTGGATCGCCGACAGCCGTGAGACGCTTCTCGCGCTAACCGGTCAGCTTCGCCAGTTGCTGGAGCCCACGAACCTTCGTCTCGAGTCGTCTCAGGCCATCTATGGCGTCATGAGCGTCGGCAACGCGACCTCGGTCGCAGAGCACCTACTCGGCGACCACCATATCGCGGTCCGCGATTGCACTTCGTTCGGCATGCCCGAACACATCCGCGTGTGTGCACGGCCCCAGGCCGACCTCGAGAAGCTAGTCGCGGCGATCGGAGAGGTATGCCGATGACCGCCCGCACCTTGATGGTTCAAGGGACGGCGTCCTCGGTCGGCAAGAGCCTCATCGTGGCCGCGCTTTGCCGGATCTTCCGGGACCTTGGCTTCCGCGTGGCCCCGTTCAAATCGCAGAACATGGCGCTCAACTCGGCGGTGACGCCTGAAGGCCACGAGATTGGTCGGGCGCAGGCGGTGCAGGCACGCGCGGCCGGGATCGAGCCGACGGTCCACATGAATCCGATCCTCCTGAAGCCCGAGACCGACATGCGCGCGCAGGTCGTGCTGCATGGAAAGCCGATCGGCAGCATGCGGTTCGGCGAGTACCACGAGCGCCGTCCACGTCTCGTTACCGCAATTGAGGAGAGCCTCGGTGTGCTGAGGCGCAGCTATGACATTGTCGTGATCGAGGGGGCGGGTAGCCCCGCGGAGATCAACCTCAAGGATAGGGATATCGTCAACGGGTTCATCGCCGAGCTCGCCGACGCCCCGGTGTTGTTGGTCGGCGACATCGATCGAGGTGGGGTGTTCGCGTCACTTTACGGCACCGTCGCTCTGCTCGAGGAGGCAGAACGGGCTCGCATCGCTGGCTTTGTCATCAACAAGTTCCGGGGTGACTACGACATCCTGGCCCCCGCGTTGCCCATGATCGAATCAAGACTCGGCCTTCCGGTCCTCGGCGTGGTCCCGTTTCTGCGAGACCTTCGACTTCCGGAAGAGGACGGGATGGCCTTGTCGGAATGGCGGTCGGCGGCAGCTGCGCCCGATCGCCTCGAGATCGCGGTTGTCGCGCTTCCTCACCTTTCGAATTTCGACGATTTTCTTCCGCTCCAACGAGACTCGAGGATGCAGGTACGGTGGGTGGAGACACCGCGGGACATCCTCCGGGCGGATCTCGCAGTCCTTCCCGGTACCAAGTCGACCGTGCGCGACCTCGAGTGGCTGCGCGGCGCGGGCCTCGACCGAGCGATCCGGGCGCGCGCGGATCTCGGCATGCCGGTTCTTGGAATCTGTGGTGGCTGCCAGATGCTCGGGACCCGGATCGAAGATCCACATCGAGTGGAGACCCAGGCCGTGCATACCGAGGGCTTGGGCCTGCTTCCTCTCCGGACCCGTTTCGAGACCACCAAGGTCACGGAGCGTGTTCGCGCGACCACCGCCGCGTCCTGCCTCTCCCCGGCAGGCGTCGAGATCGACGGCTACTTCATCCACATGGGCCGCGTCACGCGCGATGCGGGTAACCCCGCCTTCGAACGGGACGGCACGGGTGAGGGCAGCGTGGCCGACTCGGGGGTCGTCATCGGGACCATGATTCACGGCATGTTCGAAGCCCGAGAGATGGTCGACTCGCTAGCACGCTCCCTTTTCGAGAGGGCGGGGCTCCCCGATGCCACGCCCGCTCGCCTGGACCCAGAAGGCGAGTACGATCGGTTGGCTCGTACGGTTCGCGACTCACTCGACTTCGAGCGAGTGATCGAGATACTTGGAGCCGCAACAGACCCTTCCGACCCAGACCGCGAGGCAACGCCGTGACTACAGAGGACGAGAAGAACGAAGCGCACCGACGTCGCATGAAGGACGTGAAGAAGGAGCAGGACGCCGAAGTGCGCAGCAAGGAGATCCGGCGGGGAATTGTCTTGGTCAATACGGGCGATGGCAAAGGCAAGTCCACGGCTGCGTTCGGCCTCGCGATTCGTGCAGCCGGCCACGGGCAGCGCGTTGGGCTGGTGCAGTTCATCAAGGGCACGTGGAAGACGGGTGAGAAACGGGCACTCGAACGGTTTCCTGAGATCGACCACGTCGTCTCGGGGGACGGCTTTACCTGGAATACCCAGGACCGCGAAAAAGATATCGCGAGCGTTCGCCGCGGATGGGAGGCCGCCCTCGCGATGATCGAGGACAGTCGGGGCGCGAAACCAAAGTACAGCGTGGTCATCCTCGACGAGCTCAACGTCGCGATTGGGATGGACTACCTACCGATCGAGGAGGTCGTGGAGGCGCTCGCCAACAAACCGAACGAGCTCACGATCTGTGTCACCGGGCGTGGTGCCAAGCCCGAGCTGATTGAAGTGGCCGATACCGTCTCCGAGATGCGACCGATTAAACACGCCTACCAGGCGGGCATCAAAGCGCGTCGCGGTGTGGAGTTTTAGACCTCCAATGCCGGCCTTCGCCTAGCGTCTACCTGCGCGTTCCGACACGCTCTGGCCATCGACGACCGGAGTCAAACGAGACGAGCCCGCCTCGCGGGTGCAGTCGGCAATTTGTTGGAGTGGTACGACTTCGCACTCTTCGGGCTCATGGCTTCGCTGCTTTCGGAGAAGTTCTTTCCGCATGAGAGTCCGACGGCCTCGTTGCTTCAAACGTTCAGCGCGTTTGCGATTGGGTACTTCATGCGTCCCCTTGGGGGTCTCTTGTTCGGGTGGGTGGGCGACCAGCTTGGTCGCAAGCGAGCCTTGGAGTTGTCGGTTTGGCTCATGGTGATTCCCACCGTCTTGATGGGCTTGCTGCCAACCTACGAGGACATCGGACTCGCCGCACCGATCATGCTCGTCGCGTTGCGCGTCGTGCAGGGGCTCTCGATTGGGGGCGAATGGGTAGGGGCCATGGTGTTCCTCGTGGAGTCAGCCGAACGAAAGAACCGGGGCGCGAATGCGAGCTGGGGGCTCCTCACTGTGTCGATCGGTTTGCTTCTCGGATCCGCCGTGGCCTTGATCGTGAGCCGGGTGTTCGGCGAGGCTCGCTACGATGCATGGGCTTGGCGCCTTCCTTACATCAGCGGGTTGGTGCTTGGTGTGTTCGCCGTATGGACGCGAGCGGGTATGGATGAGTCGCCCGCGTTCGAGGAACTCGTCGAGGCCGAGCAGGTCGCGCATCACCCGGTGCGCACCTCGTTTCGCGAAGCATGGCGTCCGATTCTCGTCATGATCGGATCGGTGGCCGTGAGCACGGCGTCCTTCACCGCGTTCTTCGTGTGGGCGCCCACCCACGTCATGGCCTCGGATCACTTGTCGCAGCATGACGCGATGCTCTCGAACACGATTGGGCTGCTCGTTCTTGCCGCGCTCACGCCGCTCGGAGGCCAGCTGAGCGATCGCATTGGATACGTTCGTCTCTACCGGCTGATGATCGCAGTGCTCGCACTTGCGGTGGTCCCCCTAATGATATCGATTGGCGAGTCGAGTTTTGGGCGCATCGTTGTGGGTCAGGTTGGGTTCGGGCTCTTGCTCGCGTTTCTCCAGCCGTCGGCGGTCTTTGCCGACCTGTTTCCACCCAAGCTTCGCGCGTCGGCCATGGGGATTGGCTACAACGTCCCCCAAGCCGTTCTCGGCGGACTCACTCCCCTGGTCTGCACCTGGCTCTTCGCCAAAGCCGGTTCGATGGTCGCCCCCGGTCTGCTTCTCGTGGCGGTTGCCGTCCTGAGTTTGTCGACCGCCACGCGCCTCGAGTCGTAGGCCAAGGTTGTAGTCGCGAACTCGAGGAGATGACCGGAATGCGCGAAGCCGATCGATGGTACCCTTGATGCCGATGGCGGATTCGAAGTTCGATGTCGTGGTGGTTGGTGGTGGGCTCAGCGGGCTTTCTGCGGCGCGGCGGCTTCGCCAGGGAGGGCTTCGCGTCGTCGTGCTTGAAGCGCGCGACCGACTTGGGGGCCGCACGTGCACCGTGGAGGTCGCAGGGCAGAAGGTGGACGTCGGGGGACAATGGATCGGGCCCGGGCAAGACCGCGTTCTCGCCTTGATCGAGGAACTCGGCATCTCGATCTATCCGCAACATCACCAGGGTGCGAGCACGGTCGAGGTCGACGGAAAGGTCAGTAGGTACCGGGGCTTCCTTCCGAAGGTGGGGGCCAAAGCGCTCCTCGATCTCGGTCGCGCGATCTTCAAGCTCGAACGGGGCGCCAAGCGCGTGTCGACCACGGACCCCTGGAACGCCCCCGATGCCGAGTCTCTCGACGCCATGAGCGTTGAAGATTGGACCAACGCCACCACCAAGAATCGCAATGCGCGCGAGGTGATGCGCGTGGCCTGCAACGCCATCCTCGCCGAGGAACCGGCGAACATTTCGTGGCTCCACTACCTGTTCTACGCGAGTGGGGCCGGGGGCTTCACGCCATTGGCGGAGGTGCGCGGAGGCGCGCAGCAAGACCGGATCGCCGGTGGCGCCCAGCAGCTATCGGAGGGGCTGTCGCGACTGTCCGACGCAGACGTCCGTTTGTCAGAACCCGTCGAACGCATCGCGCAGCAAGACGACCGGGTCGTCGTCACGACAACCGCCGGAACATACGAGGCGCGATTCGTCGTCATCGCCCTTGCGCCTCCGATGTGCGATCGCATCGCGTTCGACCCGCCGCTCCCAGAGCTTCGGCGTCGTCTCCAGTCGGAGGTGGCGATGGGGTCCGTTTGTAAGTGCATCGTGGGGTACCCGCGTCCGTTCTGGCGCGACCGAGGCATTTCGGGCGAAGGCATCTCCAATGGTCGGTGGGCCCGGCTCTTCTTTGATGCCACGAGTCCGGGTTCAGACGGGGGTGCGCTCGTCGCTTTCGTCTTCTCCGAAGCCGCGAAGGAGTTCGGGGAGAAGCCGGAGCCCGAACGAAAGCAACTCATCGTCGAAGACCTTCGTCGTCTCTACGGCCCCGATGCAGCGGAGCCGACCTGGTACGTCGACAAGAACTGGTCCCTCGAGACCTTCTCCGGAGGTTGCTACGCCGCACTGTTCGCGCGCGGGCAGTTAACCGACCTCGGCCCGGCCCTCCGGGCACCTGTCGGACAGCTCCATTTCGCCGGCACCGAAACCGCCACACGGTGGGTCGGCTACATGGACGGCGCGCTTCAGGCGGGAGAGCGTGCGGCAGAGGAGATTCTCGCGCGCGCTTGAGGGGCAGTTCACGGGCGCGCTTGCCGTCGACTTGGACGGCCTACGATCCGGCCGGCCGAACCCTAGCGGACCCTGAACACATTGGTGATCAGTCCCGGCGCCGAGAGGCCGATGCGCGGCTCGTCTGCCGATAGATTCACGAGCGTCGTGAACGCGAAATCGTCTTCGGATTGGGTGGCCCAAGTTTGTCCATCCACGATGAAGGCACTCGTTTGTCCGGATCTCGGCGCGAGATCCGTGACCACCTGGAAGACTGAGTCGTCCTCGAGATCCACGAGTGCCCACCGCCAGGCGAGGGCTGCGTTCAATGCTCCGAGGGACGTCGTGCCCTCAGGCAATAGGTCTTCGTCGAGCACTCTGGTGAACGCCCGGGAGCCGCTCAACGGGACAAGAGAGCCTGCAGGTGCGCCTTGCGTGCGTGTTGAGAACGCCGTGTAGTCCTCGACGTCGTACGTCCCCGCGGGAATCCGAACCGTGCACTCTGTTCCTGAGCTTCGCCCGGACAGGCGGTTGAAAACAGCCGCCACCCCGGACCCGACGAACAGATCGCCCGAATCGTCCAACACCAGGTCGATCGCTTGGGCGCAATCTTCCAACTCCACGATTCGGTTGATGCTGTCCGTTTCGACGTCGATGAAGAGTAAAGTGGAGTCTGGCGTGAATGCGCGATCGATGTTGACGTACGCCAGTCCAACGACGAGCTCGTTCCCGGCCCGCATGAGGGGGGCTCCCGAGAGCGTGAGCCGCCCATCCACGCGCACGTCGCTGATATCGACGGTTCCGGTGATGGCGACGTCTTGGGGATCCCACACCACGATCAACAGCGAGAGCGTGTCGATGATGTACGCCTTCGTTTCGGAGATGAACGCAAAATTCCCCGCCGCGGCGTTGTTCGCTGCAGACGAGAAGTTTTGGATAGAGAGCGTTGCGCCCGGCTCGAACGTGCCGTCGGGCGAGACATCGAACACGGTGCCCTGGGGCGCCGCGCCGTCGACGGCGAAGAACCTGCCCCGTCGGTCCTCCCCAACAGCGATGCCGCCGTTCGGAATTTCGAGTGCGGTCTCCAAATCGACGTCGGGCCCCGCCTCGAGCGAGTCGACGAGTGCCACGAACGCCCCGCGCGGCGTTCCGGGTGTCCGCACGGTCACGGCGTAGAGCGCGTCCGACTCGGCGGGAGGCACACCGCCACCACCGTCACCGCCGGCGCAAGCGAGCAAGAAGACCATCGCGACGCACGCGGCAAACCGGGGCACGACTCGACCTTTGTCTACGGCGCGGAACCCGCCCGCTTTCTTGGGTTGGATCGGATGCACCAGCAGACCATGCGATAGATCTCGGCCCACGCAATCCGCTGACGTGACGCGGCAGTTACGCGCGCACGACGGCCGATCGACGCGATTCGCTCCCCCGCTAGGTTTTCCTTGCCTGTCGGCCCCGCCTGGCTGCTAGTGTGCGCGGTCGACGCGCGGTGTGCTTCCGTCGTCCGGACCGATCAGTACGCGTGCCGATCTCGTACGCGCCGAGCCAGAACGGTTAGCGCCAACACAAGAAGCCATAGAGTCGCGCTGCTTGCACCCCACCGCAGCGTTCCTGCGGAACATTCCATCCGTTGGGGGGGAGGACACCACAGCTCGCCGATCGGGAGCAGCGAGCATTTGCGGTCGCATGCGTTACCGACGCCATCTCGGTCAGTATCCGCCTGGTCGGGGTTGGGGGTCTCAGGACAGTTGTCTACGTCGCCGCAAACCAGGTCTTCATCCATGTCGTTGTCGGAATCCGCCGGGCATGGATCGCAGGCATCGCCGAACGAGTCGTTGTCGGCATCGGTCTGCATCGGGTTCGGATCGTTCGGGCAGTTGTCGTCGACGTCGCAGACGCCGTCCGCGTCGACGTCGCCACCCAAGGCTGCGCATGGGTCGGCTGCGGGGAGGGCGAACTTCGTCACGTAGATCGCGGCACCACCGCCGGCATCGTCGCCGTAGACGACGAAGTCGTCCATCAAGTCGCTGTCGCTCTGGTTGGAGAGCGAATCCGTGAGTTGAAACGTTTGGTCGAGCTCGGAATCGTGAAGATAGATGTTGAAACTACCAGCCGCATCGGACTCCCAGGACACGCGTTCGCCGTCGACCGATGGCGTCCTGTTGATCGCGCCGTCGTCCACGAGGGTTTCAAACACGCCCGAAGCGATGTCCGTCGTTTCGATGCTTGAACCGGGTGACGGAGTCGCATCGAGTTCCCACGCGACCCGAGTCCCCGAGATGCTCGGCCGGCCATGGGGGGCGTCGGTCACAGACAACAGGAACAGACTCGCCGACGACAGGTCGTACGCAACGACCGCGCCCTGTCGGAAGTCGTTGAATCGGAATGCCACGACGGCGGAGTCGATGTTGGCGTCGAACGCGGAGGGGGCGGGTCCACCAAGGACAAAGGTAGACGGGGCGATGCCGAGATTGGTCGCCACCACGGTGGTAAACGCCGGGCTCACCTCGACCCAAGCCAGATCGGTGTCGGAGATTCGCGGCCCTTCGATGTTCCGCGGCGCGTCCGTGATCACGGTCCGGCTTCCCGTGGCGATGTCGTAGACAATCACGTCGCCGTCGTTGTCGAGCGCGCTGGCCTTCTCGACGTAGACGATCCTCGAACCGCTGACGTCCCCAAAAACGTCGAAAGTAGTCCCGTCACCGACCGCGACCGATTCGCCAGCAAGCGACCCGTCCTCGTTGAGTCGCTGGAAGCGTACCTCCGCGCTGCTCTCGTCCTCGAGGCCGTAGGCCACCAAGGGACCGACGTTGTCTCGCGCAAGTGTCGGCCTCACGCCGGCTACCGTCCCTTCGGTGACACGAAAGGTGCTGGTTTGTACTGCCAGTGGGTCGAGGCATGGGGTATCGGCCGCTGCCGGAAACGCCGGAGAAACGCAGCTGCCGAAGCCATCGTCCGAGACGATCAATCCTATTTCCAGTCGTCCCTCTTCGTCGCACGTGAACGTCGGCGTCGTGCTCGCCGGGTCGTCGAAGCTGCCCGCCGTGTCCGCGCTCCACAGGTAGTCGACGAGGTCAGCCGGATCGGGGTCGTAAACATCGGCCAACAGCGTGAACGTTCTTCCGCCGTCTGTCGTCACGGCAGTGACCGAGTTGATCGAGGGGCACGTGTTCGCGGTCACGTCCACTGTCAGCAGCGGCATCGCTTCCGCGTGTGCGTGCATCGATTCGGCGTCCTGGAGGTCGCCACACCCCGCAAGCGCGATCACCGCGCCGATCGCTACGGCTCGTTTAAGGAATGCGGGTGGCCTTGGGTCTAGATGCATGTTGTTCGTTCTCCGCGTTGCTCAAGATGGCTCGCTCCCTTCGGTTGAGAGCGAACGCGACTTACGGAACCAAGTCCATCCCCGCCGCGACAGGGTCGAACCCTGGGGGAAATAACGTGGTGGCGTCGTATCGCGCGGTGCCCACCGAAGCCCCTTCCAAGGAGGCGTTCGAGAAGTCCGCGCCCCTTACGTCCGTACGAATGAAGAACGTCCCGGCGAGCGAGACACCGTCGAACGACGCGCCCCTTAGATCTGCGTCGATGAAGGTGACGTCCATGGTGGCGTTCGTGAAGTTCGCGTTTCGAAGGTCGGTGTCCTCGAAGCGCGCGGACGTGAGGTCTGAACCGGTCAAATCGGCACCCTCGAGCGAACCGAGCCGGAAGTCAGATTGAGACAGATCCGAGTTCGTCAAGTCTGCGCCCTCGAGAACGCACAACAGGCAATCGACTGACACCAACGTGGCGCCGACCAACTGGGCATCGCGGAGGATAGCGCTTCGCAGGTTTGCCCGCGTCAGGTCAGCGCCGGACAGGATGGCCTGTTCGAGCGAGGAGAAATCGAAGATGGCTCGTTCCAAGGTTGTGTTCGAGAGGTCTGCACCGTCGAGGACGATGTTGCCAAACTCGGTTCGCAGCATCGTGGCTGATGTGAGAGTGACGGTGGTGAGGTCCGAGTTGACGAAGACCACATCAGTGAGATCAGCGTTTCTAAAGTCTGTATCTTGGAAAGCAGCGTCGCGGAACGACACCCCGGAGACGTCTGCCGATGCGAAGCTCGCTCCGTCCAGTGTCGCTCCAACGAAGACGGCTTCGGCGAGGTCCGTATCATCGAGGTTCGCGTTGGTCAGGTTCGCGTTGGAGAAGTCGGCCTCGGGTGCTCGGGCGTTTGAAAGGTCTGCGCCGGTGAAGTCCGCCCCCGCCAAGTTCGACATCGTGAGGTTGGTGAAACGAAGCGTCGCGTTGGTGAAGTTGGCGTTCGAGAAGTCGGCCTCCACGAAACTCCCGAAAGACAGGTTCTGGCCACTGAAGTCCGAGCCGGTCTGTTCGAGGCTTATCATGCCCGCAGCCACCGGATCGAACCCGGCCGGGAAGACAGTGTCGGAGGGCGTGTAGAGTGAGGTGCGCAGATCGAAGCTTGCGAGGCCTGGTATGTCGAGGTTGGCGCCGCGCAGATCCGCGCCGGCGAGGTTGGCGTTGCTGAAGTCAGCGACTCGAAGATCCAGGTAGCCGAGGTCCGCGAAACCGAGATCGGCGTTTGAGAATGAGGCGCCGGTGATATCGGCTCCGCGCAGCACTGCGGAGACCATTCTGGCATCGGAGAAACTGACCCCCTGAAGGTCGGCACTGACAAAGCTTGCCGCGGCGACGTCGGCCCCACTGAAGTTCGGGGGGGACTCGTCCGATCGTCGGAGTCCACTGAAGTTTGCGCCCGACGCGCTCACTCCCACGAACAGAGCGTTGTCGACGCTCGCGCTCGAGAGGTCGGCACTGGAGAGGTTCGGGTTTCCCGAGAAGTCCGCTCCGTCCAAGGTCGCTAGTCTGAGGTTCGCGCTGTCGAAGAAGAACTCGCCTAGGTCGACGTTGGTGAAGTCGACGAAGGTGAGGTTTCTCTGAGAAAGGTTGGAGGGTGAGAACTCATCGAAGATAGCCCCGCTGAGGTCTTGGTTCGCGAAACTTGCGGAGCGTAGTACCGCGAAGTCGAAAAGGGTGCGCGTCAGGTCGGCGCCCTCGAACTCAGCCGAGCCCACATCCGCATCGCTCAAAACGGCGTCCGTGAGGTTGGCGTTCTCAAAACTTGCAAACCGTGCATCCGCGGAACGTAGGTTCGCGCGGCTGAGGTTTGCACTCTCGAACGATACGAACAGCAGCTCCCCGTCCCGAAGATTGGCGTCGCTGAGGTCGACTCGAGCGAAGACCGCGTCCCTCAGGGTTGCTGCCGACGTGAGATCAACCCCGCTCAGTACAGCGTCCGAGAAGTCGGCGCCGTCGAGTAGCGCGCCCGAGATATCGGCCCTCGTCAGAATCGCGCCCCGAAGGCTCTTATCGGAGAAGGCTGCGCCGCTTAGGTCCCAGTCTGAAAGGACCGTGCCGTCGAACCTGGACCCTCGCCAAACTTCAGGGCGATCCTGATCGTTGGCCACGACGGTGAAGTCCGTAAACGAGACATCGGCCCCGACGAGGCTAACTCGGGCAATGTCCGCACCGTTGAGGTCGACGTCGGTGAATGTCGCCATGTCTAGGAGTGCATCGGGCAAGAGGGCCATAGCGAGGACGGAGCTCGACAAGTCAGCGCGCCGGAGGTCCGCCGTCGTCAGGTTGGCTTCGGTAAGATCGGTATCAGCGAGGTTGACTCCGGCTAGGTTGGCCGTCTGCAAGTCCGCCGCGAGGATGCTTGCCCCCTGGAAAGATACGTTGGCGAGTGAGTCGGCCGAGCTCGAAAAATCGATGCCATTGAGGTTCGCGGAATCTAGGATTGCGTCTTCGAAATCGACGCAACGCTGCGACTCCCCGTCGGCGACAACGCACGGGTCTTGAACTGCCCGTAAGTCGATACCTTCCAGGTTCGCGCCCACAAAGCTCGTACATCGAAAGGCGAACCCACCGGAGATGCTGCAGAGCGTGGCATCGCCCAGGGTCGCCCCCCGGAAGTCGGCGCCAGAGAAGTCAATCGGGCTGAGGTCTAGACCGCTCAGGTCGACGCCCGAAAACACGTTCTTTCTGCGACAGAACGGAAAGGGTGCGCCGGCTATCGGCGCGCACTGGAAGATACGCGGGTCTCCGCAGCCTCCGTTGTCGACCGCGCAGGGGTCGGGTCCGGGATCGCAGTTGATCATCGTGCTCCCCGACTGGGCACAGTTGTCGTCGCCGTCCTGAACGACGACCGACACGTTCTGAATGCCTGGAACGACACAGGTCGCGAGCGTGCTGGCTTCGCCGCCCGGCGCTGCATCTCCTGTTCCTGACCAGAAGAAGGTTAGCGGATCACCGTCGGGGTCGGACGCGACAGCGGTCACCGTCACCGACTCCCCGATCTCGAGGGTCGCGGAGACGGGCGTAACGCTTAGCACGCGGGGGCACTGGTTGAAGTTTCCGCTCACGTCCACGGAGCCAGTGTCGACGCATGTGAGCGGAAGTACGATGGCGGTCGGGACCCCGGCCGCAATCGTGAAGTCGACTGACCCCTCGCAGATCCTCTCCGCATTCGTCGTGATGGCGGAGGCGCTCAGTGTGTAGGCGCCCGACGGCACTGGAACCGAGAAAAAGGTGGACCCGTCGTCGAGAGCGATGGTGTCTGATCGCGAGAAAGGTTCGTTTGCAGTCGTCGTTCCTTCAATTCTCGAGAGAATCGTCTCTATGCCTACGCCGTCGGGAAGGATCACCAGCTCGAGTTCAACCGATCCGGTCGGACTTCCTTCTAGAGGCAGGCCGGGGTCGGTACCCTCGGTACACCCTGCGAGCGCGGAGAGCGCGATGAGCGGTAGTAGTTTCAGGTTTGTCCGCGTCATGGTTCCTCTCATCACTGTCTGTGAAGCTGCAGGAGCAAAGGATTCGGTTCCTCTCATCGGCGGAACTTAACAAGCGCGATATCGAAGGAACATACGTAATTGTTTGATGTGTCTACGGTACGCAGACCGAGCTGCTGCCGCGTAGACGTGTCGGTGCGTCATGGACGGCCGGCAGTTTGGTATCGGCGCGGTCCCCGGCTCGGAGCAAACAATTACGTATTCCGAACTGATCTTCGTCGCGGTAGCCCGAACCTATCGCTCGGGGTGCGGCATCCAGAGGGCGCATCGGGAGGTCAACATGAATCGCGAATCAAAGGAAGTCTTCGAGCGGCTTCCCCTGCCGGGGTTCAGGATCCTGGGCTTGCTTACCGCCTCGTTGCTCTTCGGTGTCTCCGCCTGCGGCGACGACGCCGAGACTGACGCCGACCCGACGCTAGGCGGGATCAGTGACGCGTTCGAAGGCGATGGCCCGCTGATCGGATACACCACGAACAACGAATCGGCCTTGCCGGATGTGGCTAGGGTGGACGGTCGGTATCGCGCCAACCTCGTCGACAATAGAAGTGACGTCACGCTTCACTTCAACGGCGCGCAGGGCCGGCTCGATGCGAAGCTGGTCGAGTTTCCGTTCGATATCACCGTTCGCAATATCGGCATAGGCACCGAAGCCGATTCCCAGATGGCACCCGCGCCGACCGGCGATCCGCTCATTTTTGCGGGCATCCAAGTCCACGTTCCAGAGCTCGACTCTCCCAACTCGTCGCATGTCGTGGTCGGTCACCGTGGCCCGATTCACTTCACGGTCGAGGGTAAGAACACGGTCGACGGCATCTCGACCGTGAATGACGTCGGTGCCGACACGGTGCCCGACGGTCGCGCGGATATTCGGGTGGTGGGAAACGCGGACCGCACGTTGACGTTCTACTGGCAACGGCCCAACGCGTCGCCCGGCGCGAACGCAGATGACTGGACCCCGTATCGCGACACCGGCGATCTGCCAGGGCCCCCGCCCAACTACGGCCCGAGCGTCTACGTCGGTTTGATCACCTACGCACTCGGCCAGACTGGCGTGCCCTTTGTCGGCACTTGCGACGCGATCGAAGATAGAACTCCCTGACCCAAGCACGCCGGGTGTCGCACGCGACATTCGTGCAGAGACGGTGAGGTGCTTGGTCACGTGGCGCTGCAGTCTTGGTTGACCGGGCTTTCGGCTTTGCCAATGACCGTCGCGCGCCCAACGACCGGCCGACCACTCTCGCTCTCGATGGATGCGGTTCCGCCTGGGCTCGGTTTTCCGTATCTCTCGGCCTTGTCTACCTGCTAGTCTCGGCGTTCGACGCGCGGCGTTCGCCATCATGCTCCCCGAATCGACAGCGGCAGACGGCCCTCAGGGCCGGAACAAGATGGGCCTCGTGATGGCGACCGCGCTCGTGACGGTCAACATGATTGGGACCGGGATCTTCCTTCTTCCCGTCAGCATGGCGTCCGTCGGAAGCATTTCGATCCTGGGTTGGTTCGTCGCGGTGGTTGGCGCGGGCGCCATCGGGCTCATGTTCGCGTTCCTCGGCGCGACCGACCCCCAGCCGGGTGGCCCGTACGCGTACGCGCGCAGGACGTTCGGGCCCTACCTCGGGTTTCAAACCAACTATGCCTACTGGATCGCAAACCTGGTCGGAAACATCGCCGTCGCGACCACGGTGACCTCGTACGCGACGACCTTCGTTCCGGCGCTTAAAGAGCAGTGGCTCGGGGCCGCCGCCACCATCGCCATCGTGTGGGGCGCCACCTTTTGCAACATCCTCGGCCCACGATTCACGGGCCTCTTCACGAGCGCCACGACCTTCACGGCTTTGATCCCATTGGCAGCGGTCGCGGCGCTCGGCTGGATTTGGTTCGATCCGGAAGTGTTCCGTGCAGGCTGGAATCCCGGGAGCATGTCGACGTACGACGCGGTGTCGCAAAGCGCGACCTTTGCGTTGTGGGCATTCATCGGCATCGAAAGCGCGTCGGTCGCCGCGGGCGTCATCGACAACCCGAAGCGCAACGTGCCACTGGCCACCATGCTCGGGCTGGCGATTGCGGCTGTCCTTTACATCAGCACCTGCGTGGTCCTGATGGGCATCATCCCAACCGACGAGCTCGCCAAGACCGACGCCCCCTTCACGGTCGCGGCCCAACGCACCGCGGGGAGCACCGCTGCGCTGGTGATCGGGATCGCCGCGCTTCTGAAGGCCAGCGGTTCGCTCGTTGGATGGACCCTGACCATCGCGCAATCGGCTGAAGCGGCGGCGCGCGACGGGATCTTTCCTCGGATCTACGGCATCCGGGATCGCCGAGGCATCCCTGTGTGGAACTTCATCGTATCGGCCGCGCTGATGTCGATCATCGTTCTTCTGACGGCGTCGCCCTCGCTCACCGAACAGTTCACCCGCATCATCGACACGGCGATCATCCTCACCTTGCTCCCCTACCTCTACTCGGGCGTGACGTTTCTCATGTCATGCCAGTCGCGCGACCTACCGCGAACCAGACTGGTGACCGCATGGACGGTGACCCTCGTCGCCATGAGCTACTGCCTGTTCGCGGTTGCCGGATCCAAACCGCTCTTGACCCGAGACGCCATGTTGCTTCTGTTTCTGAGCGTCCCGTTCTACTTGTTGTTCCTCAAGCGCCCCCAGAAGGACTGACGACGCACTCTGTGCTCACACACGGGAGACCTCAGGTGCGGCCCGCCCAGTCACGAGGGGTAGATCGAGATAGGTTTTGATTCCCGGTTCTGCCTGGCAGACGTATGGGATCGCGCTCACACAGTGAATGGCGGTCGCGACGATTCCCGGATTCCGCTCGAGGCCGGCTTCGATCGTTTCGGGATGCCAGCCGTGGAAGGTGGTCTTGATGGTCGGGTCACCGGTGACTTCGACTTCGAAGCGCTCGCCCTCCGGCCCGAACGTCCAAGCCGGGTCGAGATGTTCTTGGCCCATGAACCAGTTGGTACGCGCCGTCACCACGGGCGTGCCGTCCACAAGGCCCTCCCACGTGAATCGCTGCGCGGCCACGACGCCTGGTTGGAGCGTCCCAATCGGTGAGTCGATCGGCGCTGTCGCCACCGACACTTCGTGCGTGCTCCGGATCTGCGGATCGAGGCGGAACCCAAGCGCATCGGCGATCATCTCGATCGACTGAGAGAACCCTTCGGTCAGCAGCATGAGCATCGGGCTGGTCTTGGCCTGTTCCGGCGTCTTGCCGAAGAGCATGATGTTCTCAATGACCCCGGTCGCAGCGTAGCTTCGGATGTCGGAGAACTCTTCGGCACGGACATGGGTAATCGCGCGTGTGAGCGCAGCGACGGTAAGCGGAAGTCGTTCAGTCACGCCGCCCGGGTGGATGCCTGTCCCGTGAAGCGTCGAAGAGCCTTTGACGCAGGCCCCCTCCAAGTCGGACACGTCCCGTTCGCCAGGGTAGAACCAGTTGAGTGGCGTGACGACGTTGATGCCCGACTCGAGCAGGCGCACGACTTCGACGCGATTCGGCAACAGGGGCGAATAGAGCACGCAGTCCGGTGTCATCGCCAGTACATCATCGATTTGGTTCGTCGTCTGCACGCCCAATGATCCGAGCCCGCACACCTCCCCCACATCGCGGCCCGCTTTGTCGGCGCTGTGCACCCAGGCGCCCGCGAGTTCGAGCTCGGGGTGGGACACGATCCCTTCGATTGCAGCCTTGCCGACGTTCCCCGTCGCCCACTGAACCACGCGTATTGCCATGCAACCTCCGGCCGACGCTATACGACAGAACGGTGGTGAGGCCTAGGTCTTGCCGCACGCCCATCGATGTTCCACGGGTGCGATCTTGGGCCCGGGGAAGGGTGCCAAACGTATGCGGCGGAGGGTCGAGGCGCGCACGGCCTCGTTCGGCCGTGGCCTCGCTCAGGCGGCCGGGATACCAAAGGTGCACGACAGCGTCGCGCCATCCGTCGGCCGGCGCCGAGACCGCAGCGGGCCGTCGCCATCGATCGTGAAGGACCTTACCGAATCGAGCGCAGCATCCCCCCTCTCCCTTGTTGACGAGGCATCACCGCGGAAGTGCCTCGTGGAATCGTGTGTTGGCGCTTTCGTTTGACTCGGAACGGTTTGCGTTCGCCGATCTGGGCGAGCATCTTGGAGATTCAGTCCGAACCTTGTCGTTGATCAGAATGGTTCGGGGAGAGAACCGATGCTTAGAGTGTTGTCCCTCATGGTTTGTTCGCTCGCCCTTGGCGCTTCGGGTTGCGGCGATTCGAGTGGGCCGGGCGGTTCCGGAGGCACCGGCGCCGGCGGCTCCGGAGGGACCGGCGGCACAGGCGGCTCGGCTGCCACAGGCGGCTCCGGCGGAACCGGTGGCGCGGCCGGGGCCGGTGGCATGGCCGGCGCTGGAGGCACGGCTGGCTCCGGCGGCATGGGCGGTGTCGGTGGTGTTGGCGGCATGGGCGGTGTCGGCGGCATGGGCGGTGTCGGTGGTATGGCCGGCGTTGGTGGCGCTGGAGGTATGGCTGGTGCCGGCGGCTTTGGTGGTACGGCCGGAGTCGGTGGCATGGCTGGCGCCGGTGGCATGGCCGGTGCCGGTGGCGTCGGTGGCATGGCTGGCGGAGTCGGCGGCATGGGTGGCGCTGGCGGTGTTGGCGGCATGGGTGGCGCCGGTGGCATCGGCGGCGCTGGCGGCGTTGGCGGCATGGGCGGCGCCGGTGGCAGTCCACCCGCGCAGAAGCTCGTCTTCATCACGATGGGCGCCAGCACGCCTGATGACCTCGGCGGGCTCGAGGTGGCCGACTTCGTATGTCGCGCGATCGCGACCGACGCGGGCTTCACCGGAACCTTCTTGGCGTGGCTCTCGACGAGTGATCCAGCGAGCGCGCCCGCTTCACGCTTCACGCGAAGCGACGACCCCTACGTGCTGACCGACGGTACGCAGATTGCGGCGAACTGGGACGATCTCGTCGACGGCGAGATCGACGCGCCCATCAACGTAGACGAGCAGGGCAATGTCGTGCTCGACCCGACCGGGACGGCCTGGACGAATACCACCGCTGCGGGTGAGAGCGCGGGCCCCAACGACTGCGACGGTTGGTCGTCGACAGACGGGTTCGCGCCGGCGGGCGAGATCAACGAAACGTTGTCGTTCTGGACGAACGCCGGCGACCTCTCGTGCTCGAGCGACTCTCACCTGTACTGCTTCGAGCAGTAGTCGGCGGACTACGAGGTTCCCTCCAACACGCGCCGAGCGAGCGCTACCCCTGACAGAAACGCGCCTTCGACGCGGTTGCCGTGAGTCCAGTCGCCAGCGGCTCCGACGCGGAGGGTAGGGTCATAGAGGACCTCCGCGTCGAGTGGGGCGTCGGCGATGGCGAAGCGCCAGCGGTGTGCCGTGTGCCACGTTGGGTCGCGGGGTGGAAGGTCGAGCGCTTCGTGGAAGGCCGTGAGAAGCAGTCGGGAGACATCGGCCGCGTCGGCTTCGAGATGCGCAGTGCTCCACTCGGCCCCGGCGTGAAGGACCCATCGGTCCGGCGATGAGTTGCGTGCTGGTTTTGAGGAGGTGCGCGCGACCCAGCTCAGGGGACCCCGGTTGACGAACGCGGCGTCGAAATGGACGGCCAAACGATCGTCGAACGAGGCGAGGACCGCCCAGCACGGCTGCATCGCGACACCTTCTGCCGCCCTCGCGATCTCGGGTGCCGCAGCACCAAGGAGGACGGCGGTTTGCTCCGCGGGTGCGGTGCAAAGGACGAGGTCGTAGCCGCCGAGGGGTTGGCCTTGGTCGTCTTCGAGGGCCCATCCGGATCCGTCGTGCTCTACGGGGGCCACACGGACACCGAAGCGAACATCGAGTGACCGGGCGAGCCGACGACAGATGCCGTTCATTCCCGGCACCCCCACGTAGCGAACGGTGTGACGTTCGGATCGGGTGATGCCTTCTGGGCCAATCGCCACCACATCGCCATCCCACGGGGCGGTGATCCCCTCGTGTACCCAGTGCTCCACCGCTTCGGCGAAAGTCGGCGACCGCACCGTGAAGTACTGCGCACCGTGATCGAAGCCCACGCCTTCGCCGAGTTCAGGCACTCGCCGCGTGGACATTCGTCCCCCTGGACCCCGCGCCTTGTCGAAGACCACCACGCGGCATCCTTCAGATTGAAGGGCCTCGGCGCATATGAGCCCAGACATACCGGCACCGATGATCGCGATCCGCCGTTCTGCACTGACTGTCATGCGTGGGGTCTAGGTCCCGGCCGTTGCATCCTCAACCGGATCCTTCGTTCCACGCGGGCGAACGCGGCGATCGCCCTAGTACCGTGCGAGGAACCGGCTCGGTTCGCTCGCGGCTGTCTCGGCCAACACGACTTCGGGCCTTTGATGGTGCTCGGCTTTCTCGCGTTCGCGGTCGTTCTGCGGGGCAGGGCCGCAGTAGCTGCCGAGGTCGCGACTCCATGCCAAGGCGGCATTGCCGTAGGCGAGCCGTTCCCGTTCCCATGACTGCATGTTGGTCGCGTCGCCGAACGCGGTTCCGAGTAAGGTCGCATCTTGGGCCGCTTTGGTGACACCAAGGCCGACGTGTGGCCGAGCCGTGAATGCCGCGTCGCCGATGATGATCACCCGGTCATGGATCAACCGATCGCACCCCACCTCGAAGATCCCCTGAAGGTACGGATGCGGGGTGGAGGCGACAATCGATTGAATCGTGGGCGAGAGATACGTACCGCTTTCACTCCGTAAGGTGTCGATGAACGTCTGACGCACGAGGTGATGCGGAATGCCATGCGCGTAGAAGCGCCCCTGTTGGTCGGTGAGATGCTCACGATAGCGTTGCTCGTCGGCGGTTCGGTACCAGGCCCAGTTATAGAACCGGCGGCCTCGGGTGACTTCGTCGTCGGGCCCCGGGACGAGGTAGCCGAGCCAATGTCCACCGGGCGCCATGTTGAGTGCCATTCGCTCGCCCAGGATCGGAAGCACCTCGCTCGCCAGACGGGTCTCCTCGATGAGACCTCGCCAGGCGAAGTAACCGCAGTACTCGAGCGTGGCACCGGGCGCGACGATCCGACGAACCGTCGACCGGGCGCCGTCGGCGGCGATGATGTAGTCACACTCGACCGCCTCACCGTTTGCGAACCGTGCTTCGAGGTCGTCTCCCCGAGCCACGATGTCTTGGAGCTCGAAGCCGTGGTGGTACGATGCATCGCCGAACTCACGACGCAGAAGGTGGTAGAGGAGCCCCCACGACGTCATCCGTTGTGGCGAGTCGAGCTTGCCCACGACCACGCCGGTGGCATCGAACATCACGCGCCCAGTGGATTGCACGCCCGTGTCGCGACGAACGTCGATCCCCGCCCGCGCCATCGCTTCGTCAAGTGCGCTGTGAGTCGCGACACCAGCTCCGCGATTGGCCAGCCCCTCGCTGGCGCGCTCGTAGATCTGCACCGAGTAACCTCGCGCCCGCAAGGACACGGCCGCGAACAAGCCGGCCATCGATCCTCCGACGATGGCGATGCGCGGCCCATGGTCTTGCGAACGGCGAACCGACCCCATCGATCGAGGCTAGCATGCAGGGGTGGCTCTCCAGGGCGCGACTCGCGAACGACCTGTCCACGTTCGCGGCGTCGTTCTGTGGCGGTGTCCTCGATGAATTCGTCACCGAGGATCGTGGCGTTCCCCGGCCGACCGGTCTCGAGAGTCAGGGCTTCGGTCAAATTGGTTGCATCAAGATGCAATCATGTGCTAGTTCATTGCAGTCGAATGCAGCAAATCCTGGTGCCTACCAGGGTGGAGGACTTCATGACCCACGTTACCGCCCTCGAAAACACCGAGGATCACTTCATTTTGGGCGAATCCCTGCGGCCGCTTCTCACGGTCGCGATGGGGTCGTCGGTCGAGGTCTTCGACCTTCGCGGGCTCGCCGGCTCGGGGCCGCCTCCGCACTGGCACCCATGGGAGGAGATTCACGTCATGCTCGACGGGGAGGTCGAGGTCACGGTCGACGGCGAGCCTCATGTCCTTCGAAAGGGCAACGTCGCTCACGTTCCCGCGGGTGCGGTGCACTCGTACCGAAACCTCACCGAGGCGCATTTCCTCACCATCGTGACGAAAGGCAATGCGGCCAGGTTCTTCGCGCAAGTTGCGAGCGAGGTGAAGATGAGCCCTCCCGACATCCCCGCATTGGCGCGCGTCGCAAGCGATCACGGCATCACGATGGTCGAATGACGGAGTCACGCCGATACGTCAGTGCGAAGCGGGAAGCCCAGGCGGCCGCCACGCGGGACGCCGTCCTCGCAGCATTCGCGGAACAGCTCTGCGACTCCGGTCGCACAGCGTTCTCTCCAAAGGAAGCTGCGGCGCGAGCCGGGGTGTCGGTCCGAACCGTGCACCACTACTTCCCCAACGCCGACTCTCAGATCCTCGGGTTGGCAGAGTGGTTCGACGCACAGGTCTACCCCCACGCTGTTTCGGTGGCCGCAGGCCCCGATGATCTTGCGCGCTACTTTCGAGAGATCCACGCCAATGCGTTGAAGACCCCGATCGCGCGAGCCTTGGCGGATTACCGAAGCCCCATGTGGAACGACGTCCGGGCGCGGCGGCGGGCCAAGCGTCTCGATGCCATCCGGAAATCGGTCGCCGCGATCGGTGCACCCAAGCGCGACACCGAAGATGCGACCGCGATGCTCCTCGGTCTTGCCGGCGCAGACGTTTCGTGGCCCATGCACGAGAACTTTGGGCTGCCGATAGACCGAATTCCAGACACCATCGCCAATACCGTCCAGCTGATCGTCGACCAACTCAAGACGAAACGCACCAAGCGACGCCGCTGAGGTTGCGGGGAGGGTGAGCGGACCGGGCGACGTCGGGCGAGCGAGCCTTGCTCCGCTAAGCGAGCGCGTCGCAACCTGGGGCGATCAGCAACCCCGACTCGAGTACTACGCCCTGGCCTTGCCGGCCGAGGAGTCGTTCGGCTTCCCGGATTCCGGAGACGATGGCGCCGTCCACGGTGCTGTTCGTCGTGCCATCGCCTGCGAACAAGAGCCGTTCTCCGACGGGGGCTGCCATGGCCTGGTAGCTCGGGCCGATGGCTTGAACGTCTGCGGCAGAGGCGCGGATTGGCTCACCGGGGTATGAGCCCAATGCGAACGGATCCGCCTTCCACCGAGTCACCCGGACCGCGTTGGGTTCACGTCCTTGGGTTCCGGCCAGCTCATTGACGATGGCGGCGGCGCGTCCGGCGATGGCTTCGTCGGACATGCTCTCGACGGCCCGGCCGTAGTCCCCACAGTAGAATGCGACCAGCGTAGGCTGGCCACCCGCGAACGGGGTGTAGTCGACGATGAGGGGAAGCTCACCCTGGGTGGCGCCGAGATAAAGAAGGTTCCCGCTTCCCGGTGCCTGCCAAAAGGGCTCGCTGTATCGAAGGACGATCTTCTCGAGCTCCGCCATGTCGATGAGATCGATCGCGTTGCGTTTGTCGCCGGGAAGTGCAGGCGAGAACTCCACAGCGCCAGCCTTGAGGACTCCGAGTGGGAGCGTCACGACCGCGTGCGAGCCTCTCTCCGTACCATTGGAGGTCTCGACAGTGACGCCACTCGGGTCGTGCTCGATTCGCGAGACGATCGAATTCAGCCGGACATCGACTCCGCGTGCCAACGCGTCGATCAGCGTGCGGTAGCTCCCACTCGGGAAGTTGTCGCCGCCACCGTCGCCGATACCAGCGCCGCCGTCATCATCGCCCCCACCGATGTAGCTGATCAGCGAGAGGTCTCCTGCCGACTGCGCAGAGAGCAGTTCGATCTGCGTCAGAATCCCGAACCGCGTGTGGCGGCGGGCTGTCCCTTCGAGGCCCGCCTGGTCGAGGAATGCGGTGACCACGTCGGTCATCCTGGCCTCGGGTCCGAGGGCGTCGAACAGGGACGGGATCGCTTCGTCGAACGCGGTCAGGGAGGTGATCATCGAGACCCGTTCCTCACCCGTGGCGTAGCGCTGGAGTTCAGCGTCGAACACCTGCGTATTGAATCCGAAGAACTCCGCAGACTCCCAACCGACGCCCTCATGGTTGAGAATGCACGCGGCCGTGTCCCCGGCAGGGCCGTGAATCCACATGCCGCCTAGGTCGACTGGAACACCGTCGACGTCATCGGTCCAGACGCGTCCTCCGATGCGGTCCCGCGCTTCCAGGACCACGGTCTCGATGCCGGCCGCGGTCAGTGCGTTGGCGGCCGTCAAGCCTGCGGCGCCCGCGCCGATCACGAGCACGCGGTCAACCGAGCCCGCGCTGTCGCTGTTGCCCCCGCAACCTGGTGCCATTAGCGAGACGGCGGACGTGCCTACGCCGGCGCCGACCAACCTGACAAAGTCCCGACGCCCGAGTCGGTTACTCCACTTCATCTCTTCCCTCTGGCCGCGACCGTTTCATCTCAGCTTCGTCATACAGAAGACCAACAGTTGTCAACCAGTGTCGGACCTTGGGTCGGCCTCGGCGCCGAATTCCGCTTGGCGCGCTAGCTCGCCTGCGCCGGCTCTGCCTCTGTGACCCGCGAACGGCAGGTGGTGCCTGGCGTTTCTACCTCTGCGGCTGACGAGTCCATGGCGCAGCTGCAACGCTCCATCGAAGACGCAACCCGGAAGCCCCCAAAAGGGGGACCCGCCGCGCGTGGCTCGCCGGCACTGCGCTAGGGCGGGGCGGTTGGGCCAAAAGACCGGTCAAGGCTGCTACGGCCCAGCGCGGCGTCTGATCTTTGCAAAATCGCCTGATCGGACTCGCGTCCCTGGGCGGGGGCGAAAGCGTTGCGGCACTTCAGAGGTGACGCCTGGGCAGGCCGCGCCTCGCTCGACTAGCCGGCCGCCCGTTACTGCGCTACGCGGTGTCGCTATCGAACTGGTGCCGGCCTCGCAATTTCGGGGACGCCGGTTCGAAACGTCGCGCGCGACTCCCCTCAACTCCCAAGGAGCCTGGCGAAGAAGATGTCGGAGACCAACAAAGACCTGTTCGAACTCGGTGAGATTCCCCCCCTCGGTCACGTACCGGACAAGATGTATGCCCAGG
>JBCCHE010000047.1:0-34491 GCA_039028875.1 Myxococcota bacterium | reverse complement strand
TTTTCAGCGATTCGTATTTCGCTCGCATCGCCAGAAAAGATCCGCGAATGGTCGCACGGCGAGGTCCGTAAGCCCGAAACGATCAACTACCGAACGTTCAAGCCTGAGCGCGACGGCTTGTTCTGCGCGAAGATCTTCGGACCGGTCAAAGACTACGAATGCATCTGCGGCAAGTACAAGCGCATGAAGCACCGCGGCATCGTCTGCGAGAAGTGCGGCGTCGAGGTCATTCAGAGCAAGGTGCGACGCGAGCGGCTCGGTCACATCACGTTGGCGACCCCGGTCGCGCACATCTGGTTCTTAAAGAGCCTTCCGAGCCGTATCGGCGCGATCCTCGACATCACGCTCAAGGACCTCGAGCGCGTGCTCTACTGCGAGAGCTACGTCTGCTTGGATCCCAAAGAGACCCCGCTCGAGCGAGGCGAGATCCTCACCGAGGACCGCTACCACGACATGCTCGACGAGTTCGGCGACGACGCCTTCGAGGCCGGGATGGGCGGCGAAGCGGTGCTCGAGATGCTTCGCGACATCGATGTGCACGCCCTCTCGGAGCAGCTCCGCCTGGATCTCAAGGAGGCGACGAGCGAAGCCAAGCGCAAGAAGCTCGCCAAGCGGCTCAAGGTCGTCGAAGCGTTCCGTGACTCGGGCAACCGCCCCGAATGGATGATGCTCTCCGTCATTCCGGTCTTGCCGCCGGACCTTCGTCCGCTCGTGCCGCTCGATGGTGGCCGCTTCGCGACGTCCGACCTCAACGACCTCTACCGTCGTGTCATCAACCGCAACAACCGCCTCAAGCGACTCATGGAGCTCAACGCGCCGGAGATCATCATCCGGAACGAGCGTCGCATGCTCCAAGAGGCCGTCGACGCCCTGTTCGATAACGGTCGCCGTGGAAAGACCATTACCGGCCCCAACAAGCGTCCCCTCAAATCGCTCTCCGACATGCTCAAGGGCAAGCAGGGCCGGTTCCGTCAGAACCTGCTTGGCAAGCGCGTCGACTACTCCGGCCGTTCGGTCATCGTGGTCGGCCCAGCGCTCCGTCTTCACCAGTGCGGTCTCCCAAAGAAGATGGCGCTCGAGCTGTTCAAGCCGTTCATCTACAACAAGCTCGAAGAGCGCGGCTACGTCACCACGATCAAGAGCGCCAAGAAGCTCGTCGAAAAAGAAAAGCCCGAGGTGTGGGATATCCTCGAAGAGGTCATCACCGAGCACCCGGTCATGCTCAACCGCGCACCAACGCTCCACCGTCTTGGCATTCAGGCCTTTGAGCCCGTGCTGATCGAGGGCAAGGCGATTCGGCTCCACCCCCTCGTTTGCACGGCGTTCAACGCCGACTTTGACGGTGACCAGATGGCGGTCCACGTGCCGCTTTCCGTCGAGGCGCAGATGGAGACCCGCGTGCTCATGATGAGCACCAACAACATCCTCTCGCCCGCGAGCGGACGTCCGATCATCAACCCGACGCAGGACATCGTTCTCGGCCTCTACTACATGACGCGCGAGAAGACGTTCGGGAAGGGCGAATACAGGGAGGGCCAAGAAAAGGACGGCGTCTTTACTGGCATCTTCGCATCGTCGGACGAGGTTCGGATGGCGTACGACCAGGGCATGGTCGGGCTCCACTCACGGATTCGCTACCGCTGGGGCGGCGAGATTCACGACACGACCGTCGGCCGCGTCCTGGTGAGCGACATCCTGCCGGAGGGCATGGAGTTTCCGTCGGTCAACAAGGTGCTCGACAAGAAGTCGCTCAGCGCGCTGATCGACGAGTGCTACCGCGCGAGCCGAAACAAGAATACCGTGCTTTTGGCTGACCGTCTTCGGACGATGGGCTTTGAGATGTCGACCCGTGCAGGGATTTCGATCTGCATGGACGACATGATCATTCCGGAGTCGAAGAAGGACGTCCTCGGCGACGCACAGTCTGATGTGACCACAGTCGTTGAGCAGTATCAGGAAGGCCTGATCACCGACGGCGAGCGCTACAACAAGGTCGTCGACATCTGGGCCGAGGCTTCAGACCAGGTCGCCCGAGACCTCATGGACTCGATCGGCACCGAGGAAGTCGTCAACCCGGAGACGGGTGAAAAGACCACGCAACCGAGTTTCAACTCCATCTTCATGATGGCCGACTCCGGCGCGCGTGGTTCGAACCAGCAGATTCGTCAGCTCGCCGGGATGCGTGGCCTCATGGCCAAGCCGTCCGGGGAGATCATCGAAACGCCGATCACGGCCAACTTCCGTGAGGGGCTGACGGTGCTGCAGTACTTCATCTCGACTCACGGTGCCCGTAAGGGTCTGGCGGACACGGCGCTCAAGACCGCGAACTCGGGGTATCTGACTCGTCGTCTCGTCGACGTCGCGCAGGATTGCGTGATCACCGACTACGACTGCGAGACACTCGATGGGATCTGGGTGAGCAAGCTCGAGGAGGGCGGCGAGGTCGTCACACCTCTCGGTGAGCGCGTTCTCGGTCGCATCGCGCTCGAGGACATCACCGATCCGGTCACGGACGAACCGCTCGTCGAAGCCAACCAAGAGATCGACGAGGCGCGAGTGGCTCGGATCGAGGCGGCCGGCATCGAACGAGTGCTGATTCGCTCGGTTCTAACCTGCCAGACAAGGCGGGGCGTGTGCGCCATGTGCTACGGCCGAGACCTTGGCCGCGGCTACGACGTCAACATTGGTGAAGCCGTGGGCATCATCGGCGCCCAGTCGATCGGTGAGCCAGGAACGCAGCTCACGATGCGTACCTTCCACATCGGTGGTGCGGCGGCTCGCGGCAAGATCGAGCAGAGCTCGATCGAGTCTCGGTCGGGTGGCATCGTGAAGTTCGACAACGTGAAGCTGGTCACCAAGGCCGATGGAAGCGTCGTCGTCATGAACCGTCACGGCGCAGTTGCCGTGGTCGACGAGTCGGGCCGCGAGCGCGAGCATTTCTCGCTCACGTACGGTTCGTTCGTGAAGGTCAAGGAGGGCGAGAAGGTCGAACGCGGCACGATGCTGGCCGAGTGGGACCCTTACGCCATTCCGATTCTCACCGAGGTTCCCGGCACGGTGAAGTACGGCGACGTGGTCGAAGCCGTCACGATGGAAGAGAAACTCGACGAAGTCACCGGCTTGTCGCGGCGTGTCGTTATCGAGTCGCGAGATCCAAGCGCGCGTCCACGCGTGTCGATCAAGGACCCGGCCACTGGCGAGACGCTCAAGACAGTGGGCGAGAACATGGCGCGGTACTTCCTACCGGTCGGCGCCAACATCATTCCGGCGGACGGGGCGACCGTCGAAGCCGGTGAGATCATTGCGAAGATTCCGCGAGAGACGACCAAGACCAAGGACATCACCGGTGGCCTCCCACGTGTTGCCGAATTGTTCGAGGCACGGAAGCCTAAGGATCACGCCATCATCAGCGAGATCGACGGAATCGTAAGCTTCGGCAAAGACACCAAGGGCAAGCGCAAAGTGGTCATCACGCCGGAGGTCGGAGAGCCGAAGGAGTACCTGATTGCGAAGGGCAAGCACCTCACCGTCAAGGATGGCGATCACGTGCGCGCAGGCGAGCCGTTGATGGACGGCCCGGCCAACCCACACGACATTCTGAAGGTGAAGGGCGAGAAAGAGCTCGCTGCCTGGCTGGTCGACGAGATCCAGCAGGTCTACCGGCTGCAGGGTGTCGCGATCAACGACAAGCACATCGAGGTGATCGTTCGCCAGATGCTCCGGCGCGTTCGGATCAAGGAGACGGGAGACACTCGGTTCCTGCCGGATGAGCAGGTCGAGAAGACGGAGTTCGAGCGTGAGAACGAGCGTGTAATTGCCAAGGGCGGTCAGCCCGCCGTGGCGGAGCCGCTCTTGCTCGGGATCACCAAGGCGTCGCTTTCGACGGACTCGTTCATCAGTGCGTCGTCCTTCCAGGAGACCACCAAGGTCCTCACCGAAGCCGCGATCAGTGGCAAGGTCGACGCCCTTCGGGGTCTCAAGGAGAACGTCATCATGGGCCGCCTGCTTCCGGCGGGTACGGGCCTCGGTGCGTACAACAAGATCGACATGGTGGTCGAGGACGACGCGGTGAAGCCGATCGTTCCTTCACCTGCGGTTCTCGAGCCGGAGCCAGTCGCCGCAGCCGCATCCGAAGAGTAGATTTGGGGCGAGGTGGCACCGCCTGCGCCGCGGGCTCACGCTCGAACTACCATACGTAGTCCTTCGGTTCGCCCACGGCGCAATCGGCACCACCTCGCCCCAAAATCGATGGGGGATGCGGCAGGCCTCCGGATGCAGGGGGCGGCGGCGCCGTTTCCCGTGTTCTTGGGTCCAAGGGAGGGCTAGGCTTCGCAGATGGACGCACCGATCAAGGGCTACCTCTTCGAGACCGACGAACACCGGGCGCTCCGCGAGCAGATACGCCGATTCGCTGCCAACGAGATCGCTCCCCATGCGCATGCGTGGGAGGAAGCGAACGAGTTCCCCCGAGAGTTGTACTCCCAAGCCGCCAAGGCAGGGTTCATGGGGATTGGCTACCCCGAGGAGCTTGGCGGTAACGGCGGCGACCTGACCCACGTTCTCGTCGCTTCGGAGGAGATGGTTCTGGCGGGTAAGTCGGTCGGCACGCTCGTTGGCCTTGGCAGCCTGGGGATTGCGATTCCCCCGATCATCCGCTTCGGGACTGACGAGCAGAAAGAGCGCTTCGCGAAGCCCGCGCTCGCCGGCGAGAAGATCAGTGCGCTCGGGATCACCGAGCCAGGCGGTGGGAGCGACGTGGCTGCGGTTCGCACCAAAGCTGTACGCGACGGGGACCACTACATCGTCAACGGCTCGAAGACGTTCATTACATCGGGCTGCCGAGCCGACTTCGTGACCGCTGCGGTAAGGACCGGAGGGGAGGGGCACGGCGGGATCTCGATGCTGGTCATCGAGTCGGACACGCCCGGCTTTAGCGTCTCGAGCAAACTCAAGAAGACGGGCTGGTGGGCCAGCGACACCGCGGAGCTCGCGTTCGAGGATTGCCGCGTGCCTGCGTCGAACCTCATCGGCCAAGAGGGCGCCGGGTTCTTGATGATCATGATGAACTTCGTCACCGAGCGACTCTTCATCGCTGGGCAATGCGTGGCGATCGCCGAGTTGGCCTATCGCGAGGCCGTTGCGTACGCCAAAGAGCGCCACGCGTTCGGCAAGAACCTTGCCGGGTTCCAAGTGATTCGCCACAAGCTCGCCGACATGGCGACCCAGATTGCGGCCGCCCGCGCGCTCACGGGTGAGTGCCTCACCCGCTACATGAACGGTCAAGAAACCCCCGCGCTCGCGGCCATGGCCAAGAACTCGGCCACCGACATGTGTTCCGCGGTTTGCGATCAGGCCGTGCAAATCCACGGAGGCTACGGCTACATGCGCGAGTACGTTGTCGAGCGCCTCTACCGGGACGCTCGCCTTTACCCAATCGGCGGCGGGACGCGCGAAATCATGAACGAGATCATCAGTAAGGTCGAAGGCTACTGATCGACCGGTCGAGCCCCAACGATGATCCCTCGGTTGAGGAAGTCGGCAATCATCCCCGACAACTTGTCGACAAACGTGGGGCCTATCTCCACGTCATGAGCGGCCGCGACGTCGTGGACCGTCTCGGCCACGGTCTTGTCGGCGCGCGCCCATCCCTCCACCAAGCTCGCCGCGATGGGGTTGAGGCTCGAGGGCACCGGCTTGTGGTGGCTGTCGCGATAGATGCACAGGCGGGTCTCCTCCCGAGCGTATCCCGTACTTGGCGTGGGCACCTGGTGAACCGGATAGTCGAGACGCAACACTGCAAGCGCTGGATTGAGTACCGGCACCCGATCGAATGCGAACTCGATCACCTTCTCGTCGAGTGAGGGGGCGTACCGGACGTCCCACGTCGTGATCTCGTAGTCCGCGAGCGCGGCCAACCAAGGGATCGTGCTCCGAGCCCATCGCGGCGCTGCATGGGACGCGAAGTCCCGCGGCACATGCCTGAAGTATCGCGTCGATGTACCACCTTCCGCGAGCCACGCGTCAGCCGCTGCCTGGAACTCGTCCGCGCCGACTGCGTTCTTGGTGCGACGAAGTGCGACTCCCACCACGTGAACGAGGCGCTGTCGAACCAAGCTCCGGTAGACGAGCCATCGCTCCCTCGAGCCAAGCGCCGCGAGGTCCGACTCACTCGGCTCGATGGAAAAGCAAACGCGTTCGATGGTTGCGATTCGGTCAGACAGCACGCGGCACTCCTGTCGACCGTTCGTAGATGGCCCAGAGCTCGTCCACTTCGGCCAACAGCGTGTCGAGTGGTGGAATGTTGGTGTCTCGCTCGAGCAATACCGGGACCGGCCCGAGTTTGGTCAACGCGTACTCGAGAAGCCGGAAGACTTCGTCCGGAACGGGCTCTCCGTGGGTGTCGATTCGAAGGCCGTCGGCACGGAGCTCATGCCCCGCGACATGAATCTGAACCACTCGGTTGGAGGGGATCTTGTCGATGAAGGCACGTGGGTCGAAATCGAAGTTTTGCGAGTTGACGTATACGTTGTTGACGTCGAGTAGAAGCTTGGCGTCGGCTCTCTCCAGCACCTCGACGACGAAGCTGGCCTCTTCGAGGCCGTTGGGCCCCTGTGGGGCGTAGTAGCTGACGTTCTCGAGGGCGACCGGTAGATCGATCGCGTCGCGCATCTGTTGGATCCGACTTACGCAGACGTTGACCGCCTCTTCGGTAAAGGGAAGGGGCAAGAGATCGTGAAAGAACCGTGGGTCGGAGCCTCCAATGCACAGATGCTCGCTGTGCCACGACACCTCGAGGTCTGACAGGAAATTGCGCAGGTCTTGCAGGTAGTCGTTCGCGAACGGCTCCGTCGATCCAAAGCAGCTCGTGAGGCCGTGGGTCACCACGGGCCAGTCTTCGCGGGCAAGATCGAGTATCTCTAGGTAGCGCCCGCCGCGGTTCACGTAGTTCTCGGGGTGCACCTCGACCCAGGCCACGCTCTTGGGCTGACGCTCGATCAACTCGGTTGCGAGATCGTAGCGAAGGCCGAGGCCGATTCCTTGCGTCGATTTTTCCATCGGTAAAAAAAAAGCCGCGACGACCAACGCCGCCGCGGCTTTGACATCAAGCTGCTCCTCGAGCAGCGCGATTCATCGGGTTATCCGCAGCTACCCTCGCCACAGCTACCCTCGCCACAGGATGCCTCGGCCGCCGCCTCTTCGGCGTCGCCAGCGGCGTCTTCAGCCATTGCGGCGGCCGCCTCAGCGTCGGCTGCTGCGGCTTCGGCCCCTGCGGTCGCCTCTGCTGCGCTCGGGCCGTCATCCGACTTGCATGCGGCAGTCATGCTCAGCGCCGCCGTCGCCATTGCGATGATCGTGTGCTTGAGTGCTGAATTCATAGTTCTCTACCCTCTTTTCATGAATGCGCATCACGAGCCTTCATCCTTTGCTGGTGATGCAGCGGCGGGGCAGACAGGACCAGTCCCGCGCCCCCACTTCTTAGGAGCGCACGCTAGCCAACGGCCAGCCGAGCCGCAAACCAAAAGCATGGGACGCACAACCCGCACTACGCGCGCGACGGCAAGATGTTTCGTCGGGTCCAGGAAGGGTTGGCCTTGGCGTTTCCAGTTTGTTATCTCATAGATCTTGGGCAGTTAGGTCATGACCAGAGTCTGGATCCTCGTTCTACTCACGCTCCTGTTTGCATGCGCGCGATCTGTCGTGCCCGACGCCGTTGTCGTTGGGCCACCTACCTTGCGTTACGACGTTACAATCTTTGACAACTTCGGGGGTGCGGAGACGCGCGTTTGCGCCGAGGGATTCACACCTCGGCAATGGGTACCGATGTACGGAAGCGCCTCGCGCGGTCTTCTTCGCGCTTGGACTGACGCGGGTGAGCTCAACGTGAGTGGCGGCCGGATCGCGGTGCCCGCTGATTCCGATGCCGAGTGCCTCTCCTACCGCACGCGATTCGCTGGGGAGATGTTTCAGAGCACAGACGAGTCGGCGATCATCGTCTCGCAGTCTCAGTGGCTTTGGCGACCGCTCCCGTTCCCTGAGGATGCCAAAGCGCAGCTCGTCCTTCGCTTGCCTGATGGAGCCCGCGCTTCCGTACCGTTCGAACCAGGAGGCGAGGGTCACCAGCTCGAACGCGATGCCTTCTTCCGAGACGGCTACACGGTGTTCGGCGTCTTCGAAGAGGAGCGCTTCCAAGTAGGTGACACGGACGTGACCGTTGCGTTGCTGGGTCCAAGCCCGAGCGGAGACGTGGTGCGGCGTTGGTTGACCACGGCGATTGGTGCGGCGGCGTCAGTCGGCTCGGAGTTCCCCTCGCCGCGCGTTCATTTCGTCATCGCGCCGCTTGAGGGAACCGACCGCCCAGTGGCGTTCGGGATGGTTCGCCGTGGCGGCGGACCTTCCGTGCTCTTGCTCCCGTCGCCGACCGCGGCGGTCGAAGACCTTGAGATCGATTGGGTCGCAATCCACGAGCTGTCCCACATCTGGCTTCCACGACTGAAACGGGATGGCCGTTGGCTGACGGAGGGAATCGCAACCTACCTTCAAGAGGTGCTCCGAGCGCGGTGCGGGCTTCAGAGCGCCGAAGAGTCGTGGCGCCGCATCCGTGCCGGTCTTGCCCGCGGCGAACGTTCCGGTACCGGCCGCACCCTCGCGCGCGAGAGTCGCGAGATGAGTCGCACGGGCGCGTACCATCGGGTGTACTGGAGCGGTACGGCCTTCGCCGTAGAGGCCGACATGAAACTTCGAGAGGCGAGCGATCAACAGACGAGTCTCCCTCGGGTGATCGAGCTCGCACGTCCTCAGGTCCTCGAGATGCAGGGTCCTGTTAGTGCGGCGGAGCTCCTCGCCGTATTCGACGACGTGGCCGGGACCGATTTTCTGGTCGACCTGGGCGCCGAGTACGCATCACGCTCAGCGTTTCCCGAGATCCCGATGGTCGACGATGACGAAATGGCAGGCATGCGCGCGGACATCATGGCGGTTGATGTCGCGCGGTGCGGGGCTACCGGCGAAGCGTCTCGATGATCCGCGGCCGCTTCCGCGGCTTGGACCTCCCTATGGTGATCGCGTCCAGCACTTGGCCGCGCACCTGTGCTAGCAGGCTGCGCTTCGCTGCGTAGAGCGTCGCGAGGGGTTGGCCGCTCTCCACCTGGTCTCCCCGCTGGGCATGCAGCAGCACACCTGCCGACGGGTCCACGGCGTCCTCCGCCCGGGTTCGTCCAGCCCCAAGTCGCATCGAGGCCCTGCCCACTTCCTGGGCGTCGATATCGCGAACGTACCCGCTCTGCGACGCCGCGACTTTCGCGCGGTACTTCGCCTTGGGCAGCCGATCAGGTTCGTCGACCACGCGCGGGTCGCCGCCCTGCGCACGCACCAGCTCGCGCATCTTCGCGAGCGCATCTCCGTTGGCGACTGCGGACTCCAAGCGTCTCCGTGCACTCGCCTCGGACTTGGCGATGCCCGCACTCCGGAGCATCTCCGCGCCGAGCGCGAACGTCACTTCGGTGACGTCATCAGGTCCTCTACCGTGGAGTACATCGAGTGCCTCGGCGGTCTCGATCGCGTTGCCCACGGCGAAGCCGAGTGGGGAGTTCATGTCGGTCAAGATCGCCGACACCTGAGTCCCCGCGGTTCGTCCGACGCGCACTAGGCTCTTCGCGAGCGCCTTGGCGTCCTGAAAGGTCTTCATGAAGGCGCCGCGTCCGACCTTGACATCCAACACCAAGTGCTCGATCCCCGCGGCGAGCTTCTTCGACAGAATACTCGCCGTGATGAGCGGGATCGATTCAACCGTGGCCGTCACATCGCGGAGCGCGTAGAGCCGGCGATCTGCAGGCGCGAGTTCGTTCGTTTGCCCGATGAGCGCGCAGCCCGTCCTCGCGAGCTGTTTTCGGAGCGCGTCCTCGGAAAGGCCCACGTGGAAACCCGGAATGCTCTCGAGCTTGTCGAGCGTACCACCCGTATGCCCGAGCCCTCGACCGCTCATGGTCGGCACGACGGCCCCGCAGGAAGCGACCATGGGAGCAAGCGCGATCGTAGCCTTGTCGCCAACGCCGCCAGTCGAGTGCTTGTCGACAATCGGACCTTGTAAACTCTTGAATTTCAATGTTTTTCCACTATCGCGCATCGCCGTAGTCAGCGCGACGGTTTCGTCGAACGTCATCCCTTGGAAGTAGACCGCCATGGTGAAGGCGGTCATCTGGTAGTCGGGCGTGGTCCCCGCCGTGAAGCTCTCGATCAGTCGATGGAGATCGGCTTCAACAAGCGTTCCTCCATCGCGCTTCGTCGCGATGATCTCGGGAACGGACCGCGCCGAGCCATGCGAACTCACGAACTCATCGCCTTCGGCGTCGCGGCCGCTTGGCCTTCTTTGTGGTGGTTGCCGGACGTCGTTTTCGACGCGACTGTGTCGGGGCGGCGGCGGCGCTATGGCTCACGAGAGTTCCGATGACTTCACGGTCTGGCACGTTGGCCTCTTCGACCCTCACGGTAACCGGGTCGTTCATCGTGAAGACTTTAGACGTACGTGCCCCGACGAGTCGAATCCCTAGTTCGTCGGGCTCGAAGGTGTCGTCGAGTTGCTCGAACGGTAAGAGAACGCTGACGAACGGATCTTCGACTTGGATGTACATCCCGTAGGGAGCGAACCCGTTGATGCGCCCTTCGAACGTCTCTCCGACGTGGTCCTGCATGTAGATAACGCGATAGACGTCCATGACATCGCGTTCGGCAACCATTGCGGTCCGCTCGAGCTCACTGGCCCGTGCGGCAAAGCGCTGAAGTTTCGGCCTGAGAGACGCAGCGTCGATGCTGCGCTCCCGGATCATGTCGCGGACGATGCGGTGCACGAGCAGGTCTGGGTAGCGTCGAATCGGCGAGGTGAAGTGCAGGTAGTCTTTGGCGGCTAGAGCGAAGTGTCCGATGCTTGGGTCGGTGTCGTAAATCGCCTGCTGCATGGCCCTCAACAGCAAGTAGCGAAGAAGCGGTGCCTCGTTGGTCCCGTCAATGCGCCTCAAGAACCGACTCAACTGCTTGGGCGTTGCGGCGGCCTCCTCGTCGAGTTCGTAGCCGAGCGACTTGGCGACTTCGCAGAACATCTCGATTCGCTCAGGGTCGGGCTTGCCGTGGACTCGAAAAACCCCTGGCGCCGCGTGGCGCTTGAGGTGCCCGGCCACCACTTCGTTGGTGACCAGCATCATGTCTTCGACGATCTGGTAGGCGCGTCGAATCCCTGGCTCTTTGCGAGACTGAACGATCGCCTCGGGCTCGCCATGGTCATCGAGGACGACCTTGGCCTCCGGCAGGTCGAAGTCGAGAGCACCCCGTTTGGTCCGGCGGTCGCGGAGCCGCTTTGACAGATCGAGTAGGACCTTGAGTGTCGCGACTCGCTTCTCCGCGGAGGCTTGGTGTGGCCCGGACCGTGTCAGGCCAAGCGCTCGGGCAACCCCTTCGTACGACAGCTTGCCGTGCGACCGCATCACCCCCTCGACGATCCGATACGAGGTGACGTGCGCCTTGGCATCGATGTGCATCTCCACGGCCATGCAGAGGCGATCACGGTTCGGGATGAGTGACGCCAGGTCTGTCGACAATTCCGGTGGAAGCATCGGGATGGCACGGTCGGGCAAGTAGATGCTCGTGCTTCGTGCCACCGCTTCACGGTCCATTGCGGACCCTTCGGCGACGTAGTGTGAGACGTCGGCGATCGCGACCACCAGCTTGAAGCCGTCTCGCTCTCGCTTCACCCAGATCGCGTCATCGTGATCCCGCGCCGTCTCGGGGTCGATCGTCACCAAGTCGAGGTCGCGAAGGTCGACCCGTTTTCTCGCCACTTGTCGCTCGACTCTGGTCGGAAGAGCCTTGGCTTCCAGGACGACGTCCTCGGGGAACTCTTCGCGGATTCCGTCGCGAATCTTGATCTTCTCGACTTCGATTCGGGCGACGCCTTCGGCGCCGAGGATCTCCGTGATTCGGACCTCCGGTCGGTCCTCTCGACGTTGCGGGAAGGTGACGATCTCGCCAAGCGCGACTTTGGCACGCCCGGATCGCTTGGGCGGTTTGCCGACCACGCGCATCGGAGCACGAAGCCGTTCGTCGTCTGGTTGGAAGACGACGCCTCGTCCACGAGCCTGGAGCGTTCCGGTCACCCTCGGTGTGCGGCGTTCGACGATTCCTACGACGCGCCCGTCTCTGCCTTTGGCGGATGGCTTCGCGCGAATCTGGACTTGGTCGCCGTGCAGGGCAGGACCGACCGCGTCTGGTGGGATGAACACATCGGAGTCCCCATCGTACACATTCACAAAACCGTACCCCTGCCGGGTCATGGTGAGCTTGCCTTCGAGGATGGGGCTGAGCGCAGCCGTTTCGGCGAGGCGCTCCTCTGCCCGTCGTCCGCGCGCGCGCGTCTCCTTGAGTTTTCTTCGCCCGCGCTTCTGATTGTTCGGCTTGGAGAGCGCGCGGAACCTAAGGCCGGGCATCTCGCCCACGAAGTTGTCTTCGGCCAACAGAAGCAGTTGCCGTACGACGGCATCCCTTTGGCTTCTCGGAACTTTGAGTCGTCCGCAGAGTTCGCCCACGTGCATCGCACGAGGGGCGTGCCCTTGGAGAACGCGGAGGATCTCTTCTTTGTCGGGAGTCTGTTCTTTCATTCTTGTTCACCGCAGGGCATGAACCCCGCCATCGTCCGATCCAACGTACAGGGTTCCGTCGCGCGCGATGTCGACCGTCGAATCGACGTCCTGACCGATATTGAAGCGCCAGCGAACCGAACCATTGGGATCGATGCAGTAGAGAAAATTGTCTTGGGAGCCGACGTACACGCGCCCATCAGTATCGATGCGCGCCGAGGCACGGACTCGGCCTCCGGTTTGAACCTTCCAGCGAAGTGCGCCGGTTGAAGTGATGCCGTAAACATAGCCATCGTATGAGCCCACGACAACCACCCCGTCTCGCGTAATGGCGGGTGTCGCGCGCACTTCATCGCCGGTTTGAAACCGCCACACGATGCGTCCGGTGACATCCAGGGCCACCACCGAACCGTTTCCAGTACCTACGTAGATCTGCCCGTCGTCGTCCACCGAGGCAGCGCCCTCAATCGCGCCTCCGACCTGGGTTTCCCAGGCGAGCGACCCATCCGGCCGAAGCGCCAACAGCGTACCCTCGGTCGTCCCGATGATGATCAGGCGCGCAGGATGGATCGTGGGAGCCGTACGGACGTGCGCCGCGGTCGGTCGATGCCAGTGCATGCGTCCAAGGAGGTCGACGGCGTACGCACCATTGGCCACGACGTAGATTCTGCCGTCGGGGCCGAGTGTTGCCGACGCATCGATGACATCTTCGAGGGGCAGCTTCCATCGAGGCTGGCCCTCCAGGGTCAAGGAAGCGAGTTCCCCTTGGTTGGTGCCGAACACGACGGATGTGCCCACGACCAGAGCGGTCGGGTAGATTTTCTGACCGGCCGCGTATCGCCATCTGAGTGAACCGTCGGGGTTGAGCGCGACGAACTGACCGTCGAGGGATCCGACGTAGATAACGCCGTCTGGTCCGACGACTGGGGAAGCGAACACCCGCGCCCCCGTTTCGTACACCCACACCGAGGATGGGGAGCTCGCCGGTCCGCTGTTTTCGCTTCGACCTGTGTGGGCGGCGTCGCCCATGAACCCGTAGGCGCTTCTTGGAAGCGTCAGGATACCATCCCCCGAAGTGGCGTCGCTCGCCGGAGGCATCGAAAGCTCGCCCAGCACCTCTTCGACGAACCGGCAGCGCCCCTCATGACAGATTCTGTCCGCTCGGCATTCGGTGTCGGACATACAAGGCGTCGAAGGGCGAGCACGGGGTCCGCTGCAGGCCACTCCAAGCACTACCGACGCCAACGCGACGGCAACGCGCGACGCCTTCTGCAATGCGCCTGGGCTATGCGATGGCCATTTCATACACAAGGACTGTCGGAGCTCACCAGCTGACAAGCCGTATCTCGCTGCCTTTCTGCAACGCGACTCGTCGACCGTCTGGGCTAAGGGCCACGCTGCGAACCTCCCCGGGGACATTGTCCCAGTCCGACGGCCTCAGCCATAGCCCAGTCGCTCCGGTTTGCCAATCGCGGACGATGATCCCCTCCGCGTGGGGAATCACGTACCGTGTTCCGGTCGGGGTGATTCGGTTGCCGCGCGTCGGCGCGGGAAGCGGGCTGCCGGGCTCGATCTCGATCGGTCGCCCAGCGGCTTTGCCCGACGCGTTGACCGGAACGATCCGAATTCGGTCGCCGGATGCGGCGACTAGGCCTTGAGGTGCCCACCCGAGGACGGTCCACTCCTGAAGGTTGGCGGGACGGTCGATCGGGGTACGACAGACCTCGTTGGCCGAGGCGCGCTCGATCACCACCCGACGTGTTTGCTTGCCCCCGACGGGACGGACCACAGCCTCGTAGCCTGCGCAGGTCACCCGAACACCAGTGACCTCGAAACGATTTGCTGGGTCGCGTACCAGTGCGCGTACTTGCGATGCCTCGAGCTGCGTCCGGGTGCCGGTCTTTAGCTCGAGGCGACGCGGATTGCGGCCTCCCACGACTAGAGTATCCGGAGCTTCGAAGTAGAGCGGGACCGTCGCTGCTTCTGCATCGATCCGCGTCCAGGTGGCGGTGCTCCGTCCCTTGGTCCGCTGCCAGGCTGCTTGAATCCTCGCGCGATCCTCCGCGGAGGGCGTCGTGGCCATTGTCGACCAGTCTCGTTGTAGCTCGAGCGCTCGGACGAAACGTCCCTGCCGGATGGCGGCTTCGGTTGCGACGGCCGACGCTTTAGCGGTACCCGGCGAGGCACCGCACTGAAGGCCGCGGGTACCGGAAAGACCGATGCGCGCGCGCCCCCCTTCTCGGCATAGGGCGGCGAACGCCTCGAGGACCTCCGTGGCTCGCACCGCCGCTTGCTTCGGATCGGTCGCGAGAAGTTCGGCGGCTTGGCTCGCAAGCGCTTGAAACGTGGCTTCGGGCTGAGAGGAGTCTCGAGAGAACCCACCAGGACGATCGAGCCAAGTGAGCGGAACGGCCGTATCCCCGACGCGTGCTTCGGCGACGACGTCGTCGTATCCGTCGGAGTCCGTGTCTTCCACACGGAGCTCGACATCGAAAGCAACGGCGGGTTGGGGAGATGTCGCAAAAGTGGTGACCCGTTCGCGCACGCGTGGTTGAGCTTCGACCGATGCGATCCACCAGTTGCGCCTTGGTCCTGTTTCGCATGTGTGGTCCACCGTGGCGACGACGAGCGATTCCGAGAGTCGTTCGAGCGTGGCCTTGGCGTCGACGCAGTCGGAGGGGACAGCGAAAGCGTCAATCGGACGAGATTGGACCGTGATGCCACGCGTGTAGCCCGCAAGCAGGTGTACCTCTTCGGGGGTCGCGCTCACCACGATGGCATCTTCGACGTCGTCTCCATCGAGGTCCAATCGCAAGGCAGCCAGGGCGTAGCCGGTCTCGAGCACCAAGGTGCCGTTATCGATAGGAACCTCGACTACGCCGGCATCGAAGCTCTCCCCAGTTGGAAAGACAGCTTCGCTTCGGGTGTCGGTCGCTTCGTCTAGTGCTGCACTGCCTCCCCCACGGCCACCGGAGGCCTCGAGTCCGAAAGGAACCTGTTTTCGACCCGTGCAGGCGAGGACTTGGAGGACCGCCAGGATGACGACCCACTGCGAACCGCGACGCATCTCCATGACGATTAGCACGGTGCCGCGACGTGATCCCGAAAACGGTCAGCGGGGCCCGGGGACGCAGAGCCGGTCGCCATCGACGATGGGGCAGTTGGGGTCGCTGCCGCAGAGGTCCGCCGCCCCGAGGCACCGGAACCCGAGAAGGCAGTCCTCGCTCGAGTCGCAGGGCTCGAAGCAAACGGGGCTGTCATCGGGTCCGCCCGCCGCGTCGGATGGGTAGCAGCTTCCGTTTCGGCCGATGAAAGCACGCGGACAATCGGGCGAGAGCGGACCTTCCTGCTCGCAGAATAGCGTGCAGATGGCATTGCTGAACAACTGGCCGCTGAAGTCGATGACCAGCTCTTCGCAGATCTCTGCCGCGGGCACGCAGTCCTCGACATCAAAGCAAGTATCGTAGATGGGGGATTCGAACTCTTCGTTCTCGATGCACCCGACGGCCAGGACCGCCAAGCACCCCGCGAGTGAAACGGTTAAGTGAAAGGACATGGGTTAGTTTAGCCACCTCGGCTCATCGGCGCGACCCCCCTCGATCACGTCGAGTGAACTCTTTCGTTTCCGGGGACGTTTCCGCTTCGGAACGCGCCGTCTCTTCGGGGGCCTCTTCATCCATTCGATGAAGCCGATACCCGCCCCGATCGCGGCGAGGTCGGCCGTGAACGTCACCAAGTCTCTGGAGATGAGAAACCGGAGACCGCTCAGCGCGACGACCAAGTAGATGATGTGCTCGGCCTTCATGTCGATGACGCCGAAGAAACTCATTCGGCCCCTACCTCGATAGGACCAGGCGAACGCGGCGATGGCGGTGTAGATGATCGCGCCGGCGCCGTACATTCGTTGGGACCCCGCGAGCAGAAGGCCGACCAGGATGCCGGCGATACCCGACGCCAGCACGGAGACCACGCATAGCTGGATGGTGCGCTTCTGTCCGAATCGCTGCTCGAAGGGCGCCAACATCCACCACAGGAACACGAGCGTGATCAACATCGAGAACATGTACCCAAGCTCGGTGGGCGCCGCGAGAACATACGTAAAGAGTTGCCAGACCGTGGGAAGACCGATGCTTCCGGTGCGGAGTGCGAGCAGCTCGACGATGCCGACACCCACCCAGTTCTGAAGGATGATCTGCACGATCCATGCTGCAAACAGCGTGATCAGGAGCTTCTTGACGAATGGGGTCAGGGGTGGAAATCGAAACAAACCAAGGCCTACTCAGTACTGGTCACGGGACACTCGACTCCCGCTTCCATGGTGATGAAGTCGACGGGAGGCAAGTCGAGGATGAATCCAGTGCCGCCATCGATCGTGGTGATTTCTTGCTCCAAGATTGGGGAACAGTCGACGATGAAGTTCTGATCTGTCGTCGAACGCCATCGGTATTTGTATGGGGGCACCTGAAACTCGAGGATCTCGCCACCCCCTCCACATCGGTTACGCGTGACCAGCATGGTGTCAATGAACGCCCCACCGTCGATCACCACGGCGTTCGAGTCGGACGCGGCGTCACACCGGAGCAGGAACTCGGGCGCAGACCAGAACTCCGTCTCCTCTTCGTTGATGATCGCGAGCTCGACCAACGCAATGTTCCCGCAGGTCTCTTCATCGGGGTTCTCTCCGTTGACGAACCACTGGCCGCGGACCTGGACCTCGCAGCCCGACGGGTTGAACCGGACATCCTCGATGCAACCGATGCCCGCGACGACGCCTCCGAAGAGCGCGACGGCGATCACCCCTTTGCGAACCCACATTGCCGACAGCCTATCGCGCCCGAAATCGCAGTCAATAACGCGATCTGAATCCATGTTGACACCACCGAAACTGTGCTTAGTTTGCTCCCAACGACGAGACGCGGATGGCTCATGGTGGGCCGGCGGCAGTCTCGCCAACCGAACGGGCCGGGGTTCAATGGAGTCCCAGGCCCACGGAGGAGTGCATCATGCTCGTACGATGGGACCCATTTGAAGAGATGAACCGCCTCCATGACCACTTCTTCAGTGGCAGGGGGCTCAAGGCGCGGCCGTTCTCGGTGGCCGTCGATATCAGGGAAGAAGACGACGCCTTCTTCGTCGATGCCGAGGTGCCGGGACTTGCTGCTGACGACGTCAACGTCGATGTCGAGAAGAACGTGTTGACGATTCGCGGCGAGCGAAAAGTCGAAAAGGAGGAGTCCGAGGGCCAGTACCGCCGGCTCGAGCGCCAGTACGGAAGCTTCTCGCGGTCTTTCTCCTTGCCTGAGAACGTCGACTCAGAGTCGATCAGTGCGGATCTGCAAGACGGCATCCTCGCGCTTCGTCTCCCCAAGAAAGAAGCGCCGACCCCGCGCAACATCGCGGTCAACGCCAAGTAGCGCGATTCAAACATCACTCGGTGGCCCGGTCAGTCATGGCCGGGCCATCTTCGCTTAACGGAACTCTCGGCGGCCTAGCTGAATACTTCGTCGAGCAGAAGCTGCTGTTCGAGTTTGTGCGAAGCGCCTGACCCCGTGGCAGGGCTTGCGCTCTCCGGCCGTGCGACGCACCGAAGGGGAACATCGTTCCCGAGGATCTCCGGCAGGCGAGCCCGCATGAAGTACCACGCGCCCATGTTCCATGGCTCTTCTTGAACCCACACGAGGTCGACGTCCTTCGGATAGGGCGCCAAGCGCGTCTGCAACTCCTCCGCGCGGAGCGGGTAGAGTTGCTCCATCCGCATGATGCCGACGTCGTCGACCCCGTCGCGCTCGCGTCGCTCGAGAAGGTCGTAGTAGATCTTTCCGGTACACAGGACCAAGCGACGAACCTTTGATGCATCGATGCTCGGTTCGTCGGGGATGATGCGCTGAAACTCGCCTTCCGCGAGCTCATCGAGCGTGCTGATCGCGCGCCTGTGTCTCAGCAGGCTCTTTGGGCTCATCACGATGAGCGGCTTTCGCCAGGGACGATGGACCTGGCGTCGAAGGCAGTGAAAGAGCTGTGCCGGCGTGGTGAGGTTGACCACCTGCATGTTGTCTTCAGCACACAGAAGCAAGAACCTCTCGAGCCTGGCGCTCGAGTGCTCTGGACCCTGCCCCTCGAAGCCGTGGGGCAGCAGCATGACGAGCCCGCTCAACCGGTGCCACTTGTCCTCGGAAGACGAGATGAACTGGTCGATGATGACCTGGGCGACGTTGACGAAGTCGCCGAACTGCGCTTCCCAGCAGAGTAGGGCGTCCGGTGAATCGAGCGAGTAGCCCCATTCGAAGCCGACGACGCCCACCTCCGACAGCGGGCTGTCGTAGATCTCGAGGTGCGCTTGGTCAGCGGTCAAATGGCCTAGCCGTGTGTACCGACGCCCTGTGTTTTCGTCGTAGATGACCGCGTGCCGATGGCTGAAGGTGCCCCGGCGCACGTCCTGACCGGTGAGTCGGCATCGGTGCCCCTCGACCAAGAGACTACCGAACGCGAGGTTCTCACCCGTCCCCCAGTCGACTCCTTCGCCGCTCTCCATAACTTTGCGCTGCTTGTCGAGTACGAAACGCTTGATGCGAGGGTGAGGCGAGAACCAATCGGGGTACGTGGTGAGTCCGTCGAGGATCTCAACCAGGCGTTCCCTTGGGAAGCGCGTGTCCGCGTCAGGCACGCTGCTGTCCTCGCCACCCCGATAGTTGGTCCAGTGCCCCAACATCGAAGCCGGGATCAAATTGTAGTTGCCGTTCTTGCGCGTGTCTTCGAGTGCGTTCTCCAGATCCTGCTGACGGCGGTTCTTGATCTCTTCGGCTTCTTCGTCCGTGATCTTGCCGTTCCCTTTGAGGTGGTCGACATAGACCTCGCGGACAGTTCGCTTCTTGTCGACGGCCGCGTACATCACCGGCTGCGTGAAACGGGGCTCATCTCCCTCGTTGTGGCCGTACTTGCGGTAGCAGAAGAGGTCCAACACCACGTCGCCGTGGAAACGCTGGCGGTACTCCGTCGCCAACGTGACTGCCTGCGCCACAGCCTCAGGGTCTTCGCCGTTGACGTGAAACACTGGGCAGCGGAGCATTCGAGTAATGTCCGTGCAGTAGGCTGTGGACCTGGAGTCTTCGGGAATTGTGGTGAACCCGATCTGATTGTTGATGACGACGTGTACCGTCCCACCAGTGCCGTAGGCCTGAAGCCTGCTGAGGTTGAGGGTCTCGGCGACGACGCCCTGGCCGACGAAGGCCGCGTCGCCGTGAATGACGAGCGGCAGGACCGTTGCACGGTCGTGATCGCCCTTGCGGTCTTGCTTGGCGCGGACACGGCCCTCGACGACCGGATTGACGAACTCGAGATGGCTCGGGTTGAACGAGAGCGTCATGTGCACGCTCTTGCCGCTCGTGGTCTTCCGGTCGAGCGAGTAGCCGAGGTGGTACTTCACGTCCCCCCGGCCGACGTAGGCCTCTGGGTCGTCGTCTTCGAACCCGGCGAAGATCTGGCGGACGTTCATCTCCATGATGTTGACCATCACGTTGAGCCGTCCGCGGTGCGCCATCCCGATCACGATCTCCTCGACACCGAGATCCGCGGCGTGCTCGGTGAGAATGTCGAGCATCGGAATGACGCTTTCTCCCCCCTCGAGCGAGAATCTCTTTGCACCCGTGTACTTGGTGTGCAGGAACTGCTCGAAGATCTCCGCATCCGTGAGCTTGGTCAGGATGCGGATCTGCGCGTCTCGGCTGAGGTCGATGTGGTTGCCGGTGCTCTCCATCCGCTGTTGGAGCCAGTCACGCTCTTCACGGCTCTCGAGGAAGGTGTACTCGATGCCGATTGTCCTCGCGTAGGTGTCTTTGAGGCGGGCGACGATCGAGCTGAGGGAATCGGTTGGCGGTCCAGCGAAGTCGCCCGTCGAAAAGATCGTCTCAGGATCGACGTGGTCGAGACCGTAGCGCCTGAGTAGAAATTCGTCGGGCGGGACTTCCCGCAAGCCCAGTGGGTCGAGGTCCGCGAACAAGTGGCCACGCACGCGGAACGCGTTGATCAGCGCGGAGAGTCGGGCCTGGAGCTCGGTTGCCGCAAGAACTTCAGACGAAGGTGGGAACGATGCGCGGCTGTCGGTGTCGGGTTCTCCTGGAATGTGCGGCGTGAAGGAGGCCTCCGCGGTGTCAGGCAGGAAGAGCGAGTTCCGGGGTGCGAACCCATCGGATCCCTGTGGCGCGAGTGGCACCCCGTTCCCGTCGGTTGGGACCGCCGCCGGACTAAGCACCCCCGCTGCTGTCACCGGCGCGAGGATGGTCCCTGCACTGGTGATTCTCGGCCAGTCGTCTGGCGCGAGTGCTTCGAAGTAGCTTCTCCACGACTCGTCCACGGTCAGTGGGTTATCCACCCATTTGAGGAACTGCTCTTCGACCAGTCCTTGGTTGACACCGAAATCTGCGGTCATGTCAGGATCGTCGCCTCACTACCCCGGAAAGACGTTCGCATCGTAGCCCGTTCGTTTGTGTGGGGCTAGCAGCTCGGGTGGTGACGGCCACGAAGTTGGCACATCATCCCGAGCGATGGGACGAATCTTCGTGATCTTATCCGGTTTGCTCGGGCTACTTGCCGTGGCTCTCGGCGCGTTCGGGGCGCACGGCCTGCGTGCCCGCCTCGAAGGGCTTCCGGATGGCGTCAAACGGCTCGAGTGGTGGGCGACCGCTGCCCACTACAACCTAGCGCACGCGCTTGCGCTCGGATTCGCCGCCTGGCTCGTTCACCGGGAAGCGGGGACGCCGGCGACGGTCGCCGGTTGGGCGTTTTTCTCGGGAACGCTGGTCTTCAGCGGCAGCCTCTACGCGATGACGTTGACCGGGCAAACGCGACTCGGGGCGGTGACGCCGATCGGCGGCGCATTACTCTTGGTCGGCTGGGCCGCGGTGATCGTTGCCGGCGTTCGGCTGCGAGGTTAGCGCTGCTGCTGCTCGATTTGCCGCCTGAGTTGCTCCATCACTTCCGGAGGCAACTGCTGATTCGGCGGCATCCCGGGCTGGCCGATCCCCCCTTGCTGCGGTGGAACAGCGGGCGCAGGAGGGGCCTCGGGTTTCTCGAACGCCGATGCCTCGGGCTGGAGCCGGTCAGCCAGATAACTCGAGATCACGTAGATCGTCGAATCGCCAGCGCGCTGTAGATAGAACTCCGAGCGCGCATTGCCCGTCTCGTCGCCGATGGCCAACTCGACCATCTCGGACTCGGCGACGCCAACGTCCGCTTCACCCTCCGCTTCTGGGGCCTTCGATGAGACTTCGAACGCGACGGTCGCCGTGGGCTCGTTGAGACCTGCGCGTGCGATCGAAACCTCCTCGGGTGCGAAACCGGAAGCGGTGAGTCTCGCGGCGGTGGAGAGCAAGCCTTCGACCTGCTTCGGATCAAACTCTTTGACGCCCCGGAGTTTGTCGTCTGGGACCCAGGCCCCGTCTTGGCGGCTGAAGCCGAACCGGCCGTTGTCACTCTTGAACGTGATTCGCTCCACGTCGCTCGCCTTCGCGTTGGTTACGCGTCGATCTCTCCAGACCTTCAAATCCCGATCGAAGGGATGGCGAGCGGACCCCTTGAGGGTGAACACCTCGGGGAGATCGCCGATGCGAACCATGGTTACCCCGTTCGCGTACTTGCCGATTCGGAGCTCGACCGGCGGGGTTCCGTCGGCCCCCTTGGCGACGACCCGGACGGCCTGCGCGTCGTCGACCTCGAGCCGTCCGTAGTTCTCGGGGCGTGTCGCGGCGACCTTCAGCGGTTTCAGATCGGCGAGTCGATTGAGCGCGGCCTCGACGTTGTTGCGGTCCGCGTCGTCGTCGACGGGGGAGGTTACTCGCCATTCATCGCCGACCCGCGACAGGACGACCTCCTCGGGGCCATCGGCTCCAGGACGGGTGATCTCCAGCTCGGTGAGCGAGTCTTTGTCGACGTCGACAGTCGGAACCTCCACGGCGGCATCTGCGTTTGGCCGATCTCGCGTGGTAGTCGCCCAGATCGTGAAGGCGAGGAGCGCACCAAAGACGAGCACTCCGATCGCGACGCGGTTCTTCCGCCATTGCATGTCGTCGTCCCTCCGTGCCTAGAGTTTGAGTGTCTTCTTCTTGTTGGATCGTCGCCGCCAGCGGACGAGCCCGAACAGTGCGACGATCAACGGAAGCCCGAGGGTGTTGAGCCACCGGTACGCAAGCTTCTTGGACTCCCACGACTCGATGGCCGCTTTTCGCTCCGCGAGAGCTGCTTCGACGCTGGCCTCGTCTCCTTGTTCGGCAGCTGCAAGGACGGTGTCCTCGGCCACGAGTACCGAGTCTGGAATGTCGAGGGCCGGCTCTTCGACCGTTTTTGCGCGAATCGCGATCAGGTCGGAGTCCGCGGCAAGCCAATCGATCGCGTTGAGCGCAAGTGCGAGAGCGGCGTTCATCTGCACTTCGCCCCCCTGAGGCGGAGGCATGAAGGTGTCTTCGAGAAAGGCGCTCGTCCCGCTCACCAGCACCCTGACCTCCGATTCCGAGGCTGGCGGCGCCTGGATCGAGTTGGCGGGATCTTCGCTGACCGCGGCGCCGTACGCGGAAGGGAGTTTCCCTTCGAGCGCCACCATCAACGGGAACGGGCCGAGGTCTGTCGTCATGCTCCACTCTCGCGGCTCGCGAGGCTGAAGCGAGATCGATGGACCGCGCATCACCCAAGAGTCGTCTGAAGAGTTCCCGAGGGTGGTGAGCGTGGCCTCGGCCGGCGCGTCACTGAGTTTGAGCGGGGCGACGAACGGGAGCATCGGCGCCGCAAGTCGGAACATCACGGGATGCTCCCGCTGCTCTGCTGAAAGCTGAAGGACCGGTATTGGGGGGTAGGGCACCAGCACCTGGAGGCCCAGCGGGCCGCGCATCGGTGCCCGACTGCACTGCGCGTCCAAGACGAGGTCGGACTCGATCTCGACCCCCCACGCGCTCGTGAGTCGACTGATCTGGCTGTTTGCGGGCTGGGCGGTTGGGCTCCCGCTCGTGATGTCGATATTCAGCGACCCGCCAAAGATCCCTAGCGAACCTCCTCGCATCACGTACTGATCGATCCGTCGGAGCTCGTCGGTCGTGAACGCTTCCTTGGGGCCAACCACGAGCAACGCGGCGAGGTTCGTGTCGATCTCCTGGGAAGCGTCGACCGCCTGGAGGTCGTAGAGGCCCAGCACCGCAGCGAGGCTAGAAAGGCCTGCCGCGAGTGTCGGACTCCCATGGCCGGACACGATGCCGACGGGCTTCCGTTCGCCCGTCAGTTCTTTGATCGCCGAGGTCAGCGTGTACTCGAGCCCGGTCGTGTCCTGGATGACCGGAATGACCTTCTTGCCATCGAGATAACTCATCACGAGCCCGCGGTAGCCTTCGACCACCGCGACCTGATCCTCCTCGATCTTCTGATGCGCCACCGGTTGCACCCCGGCGGCGCGCGCGGCTTGCTGCTTCTCTGGGGTGTCGGGGTTGACGAAGGTCACGATGACATCGCCGTTTGATGCGGCCACGTACTCGGAGAGCAGGTCACGCACCTGACGTTCGGTGGCATTGAACGGCGGCGGAAGGTTCTCGGTGAAGTAAGCCGTGACTTCGAGTCGGTCTGCGAGATTCGAAGCGAGGTTCTCGGAGCCGTCCGCGAGCGAGAAGAGCCGGTTCGAGGTGAGGTCGATGCGCGGCGATGGAAAGTACGCCGCGAGCACGTTCAACAGAATCAGAATCCCGCCGAGGATCAGCAGAAAGATGAGAGATTCACTGGCGGCGCGTTTTTGAGTCTTCGACGTCATCGATCAACTCCAACGGCGCGATTCCAACGCCCGAAACGCGAGGGCCAATGCGAAAACCGTGATGGAGGCGAAGAAGAGAACGTCTCGAAGATCGATCACGCCGCGCGCCATGCTTTGAAAGTGGTAATCGAAAGACAGCCACTGCAGGACCGACGCCATGTTTGTCGGCAGAAGCGGAAGGAATTTGTCGAGGACCCAGAAGAACACCGAGAGGGTGAGCGCGACGAAGAGCGCGATCAGTTGGTTGCTCGTCCAGCTCGACGCCATCAACCCGATGGCAAGGATTGCCGCACCCTGCAGGAGGAGGCCGACGTATCCGCCAATGACGGGGCCCCAATCGAGGTCGCCCAAGGTCGAGATGCTCATCGGGTAGAAGATCGTCAGCGCGAGCAGAACCGCATAAAGCCCAAGCACCCCGAGGAACTTCCCGACGATGATTTGCGCTTCCGTGATGGGCATCGTGATCAACAGTTCGATGGTTCCGGTGCGCTTCTCCTCGGCGAGAAGCCCCATCGTTAGGGCCGGCAGCGCGAACACGAGAATCAACCCGAGCCAGCGGAACATCTCACGAGCACTCGCCCGGCCGAACAAGAAGAAAGTCTTCCAGAAGAAGAAGCCGAGCGTGAGCAAGACGATACAGATGACGATGTAAGCCACCGGGCCATTGAAGTAGCTCCGGAACTGACGACCACCGATGGTCAGGGCATGTTTCAAGACGCGTCCCCGTTCTGCCGAGTTGTAAGCTCTCGAAAGATGTCTTCGAGGTTCTCCCCTCGCTGCTCCAACCCGAGCAACACCAAGTTGGCGCCGACCGCAGCACGGAACACGTCGGCTCGGAGGTCCGCCGTACCTTTGGGTGTGATGTGGATGGTCGCTTCGCCCGATGTTGCGCCATCGCCTACTTGGACGTTCTGTGCACCGTCGATCGACGCGAACGCGGCCTTGAGGGCGTCGGGGCCAGCGTCGTTCCGTTGCACTGTCACGACGAAGCGAGGCTTGCCCGCTCGTGCGGCGAGCTCCTCGGGTGTGTCGTCAGCGACGATGCGCCCCTCCGAGACGATGAGCACACGCCCACAAGTCACCTGGACCTCCGCCAAGTTGTGGGTCGACAAAATGACAGTGCGCTCCTTGCCGATGTCGCGGATCAACTCCCTAATCTCGGAGGCTTGGTTTGGGTCGAGTCCGCTCATGGGCTCGTCGAGAATCAGGACGGGGGGCTCGTGAATCAGTGCCTGGGCGAGGCCGACCCGTTGCCGGTAACCTTTCGAGAGCTCTCCGATCGCCTTGCCGACCACGTCCCCGAGGCTCGTCTCCTCGGCCACAGCGACGATCCGTTGCCGCACCTTCGCGCCCTGGAGGCCTCGCATTCGGGCGACGAACTCGAGGTACTCGAGCACCAGCATCTCGCTGTAGAGTGGGGTGTTCTCAGGGAGGTACCCGATGGCCTGACGAACCGCGATGGGGTCGTCGAAGATGTCGGCACCAGCCACCCGGGCGGTGCCCTCAGATGGCGCAATGAAGCACGTGAGCACCTTCATCGTGGTGGTCTTGCCGGCACCGTTCGGGCCAAGAAACCCGAGCACCTCCCCGCGCTTCACATCGAAAGTGGCGTTTTCGAGTGCGGTGACGTGACCGTATTGCTTGGTCAGTCCCTGGGCCTCGATCATCACGTCGCTCATGACTTCCTCGGTGCGATCTCCTGGATTTCCGGGCGGGGCTGGCCGATGTTAGCCGTGGCTTTAGGGTTGTCAAGACACGGGGCGAAACTCATCGACACGTTGGCGTTGAAAATCTTCGAGCCCAGAAATACCTGGCCAAGGGTCGCTGTTGGACGTTGAGAACCGCCATGGCACCATCTCTCTCATGAGTTTCGCGCAGCGACCGCGAGGCATCTCTGTCCGCGGTCTTTTCGCGGTCGGTGGGCCCGCGCGCCGGGTGCTCGATGCTTGGCCGTTGACAGCCCTTGGGGTCGCGGTTGCGGTGGTTGCCGCTGTCGCGGTATTTCGCTTCGGGTACGGCAAGCTCGACCTCGTCTTGCTGGTCGTCGGGTATGGCGGTGCCGGTCTGTTGGCGATCTCGCTCATGGCCGTGTCGGCCACGGCCATGATCCTGCGGTTTCGAATGCGCGGCGACTCGCCGACTGCCCCCTTGGCGCGCTTCGAGACGGGTCGCTCGGCCCCCACCGGCTTCACCCTCCCGTCGCTCCGGTGGCTTCCGCTCGTGCGCATCCGTTGGAGCTGGGAAGAGCCGAGCGGGACTTCGGTGACCCCCGTTTCCGAGCGGAGCCGCCTCTACGAGCATGTCCAATTTAATCGACGCGGTGTATTCGAGCTCGTGAGACGGCGTATCCTCGTCGAGGACGCGTTCGGCTTGGCCCGCGTCGGGTTTCGGTTGTCGCGCGAGGGAACCTTGGAATCGCTGCCGCACCTCGGAGGCCTGCGGCGCCTTCCCGTGCTCACCTCGCTTACGGGTGGCGACGAGTTTCCCCACCCCATGGGACTGGCTGACGGTGATCGCGTGGAAACCCGTCGATATATTCCCGGAGACCCTGCAAGGTTCATTCATTGGAAAGCGTTTGGTAGGACCCGAAAGCTCATGGTTCGGGTGCCGGAGCGATCGTTGAGCCGAGCGCGGCGTACGGTCGCCTATTTGGTGGCCGGCCCCCATGACGAGGCGGCCGCAGCCGCCGCTCGGGCGGCCATCGAGGAAGAAGCGCTCGGCCGCGACTGGCAGTTCGGTGCGGACGGCGCTCCGGAACCCACGTCGGACCGCTCGGAAGCGCTACACAAGGTGATGGTGTCGTCTGGCGCCGAAGTCAGTGGCGCTGGAATGCGCCGTTTCTTGGCGGAAGTCGATCGACAGGGACCCGCAGCGTTCTTGGTGTTCGCGCCGCCAGTGATGGGGGAGTGGATCTCCGAGCTCGGAGGCCTTGCCCAGCGTCGTGTCGGCCGGGTGAGGGTCGTCTTGGCGATCGACGCGGTTCGTGAAGAGGCCGAACCCGCGGGCTGGCGCCGCTGGGTGTTCTCCTCGCGGCCACCCGAAGGCGTCTCTCGAAGCGAACTCGAACAAGTCGGTCGAGCGCTTGGCCAACTCCGTTGCGAGGTCGTGATGATCGATCGCCCCAGCGGGCGGGTTCTTGGAGACGCGAGTCGCGTGACCACTTGGACGCAGAGGGCGGCGTGAGCGCCTACGCGGGACGTCTCCGCTCGCTCCCGGGCATACTGACTGAGGTCGGTCGCGCCGTGATCCACGGGCTCGCTTGGGCCGTCTTGGTGGCGAGTCTTGCGTCGCCCACGGGGTCGGTCGCCGCGTTCTTCGGTGGCGTCGCCGGCTGCCTGATGGGTGCCGGCGTGTCGCGTACCCGTGTTCGTTCGTCCGCGGTACTGGGGTTGGCAGTCCTCGGCCTGGCTCTGCTCGTCGCGTTGCGGTGGGGGCTCACCGGGGGTTCGGCGTTCGCCTCGGCCTTCGGGCCGCTTGGCGCAATGCGGGCCGCCACTGTCCTCATGTCGGGCGTGGGGGCCGCGATCGCCAGTACCGCGATTCGCACGTGGTCGCGTCGGCGAGCGGTCTTTGCGTTGTTCGAGCTCCTGCTGGTTGCGGTGGCGTTTGCACAGCTTTTCGTTCCTCATCGTCACGGCGCCATCAACCGTCCGTTCTACCTTGCCGACTGGATTATCGCGCTCGGCTGGGACCCGACCTGGCTCTTCCTCTTGGTGGGCGGTGGCGCCACGTTGCTCGGTTTGCTTCTGTTGTTGCGGGAGCAGCGATTCGCACGCGCGGTCTTGAATCTCGGAATCGTGGTGGCGCTCCTGGGGCTCATCGTGCTCGCCACTCCGACGATCGGGATGCCGCCGACGCCGCCAGACGGTGGCGGGCTGGGCCTTCGCCCTGACGAGAGCAAAGGGCAAAGCGGCGAGGGTGGCGTCCCAGACGACCGGCAGGGCCCCACCAACGGCGAGCTCGAGTTCCGCAACAAGTACAGCGATGGGGGGTCTCGCGTGCCGGTTGCGGTCGTGCTTTTTCACGACGACTACTCGCCGCCAAGCGGCGTTTACTATTTCAGACAAGGCGCCTTCAGTCAGTACAACGGACGCAAGCTCGTGACCTCCGGGCGGCGAGATGTAGACCGCGACCTCATCGGCAACTTCCCTACGCGTCCGACCGAGATCAAGGGCGCGCCGCCGACCAACGAGAACCGGGGTCCTCTCGAAACCACCATCGCGCTGATGGCCGATCATACCCAGCCGTTCGCGCTAGAGGCACCGGTCGAAGTGGAGCCCCTGCAGAACCCCCACCCGAACCGCTTCCGGCGCGTATACCGGGCGACATCTGGCGTGTTGACCTCCGACTACGATGCGATGCTCGGCGCGGATGCTGGCGCACCCGAGTGGACGGAGGAGCAGTGGTCGCACTACACCGAGGCACCCACCGATCCGCGCTACGATGAGCTGGCGACTCGAATTGCATCGCAGTTGCCGCCGCACCTCGCGGACGACCCGGTCGCGAAGGCTTTCTCGGTGACGTCTTGGCTCGGCGAAGAAGGTATCTACAGCCTCCAGAATGAGCACAGCGGCGCCGACGATCCCACCGCGAGTTTTCTGTTCGGTGATCTCACAGGGTACTGCGTTCACTTCGCGCATGCGGCGACGTACCTGATGCGAAGTCTTGGCGTGCCTGCTCGCGTCGCGACTGGGTACGCCGTCAGCGAGTCAGCCCGGCAAGGTGGATCGGCACTCCTGCTTTCCGGCGCGCAGTCTCACGCCTGGCCCGAGGTCTACATCGACGGTTTCGGCTGGGTCGTTCTCGATGTGTACCCGGAACGTGCGCTCGACCCACCCGAAACACCGATGGACCCCGACCTCCAGCGTTTGCTCGGAGAGCTCGCCCGCGGCGCATCTCCCCTCCCGATCTCGGCGACGGACTTGCCGAGGCTCAAAGAGCTCGCCCGGCACGCAACGCTCACATTCGCGACTTGGGTCTTGTTGTTGGCAGCGTTGATTGTCCTCGCGCTCTATGGGGGCAAGGGGTGGCGTCGCCTGGCGCCCTCGATCGTATCGGGTCCCGCGTTGCCACGCCTCGCGTATCGTGCCGAACTGGACCGCGTTGGTGAGGTCGCGCTCCGGCGGCTAACCGGCGAGTCGCGAGAGTCTTTCGCGGCACGAATCCAAGACCAAGTCCCCTCGTTCGCACGCCTGACCGAGATGCACATCGCGACAGCGTTTGGGCGCGGATCGGTCAACGACACAGCCGTGCGGGACGAGGCCTTCGCCGTACGTCATGACATTCGCAAGGGTTTTTCGGCCTGGCGGCGTTTTTGGGGCTTGGTCACGCCCTGGTCTTGGTTGCGGTCAAAATGATGCCATCCTTTGGAGAGTAAGGCGCATATGCAGGAAGCCATCCAGCAAGAGGTCGAGGTGTCGTTGTCGGCCGTTCAAGAGGTGACGAAGCGGCTAGGCGAACGTTTGCGGGCAGCGATTCGCGGCCGAGACGACGTGGTCGAGCTGATGCTGGTGGCGCTCCTCGCCGACGGCCACGTACTGCTCGAGGATTATCCCGGCTCCGGCAAGACAACGCTCGCCCGGGCACTCGGGAGTGCGCTTGCGGGGCCACAGGGCGCAGCCGACATCGGCTCGTTTCGACGAATCCAGTTCACCCCTGATCTGCTCCCGAGCGATATCACCGGGACCAACATCTTCGACGTCGAGAGCGGCAGTTTCTCTTTTCGACGCGGACCCGTCTTCGCCCACATCGTGCTTGCCGACGAGATCAACCGGACATCACCCAAGGTGCAAGCCGCGATGCTCGAAGCGATGGCCGAAAAGCAAGTCACCGTCGACAACGCTTCGTATCCGCTCGACGACCTGTTCTTCGTGATCGCCACCCAGAACCCGCTCGACCTCGCCGGTACGTATCCTCTTCCGACCCCCCAACTCGACCGGTTCCTTTTCAAGATCGAGATGCGTCACATCGATCGCGCCGCAGAGCTCGAGGTTCTTGACCAGTACCCGCGGGCGAGCTTGGACGTAGCGAGCGAGTTTGCGGGAGTCGCTCGAGAGGAACTCTTGGCGGCGCGACGACAGACCAAGTCGAGCGTCCACGTGGCGCCCGTGGTCAAAGAGGCCCTCGTCGACCTCGCACGGTTGCTTCGAGCCGACACGCGTGTGCTCCAAGGCGCCTCGACGCGGTCTTTGGTGTTGATGCTACCCGCCCTCCAAGCACGCGCTGTGATTCACGGCCGGGATTTCGTGTCCCCAGAGGACGTCGAAGTGCTTGCGCCGTACGTCTTCAAGCATCGACTGGAGTGCGCCCCGGGGGTCGAAGACATCGACGCTTTGATCCAGGAGGCCGCAACGGTCCAGATCGAGAAGCTCGCTCGAGCGAGCTTGCGACGCGGGTGACCGGGATGCGCGCACGGCTCGCGTTCGGCCTGATCGTCGCCCTTTGGAGCGCCGCGCAGAGCGCCCGTGCCGACGACATGACCGATCCCCTGCTGCTCGAAGGCGAGGAAGCCACGGCGCAGGAAGCCAGGCTGTGGGATCTGATCGAACAGCGTCGATACGTAAAGGCCAGGGAAGAGTCGGAGCAGTATCTCGCCGAACACCCAGACTCGTTCATTGGCCACCTCGTGTTTTCGCAGGCGCAACACCTCGGTGAGGCCAATTTCCCGAAAGCGTTGTTTCACGAGTTGCGCGCGCTCGAACTGTTCGAGGCGGAGTTTGGTGCGACCCCCTCGGGGAGCGAACCGTGGCGTTGGCATGCTCGCATCCTGTCTGCGCTGGCGACGACCCACGGCAACCTGGAGCACTACGACGAGCAGTTGGCATTCATGGGTCGGTTCAACGAGAGGTACACGCCAGTGCTCAAGGCCGAACTTGCCTGGCCGTTGATGAAGCTCCGGGCGTTCGATGAGGCCAGATTGGCGGCCGAAGATGGGCTTGCCACGGGCGACCCCTTCCAAATCGAACGCGCCAAGAACGCCCTCTGTGCGATCGAGTTCGAGGCAGGGGATGACGAGCTGAGTTACGAGATCTGCCGCGATGCTGTCGAATACGCCCGCGACCGATTTGGGAGTGCGACGGCGGTCGACCTTGGCAACTTCGCAGAGTCCGCACGGTCGGTCTTTCGATTCGACGAAGCCGAGCGGCTCCTGATGGAGGCCACCAAGCGCGGGATATCCTGGTACGGAAACCCGTGGCTCGAGCTCGCGGACCTCTACATGCGTGCCGGACGCTTCGCTGAATCGTTGTCCGCGCTTCGCGAAGTGCCGCGACATCGTGCCTCGCGACCCGCCCACGTTCGCGACTCTGACCGGAACGAAGCCCGGCGCTCACTCGCGGCGTTCTTGTTGCTGATGGGTCGGCCCGACGAAGCGCTTCGCATCACCGACAAGGCGCTCGTCCTTCCCGACAGACGTTCGCACAACAGTCGTGACCCCGAACAGGACCGCAGTATCGTGGCTCTGCTCGATCGCCTGGCACGCCGCATGGTCGCAGAGCAACGCATCGAGTCCACCACGGCGGCGCCCTTCTACGTTCGCTGGTGGGCCCACCTCGAGGCGGCATGGCTCCGGTTTGAGGGCTGGCGGAGTGGTCGACAGGTCGCTCGGTTTCTCAACGACGAGTCACGTCTCGTCGGGACGTTCGCGATCGGTACCGCTCGCAGTGCGGTGATGCCGCCCTGGCTTGTGGGCGAGCTCGTCTCCGTCCTAGGTGCCGGCGTCGTTCGCGCGGCTGTCGACAAGGCGCGTGCCGAGGATCAGAGGCCGGGCGCCGCCGCCTACTACGACTCCGTTCTTGCCGAAGTCGCCGTGTCCCAGGGCGACTACGAGGACGCGATCGAGTTGGCGACACGGTCGCTCGAAGGCCTTCAACCAGGCGATGCGCTCTTGTCCGAGCGGGTTCGAGCGATGATGGCCTCCGCGCTGGCGGACCCACGGCAGCAGGCCGCCATGTTTGAAGAGATCCTGGCTACTGACCCTGGCTTGTTTCGCCGTCTTGGCTGGGCGCTACCGGTGTCGATCGAGGCCGCCGAGAGTGAGCTCGACGACGACATCGCTTCGGCCCTCGGGCGGTCTCCACGGTTCTCAAGCTCCGAGGACGGGCTTCGCATCCAGGTTTCCGGGGGGCAGGCGTGCCTCTTTGGAAGAACCGGAACTGCATGGGGGTGTAGTGCAGCCGAACCCCAGCAAAACGGGGACGTCGATCCCGATAAAGGGCCGGCGCAACTCGCCGTCGATTCCTTTCATCAAGTGATTTTCTCGCCGCGCGTCGATCTGAGTCGAATCGACATCAATTCCTTAGACGGGTCCAACCGGGTCACCCGCAACCCGCTCGACGAGCTCCTACAGCCCTAGCAGGAAGCTGGTCCGGAGCCGGTGACTGTGCGTTACTTCGCTGGTGAATCGAACCTCGGTCCGCCTCTCACTACTCGCCCTCGTATTGGTGGCGGCCTATGTCATCGGCCGCGTCACGGGCTTTACCGACCAGTTGACCGTCGACGGAATCCGCAGCTCGATGAAGGCTGCGGGCGTTGCGGGCTTCTTCGTGTACCTGCTGACCTTCGCCGTTGGCCAGTTGCTCTACATACCGGGGTTCGTGTTCGTCGCGGTTGCGGGACTTGCGTACGGCCCTGTGCTCGGGCCCATCGCCTCCATCATCGCCGCGACGATCTCAGTGGGCGTGTCGTTCATCATCGTGCGCACGATTGGCGGCCAACCGTTGGCCGGCATCCAGCAGCCGTTTCTGAAGAAGTGGCTCGACCGCCTCGAAGAACAACCTCTTCGGTCGATGATCGTCATTCGCCTTTTTCTCTGGGCGATCCCGCCGGTGAACTACACCCTCGCGATGTCCGGCGTGAAGTTCCGGGACTACATGCTCGCTGCCGTGATCGGAATGACGCCTCCGTTCATCGTCATCTCAGTCCTCTTTGGCTTGGGCGTGAACCTGTTGTGAGGAGGACCGCGTGTGCTTGGCGCACCGCGCGGTTCACTTCTTGACGCGACGCGTGAGCGGGATGCTCGTATCGGGCAGGGTTTCGTCGGCGGCGCCGGCGAGGGCGAGCGTGCGTCCGGTAGGGAACGACTTGGTGACGGCTTCGGTGGCGTCGCGTCTCGCGCTCGCCAACGCCACGCTGGCCGCGATCGCTTCGGCTTCGGTGGGGGTATCGACCTCGCGCAAGAGGCGCGCGAGCGCTCTCCCCATGGCGTGGGCGGTCGGGTATCGGTCTTCTGGCTTGCGTTCCAGCCCACGCGCGAGGATTTCTGCGAGCGTGGAGGGAACGTCTCTTCGGATTGATGCGAGGTTGGGGATTCGCATATCTCGAATGGTGCCGATGACCCGTGCCGGATCTTTGCCCTCGAACAATTTGCGCCCCGCCAGCGTTTCCCACAGCACCACCGAGGCGCTGAACAGGTCGGTCTGTGCGCTCGGGGCGGCCTCGTGCGTGAGTTCTGGGGCCAAGTAGGAGATCTTGCCTTTGACGAAGCCTGGCGCGGTGATGCTATGGCGATCCATCGCTCGCGCGAGGCCAAAGTCGGTGAGTTTGACGACACCAGAGCGACTCAGGATGACGTTTTGAGGGGTCACATCGCGATGAAACACGGGCGTCGCGCGACCGCCTTCGTCGGTGTGAGAGTGTGCTGCGTGGAGCGCCCGGAGCACTTCGATGCCGATTGCTGCGACCAGTTCCCAAGGTGCGCCGCCACCTCCCTCCGCGAGCGCCGAGCGCCACTCGGACAAGGTTAGCCCGTCGACCCATTCGAGGACCAAGTAGTACTCGCCGGCTTGGTCCCGATCGAAGTCGTGGATCTGCGCGATGTTCGGATGCGCCAAGGCGGAGACCACGCGCGCTTCTTCGACGAACATCGTCAGGAACTCAGCATCGTGGCTGAGTGGCGCGAGCACGCGCTTGATGGCGACGGGCCGAGTGAACCCAGAGGCTCCGTGCGTTCGGCCCCGGTACACCTTGGCCATGCCGCCCTCGCCAGCGAGCTCGAGTACCTCGTATTTGCCGCCAAGAAGCTCGGCCATAGAGTGGGTGCGCCTTAGCTTTCTTTAGCAGAAAGCACGGCGTCGAGTTCACCCTTCTCGT
>JBCCHE010000046.1:0-34517 GCA_039028875.1 Myxococcota bacterium | reverse complement strand
TTGCCTCGGACGACCTGCGCAACGTTCTGAACGAGACGCTGAGAATGCTGGGTCGCGTTCTCGGAGATGTGCGCAACGCTGGTTTGTGCCACTTTTGGAGCCTATCACACGCATCGGTGTGAATAAAATATTACAGTGAAAGTGACCGTGGGTTCACGCTTCCACCTTTTGCTAACAGTATGAACCCAGGGGGAAGACGTTACTATTCCGGGGGGTTGGAGCTTGAACGCGCCAACCTATCCACAGTCTGCGAGGAGCTCAGGATCGCCTCGGGGTCTTCGAAGAGAAACGCCTCGATTTCGGCCCTGCGGGCGTGCGCATCGCGGCGCCCCATCTCGATCAGGGTCTGGGCGAAACCCCCGTCGAACAGAAGGTAGCTTGCGAGATCGGCGTCTGCCCCCGCGCCCACGTCAAGCAAGCTGATGAAGGCGCGTCCGAGACTCTTGCCGAACCGAACCCGGTTCGAAGCCAGGTAGTCCGAGGCGACCTTCCCGATATCCACGCTTGGCCTGAGGACGAGCGAGCTGAGCAATCGTCGCGGGGCGAGCGCACCCCTCGCCTTGGCGGCCTCGTTGATGCGGTCGATGAACTCGGGCCCGTACGCTCGAATCCCGTCCTTGAGGTAGTCGTTGATCCGCTGGACCTCGAGAAGGTCGGTGTTCACATGGTCGAGCAGGAACGCGTTGAGCACCTTGCCGAGCATGTAGGGCGCACCCGGAAACTGCCCATCCCGCACCGCCTGGCGACCTGTGACGTCCGGGGTGGAGAGCCCGATCACCAACAAGCGGTTCATCCCGAGATGAACCGACGGGCCCATCGGCGTGTTGAGTCGAAGGCCGCCGTCGCAGTGGATCTCGTCGCCGATCTCGACCGGCGGAAACACGAGAGGGATGGCGGCAGACGCCAGAACGTGATGCTGCCCGACCTTCGCACGGCGCACCAGCGCATGAAGGCCAAGGCTCTTCGGGATGCTCACCCCAGGCGCCGAGTCGACGAAGATCACGGGCTGGCCGGTCCCCACATGAGTCGTGCTCACGGTGAGCGCACGGAGGGCACCCGTCCGAATGTTCCGGCGGAGACGGCGCCAGTCGATGTTCCGTCCGACGACCGCCGACAGATTGGTGGGGTCGAAGATCCCACGCGCCTCGCGTCCCCCGAGCAAGACTCGATAGAGCCCCGCGGCCTGCCGAATGCCGAACCCGAGAACGTCTGCCAGCTCGAGGCCGGTCCAGAGGTTCACCAAGTGCTTGGCCGCGTCTGGGACATCCTCGAGATGGGACGCCACGAATGCGCCGTTGACCGCCCCGACGCTCGTGCCCGAGATCAAGTCGACTTTGGGGGGCTTCCCCTGGACGTCGAGGAACTCGCTGAAGATGTACTCGAGGACACCCACCTCATAGGCACCTCGTGCGCCGCCCCCCGAGAGTATCAATCCAAGTCCGCTCAACGATCGTTCTCCTGGCCGTCACGCCGCGACGGCGTCGTGACCGCGGAGGGTACCAGTCGAGGTCGGCGATCGGAGAAATCTTGGTCTTGTTGGTCTTGGAGAACCCTCCGAATCTCTGGCGGCAGCCAAATCTGCTCGTGCGGAAGCCGCCGGAGGGCGTCGAGCAAGACTTGCGCACGGCGCCATGGGGGCGCACTCGGCGATACCACAAGCACCCGCTGCCCACCCATCGAGCAGAGGCCTCCATCGATGTGTGCCTCTTCGGGGAGCTCCTCCTCGACGAACCGAACGCCAAGACGTCCAAGGGCCCGTTCTAGGGCGTCGACCTGGGTTGTGAGGTCCACCTGCCGATCGTGCTCCGGCTGCGGGCACGTCGCAATCTGGTTCGGTACAGAGGTGCCTGATAAGATGCAGATGCCTTGATTCGCCTAGCAAAACCGTGGATCGGCGAGGACGAGCAACGAGCCGTCGCAGCGGTGCTCGAGTCCGGCCAGCTCGTCCAAGGGGAGCATGTCGAGCGGTTCGAGCATGCAGTTGCCGCCCTCGTCGGCCGGTCTCATGCGGTCGCGGTGTCGAGTGGGACCGCCGCGCTTCATCTCGCGCTCGAAGCAATTGGCATCACCGACAGCGACGAGGTGATCTGCCCGGCGCTGACTTGGCCAAGCCCCGCCAACGCGGCACGCCTTGCCGGCGCTCGGGTCCGTTTCGTCGACGTGGATTCCGGAGACTGGAACGCCCGTGGCACCGCCTTCCGTGATGCGCGTGACAGCGACACGAAAGCGGCGATCGTCATCGACCAGTTCGGAAACCCAGCGAGGCGCGCCGAGATCGAAGCCGCTCTCGGCGACCTTCCGATCATCGAAGACGCCGCGTGTGCGATCGGAAGTCGTTTCCCCGATGGGCCCTGCGGCACCTTGGGCCTCGTGTCATGCCTGAGCTTTCATCCAAGGAAGATCATCACCACCACCGAAGGTGGGATGTGCCTCACCGATGACGTCAACCTCGCCGAACGGATCCGCGTCCTTCGAGACCATGGGCGACTCGGGCGGAGCTTCGTCGTCCCCGCGGGGAACTTTCGCATGACGGAAGTCGCAGCGGCGCTGGGCCTGGCCCAACTACAAAGGCTCGACGAAATCGTCGGACGCCGTCGTGACCTCGCCGTGATGTATCAACAGGCACTCGGTGAACTGCTCGGCATGCAATCCACGCCGGAGGGCGCCGAGTCGAACTACCAGACGTTCGGCGCAGTCCTTCCGGCGGACAAGAACCCCGACGCGTTTCGCGCCGCGCTGCACGACCGCGGGGTCGAAAGCGGGTTGCTTTCATACGCGGTTCACAAGCTTGGGAGTTTCGCAGGAAACAGCGCCTCGCTCCCGATCGCGGAGCACCTCGCGGCGCGGGGTGTTTCGTTGCCGTTGTACCCGCAGATGCGAAACACCGAGGTCGAGGAAGTGATCCAAAGCGTCAGGCAGGTGCTCGATGAGCAGTGATGAAACCGTGCTTTCGGTTCGAGACCTCCACAAGGTCTACCACATCGGGTTCTTCCGAAAGCGCGTCGAGGCCGTGAACGGCGTCAGCTTCACGGTCGGAAGAGGGGAGATCTTCGGGCTTCTCGGGCCGAACGGGGCGGGCAAGACCACCACGATCAAGTCGACCCTACGGCTCATCTTCCCGACGTCTGGGGAGATTCGTATTTTCGGACGACCGGGCGACGACCGGGAGGCGGCCAAGCGCGTGGGCTACATGCCAGAGAACCCGTACATCTATCAGTACCTCAAGCCTGTCGAGTTCCTCGATCTCTGCGGGCGACTGGTCGGCATCCCCAAGAGCGAGCGACGTTCCCGCTCCGAAGCGATGATCGACAAGGTCGGCCTTCGGCACGCGGTCGATCGACCGATCGGAAAGTTCTCGAAAGGGATGATGCAACGGATCGGACTCGCCCAGGCCCTCCTGCACGACCCGGAGCTCCTGGTTCTCGACGAACCGATGAGCGGCCTCGATCCGATCGGTCGCAAAGAGGTCCGAGACCTGTTGCTCGAGCAACGCAATCGGGGAAAGACGCTCCTCTTTACCAGCCACATCCTGAGCGACGTCGAGACTCTGTGTGACCGTGTCGTGATCATGCAGCGAGGTCGCATCACCGCCGAGGGGCGCGTTCACGACCTCTTGCAGTCGACCCAGCGTCGGTTCGAGGTCCAGCTGAGCGGCGCTTCGAACGCGTTGAAGGAAGCACTCGGCCAACGCGCCACTGTCGTCCGAGATGCGGAAGGAGAAATCACGTTGCGCGCGGAAGGCGACGAAGCGGTCAACGAGATCCTCCGCATCTCAAGCGCGGCCGGAGCGCGCCTCGAAGCCATGGTCCCCGAACGCCAAACCCTGGAAACCCTCTTCATCGAATCGGGGTCACGTTAGCCCCTCAAAAACCCATTTATTTCAAACCTTTACACGCCGCACCGCGAAAACCCGCCGGCACTCCCGCCGAGCGGCCTGGCACCCACCGAGACGCTGCCCTAGATGAGAGCCCCATGAGCATCAAACGGGTTTCACCGGCAGACGCCCAAGCCTTGATCGACGAGCAGGGCTACGTGTACCTCGACGTTCGTTCCGTTCCCGAGTTCGAGGCAGGGCACCCGGCAGGGGCGTACAACATCCCGATCGCGCACATGGGAGCCGGCGGGATGCGCCCGAATCCAGATTTCCTGACCGAAGTCGCAGCCGCCTTTCCAACGGACACCAAGCTTGTCATTGGATGCAAGGCCGGGGGGCGCTCTTTGCGTGCCGCACAAGCCCTCGCACAGGCCGGCTACACGGATCTGGTCGATCAGCGGGCCGGGTTCGGCGGCGCGCGCAATGCGTTCGGGCAACTGGAGGAGCCGGGATGGCAGGCGGCCGGGCTCTCCGTCGCCACCGACGCTCAAGCCGGACGAAGCTACGCCGACCTCAGCTCACGCAAAGAAGACTGATCGTTCGGATCGCGGCTCAGCCCCGAATCGCGGACCACAGGATGCTCGGGATCCGAGTCGCCGAGGGGTCGGCGTAAAAGTACGTGAGCTTTCGGCCGACCTCCGCGGCCGTCTTGTTCGTCACGAACCACGCAGGCTTCGGAAAAACGCGGAAAGGTCCCCGGACCACCGCCTTCTGCGCGCGGTCGAACAAAAAGGTGTTGTGCACGACGCCCTGCCCCGACCCGATGTCGTTGAGCGGATGACCGGGAAAAGCACCCCACGTGGGGGTGACAAGGCCGTACGCGAGCGCGGACCAGTGATTGACCGCAACACTTCCGAACCGAAGACCTTCGACCGCGCGCTCGACCGCATCGGCGACAGCGGGGTCCTTCAGAGACTTGGGGTGCACGATCAGGGTCGCAGCCAGGGTTCCCCAGCACGCGTCATTCGCAAAGGCAACGGCCCGGTCGATGTACTCGACGACGGAACTCGCGGGGAGTGCGACCTCTCCCGTCAGCCCGCACCAAGACTCGGTGGTGAAGCAGATGTCGTCGCGATTCGACGGATCAAGATGGTGGATCAACGTCCAGGGGGCTTGGCCCGGCCCCTTGGCACCAAATTCATCGCCCTCGGGATGTTCGGCCATGAACGCGCGTTGGCGATCCTCGGCGCCGGGGTAGTACGGCTTGCGGTCGGGCTCTTCGCGAAACACGGCCTTCAACCGGTCGAGGAGCGCCTCACGCTGCCCCCACTGCTCGTGCTGGATGATCACGCGCGTTGCGGTGCAGTTGAAGCCGGCATTGTTGACCAGCGATGAGGCGATGTTCTCTGCTTGGAACGCAAGGTCGCCCGAGGACCACGGCCCGGGAACCACGATGATCGGGCTCACGTTGCCGAGCTCGCTCGTGATGTGCTTCGGGTTGAGCGGCTCGTTGTCAGCCTTTCGACGCGCACCTTCCGAACCACCCCCAAAGACGATGGCATCATGGGTCTTGTCAGAGCCTGTGATGTGCATCTCTTCGACGAGTGAATGCTGGCAGAGGTACTTGCCTTCGTTCGCACCACCATAGACCAGGCGAAAAACCCCCCGCTCCCGCAGCGGGGAGAACGCGTCATCGATAATGGGACCTAGGTACTCATTGACCGGGTTCATCTTCAGCATGACGACCGAACCCTCCACAAAGAGCTTGTAGAGAGCGTCCATCGGGCCGATCGACGATACGTTCCCTGCGCCGAGCACAAGGGCCACCCGCCCGTCGTGACCAGGCGCTCGGTAGAAACTCGCCTGCGCGCGTGGAAGCTCTTCGAGCCGAACGTCTGGATCCATCCAGACTTCGGCCGTGAACCCCTGAAAAAGAAGCGAATCCCAAACATCGGTTGGAAAAACGGGTGCGGCCACCTGACCGCCCGGTCGCGCGTAGGCATCCTTTGGGAGTTGCGGCGCGCCATGCGTCGCGACGTCGGTCAGAGACTCGATCAGGAGCGAGATGTTGCGGACGACCAACGAGACGCCGCCGAGCCACTCCTCGCCCTCCTGACCACTGCCGGGGCGGAGCCCCTTGGCCTCGACCGACGCGTCGACCCAGCGCTGCGCGACACGGACGACCCCGTCGCGAAGCTGCTCGAGGAGCTCGACCCGGTCCTCGATGCCAAGGCCCGCCCACGCGGCCTTGTGGTCCTCGAGGATCGCGAGTGCCTCGTCGAGGGTGGCCTGCGAAGTGGGTTCGATCTGGTGCTCGGCCTCGGGGATCGCGGCTGAGCCCACCTGAGCAACGACAGCGTCGGTCACATGAGCCTCCTAGGAACTGGTTGGGTCGCCGCTCATGGTGTGCTCTTGGCCGTGGGAGATCAAGACTTGTCGAACGTCGTCGAGCGATTCACAGACGCGTGCGGGGGGGAGGCTACGCAAGAAGACCTTTCCGTATCCCTTGGTACGAATCCTAGAATCGAGGATAGCGACAACGCCATGGTCACGCGTGCTCCGGATCAGGCGGCCGAAACCCTGCTTCAAGGAGAGCGCTGCCGCGGGGACCAAATACCTCATGAACGACGACTCCCCGGCTTCGTCCAAGCGCTTGCAGCGCGCTGCAACCACAGGGTCGGAAGGGACCTCGAACGGCAGTTTGTCGATGAGCACCAGGCGGAGGGCGCTTCCGGGCACATCGACGCCCTCCCAAAAGCTCGAGGTGGCGAACAGGACGGCATCGCCACAATCCCGAAACCGGTCGAGCAGGGTTTGCTTTGGTGCGTCGCCCTGGACGAACCAGGGTTGCTCGAGCTCCGGACCGATGCGTTGCGCAAGGTCGCGCATCATTCGGACGGATGTGCACAGCACAAAAGCGCCGCCGTCCGCAAGTCGAATGAGCTCAAGGGCTTCCCGGGCCGCTGCGGCTGGAAAGTCGCGGGAACGAGGGTCAGGAAGGTTCGCGGGTGCATAGAGGCCACCTTGTTCCTCGTAGCGGAAAGGGGAGTCGACGATCTCCTCAGTCACCTCGTGATCGATGCCGAGTCGTTGCTTCAAGAAGGTGAAGTTCCCGCCCGTGGTCAGGGTGGCGCTGGTAAAGACCACACAAGGAACGCGTTCGTGGAGACGTTCGCGAAGAATGGGCGCCACATCGATGGGACTTGTCCCAACGGCCTGGGCCCGCCCCGACCCCTGCTGCCAACTCACGTGTCCCGGCGCGTCAAGGGAGCCGAGCGCATCGCGAATCTTGTCGGCGCGTCGCGCAACCTGCAGCACGTTCTCCCGAACGGGACGTGCGTTTCGGCACGCGTGCCCGAGCTCCGCCAAAGCGTTATCGAGCGCGAAGAGGGTTTCGGCCGGCGTGTCTTCGGTGACCAGCGAAGACCGACCCACCTGGCCGCCGTTTGGCAACCCGCCAAAGAAAGCCGAGGTCCGCTCGAGGATCGCGTCGAACAAGCGCGCTTCGTGTCCCTGTTCACGCTTGGAAGACAAGGTGCGCCGCGCATCCTGCACCAGCCGCTCGACCATGGCGATCGAGACCCGCGTTCCGAAGAAGAGCGTCGCGGTGTCCTCGATTCGATGCGCCTCGTCGAAAATGACGGCATCGTAGTCGGGCAAGACGGATGCGTGGCCCGTGTCCCGGAGCGCCAAATCCGCGAAGAACAGGTGGTGATTGACGACCACCAACTGGGCCTCCTCGGCGCGGCGCCGAACACCTGTCACGAAGCACTCGTCGTAGTACTCGCAGCGCGCGCCGATCCGGGTGTCTGAGCCACTGACCACCCTCGACCAGAGCGGGTCGTCTTCCCCCACTTGAGCAAGGGAGGCGCGGTCTCCAGATTGGGTTTCCTCGACCCAAGACCGCACAACCGGCAAAGACCTCGCAAAGCGGGGGTTGCTCGCGTCGGCGCTGTGAACGAACTCGTGGTAGCGCCGCCGACATACGTAGTTGGCCACGCCTTTGACCGCCGCTGCTTGGATGTCGAGACCAAGGTGGCTCACGAGCGCTGGGAGGTGGCGCTCCATGATCTGGTCCTGGAGCGCCCGGGTGCCGGTGGAAACGAGCACCCGGCGACCGCTCAACACCGCGGGGATCAGATAGGCCCACGTCTTACCGGTCCCCGTGCCTGCTTCGATCAGAAGGGTGCCGTCATGCTCGAGCGAGTCCTGAACGGCGCGCGCCATCCGGATCTGTCCGGGCCTGTGTTCGTAGCCGGAGACCCCGTACGCCAGCGGCCCCGAGGGGCCAAGCAGATGCCCCGCATCCATGCCCGGGTGCTCTAGCACGTGCCGGCGCGCGCGCCCTCAGCTGCCGCGCTAGGATCAGCCTGCCGTGATCCCGATTCGCGACCACAACCAAACCCGCCGCACGCCCGTGGTCACGTGGACGCTGATTGGGGCCAACCTCGCACTCTTCGTGTGGAGCATGGCGTTCGGTCCGTCGAACGCAGAACAGATCGTCATGCGGTTCGGCGTGATCCCCGACGTGCTCGTCAATGGCCAGTGGGGGTTCTCGAGGGTCGATGGCGGTGCCCTCGGAAGCGTCGTGACGCCGTTTACAAGCATGTTCTTGCACGGCGGCGTGCTCCACCTCGTGTCGAACATGTGGTTTCTGCACGTGTTCGGCGACAACGTCGAAGACGTACTCGGTCGCGCGAGGTATCTCGCGTTCTATGCGGTTTCAGGTGTGGGCGCAGCCGTGGGCCAAGTTTTGGTGGACCCGAATAGCATGGTCCCGATGATCGGCGCCTCAGGCGCGATCTCAGGCGTGCTCGCCGGCTATATGATCCTCTTTCCCCACGCTCGGATCGTCACGTTGGTGCCGATCGTGATCTTCATTCGCTTCTTCGACGTTCCGGCAGCGGCGTTCATCATCCTGTGGTTCGCGCTCCAGCTCGTGCTCGGCTACTTGTCGCTTGGGCTCCTCTCGGAAGCCGGAAGCGGCGTGGCATGGTTCGCCCACATCGGCGGGTTCCTCGTCGGCCTGGTCACCGTGAAGCTGTTCTACCGATCGCCTAGAGGTCGCCGAGACCGTTTGTTTCGGTAGTCGCCGAGTCGTTTGGTTCGGACGGGACGTCCTCGACCGGCACCTTGTCAGTGGCCTCGACCGTAGAACCTGAATCGGCCGGAGCCTCGACGGGGTTCGGCGCCGAGTCCGACGTACCGGCAGGCGCGAGCTGAACGCGAATCGTCGTCACCATGCGCTTGGTCTCTTCGCGGAACTCTCTTCGCGACACCGTTCTCGTGACGGTTTCGTATCCGTCCTTCGAAACGACAATCTCCCGCGGACTGAGCATCGACTTGAAACGCATCTGGCCGGGCGTGGTGATCTCGCCCCCGCCGACGGCGCTTGCGCGTGCACCCGGCGGATCGCTCGATACCTCGACGATGTACGGGAGCGTCGGTAGCGCAAGGGTGATCTTGCTTGTGTCGGCTTCGACAGTGACCTTCTGCGTCTTAGGAAGGTATCCACGCGCGCGCGCCACCAAGGTCACCTCGGCTCCAGCTTCCAAGGTCAAGGTGATCGGCGCTCGGCCAACCGGCTTTCCGTCAACCGCGACGAACGCTCGCGCGGGCCTCGACTCGATGACGACTTTGACGGGCCCGCCGGCGAGCGCTGCTTCAGCATCTCCGGTCGGCGCCGCGTCGGCCGAAGCCTCTGCCTCGCCCGTGAGATCGAGGTCGGCCGGGCCGTCGGTCGGCGGGGCGTCGACGGTTTCCGCGGCGGCTTCGGGCGCGGGCTCCTCGATGACTTCGATCTCGTCTCCGATGTACGGTGCGGCCAGCTCGCGAAGATTGTCGAGCGCGCCTGACTGCCAGCCTGCCACGCCAGCGCCAACGATGACGACCACCGCGACCAGTGCAAGCACGGCACGCCAACCACGGCCAGAACCTTGCTTCTTCGGGCGGTCGGGTGCCCCGGAAGCGTCTCCAGCGGCGTATGGGTTTTCGGCGGCGGGCGCTCGCTCCGTCGGGGCCTTGAAGGCCTCTACCGGAATGCCCGGCCCTTGGGGAACACCCGCGGGCGGAGGAACAGTCGGCACAGCCGGGTCGAGCAGGCTCGAATCGAGAAGCTCACCCGGGGCCGGTTCGAGTCCACCCGGCGGTTCGAACGAGTTCGCGATGTCGGGCCCGAACAAATCGGGGATCTCGGTTTCGAGACGCGAAGCTTTCGGTGCCTCCACGACGGGTGTCTGCCGTCGCTCGGGAAGGAAGCCAGCGGTCGAACCACCGACCACCGTGGCGTCGGCGTCGGGGTAGTCGTGAATCCGAGTCTGCTCGTCATCGAGGAAATCGTCATCGGCGTTGAACTCGTCCATCGGCTCCGCCAACGCTTGGCTCACGCTTCCACTGTTGCCAAAGGCAGACATCGCGCTTCGCGAGGAGGCTTCGGGTGCCGCCGCGCGCTTCGCGGTGGGGACCTCGTTTGCGGATCCGAGTGCCCCACGGGCCGGCGCGCTCCGCCGCGCTCCGAACCGTTGGCTCTGCTCCCGCGCGCGCTGAGCCCCAGCGCGGGCCTCGTTCATGGTCTCTTCGGCGGCTCCGCCCTCTTCGAAGGCAGACGCGAGGAACTCGCTCACGTGGCGCACCTTCGTGCTGTCGTCGGGGACGGGCGTCGACAGCGGCGTCAACGAAGGCTGCCGCGCCGGAGCTGGCTGGCTTCCCTGGTCGAACACGCCAGGTTCCGCACGATCCTCGACGATCCGCTGGACGAGCGCACGGGACTGCGGGTCCATCTTGATGAACTTGATCCCCATGCCAGCAGGGTTCTCGCTGTCGGCGTCTTTGGGCTCGCGTCGCCAAACCACGCGACCCACGCCATGGATCAAGCTCGACTGATCCTGGAGTAAGAACTCGAACTTGAGCAAGGTGCCCACGTCGAGCGGCTTTTTCGCCTTGATGAATACGCCACCTTGCGAGATGTCGCCGCTGTACCGTTCGATGAAGTCCTCGAGCGTCGCGCTCTTGTATCGGATCTTCAACGAAAGCAGCGTGCGCTTGTCCTTGCGTGCGTCTGCCATGTTGTTTTGTCTATTGCCCCCATCCAAAGACTACCCATCGGTTCGTGAAGCAACAAACGAATCTACCGAAAAACCGAGCTACGGTTCCAAGTCCTCGGCCGACATGCGTGCAACGAACGCACGAGCGTGACCCGAAGTAGTCGATAGACTTACACGCCGCGGTTTCGAAATCTCTACGTTTACACCGTGAAAATGCGCGACCCACTGCGTGTGCGAACAGTGACTGATCGAAACGTGCTGCGTCTCGAAGCCTCGTTCGGAGAAGCGGTTGAGTGCCTCCGCAAGTGCACTGCCACTGGAATCGACGGTCTCGCGCTGAGTGATCGTAGGTGCGCCGTGCGACTCTCCGAACGACGCTGCGAGCGCGCACGCATCCGCGAGGCTGTCCGCTTCGACCGTTTTGTGAAGCCCGAGTTCCTCTGCGACGACTTCTCGTGACACCCGATCCCAAGCCATGATCGTACCGCCGGCCTGTTCGAGCAGCGTGCCGTAAACATCGGTCAGTCGGGGCATCACATCGAGCAACGGACAGAGTGCAAACGGCCGATTGCAGAGCTCGCGATGAGGCACCACGAGGTTATCGTCTTCAAAGGGGCCGCGATCGTCCCACAGGTAGTCGAGATCAAGGCTTCTCGCGCCCCAACGTGCCGCCGTGGAGCGGTCTCGGCCAAGTCTTCGCTCGACGTCCAGAAGAACGCCGAGGAGAGCTTTGGGGGAGAGGTCGGTCGCCACACGGAACGCGGTGTTGAGGTAGTCTGGCTGTGGCGGCCCGACGGGTGCGGTTTCGTAGAGAGGCGCGACCTCTTCGACCTGCAGCTGCGGATGCGCGCCGAGGAGGATGCGCGCACTCCGGATCGACGCTTCTCGCGCCCCGAGGTTCGCCCCCACTCCAATCACAGCAGTTCTCATGGTCAGGCCTTGTGCTTACGAGGGACGGACTCGGTTTGCGAGGTGCCGGTTCAACACAAGCCCGCCGCGTCCGAAAAAGAAGAGACTTCTGCTTGTTTGCGGACGGAAGGCGGGTAGGTTGGGGCGCATGTCGGAGATGCCGTTGTTCGAGCGGCTCGAGGAGCGAGGGCCGGACGACGATGAGCGCGTTTTTCGGGTGGGCGAGATCAACCGCGCGGTCAGGTTCAGCCTCGAGGACAGCTGGCCGAGCGTGCTGGTCGAAGGCGAGTTGTCGGATGTGCGTCGCGCGGGAGGCCACGTGTACTTCAGCCTCAACGACGAAGATGAGAACGCGCAGCTCCGAGGGGTGATGTTCCAATCGGACGTTCGGCGCACCAAAGCCCCACTCCGCGACGGGGCTCGCATACGCTTCCGCGGCAAACTGTCGATCTACCAGCCCCGTGGGCAGTTCCAGCTCATTGCCCGATCCGCAAAGCCCGCGGGCGACGGGGACCTCGCTGCGCGCTTCGAACAGGTGCGCAAGAAGCTCGAGCGCGAAGGTCTGTTCGATCCCACTCGCAAACGCGCGCTTCCTCGTCTTCCGCGGGTCGTCGGCGTCGTCACGAGCAAGTCGGGCGCCGCCGTCCGGGATGTGATTCGCGTCGCATCCGGGCGTTGCCCGGTGAGGCTGGTGGTGGCGGACTGCCGTGTTCAAGGGGACGACGCACCGCGCACGATCATCAGCGCCATCGAGGCCGTACAAGGGATCGACGGTCTCGACCTGATCATCGTGACCCGCGGTGGCGGCTCCGCCGAGGATCTGTGGGCCTTCAACGACGAGGGCGTCGCGCGCGCGATCGCCGCCGCGCGGGTCCCGGTGGTGAGCGGAGTCGGTCACGAAACCGACGTGACGATCGCAGACCTTGCCGCCGACATGCGCGCGGCCACGCCTTCCAACGCTGCAGAACTCGTCGTTCCTGAGCGAGACGCTCTGGTCCGTGAGCTTCAGTCCCTCGAGCGCCGCTTGAGCCAGGCGCTCGACAACAACCTTGGTGGGCTCCGGCTTCGGCTGGAACGGCTTCTTCGGCCTCTGTACGGTGCCCGCCGAGTCATCGCCCCCATCCGGCGATCGCTCCAAGACGCGCTCGAGCGGCTCAGCCAATCCATGCGTTCGGCACTGCGAGCCCACCGATCCACCCTGGCCGAGCACCGTGCGCTTCTGGCGCGCCACGACCCGCGCACCACCCTTCGCGCGGATCGACGCGTTCTCGAGGCAACCCTCGCCAGGCTGCGGGACGCCGGCCGACTTCCGATCCAGCAACGGAGGCACGCGCTCGTTCGCCTCACCGTCGCACTCGAAGGTCTCGGTCGCCCGATCATTCGAGAAGCGCGGGCCGCCCACGCCGCAGCCACCGGAAGGCTCGACGCCCTCTCCCCGCTCCGGGTTCTGGACCGGGGGTACGCGATCGCGCTGAACGCCGAGACCGGGCAGGCCATTCGTCGAACCGAGGAGGTCCGGTCGGGGGACGCCATTCGCGTCCGAGTCTCGGATGGGATGTTCCGAGCTCAGGTTCAACATGAACCCGAGGATGAATCGTGAGCACGGCACTCGAACTCGGCATCGTCGGCTTTCCGGTCGCACACTCGAAGTCTCCCGAGATGCATCAGGCCGCCGCGGCCGACCTCGGCGTGGCCCTCGACTACCAGCGGTTCGAGGTGTCCCCGGATAACCTCGAGCGCGTCGTCGCGACCAAGCATCGTCAGGGGATCGACGGCTACAACGTCACCGTGCCCCACAAAGAGGCCATCCTTACGCTCCTCGACGAGGTGTCCCCGGAGGCGCGTGCAATCGGCGCGGTCAATACCGTCGTGCAAACAACCCGCGGCTATCTCGGCCACAACACCGACGCACCGGGCCTCGTACGCTCCCTGGCCGATGCCAGCGTACTCCTCGACGATTCGAGGGTCGTGATCGTCGGAGCCGGCGGAGCCGCTCGGGCCGCCGCGGTCGGCTTGGCGGAAGCGGGCGCCTCCGAGGTGACAATCCTCGCACGGCGCACGGAACAGGCCGACCGGCTGGTCGAGGCGATCACGGAGCACATCGGCTGCCCCATCGAGTCGGCGCCGCTCAGCGAAGCCGCTTGGTACTTCGACTCGGCCACCCTCTTGGTTCAAGCGACCAGTGCAACGCTCGAATCGAACCCAAACGCAGATGCGTTCGCCGCCTCACTGCCGATCGACCAGCTCCCCGACGAGGCGGCCGTCGTCGACCTGGTCTACAAACCACGAAAGACAGCGGTGCTCGCACGGGCCGAGCAAAGAGCACTTCGCACGATCGACGGCCTCGGCATGCTTCTCCATCAAGGCGCCATCGCATTCGAGATGTGGACCGGGAAAGCCCCCTCACTCGACGTGATGCGCAGGGCCCTCGAAGGGTAGCTACATCAAGATCCCATTGCGCGGCGCAACAGGTGGAGGCAACTCGGTCTCCCCGAGCTGCTGCCGGAGGTCGATTTCGATGGTCCGGCAGAGGGCCGTCATCGGTGTGTCGTTTGGCGCGTTCTCGAACGGGTTCTTCAACGCTGCACCGAGCTGCTCGACGATCATGAAGCTCAGCACGATGACGACCGCTCCCAAAACCTCGATCGCCGTCACCCGTTCTTGAAGCGGTTCCAAGAACGCGACCGGCACCGCAAACGCCGTGACCCAGATCATCGCACGGGAGATGAACCGCACTTCGTCGGGGAAGACAGTATGCTTGATCCGCTCGCAACCGCCTTGGATGTCGTAGAGGCGGTTGAGGGTCGAGTCGAACTGCATCAAGAGCACTTGCTGTGTGGTATCGCTCCCGATGAGGTGCGCCAAACGATCGGCTTGGCGCCGGTTGAGCTGCGTGGGCTTGTTGACATAGCCCTCGAGCTCGGCGAGCTCCTCGGGTTCCACGAAGGGCGCGAGCTCCTGCCAGCTCTCTTGACCCCGCAAAGAGAGACGAAGCGCGTTCACGTACGCGAGGTGTCGATAGACGAGCTCTCGCCGAACGTTGACGGCGTCGCCCTCGGTGGTGATCGACGGGACGCGCGCTGGTGTGATCAGCGTGTTCACCTCACGGGCGAAGCTCCGGCTGTCGTTGACCAGCGCTCCCCAGAGGATCCGAGCCTCCCACCAACGTTGGTAGGCCTCATTGAACCGAAACATGAGAAAGATTCCGACGACTGTGGCCAACAAGCCCACCGCGCCCGCCGAGAACACATCCGTCTTGAACACGTCGGTCATCCCTGAGACCAGCACCAAGGCCTCTTGGATGAGCACCACCGCGAGGATCAAAGGCCAGTTGCGCGCGACGAAGCGCACGAACCCGTACCGTAGGCCAGCACCCTTGCGAACGATCATTCGGGTTCGAGCTCCGCGATCCCGAACATCTGTGCGGCGTGTACGAGCACGAGTTCTTCGGCTTCCATGATGGGTTCAGGCGACGCGTCCATGCCGAGCGTGCAGTCTTCGATGGCAAAAAATTCGTTCGACCGCATGAGCTCGTCCGACACCCGTACACCTTTGGCAAGAGGGAGCGTGCCCATCGCCAGGCCCCCGTCGAAAAGGCAGGCCACTTCGTGTCGTTCGTGGCCGCTATCGACATGGAGACCAAGCAGCGCGTCTTCGCCCGGTACCACGACGAGGACGGCGTTGCGCTGCAACGCGAGGAAAGGGATCGTCCGAGGTTGCTCGGGCAAGCTCACGTTCGTCATCCGAAAAAACGATTCGTCGCCGTTGAGGAACGGCAGCAAGCCCACGCCGTCCGCGATGTGGAGGGTCCCGATCACCCACCCCGTGGGCGTCAGGAGTCGCACGGTACTCTGGGCGGGTCGTCGCACGCCCGCCCTTCATACCCGATCGTGCGCCGAAGTTCAGGCACCGGGTGTCGCGAGGAACGGGGCCAGTGACTCGACGGTCGCTTCCTCCGGCCGCATCGGGGGGTGAATCGTGAGGGTCACCCGAGACCAGATTCGTCGGAACGGCTTTCGCAAGGCGTTGTCACCCTGGCGGCTGAAGAAGCTTCCCCAGAGGCCGTCGAGCCGGACCGGAATGACCGGGACCGGTGTGCGACCGAGGATTCGCTCGATCCCAGGCTTGAGCGGCGCAAGCTGACCGTCTTCGGTGAGCTGCCCCTCAGGGAAGATACAAACGACGTTGTCGTCCTCGAGCTCCGCGGCGATCCGTTCGAACGCTTGCTCCACCACGTCAGGATTCTCGCGAACCGAGGCGATCGGAATCACCTTCGCGTCGCGGAACGCCCAGCCGACGAGCGGCAGCGAAAGAAACTGCTGATGCATCACGAATCGAAGCGGCCGCTGATACGCACTGCTGAGGATCAGCCAGTCGACGTACGTGACATGGTTGGCAACCAGGACCGCAGGGCCTGTCTCCGGCAGGTGTTCTTCACCCACCACCCGAATGCGGTACATCACCTGCGCGACGATCCACGCCCAGAACCGCAGCAGGAACTCCGGGATCACGGAGTAGATGTAAGCCGAGACCAACGCGCTCAGGGCCGCGAGGATCAAGAACGTCTGCGGGATCGTGACGCCCAGCTTGGGAAGGGCCATCAGCATCAAGGACGAGAGCACCATGAAGAGGGCGTTGAGGATGTTGTTACCGGCAATCACGCGCGAACGCGTCTCCGGATCGGACCGCTCTTGAATGAGCGTGTAGAGGGGAACCGTGAAGAAGCCCCCAAAGACCGCAAGCAAGAAGAAGTCGGCAATCATTCGCCACGCATTCGGCTGAGCGAGAAACACGCTGAGCCCCATCAGGGAGTCGCCGACGCGGCCAAGGGGAGCCGACGCAAAGTAGAGGTCGACGGCGGCAAGGGTGAGTCCGATGGAGCCGAAGGGCACGAGTCCGATTTCGAGCTTCCGGCCCCCAAGCCGCTCGCAAAGGAGCGAGCCTACCGCAACGCCGACACAAAAGACCGACAGCAGCATGGTCACGATCGATTCCGCTGCCCCGAGGACGTCCTTGCCGAAGCTTGGAAGGAGGGTCAGGAAGCTTGCGCCGAGAAACCAGAACCACGAAATGCCGAGCACCGACAAGAAGACAGTCTGGTTCGCTTTGACCGAGCGATAGGTCGCCAACGCGGGCGTGATCGGGTTGAGGCTGAAGGGGAGCTCTGGGTCGGCCGGAGCGGTCCGCGGGATCGCGAGGCTCGATGCAACCCCAAGGATCGCCACGACGATGGCGAACACGCCGACGATGTGCAGATGTTCGTTCGCCAGTAATCCGCCCGCAATCGTCCCGAGAAGGATCGCGATGAAAGTCCCGGTTTCGACGAGGGCATTGCCGCCAGTGAGCTCTCGGGAGTGAACCAGCTCGGGAAGGATGCTGTACTTGGCGGGGCCGAAGAAGGCGGACTGGAGACCCATCAGAAAGAGGACGAAGAGCAGAAGCGGCAAGCTGTCGAGCCAGAACCCAAGGGCCGCCCCCACCATGAATACGATCTCCGCGAGCTTCACCCATCGGATCAGGGTCGTCTTGCTGATCTTGTCGGCAAGCTGACCCGCCCACGCCGAGAACAAGAAGTACGGCAAGATGAAAAGCCCTGCCGCCATCGCGATCACGCTCTGGGTCGAGAGCCCTGCGAGGGTGGACGAGCGATACGCCACGGTGACCATCAGCGCGTTCTTGAAGAGATTGTCGTTGAACGCGCCAAAGAACTGTGTGGCGAAGAAGGGCGAAAAGCGCCGGCGTCTGAGAAGGGTGGCTTGGCTCACTTAGTCGTCTCCATCTAAGTCCCGATGGTCATCTGGACTGTGCAATGGCTGTGCCAAACGTGTTGATTGGACCCCGAGACCACGTAGGAGTTCTGGGTCGATGTGTTTGGCCACGGTGCGCCGATCGACGCCTAGCCGCCGTCCCGCCTGCGCGTAGCTTCCTGTCCGCGCGTACGCCCAGGTACTGTAGGCGGCGCCGACATCGTCGAGGGTGACCGAAGCCTCACGCATCCGACCGAAGAGCGCATCGAGACCAGTCGGCATGGCGAGGTGAGACGCCGGGGTGTAGCGCCCGTGGATGAGGATGTTGCGAACACACTGTTCGAGCTCGCGGATGTTGCCTGGCCAGAGGTAGTCCATGCCCACGCTCTCAGCGATCCCCGTCATCACTTCGTCGACGCTTCGTGGGTCGTGCGCACCGAGGACCCGTTGAAGCAACACGGTCACCAAGCGGCCGAGCTCTTCCGGGTCGGTCGCCAACTGCGCACGGAGCGGCGGGGTATGAATGACATCCGAGCAGAGGCGATAGTACAGGTCCTCTCGAAATCGACCCTCGGCCATTTCGCGCGATAGGTCTCGGTTGGTCGCCGCAATGATCTTGCCACCGAAGTCGCGTCTTTCGGCGTCGCCCAAACGATGAAACGTCCGGGACTGCAACACGCGAAGGAGCTTCACTTGGATCTCGGGGTCGAGCTCGCCGATCTCATCGAGGAACACGGTGTCGGCGGGACTCTTGTTCTCGAAGTGGCCCACCCGGTCTGCCTGCGCGCCGGTGAACGCCCCCTTCTTGTGCCCGAAAAGCTCCGATTCGATGAGGGTTTTGGGCATCGCGGCGAGGTGGAGCGGGTGAAAGGTCCAACGGAAGTCGCGGGCGAATCGCATACGCGACTCGTCGAACGGGATGTGCCGAGACAAGCCGAGGGCGCTCGCCACGAGTTCCTTACCGGTTCCGGAAGGACCGAGGATCAAGGTGCTCGTCTCCTGCATTCGACCGCGCAGGTGTGTGAGGTAGCGGTGAATGTCGTGTGTGAACAACGACTCCCACACATTTGCCCGAAGCTCCGCGGCGGCGTCCGAGGTTCCGAGGATCTGATGGAACACGAAGTGAAACGCGCGACGGGTTTGGAAGAAGAGCGCGAACAGCTCGGCGGCGGTGGGCGCCCAAGGTGGGACGCCGAGGCCATCGACGAGTTCATGGAAGTCCCTCTTGAAGTTGCCGTAGAACGGCACGCGCGCCGGTGTCGGCTCGGTCGTGATCCAGGCGTAGAGCTTGGCGTCGTAACGGTAGTAGAGGACGTAGAGCGCAACGCCTAGAAGCAGCTCTCGCTCATCGGCGCTCGCCGGCTCGCCGGCCCTAAGCCGCGCTCGCGCGGACTCGAGCTCGCGCTCCGCTTCGCGTTGAATCGCGGGGAGCACGGGGTCCTCGAGGGGCCAGTCGGGCGGCCGATTCCACAGGACCGACCGCGCCGCCTCTTCACCGACGATGATCGCCTCGAGTGCGGGGCGTTCGGGACCGAACGGGTTGCTGAAACCAAGCTCCCCGATCGCCCGAAGTTTGGCGCAGGCATGATCATCAAACATGTACATATAATGTACACCTATTGTGCTTTTTTTGAACACCCCGGAGCCTGGGCTGCCAGAAATCGCAATGCTTTCAGGAGTTTCCAGGGTGGCACGCACCGTGCTCTTTGAACGCGCAGGAGGTTCACATGAATCGAATGAAGCGTTGGACGATGAGCGTGACCGGCTGGGTCGATGGCGTGCTGGCCCAGGTCGAGAACCACGAGGCCGCAGTCTCAGCCGCCATTGCGCAAGTCCGGAGGTCGACCGCCGAGGCCCGGGTGCGGCTCCGTCGCGTGGAGCGGGACGCCGAAACGCTCCGCAACTCCCTCTCGCGTGAGGAGGCGGCGACGGTGACTTGGCGCGCGCGTGCAAAGCGCACGGACGATGACGAAGAGGCGCTCGAATGCCTACGGCGACACAAGGGCGCACAACGGCGAGTCGCACAACTTCGCGCACGACTCGCCGATCAAGAGCGCGCCGAAAAAGAGCTCCGAGAGGGCGTACGCCGACTCCATGGCCGCCTTGGTGAGTTGACCGAGCGCAAAAACGTGATGCGCGCACGGCAGTCGAGAGCGGAAGCCGTCAACGGGATCGGCATCGCCTCGAGGCCGGCCCTCGACCTCGAAGAGGTCTTCGACCGCTGGGAGTCTTCCGTTGGGGAAGCGGAGATCGCAACGGATGATTTCGAACCCGTCGACGCTTTCGAGGCGGAAGTAGTGGCGAAGGAGAGCCTTGAGGCACTGACCTTGGAACTGACCGCACTTCGGTCGGAGCAGGACTAGGAGCGCCCCATGGATTCGACCCTCGATCGGTTGCTGCACGCGCTTCGGCTTTTCGGCGCGACGATGGTGGTCGCCGCTTGCGGCACGTTCCTCGTCCAGAGCTGGGACCAAGCCGGGGACGTGACCCGCTACCTCGCACTTCTCGGGATGACCGCCGCCCTGCCCCTGCTCGCCCTCATGTGCGGCGTTCGTTGGCGTGAGGGGCGCGGCGCCCGCGTATCGCTCATCACCATGCTGTCGCTCTTGCCGGTGCACGCCGGGGTGCTTGCCGGCTTCGTGTTCTCACAGTTCGGCCAACCCGATGACCGTGTGATCTCGGTCGCGCAGTGGGTCGCGCCGTCCCCGATGGCCGCTTGCCTCCTGGTGGCCGGTGCGGTCGCCGTCTTGCTTCCGCTGGGTTGGGCGTCGTACCGCGCGCTCGCGCGAGAGCACGCCAGCCTGCTGACCGGGCTCAGTGCCCTCACACACGCGGCCTTGTTGGTGCCAAGTCGGACTGCGGCTTGCGCGACACTCTTGGCAGGACCGATGCTCGCGCTGGGCGCCTGGGGTGCATTGCGCGTTCAACCCAAGACGCGCGAGGCGAAGATCGCGGTTGCATCACTTTTCGCGCCCGTGTTCTTGCTCTTTGGTCGGCAGGTCCTGTTCTACGACGCCCCGGCGGCGTTCTGGGGCGTGGCATTGGGAACCGTCGCCGCGGGCCTCTTCATTCTGGGAGAACACCTTCCCGACCGTACGGTGACGCGATTCAGCGCGGTTCCGATGATATTGTCGGCGGGCGCGTTCTGGCTCGGAGTCGTGTGGCCACCGATATGGGGAGACGCCCACGGTCTTTCGCCAGGAATGCAATGCCTCTTGCTCGGCGGGATGGCCGCTTTGCCCCTCGCGGTTGCCGCGTGGCGAAGCGCCTCTACGCGTGGTTTCTTCCTCACCCTCGGCGTCGGCTTGAACACCTTCGTAGTCGCCTTGGTGATCCTCTTTGAGCCTGGCGCTTGGGTGGCACTCGAGGCGATCGTCCTCGGTGTTGGGCTGTTCAGTCATGGCTTCCTCCGGAACCGGCGGGCTTCGCTTTACACGGGTGTCGGGCTCGCCGTTCCAGGCGCGGTGATCGAAGTGACCCAAGCGATCGAGCGCATCGACTCGAGCGGCTGGCTCGCCCTTGGCTCTCTCGGACTCGTCCTGATCGGCGGAACCTCCTGGATCGAACGGCGGGCGCGCGCCCAGGCCGCTGATGATGTCAAAGTGTCGGACGCCCGCCGGCAGCCGATGCCACAATGACACGTTTGTCCCGGAGAACCGGAGGCCATTCCTCGAAACCATTACGCATTTGAGGACGGAGCGGCCTGGCACGGGTTTCGCATTGTTCTCTTCAGCCATGCGCAGAACGGGCATTCATCTCCTTGTCATCCTCTCTCTCGTGGTCGGAGCCACGGCAGCGGTCGACGCTGCCGTGGTGACCGACCGCGAGCGAATGGAGGCTTTTGTGGAGGCGGTCACCGGCGATGTGTCGTCGCGGCGAATCGATAGTGCACTTCAATACGCAGACCCAACCCGGGTTTCAATGGACTTGGTTCACCATGGTCGCCGTCACCGCTATAACGACCGCAACGCGTCCAAGCTCCAAGCCGACGCGCGAGAGGCACTCGCGCCGCTCGCCGGTTCGCACGTGAGCTTGCTCCAGGAAGACATTCAGCTCAGCGGAGAGAGCGCGCGCATCGCGCTACGTTTGCGCACGCCTGAAGGCTTCGCCAACACGGTCTTCGACTTGCGTCGCGAAAACGACGAGTGGCTCCTACGCCGGGTGACCGTGAACTAGGCCGCTCACGAGCGCTCGACCACCGGCACCCTGCCCACTTGACGGCCTCTCGGAAGCCGGCGAGGCTCCGCCCGATGCATCCGGTACTGTTCCACATTCCCACTCCGTGGGGGGCGATCCCCATCTACTCGTACGGCGTGATGTTGGGAAGCAGCCTGCTCTTCGCCTGGTATTTCTTGATGTACATGGGCAAGCGCGTCGAGAACTTCAACCGCGAACTCTTGGCAAGTTGTTTCACTTGGACGGCGGTGGGCGCGATCGTTGGCGCTCGCCTCCTCTATGTCTTCACCAACCTGGATTCGTTCCAGAGCATCGGCCAATGGTTCGACCTTCGGTCGGGCGGCCTCGTCGCCTACGGCGGGTTCCTCGGGGGCTTCGTCACGGCGTGGATCTTCTGGAGATCAAAGAACATCCCCCTGCTGCCGTTCGCGGACCTCGCCGTCCCAACCCTCGGCTCTGGGCTGATGATGACCCGAATCGGTTGCTACCTCTACGGCTGCGACTACGGTCGGCCGCTTGGCCCGGACGCGCCCACATGGCTTGTGAGTGCGGGCACCTTTCCGAAATGGGAGAGCGACGCGTTTCCAACCTTCGCCTGCGACTCGACGATCTCGGGCTCTCCGGCCTACAACCACCACCTGTCGCTCTACCCAGACGAGATGGTGGACAGGATGGCGAGCTTGCCGGTCCACCCGACCCAGATCTATGAGTCGGTTGCGGGTCTTGCGTTGTTCGTGCTCTCGGTGTGGCTCTTGCTGCACCGAAGGTTCCGTGGGCAAGTGCTCACCGTCGTCGCGGGGCTCTACGGGCTCTGGCGGTTCCTGATCGAGTACGTTCGGGACGACCCAGAGCGCGGGTTCGCGTTCGGGTTCTCGACCTCGCAGTTGATCTCGTTGGCGATCATCCCCGTGTCGATCATCGCCTACGTGCACTTCCGAAAGCGCGCCGCCGAGACCGGGGATCCTCCGTTGCCCACCTGGGCGCTCGATCCGGCCGTTGCGGGAGGCGCCGCCAAGCCGACAGCCGATGACGACCGTCCCGCGAAATTCCGCCCGAAAAAAATGAAAAAGAAGTAGCGCTAACGCGTCACGGGCTGCTTCGACCGGTTGAAGGCCTCGAGGACCCGCGGCGACGTGCGAACACTGTCGAGCTCGAGGTTCGGCTGAAGCGCGAGCGCCGTTCGAAACGATGCCTCCGCAAGATCGAGCCGCTCGAGCGCCACGTAGGCCACCGCGAGCTCCTTTTGGATGGTGACCGTCTGAGACGAAGTAAGCCTCCGCTTCCCAAGGAGCCGGTTTGCGAGGGCGACCGCTTCCTCGAACTGCCCGCGCTGGACCTGCTTGATCAACTCCGGCACGAGGCCATCCACTTCCTGTTGGACGGCGCGCGACGCGCCCCCGCCGGCGGCCTGCTCGAACGCTTCTCGGGCATCCGAACGGCCTTCGCCGACCAGACGTAGATCTGACAGTGGCACGAGAATGACCTGACCGCGCTCGATCCGGGCCCCCGGGTTGAATCGCCGGATGCGCTTCGCGCCCTGTGGGTCGTCCTCCATGTAGATCTTCGCGATGCTGGCGACGGTTTCTCCGGGTGCGATCACGTGGCGGAGCGGGTAGGGCACGAGCAACTCGCTTCCGTCGTCCGGATCGACGCGTCGGTTCGCATCGTTGGCCTCGATCAGAATCGGAGACCGTTCTTCACTTCCGTAGAGGAGGAGGGCGACCGATTTCCACGTATCGCCCTCGCCTACCTGGTAGTACGCGACGGTAGGAATCAAGAGCCAGCTGCCTGAGACCAGCGGCGCCGACTCGGAACGAATGCGGTTGGCTTCGCGCAACACCGCCTCGCGCGTCGGGTCGCCATAGTACCGTTCGGCAATCGACGCGAGCGTGTCGCCCTCCTGCACCGGATGGCTGTAGATCGCTTGGGCAGCGGCGCTCGACGCGCCACCGAGAGCGACGATCACACACAGCGCCGCAAGTCGCAGTCCGATGGCTCGGCACGTCATGGTCCGCCGTTCTCCTCAGCGGTGACGCGCTCGGTGAGGGTGGCCCGATCGTGGACCGTGTCCCCGGGCTCGATGAGGATCTCATGCTCGACCGGCGCGAAGTACGGATTGGTGTACTTCACGTAGTGCCGCCCAGGCCGGAGCGCGATCGCGCGGGCTGCCGGAGTCGTCAGAACGCGTTCTCCATCGACGTCGACGTGGGCCCATGGGTCAGCACTCACTTTGAGATAGCCTGCCTCTGCAGGACTGACGAAGCCGGGCGCGCCGCCGGCACTCGGACCCGACCAACGTCCACTCGCGGCTTGGACCGTGAGCCCCGAGGCGAGGAGTGCGAGCAGGACCAAGCCTTGCTTCCGCGCGATCCCCCAAAGAAAACCACCGTCACGGCGGGCGTTCCGCAGTGCGCGGGGCGCGACCGCCGAAAGCACTTCGTCGGTTTGCTCGCCCGTCATGATGCCGATCTCGTAGAGAAACATCACCAGCCGGGCGTTGTGATTCATCGCGACGCGTGGCGCGAGAAACTCCGTGAGGTCATCGATGAGGGCCTGGGTCGTTGGATACCGATTCGCCGGCATCTTCTGAAGGCAGCGGGCCATGATCCGCTCGAGCTTACGAGGGACGTCCACGCCGAGCTTCTTGAAGGGCTCGTACCGGTCGAGCCGGATCTTTTGCATGACGGTTCGTTTGTCGTCTTCGACGAACGGCTTACGCCCGGTAAGCATCTGGTAGAGAACGATCCCCACCGAAAAGAGGTCGCTCCGAAAGTCGAGCTTGTCGCCGAGGATTTGCTCGGGGCTCATGTAGCTCGGTGTTCCAAGGCCAGTGCCGGTCTCGGTGAGGTCGCCGAAGCGTTCGTGCCGTGCGATCCCAAAGTCCATCAACTTCACGTCGCCCTGCATCGAGACCATGATGTTGGCCGGCTTGATGTCGCGGTGAATGATCCCGCGGAAGTGTGCGTAGTCGAGGCCGCGAGCGAGTTGCAGAGTAATGATCGCCGCCACATCCGGCGGGAGGCGAGGCGATCGTTCGAGGAGGTCGTAGAGGTCAATCCCGTCGACGAACTCCATGATGATGAACATCGAGCGCCCGTCTTTCACGAAGTCGACGACGTGCAGGATGTTCTCGTGCTGAAGCGAGGCCATGAAGTGGGCCTCGCGCTCGAACCGTTCCGCGAACTGACTGTCGATCGCGATCGACGGTTTCAGGGCCTTGATGGCGACGCGTCGATGCAGTGGTTCCTGGATCGCCTCATATACGACCGCCATGCCCCCACTGCCGATTTCACCAAGAACGCGACAGGTTCCGATGCGTTCAACCATCGCGATCCATCAGCGTAGGCAGGGCGTCGAACGGTGTCAACGAGCGCAGAAAACTCGGAGAAAACCGACACTTAGGGCTGAGACTCGGACCGCTAACTTCCATCGCCAGGAAGGATGCACAAGCCCCGCTCGACCCAAACGACCCCGCCTCGGTTGGCGCCCGCCGAAGACGCCGGAGAGGCGCGATCCCGCATCGGGAACGTGAACCGAACCAAGGTCCCACTTGGACTTGGGAATGCCGGTGGAACCCATTGGATCGTGGCCGTTCGCAGTGGATCGGTGATGAACGAGAAGCTGAATTCGAAGGCGCCCGCGGTGCCAAGCCAACTCACCTGCATCTCCTCGGTGACCACCTCGTCATCGATCATGATCTGCTGGAAGCTCTCGTCGGTCGCGGTCAGCCGGATGAGGGAAGCCGAGTCACCGCCGCGCGGGAGCGCCGCACTTCCATCGATCACCGCCGCGCAGCCGGTTTCGGGGAAATCTCGGGGGACCCCCTGATCGAACGGAGGTGGCCAGGGCTCGCCGTCGAGGGTGACGTCGGCGATCTCAGGATTGAGGTTTGGGTTGTCGGGATCCTGCTCGATCAGTACCTGCGCCGTGATGAACCGACCCTCGTTGTTGGGGTCCTCGCACGGATCGAGGTCGTCGGTTTCGCCCGTGAAGAACCGGACGATCGCCTCAGGGCCTGCGGGCGGGCCGTTCGCACAGATCGCGCCCTGGAGGACGACCGTGGACGCATTCGCGGCTTCGAGCTCCTCGGCGCTTGGGATGGTGAAGGTGACGATCGGAAGGGCAAGCGGATCGCTCGGAGGCGTGGCGACACAGCCCTCGCAGGGCAAGACGGTGCCGCAGATGTCGACGCTCAGGACGCTTGGCTCCGGGACACAAGCGACCAGAGACCATTGCAACGGGGGTGGGCTCAGCGGTGGCGGGCCTCCCTCGATCAGCGGGTAGCCACGATCGATCACGAGGTTGGTCACGGTGACGGTGTCGCCGGGATCCGGATTGGCGCGCCCGGGCTTGCCCTCGACTTCGACCCCAGCCGCAACGATCCTGAGGTTGTCGACGAACGAGGCAGGGTTGAAACTCTCGCCGCACGAGAGGAGCGCGGGGAGGGCCACCAGCGTCAGGAGCGCTCGAAACAAGGGCGGGTTGGCCCGGGGACGAAAACCCGAAGTCACAACGTCCCCCGAACGCCGAGCGAGGGGATGATCGGCAGCCCAAGGAGCGGCGTCGCCTCGCTGAAGTCGAAGTTGTAGATGATGCCCTCCTGGTTTTGGCGATTGTAGGTATTCCGGATGTCGAGGAAGAGCGCGAGCCGCCAACGGTCGAAGAACCACTCCTTTTGCACCCGCAAGTCGAGCTGGTTGAAGAGCGGGTTCCTGAGGCTGTTGGTCCTTCCGTCGATCGGAATGTAGACGTCGGTGAGCGCGTCGTAGATCGATCCGATGACCGGCGTGTCCGGGTTGCCACTCACCAGTCGGAACGTCGCTCCGATCTCCCAGTTTCGTTTGAACTTGTAGACAAACGCTGCGGTGAGAATGTGGGTCTGATCGAAGTCGAAAAGGCGCCACGGTTCCCCAGGCCCGTCTTTCCGTTCGCTCCGCGACAAGGTGTACGACAGGTATCCGAAGTACTGGGCACCCGTCGGAGGGCGAATGTTGGCGCTGAACTCGGCGCCGTAGATGCGGCCAAGGCCTTGGGTCTGGAAGAACGGCGCCTCGCCGGTCGGAATGGGTACGGCGCGATCCCATAGGTACTTGAAGAACCCCTCGACCCCCACTCGAAGCCCCGGGATCGGGTCGTATTCCCAGCCTGCGCCGAAATGGGCGGCCTGGATCGGATCGAGGTCCGGGTTGCCGATGGCAGGATCCGACTCCTGGAACTCAGGGGGCTGACTGAAGATGCCAACGCCAAGCTTGACGCGCATGTCGGGCCGCACGGTGAACACCGTCGTGACACGCGGGTCGAACGACCAAGCGGTGATCTCGCTGAAGTAATCGACGCGGAGGCCCAACACCAGGAGCGTGAACTTGCCGAGATTGAGGCCGGTCTCGAGATACATGCCCGGGCGGAACACCACCCGTTCGAGCCGGGTGAAGACGAGTGTCTCACTGGCAAGGGTGCCCTGCCCGCTTCCCGAGCCCTCGGAAAGCGTGTCGGGGGACGGACCGAAGTACGTGATATCGACCGGACTGAGCGAGAGATCGAGCCCGCCGATGAACCGAACGCGATCGGTCATCTGGTAGCGCCACTCGGAGCGCGAGTACGTCTGCAGGATGTCGGCGTCGAACTGGAACGAGTCTCCCACGCCAAACGCGAGATTGACCGGGCCGGCTTCGACCGAAATGGACTGGTCGACCTTGCTGCTGATCTGCCGCTGCCAATCGATCTGGTTGTTGTAGAAGCTCGAGTTGAAGGTCCCGTCGCCACGTACGGTCGGGTCGTCGCCGGCCGTCTCTTCGAAGAGGAGCGCGAGCCGATCGTTGCTGCCGTACGCCGAGATTCGAACGCGATCGCGAGGTGTCGGCCGAAACACGAGTTTGAACTGGTAGTCGAGATAGACGGGCGACTGACGTACGCCGATGTCGGCGTCGTCTGGAATGACGAGCGGGAAGATGAGATCGATCAAGCTCCGGCGTAACCCACCCGAGATGCTGATCTTGTCGCTAATCGGGCCCTCCGCGGTCACGAAGGTGTCGATGAACGAGAACTCGGCGACGCCGTGGAGCTTGTCCTCCGCAGGATCGCGGGTGGTGACCTCCAGAATGCCGCCCGTACGGCGCCCATAGCGGACCGAGAAGTTGCCTGGGTAGAAGTCGATCTGCTCGAGGAGGTACGAGTTGTAGACGCTGGTGATGCCGCCAAAGTGAAAGATCAACGGTACGGGCACACCGTCGATGAACGACTCGCTGTCCTGGGGCGCAGAACCGCGCACGATCAAGAGCCCAACGCCGAAAGGCGCTCGGGCGACGCCCGGCAGAAGTTCGACCGCGCGGAGGGCGTCCCCTCGGGTTCCAGGGATCCGGGTGAGCTCGTCTTTGGTGATCGTTCGCCGGATCACCTCACGCGGGGGTGCGTCCACCACCGCGGTGGCCCCGAACCCGGCGTAGTCGTCCTTCTTGGCGGTCCCGAGGCGGTAGATCACTTCGGTGACTTCGCCGGCACCGATGGTCTCGTCGGCGCGGAGATCCCCGAACTCGCCCCCAAGAACGTCGACCCGGTACTTCCCTGGCTTGAGGTCCGTGACGACGAACGATCCGTCGCCGTCGGTGACGAGTTCGCGAATGAGAAGTCCGTCTTCGTTGAGGACTTCGATGCCGACCCGGCCGGCCGGCCGCCCGTTCTCGGCCAAGAGAACGGCGCCCTTGAGCCAGCCTTGGTCGAGGGCGACTTCGGGTCGCTTGAGTTCGAAGACATAGCGATAGCGAATACGGGCGGCTACCGGCTCCCAATCTTGGCGCGCGGGCTCAAAGAGGAACTGCCGAACCGCCGCCAACGCGGCGGCGTCATACGCCTCGCCCCCTGACTTCGCGACCGAGGCTTCGGTGACGGCGCCTTCTTTGTCGATGGTCAGCAGGAGCTCGACCGACACCTCCTCGGGTTCGACGTCTTCGTCATCCGACGCCGGCCGCGTCGCCTCGACAAAACGGATGAGCTTGGGGGGCGTCACCAGGGGCTTGGTGAGCTCGGACTCCGTCGAAGCGCCGGGCTGCGCTTGTGCTCCGTTGGTGAAGAGCAGCAAGACCAAGAGCGCAACCACAAAGCGAAGCACGCCCGCAGCATACGGAAGGCTTTCGAGCCGGACAAACCGCCGCGCGTCCGAGAGTGACCCGCGCTCTGGGGCTCAAGGCTGTTCGGGCGGGACGAGGGGCACGACTTCGACGTCTTCGGCGATGCAATCGAGGAGTTGCTGAACGGGATTGCCGGCTGCCGGGGTCTCGCAGTCGTCGATCTGGGCCCCTCGTGTGCGCAAGTAATCGGCGGCGCACGACTCCTTGCCGACGGGCGGAAGATAGGCGTGGGCCATGCAAGTGTCCGTGCAGCCCTCAGCATCGGTCGCGCACGCCGAGCAGAAGTCTCCGCACCGCGTCTTGATGAACGTTTCCTCGGGGCTCTCGTTGTCGCACCCGATCAGCAAGACCAACGCCGGAATCAAGAGCAGTCGCGAGAGCCGCATCAGAAACCTCCTTCCGATACGACGATGTAGGGCTCGTCCGGGTCGTAGAGGTCTCTTCCGAGCCCACACGAGCCGCGTGCCTTGAGCTCCTGGTAGAGGTCCGAAGGGCAGTCGGACTGGGTTTCGCAGAACACGGCGTGGATGAAACGCTCGGTCACCACGAAGCGCTTGGCCGGGATCGGCGTCTGGAGGTCGTTTCGGAAGAAGGGCAGACGCGATGAGGTGCCGTCTTCGGACGAGGTCTGGCTGATGACCTCGCCGGTCGGGGTCTGGGTCGCGGCGATCGCGTTGTCGACCATCTGGCTCTGGATGATGGGCTTGATCTCCTTGTTGCAGATCCGGCGCGCCGTCCACTCTTGGAGGCCAGCCCAGGAGTACGGCTCGGGATAGAACCGGATCCCAAGCCCACCGTCGGAGGCAGCCTCGAGTGGACCGCGCATCGTGACCAACATGTGCCGCTTCTTGTCGCAGTCCCCGAAGAAGAAGATGGGCCAAAAGGTGATCCCGAGCGCGGCGTTGAGGCTGCCAGACACGAACCGACTGAGACCTGGGGACGAGCCGTCGCCAATCCAGTCCGGGTCGGGACGCCAATCGACGTCACCGTTCATGCGCACCCGAAACCGGAGCGCGATCTCTCCGAGTGCCCCGTAGTGGGTGTTGGGTGGGTACGGCCCGCCCCACGGGAGGCCTTGCGCGTCGATCCATCCGTCGCCGAGGTTCGTGGGGTTGTAGTCGTAGAACACCCAAGGACCGACGTCGGGGCTTGGCGGATGGAGCCCGGTGACGAAGTCGTACGGCCCCACGAAGTCGGTCCCTTGGGGGCTTCGCTGGGGGCCATACCGTCCCTCGAGCTGCGCGTCGTACCCGTTCTTGAGGCCCGCCAGAATGAAGTCGGTTTGGATCCAGCCCGAACACTCCCCGATGTCTTCCACGCGGCCATAGCGCGCGGGGAACGGGCGAAACGCATTGCCGGACGCCGCACCGATCCTCGGGCCCAGATCCTCGATGACGCTAGGGAAGGTGGTCCCGTTGGTGCACGCGACGAGCTGAAAGGGCTCCGTGGTGACGGGGACGTCGTCGAGCCCAACGATGTGCTTATGGGTGGGTTCGTGCTCGAAGAGCTTGGGCGCGTTGGGTGGCTCGCTGTAGAGGCACAAGATTTTGTGGGGGCCAAGCTTAATCCGATCGACTTCCTCGCCCGGCTTGAGACTGAAGGCGAAGCCGCGGTTGTCACGCGTCTTGGGGGTTTCGATCTTTCGCGTGGCGCTTCCCCGCGTGTAGATCGCTTGCGTGGACGTCGTTGGCTCGCACACGTCCGCGCCCATCACGAGAAGGGCGCAAAAAGGAACCAGTACCCAAGAGATCCACTTCATCTTCTGTTCCCTCGTCCGAAACCAGGGGGGCGCTCCAGCGAACGCGACAATCTTGCCACGGCCTTGACCAAAAATGGGTGAAGAAGCGTGATTTCCGATGAACGACGATGAAGACGGGGCGCGCGGAACGGCGGGTTCTTGGCCCCAACGGTCGTGACGCTGTGCCGGTCCGTCCAAATTAGCGGGGCGAACCGAAGCAAGGTAACTTGGGGCGATCGCCATGCATGGGACGCAGAGTTGGACGACACAGCCGTCGTAGCAGGCGCCAAAGGTGAGGCAGCGCCTCGGTTGAGTGCCCCGGCCAAGAAGCCCAAGGAGCAGTCGATCGAGACGCTTCGGGGCTTGGCGATCCTGCTCCTGGTCGTCCTTCACTCCCACGAGGAAACCGTTCCGGATTTCGTGGCGAGCCCCGGTCACGCGCGCTGGGTCGACTACGTCAACTTCGCGTTCGTGTACCTTCGGATGCCGCTCTTCACGGTCATCTCCGGGTACGTGTACGCGTTGAGGCCACTCGGTCGGCGCGGAGACGCGCGGAAGTTCCTCGCAGGGAAGGCCCGGCGGTTGGTGGTGCCACTCGTCGCGGTGACGACGATCTCAATCGCGTTCGTCGCGCTGACCAGCGGGAACTTCCTCTACCCGGACGCGCTTTGGAAGTCGTACTTCTACCCCTACCGTCACCTTTGGTTCTTGCAGGCGATGGTCTTCGTCATCCTGTTCGTGTCGTTTTGCGAATGGAACGGATTCATGGACACGCTCTACGGCTGGCTCGCGTGTTTGGTGTTCGCGTTTGCGCTCGGTCTGGTGCCCTATCGCCCCGAGTTCTTCAGCATCAACCGTTTCTTCTACCTACTGCCGTTCTTCATCTTTGGGATCGGCCTTCAGCGGTACGAGCAAGAGCTCCGGCACCGTGCGGTCTTCGCGACGATCACCACGGTCGCCATCGTGGGCCTCATCATCCAACAACTCGGTTGGTTTGGGGTCAGCGATGTGTCGCTCGAAAAGGGTGACGTGCTTGGCCTCACGGTGGGGCTCAGCGCGAACTATGTCCTCTTCATGGTTCGACGCCCGATCCCTTTCCTGGCGTGGGTCGGAAGCTACTCCTACGCGATCTACCTCTTTCACCACATCGGTATCTCGGCTGGAAAACGGCTCTTCCTCGCCACCGACGGCGACTCGAACGACGTGTACTTCTTCGTCAAGCTCGCCGCCGGCCTATCGATTCCGATTGTGATCGAGGTGGTGGCGAAGAGGCGTGCGATCACGCGACGCGCCCTGCTCGGGCTTCGCTGACGCCCGGGCAAGACTGCGCCCGGAAATTAAGATGCCCCGACCGCCGGGTGGAGCAGTCGGGGCTGGGTGTTGGAGTTGCGTTCCTTGGAGAACAAGTGGGCCGCGTCACACGCCGGAGGTCATCCCGAGGTCGGAGAAGTTTCGGGAAGAAGCCCTCGGTGGAGTGCGAACCTTTTCTTCGGAGCGACTCCCCGTGTGAGCGCGGAAAGGGAACCTACCGCAACCTTCGAAGAGGGGGGGTGCCGGGTGTGTGAACAAGATGTGACGCCATGCAACATCACCACGCCCCCAAAACAAAGCCGCCGTCCCCCAAGGGAAGGGGACGGCGGCCGGGTCTCTTACGTTGGAGTCTGCGGGTAAGGTCTATTCGTCCGCGGCGCCGACCGGGAAGGCCGTCCAGCCCGCGATCCAGTTCTCGCCGTCCACACCGCCGAGGCCGCCGGCGCAGTCGTCGTTGCTGATCGAGTAGTCGGGGGCGGGGTCGCCACCGGTGGCCGCAGTGCTGAAGTCACCGAGACCGGGGTCCGTGATGCTGTTGTTGCGGGCGCCCTCGGCGAGGAGCACGTTCTCGGCGAAGTAGGGCTCCGAGCCTGGCTCCGCCTCGTCGTCCTCTTCGTCGTTGCAGTCGGTGATGACCGGGTCGCACAGAGGGTCTGCGTTGGTGTCGACAGGCCAGTCGGTACCGTTGCCGTCGAAGCAGCTGTCGTTGACGACGATGCCAACGGGCCAACCGCCCGCCACGCTCCACGCGCCGTTACGCATGTCGTAGCCGGCGCCGCCGAAGTCGACGACCACGAATCCGGTGAGGACACCCCAGGTGCCGACGCGGGTCACGACGCCGGAGCCCTCAGGACGACCATCGCCGATGATGGTTGCGTTGGTCACATTCGGGGCCGAACGTGGCTCGACGTTGTTGTTGCCGCTGCCGAAGTTGTCGGCCTCGATGCCGTTCGGGCTCGAGGTGGTCGACGCGAAGTGGTGAACGATGAGAAAGTCGGCGTTTCCGCGCCAACCCTGGTCCCAGTCGAGGCCGTCGTCGCCGGTGCCCGACACGATCACGTGGTCGATCGAGGCGGTGCCGCCGAAGAACTCGACGCCGTCGTCGAGGCCGCGGTGGGTCTGGATGTAGCTGAGCTCGGTCTGATCGCCGCAGCCACCAACCGTGAGCGAGTTGAGCTCGTTGTCGTCCCCGAAGACCGAGCCTGCGTACTCGATCCGGACGTAGTTCATCGTGCCGCAGTCATGGGTGTCGTCGTTGCCGCCGAAGGCGCCGCGAGGGTTGTCGGGAGAGATCCCTTCGATACTTCCGACGCACTCTCCGAGCTCTCCGTTGCAGGGGGTGTCGCCCCAGCTCAGGCGCGCGGTGCCCAGAAGTACGACGCCACCCCAGTCGCCGGGCTGCGCCTGAGAAGGCAGGGCTGACGAGGTGAAGACGATCGGGTCGGTCGCAGTCCCGACCGCGTTGATCGTGCCGTCACTGGTGATGATGAGGGCCGACATCGGGTCGCCTTGAATCTCGGTGCCCGCTTCGATAGTGAGCTCCGCACCGTTGGTGACATAGGTCTCTCGGGTCAGGAAGAAGTTGCAGGCCGCCTCCCAAACTTGGTCGGCCGTGATCTCCTCGGCGGTGATATCGATGTCGCCGCTGCCGCCCGCGTCCTGGCAGGGATTGTCCACGGTACCGCCGCCGCCGGTGCCGCCCGTGCCGCCGCCGGTACCGCCCGTGCCGCCGCCGGTCGCGCCAGTGCCGGAGCTATCATCGCCGCAGCCCGCGAACGATGCGCCGGTGACGACGAGCGCGCTCGCCAACACAAATCCTAGGTACTTTTTCATATTCCTATCCTCTTCCTCTGCGACTTGGAACCCGTCGCGTAATCCCACCCGGCTAAACTGAATGGCGCCACATCAATAGATGTACTCCGCACCGATGCTGACGCTGGTCCCTCGATTCTCGAGGAACGAAAGCTGGTTGCCCTGCTTGTAGCGACGTCGCGCGAGGGCAATGTTCTTCCACTTGAACCCGAGCTTCGCGTGCTCGCTGACCCGCCACGACACGATGAAGTCCAATAGATGCTGTGTCTGTTCAAAAACATCCGGTGCAATGACGTCGCCGCCCTGGGGGCCGCCCGCCTCGACGATCCGGGGACCGAACGCGTTGTAAACCAACCCCGCGGTCACGCCCGAATCAGGATCGTCAAAACGAAGTGACAGATTGGTGACGAACGGAGATTGGTTGAAGAGTCGACGCTGCAACCGCCCGGAAATGCCGGAGTCTTCAGGAAGCGTGGTTTGCGATCCCATCACCGCGACGTTTCCGACGAAGAAGAATCGGTCGAGCTTCTCGCTGAGGTTCGCAAAGCCCAATCGAAGCTCGATCTCGCCCCCGACGAGCCACGCACTTTCGGCGTTCCGAAAGCCTGCCCCGCCGTTGACCTGGCTCGTGATGACGAACTCGATCGGGTCACGGAACGTCTTGCCGAACACTGTGGCCGCGATGAGGTCGGTCTTGCCGAAGTAGTACTCGTACCGGGCCTCAGCGTTTTGAACGCGGGTCCGCTGGAGGTTCGGGTTTCCTTGAATCAGCCAGCCTCGGAGAAAATCAAGATATGCGAACGGGGCCAGCTCGCGGATCGCCGGCCGGATGACCGTCATGCC
>JBCCHE010000045.1:0-34539 GCA_039028875.1 Myxococcota bacterium | reverse complement strand
CTTCAACCGGAGGTCAGTCACAACGTCAACCTCCAGTACACGGTCGACTATCGGGACACGCGGTCCGGGGCTTGGCGTGTCGACACCAACGCGTTTCTTCGTGAGGTCGATCAGCTCATCGTCTTGCTCGGCAACGATCAGTTCTTCAGCTTCCAGAACGTCTTCAGCGGTCGCTCCGTGGGCATCGAAGGCTCTGCCGGATGGACAATGCGGGACGAATGGTTGTCGATCGATGCGAACGCGACCTACCAGAGCGTCCGCAATACCTCGGGGGACGGGACGTTCGGTGAGTTCGAAGGCGATCGCATTCCCAATCAGCCGTACCTTTTTGCGAACGGCATCACAAGGTTTCAGGCCAAGGAGATCGGATCCCGTAACGACGTCTTCACGATGGTTTGGTACCTCCGGTACGTGCACGATTTCTTCCGAACCTGGGAAAGCGCGGGCATTCGCGAGTTCAAGCAAGTCGTTCCCTCGCAGTTGCTGAACTCCGTGGCGGTCACGTACATCCTTCGGGCGCGCAAGACGTCGCTCAGCTTCACCGCCCAAGTCGAGAACATCGGCGATCAGCGGGCTTTTGATTTCTTTGGCGTCCAGCGTCCAGGGCGCGGCTTTTTCTTCGTGGTGAGGGCCGATCTTTTCACACCCACCGACACGGATACGAGCAATGAGTAGCGGTGTCTGCGCACCGACAGGAGAAGTTGATTCATGAACATCGTAGAAGTCCTTCGTGACGTTTTTGTGCAGTCCGGTGCCGCTTGGGTGCTGTGGCTGTTGTTCGCGCTGTCTGCGGGCATCGTCGTCATTGCGACCGAACGCTTCCTCTTCTTTCATCGGAAGTCCGACGACGTGGAGGGGTTGGCAGCGACGCTCGACGCGCACCTACGCGCCGGCGACCGGACCGCAGCCCTCGACGCACTTGCCCCGGCGCGTTCGGTCGGCGCATCGGTTGCCTCGGCGGGGCTCCGGCTTGCGGATCGCGGCCCGAAGGCTGCCGAAAAGGCCATGGACAGCGTGATGGCGCTCGAACGCAAGTCGCTCGAGACCCGGCTCACCTACCTTGGAACGCTTGGCAACAATGCGCCCTTCATCGGGCTCTTCGGGACCGTCATCGGTGTCGTCGGCGCGTTCCAGGCGCTCGGCGAGGCGAACGCGGTTGCAGGGACCGCGTCGAGCCAGGTGGCATCGAACGCCGTGATGGGTGCGATCGCCGAGGCGCTGGTGGCCACCGCGGTCGGCATCGCAGTCGCACTCCCCGCCGTTGCGCTCTACAACTACTTTCAGCGGCGAATCGCGACGCTGCTCGCGGACGCCGAGGCGCTCTCGAGCCTCGTCATCGCCTATCTCGTCGACGATCAGGTCGGCGATGGGACGGACCCGAGCTTCCGCACCGACCGTAGCCAAGGCGCAAGCGATCACCCGCACGAGGAACACAACGACGACACGCGGCCGTCGAGCGTCGAAGCGCTTGCTGGACAGGGAACCGACGGAGGCGGCCCCGGCCTGTCCGTCGCCGGCACCTCGCCGTCGACCGACAGGCGCAAGAAGTCCAGTTGACCGGACGCTTTCGAAGCACGAAAGAGACAAGCGAATATGGCTCAAGGAACCCAACGACCAGGCGGTATTATCGAGGGCATCAACGTCACGCCCCTCGTTGACATCGCACTCGTTCTTCTCATCATCTTCATCGTCACGGCGAAGATCGTCGTCGCACCTGCCGTCCCGATGGACCTGCCTGAGGCTTCGCAAGCCGAAGAGATCCAAACGATCTTTGCCGTTGGCGTCGATCCGACTGGCGCACTCACCGTCGACGGCGAAGCCTGCGCGGACCAATCGCTCGACGACCTCGCCAGGGCCGCGCTCGAACGGGACAGCGCCCTGCGGGCCGTGATCCAAGCGGACGGGGCCGTTCCGCATCGACGTGTCATCGAGGTCCTGGACCTTCTCAAGGTGGCCGGGATCGAGCGAGTCGCTTTTGGCGCGCTACGCAAAGAACCGCCCCCCGAGGCGCCCACCGAGCCGGAGACGCTCTGAGGAACTCCCATGGCAGGCCCACCTCATCGACCGAAGCGCGAACGATTCGAGGCTGACTCGATCGCCGGGTTGGTGTTTGACCCTGCCGCCTCCGTGGCGCCGGCGCCACCACGCCTGTCTCGGATTCATCCGGGATCGATCGCCGCGACGGTGTTCGCCCATGCCTCGTCGAGTCCCTCCGTCCGAAGGCTGTTGGCCGGCGCCTTCATCGTCGCCACGATTGGCGGCGCCGCGGCTTGGTCTGCCGCCAGTGCGTCTCGAGGCGCCCCGGCGCGCGGCCCCGTGGAGGAGTCCGAACCCATGCGGATCGAGCAGCTCGTCGAGCTCGCACCCCCAGAGCCAGCGGAGCCGGTGGAGGCACCGAAGCCGAAAGCGGAGCGTCGGGTGGCGACTCGCAAACCGCTTGCGAAGCCGGATGCTCCAGGCGCCAAGCCGCCGCCACCTGCGCAAGCAGGCAAGCTCGTGGCCACGGCGCCCGACGATCCGCTCGACTTTACAGAGGCAAGTTTCGTTAGCGCCGATGCGCCCCAGTTCGCCGGTGGCGTGACCGCCCCGTCTGGAACCAACACCGAAGCGGTCCGAACGAGCACCGTTGATCCCAACGCGCGCCCCGGTGGGCCCCAGGGGGAGGGGAGCCTTGCACGGCCGGTTCGGCTGCCCGCTCGCAACTGGCATTGCCCATGGCCCGAGGAGGCCGAGATGCTCGGGATTACCGAGCAGACCGTCGTGCTCCGCGTCATGGTCGACGCGTCGGGCGTGTCGAAGCGCGTGTCCGTGCTCGTGGACCCTGGACATGGCTTTGGTGTCGCGGCGGAAGCCTGCGCGAAGGCCGTGCGGTTCGAGCCGGCATGCGACGAGGCTGGCGTCGCCTATTCGTCCACCTCGCCTCCGATCCGCGTTCGCTTCACGCGCTAGCACCTCGTCAACACCGACAGGCGCTGAACGCCCGGCACCGGCGGTTGGTACCCAATCCCGCTCGCATCGAGTACCGTTGCGCGATGAAGTTTGTGGTGGTGCTCGTAACGCTAGCCCTCGCGGGTTGTGGCGATGGTGGGGGCGGTGACGGCGGCGCGGGCGGATCTGGGGCGATGGCCGGCTCCGGAGGGACGGCCGGGCAGGCCGGAACCGGGGGTGACGCAGGAGCGGATGGCGGCTGCGTCGACAACGATGACTGCGCCGCGTCTGAGTACTGCGCGGCGAGCTCCTGTGCGGCTCGGGGCGAGTGCACCCCGCGCCCGACCGAGTGCAATCCGATGCTGGCGCCTGTATGTGGGTGCGACTTCGAAGACTACGACAACGCGTGCGAGGCGGCGGCCGTTGGCATGCGGGTGTCGTCCGACGGCGAGTGCCCGTGCTTCAGCAATGATGATTGTGCCGTCGATGAGTTTTGCGATGCGATGTACGCGTGCGGCGGCGCGGGCGAGTGCGTCGCGCGGCCGGTCTCATGCACGACAGAGGTCGAGCCGGTCTGCGGCTGTGATGCCGAGACCTACGACAACGGTTGCTCGGCGGCTTCCGCCGGCGTTCGTGTCTCGGCCATCGGAACCTGTGACTGCGAAGACAACGACGACTGCGACCCCGACGCGTACTGCAATGCCAACACCTGTGATGGCCCCGGGGTTTGCGAAGTGAAACCGCTTCTCGAGGATTGCCCGACCGAAAGGGACCCTGCGGGCTCTTGCCAGGGGATCGGTTTCGACAACGCTTGTCGGGCTGCGGCCGCCGGACTGAGGATCCGACGGCCGTAGGGTATTCCTTGCGCATGCCCCGCCCTTCGGCACTTCTCTGGGGCCCAACGGGTTCTACAGCGAACAAAGGGCGAGGGTCGCGTCGGCGTTCTCTTCCGGTTCACATGCGCCAATGTCCGGGAAGGAGCACACGCCGTTCGGGCAGTTGTTGTTGCCTTCGCCAGTTCGGAAGAACGCGTCCATCGCGAACAGCGCTTCTGGCAAGGAGGGTTGTGCACCGTGCGGGTCCTCGCACAGGCTCATGGGGACGCCGCAATCGGGCACTGGCGGAAGGCCAAAGTCGTACTCGATGTAGAAGCTTTCGCTGGTGGTTTCGCCGATCGTCTCGAGCCCGACCACGTCGCGAAGGCCCGTCGTCAGGTGCTTGAGTCCGATTGCCCGGGACATGATATCCGTGACGAGGTTCGGCATGCCGTGATCGCCAGTGGCCGCGCTCGAGAGGATCTGTTTGGGAATCGTGTTGTCGAACCGGTCTTTCAAAATGTGATGCGAAAAACCGTTCGGTTCTGACCGATCCCATGGCATCTGAACCAGCGCGACGAGCAGCTGACGCGCGCGGGCATCGGGGTAGTTGGGTTCGAGGAGCTCGAGAAACGGATCAAAGCGATTGCTGCGAAAGAGGAGCGTGCTGTAAGGCTGGCCCCCCACGGCGAATGCGCCGCGCTCTACGTCGTTCGAGAGCGACATGTAGACGGCGCCAGAGATCGCCCCTTGGCTGATGCCGTGGTAGTAACGTCGCGTCGGATCGATGTATCGGCCGTACTCGGGGTCGTTCGAGAAACTCTCGATCATCATCCGCATCGCGATTTGGGAGTTGAGGTGGCCTTGCAGGAGGCCGTCCCACATCGGCTGAAGCCCCGCGACATTGCCCACAGACAGAGGCAGACCTATCGGCCCGAGGTCGCTCTCGGTCATCCCGAGGAGGTCCACACCAAAGATCACGTAGTTGTACTCGTTGATGAACTCGCGCAGGCTTCGCAGCTGCACCTGCGTGTAGTCGTCGAACGCGCCGTGCCCGTATTGGAGCAGAGGTGCGGGCTCCGTGAGAGCGCTCTGCGGGATGAGGACCTCGAACGGATACTCGGCCCAGGGCTGATCTTCGTTGACCTTCGGCGTCCCGTTTTCGTCTCGCACGAGCACGGCACCCGGGGTGTCGCGTGACAGATAGAGCGGCACCCGCAGGGTTCCTATGATTCGAAACGCGATGTCTTCGGGGCGATAGTCGGTATCGACCCGGGTGATGGTGTACTCGGGGGCGTCGCCCACGAGTGCGAGTCCCTCGTCCCTCATGTGCAAGAGATCGCGCGTGTTGTTTTCGTCGCTTGCCGTGTTGAAATCCCATGCGCTTTGGAGTTCGTCACGCGACCAGCCAACTTCTTCGAGGCGCGCGAAGATATCCTCATACAGAGCTCGTCTTGCTTCGACGGAAGGCTCGTCGCTCTCTGTGCCGTCGCGCAACGCCGCAAACGCCGGCGACGCTTCGATGACCTCGCCCGCGGTATTGTGCACGTTGCGAATCGCCACGATGTACCGCGCGTTGTCCCGAAGACGTGTCCCTGGGCGGATCACGAAGGCCCGTTCGCTCGCGTTCGACGCCTGCACGTCGAGTTCGGCAAGATGGAGCACGATCTCACCGGTTTCGGTGTCGAGAATCAGTGTACGCGAGTCGTTGCCCAGCGAATCGCCGATGCGAGCGGCGCTTGCGAGCCCGTCCTGAGTCGCGTCCGGTAGGAACGTGACGATGGGCGTCCCCGCGGAGAACCCGTCGCTTCGGGCCCAAGGAGCATCGTCGTTGTCTTGAAGCAGTCCGGGGCCGAAGGAGACCCGCCGGCCCGTGACCGTGCCGGTGTCCTCGACGGAGTAGACGTTGGACGGAAACGGAAACCCGCAGAACTCGGGTACGAGCGGGTCGCAGTCGAGCAACGGATACGACAGCTCGGTGGGTGGGCTCGGCGTCGGATCCGCGGCGCTCTCCCCGCAGCCCGCGCCTACCGCCAGAATCGCGCCCAGAGCCGCCCGCTTTGTGATTTCAATCCAATCTCGTCCCGCGTACCGTATAACCATGACCCCTGATCTACGGCTATGACGCCATCGGTACAATTGTCGAAACCCCGCATTCCCTTTGCCAATTCGGGCAGATCGCACCGCAGCCGCGCCGTGGTCCGGCTGGAGGGCGTTCTTGCGCCCTGAGGCCATTCCGGCGCGCGCGGTTGCGCCATTCCTTGCAGGGTGTCGACGGCGTGGGGTCGATCCGGCCGAGGTTCTGGCCGCGATCGGGGAGCCGCGGTCGCTGCTCGTTGATCCCAACGCCCTCTTTCCCGTCCGGAAGATCCATGCCCTGGTCTTGGCCATTTCGACGGCGACCAACGATGAAAGCCTTGGGTTTCTGGATCGCGCCATCCGTCCCGGAGGCCTCGAGCTTTCCGTGCACGCCACGATCACGAGCAAGACCGTTGGCGAAGCGATGGCCCGTTGGAATCTGTTCTGGGATCTCGCGCACGACTACGAATTTTGTGCGGTGAGGGTCGAAGGAGACGAAGCGAAGCTTCGCGCGGAGTTTCCGATGGACGACGGGGTCGACCGCTCCCTCTTCATTACGTGGACTGCGCTCTTCGTCCTTCGTTGGTCGAGCTGGTTGATCGGAAAGCCCATCCTGCTCGACCGAATCTACTTCCCGTTCGAAGAGCCCGACGACCTCGACGACTTCCTCGGCATGTTCCCTTGTCGACACTACTTTGGGCAGCACCGGGTGACAGCCGTCTTCAACCGTCGTTTCCTCGACATGCCGGTCGTGCAGACCGCGGAGACTGTCGGCGAGTTCATCGAGATGATCCCAAAGCTGATGACGGCCGAGCGCATCGACCGGAGCTTGACCGCCAGGATCAAGCGAATGCTCCATACGAGCTCGGACAGCATCGATGCACTTCCCCTCAAAGTGATCGCCGATCATCTGCAGACGAGCCAGGACACGATTCGTCGTCAGCTCAAGCGCGAAGGTATTTCGTATGCGGAGATCAAAGAAAGCGTGCGACGCGACTTGGCCGTGTACCACTTGCGTGGGCGCGACACCCCCATCACCGAGATCGCGAAGATCGTCGGCTTCTCCGAGCCGAGCGGCTTCAGTCGGGCCTTCAAGAAGTGGACGGGCCAAACGCCCGGCGAGTACCGGGCCGAAGGCCACGAGCCCATGCCAGCACAAGGCGACTGAACCCCGATCGTCGAGCGGTTCTTCCAAAAAGACTGGGTTTCGGCTTGCAGTCCCGGCGACGTAGGAGCGGCGTTACCGACCCACGCCATGAGTAGATGGGGTTCTCCGACATCACCCAGCCCACCATGAAAGCCACGACCGCATCCCCGACTGGCTCGTGACCTCGGAGGTTATGGCGTCGGTGACCGAGTTCTGGTGAGCTTCGGGGGATGGGCACGTTGGACGAAGTCGTCATCCATGTGGACACGGGGTCGCGGGGGGCGCCGGCGGAGTTCGTCGCGCGGTTTGCGGAACTGTGGGCGAACCCGCGGGCGCACGCGGACCCCTTCGGCGAGTTGCTTTCGCCGGAGGTGCGCCTGATCGCGCCAATGACGCCGACGACTCGGGACCGGGTGAGCGGGATGCGTGCGCTTCAAAATGTGTTCAACGCGGCGCCCGACCTTCGCGCGGACGTGCTCAACTGGTCCCTGGCCGTAGACGTACTCTTCATCGAGATGCGTTTTGCGGCGACCATTGGTGGGCGAAAGGTGTCTTGGCACAACGTGGACCGGTTTCGATTCGCCGAGGGAGTCGCCGTCGAGCGGATCGCATACTTCGACCCTTCGGTGTTGCAACGTGCGCTCCTCCGGAATCCGCGTGGATGGCTTCAGCTCGCGAAGCTTCTACTACGAAGGGGCTAGGTTCAGAGCCGAGCTGGCACTACGGCGCAGCGTTACGGCAGCGGGCGGCGCGGACCATTCGGTTCTCTTGCCAGACTGCGAGGAAGTCGCCGGAGTCGCTGGCGGCCACCGCGACGGTGCCCGATCCTCCCTGAACGCGACCCGTGATCTCGTGTGGCTCGATGAACGCGCCGCCCGGGCCGGTGTTGCGCGTTGCGAACGCCCCGGGAAAGCCAGACGCCCAAGCGATGGTGGCGGTGCCCGACGCGTCGATCGCAGCCTGCCAGTCCCCGCTGAGGATTCCCGCTCCCACTTCGCGTGGGGTGCTCCAAGAGCCATCATACACGGTGCCCCAGGGGTAGGTCTGCCCACCGATCGTGCGTGTTTGCCCCCAAGCGGCGACGATCATGCCGTTCTCACTGCGGGCGACGTCCACCGTACTGATGGAGAAGGGCGACTCGGTGTCGTGGATGAGCTCTTGTGAACCGAAGGTGTCGGCGTTGACGTCGATGTTGACGGTGTAGAGATTGCGCTCCGTGGAGAACGAGTCGTTGATGAGCAGGACTCCCTTGCCGGTGTCGTCGAGGTGAATGGCGGGGACGCCGGCGAGCGACGTCACGGTGGTGCTGAACGGGCTCAGCAGGCTCGAGCCACTGCGACGGAAATCCCCATCGTCGTAGGGAAGCACATAGAGGGTTGGTGTGGTCCCGCCGACGTCGATCGAATATAAGAGGAGCGCTTCGCCGACGTCGTTGACGGCGAACTTCAGGTCTTTGACGCTGTCGTTGTTGTTCTGCTCGAGCAGGACGTCGCTCGTCCAACCGGTCGGACCGCGCCGGGTGAAGTAGACGCTCGTCCGCGCCATCGATGGCGTGAGGAACGCCAGCATGGGTTCGCCGCTGTCTCGGTCGTATCGCAGGGCCCAACCATTGAACTGCCCGTAGGTGTCAGAGTCGGCTTCTTCAGAGATTCCCCAACTGTCTCCGGTTGCGTCATAGGTACGGGTCCGAAGCTGTTGGTCACCTCCGTCAACCTCTCGAATGAGCGCCGTGACGTCGCCATCAACGTCGATTGCGATGTCGGTGAACGGGGTGAAGCCAGGGTTGGTTTCCAAAAAGACATCGAACGGTGCGGACCATTCGTCGGTTGCGAAGTCGTACCGTGCGACAGCGACCCCCTCGAAGCCGCCACCGCGCTCGTTCCAGATGGCAGCTGCGTGGTTGCCGCTCGACGCGAAATCGAGGAACACCGGGCCGCCGGTGTCGGCGTCGTAGTCGTCGACGCGCACGATCGGGTCGCACGCGACTCCGAGACTCATGCTTGTTCCGCCGCTACCGCCTGCGCCCGCGCTGCCGCCTGCGCCACCGGTACCGGCCATGCCGCCTGCGCCCGCGCTGCCGCCGGTTCCGCCAGTTCCTCCGGTCGCGGACATGCCGCCAGTTGCCGCGGTTCCGCCCGTCCCGCCGGTTGCAGACGTGCCGCCAGTCGCCGCCGTCCCACCCGTTCCCCCAGTGCCGCTTGTGCCTCCCGTGCCGGACTCCCCGCCGGTACCGGTGCCTTCTCCGCCGCAGCCGAGCGCGGCCAGCAAACAAGCGCCGAGGACAACGACACGGCTCATGGTGGGACGGTCTCACGAACCGCGGTCGGCGTCCATGCCCGTTCGATGCGCATGACTTCGGCATGACGTGGATTCGCAATGAATTAATTTCGTAAGGCACTTCGATGCGACGCGATCCCACTCACCTTCCGCGAGAGCCGATCCACGCCTGCATCAGACCGGTCACGGTCCTTCCGCGACAGTCTCGTGCACGTACTTTACACCGCGAAAACAAGGGTAGAATTTGCAAACGGCGTGACTCGCGGTTAGTGCGAACCGGGGGACACATGAAGACACACCTCGAATCGATCGGCGTGGTTGGCGCTGGACAAATGGGTCGCGGCATCGCCCAAGTGGCGGCGGCTGCGGGTCTCGACGTACGGATTGTGGACGTCCGCGAGGACGCGCTGGACCGTGCCCTTCGCAAGCTTGATGAGGCGCTCTCGGGCGTTGCGCACGCGCGGCCGCCAGGAAGCGTTCGCGGCGAAACAGAGACTCGCGCGCTTCATGATTGCGACTTCGTCATCGAGGCGGCCACGGAGAACCTCGAGCTCAAGCAACGGATCTTCGCGGACCTCGATGCGCACCTGCGCACGGACGCGATCCTCGCCAGCAACACGTCGTCGATTTCGCTGACCAAGCTTGCGGGCGTGACGAATCGACCGGACCGCGTGGTCGGCATGCACTTTATGAACCCAGTGCCGCGGATGGCGCTCGTCGAGGTGGTTCGGGCGCTTCAAACGAGCGATTCGACCTACGAAACGACACGTTCGTTTGCTGCACGCCTCGGAAAGACCTGCGTCACGGCGAAAGATATGCCCGGGTTCATCGTGAACCGAATGCTGATCCCGTTCATCAACGAAGCGTGCTTCGCGCTTCAGGAAGGGCTCGGGAGCGCGGAAGACATCGACAAAGCCGCCAAGCTCGGGCTCGCACACCCCATGGGGCCGCTTGCCCTTGCAGATCTCATCGGCCTCGACACGTGCCTGTTCATCGCCGAAGTGTTGCAACGCGAGCTCGGCGACGACAAGTACCGACCCGCCGCGACCCTTCGAAACTACGTGGCTGCGGGCTGGCTCGGGCGAAAGTCCGGTCGCGGCTTCTACGAGTATGAAGGTCGCGCCGGCGAGCGACGAAAAGTCGCCTAAGGGGTTTTCGACGATACCAGCCGGGCGTTGAGCCTACCCCGAACCCCTTGAAACGCTCGAAGCCCAAGCTCGGACCAACATCGGGGCTGTCCTGTCGCGGTTCGAGGCTGGAGAGGAGGCGGCTTGGCTCCGGGCTGCGACGTTCGGGGGCTTGTTCTCGGGCCGCCTGTTTGCGATGACGATGTTCATGCCTCGGATCGTCGTTCGGCGTGGGCCGCCGGTTGCGCCGCCCAGTAGTGAACTCGCGCGTCGGCGGCCCGTTTGGTTGTTGATGTCCGAACTCTACCTCGACCGTGAGCTCGATGAGGCTGACTATGTGCGGATCGTAGAGAGCCTCCGGGCGTGCGGTTACACGCTCGACGAACTGGATCAGATTCTCTATCGCGAGGTGCACCCTTTATTGATGCCGAACCTTGTCAGCGTGGCCGGGGAGTGGACTGGCTTCGACCTGGACTGGATGGAGGAGCGTATCCTTCGGCGAAGGCCCCGCTATCCGAAAGTGGCGCTGGTGCCTGGTTGCTGGGCGGTCCGCGACGAGTGGATGAAGATCAAGCGTGCGATGGTCGAGGGTGGCCCGGCGGCGATGCGTTGAAAATGGGCTAGCGAAGCGAAGGATCGACCGTGTCTTGCCAGGCGTCGGTCTGTTGCACGCCCTCGGTGATCCACTCGAGTGGGGTGACGCCTTCGATCTCCTCGTCGACGAGGCTGCCGAGCATGCCGGTGAGGAAGGGGACCACCGGCCCCGAGTTCAGCATCACGCTGTGGTTGCTGCCCGCCTGGAGGTAGCGTCGATAGCGCTGTGGGAACGCTTCCGCGAGCTCCCCTGTTTCGCGAAGCACGGCGGCTTGGAACACGTCCGGGTCTTCCCGCAGAAAGAATCCGCTGATGATCGCATCCTGTGTATGCGTGATAGGGCCCATGAAGAGGTTGGGGTCGTTTTCGAGGTTCCATCGAATGAATCCGGTGACGTTGCCGTCGCTGATGCAGTCGGTGCAGGATTCGGGGACGATCGAAAGCGCGTTCCATCCATCGAGCAAGTCGGTGATGAAATCGGGCTGGCCGTCGCGGATGATCCCGATCCCCGAGTCGTTGAATACAAGGATATCGACGTCCGGGAAGTAGAAACGCACCAGTGGCGCAGCCGTGATCGTCCCGAAAGCGCCTCCGCTGCTGCCCGCCAGGACCACGCGGGTTGGTTCTGGGAACTCACGCCTTGCGATATCGAGGGCTGCCGAGAGGTTCTGTACGCCGCGTTGAAAGCTGAGGGTGTCTCCCATCGTTGAAGGGCCGACGATGCTCGGCGGAAGCAACCGGTCGACGTCGCCGGCGAACAGCGAACCGTCACAGTACGGGACGTAGACCAAGTCGTGATCGGCAAGAGGGTTGTTGGGGACGGTGAGGTCGAGGATGCCTTCGTCGAAGATGTCGCTCGTCTCTTCGGTGGCCGCGCAGAACTCGGGCCAACACGCGCCTCCTTCTTGAAGCCAGATGAAGAGTTCGTCGGAAGAACCGGGCCTGGTCTCGACGCTGAACTCCGTACCGCGGAGACACAGCGGGCCGCGCGGGCCCTCCGTCGGATCGTCCGGAACGTCGAACTCGAAACGTGTCACCCCGCCTTCGAGCGGGACTTCGTTGTCGGGCGTGAACTCGCCGACGTAGCGGGTGAGGCCTTGGTCGTAGACTTCGTCGAGACTCGGAGCAGGCGCGCTGTCACCACAACCCTGGGCGATAAGAGACGCGAATGCGATACCGGTACACAGCAGGATCGCGCGATCCTCAATGATGGAAACGGGCATAGGAGCGCAGAGGGTCACAGGCGGCGACCGAAAGTCAACCGTCGCGGTCAGAAACCATTCGGTTTTCAGGGCTCGTCCGGCGACCCTCGCGTGCCTCGGGCCGCGACGTTGCGGCTCGAGTATGCCCATTCCCCAAGGGATCGGGCCGCATCCGTAGCGTCAGCCGCACGAGAGCCCGCTTCGCTCGAGCGGGCGGGCTCTCGATCCAGTGTTGCGGTGGCTGTCTTGGTCACGCGTGGTCCCGCCTCCCTCGGGGCTCGGGACCTTGCATGGCCTCAAGCCGTCGAGGCCGTCGCGGCGCGGGACCGCGACGCCTGGGCTTTCGCGTCCGCGACGCCCGCGTCGAACTCGGCCTTGGCCTCCGCCTCTTGCTCGGGGGAGAACTTTACCCCGAACCCAAGCAAACCGATCGTTCCGACGACCATCCCAAAGTAGAGGAAGCAGTCTTGGAGTGGGAGTTCGCTCCGGAGAAGGAACTGGGCGTAGAGCACCGCGCCGACGTTGCCACCGGCGCCCACGATTCCGGAGACCGCACCGAGCGACCGCTTGTTGATGAACGGTACCACTGAGTAAGTTGCCCCCTCGGCCATCTGCACGCAGAGGCTAAAGATGATCATGGTGGTGATCGCAAGCCCGAGGGTGCCCATCCGAGAGAAGAACACCAGCGCGATCCCCTCGGCGACCATCACGATGACAAGCCAGCGGACGCGGCCCGTGAGCCCGCCCTTGCTCGCAAACTTGTCGCCGAGCCATCCGCCCGTGCTGCGCGCGAAGATGTTCATCAGCCCGAACAGGGATGCGATGACGCCAGCAGACGTTTCCTCGAGCCCGAATCGACCCTGGTAGTAGGCAGCAGCGCGGCCGTTGACGAAGAGCTCCATGCCGAAACAGCCCGCGTAGATCGCGAAGAGGATCCAAACGCGTCGGTCCTTGCAGGCCGTCCAGAATAGGCTCTTCTCGCCTTCGGCCTTCTTCGGTCGGAGCTCGGGGAGTTCGTCGTAGTTCCCCTCCGGGCAGTCGGTGGTGAACTTCCAGTAAAGGAACGCGATGACCAGCATCGCCACCGCGGGGACGTACATCGCCGGGCGCCAGTCCGTCAGCTCGGAGCTCGCGAGGCCTGTGGCCAACATCCCGGCGGCCACCAAAGGCATCACCGCCTGGGTGACACCTCCCCCGAGATTCCCCCAGCCGGCGGTGGTCGCGTTTGCGATGCCGACGCAGTTCGGGGCGAACATGACAGAGGTGTGGTACTGGGTGATGACGAACGAAGCGCCGATGACGCCGATGCAAAGGCGCGAAAATAGGTAGCTCGGCCAATCGTAGGCGAATGAGGAGCCGGCGACCGCGACGGCGCCGAAGATCAAGAGGCCTACGTAGATCTTTCGTGGCCCGAACTTGTCGCAGAAGGCGCCGATGACGAGCCGCGCGATGATCGTTACCCCGACCGAGGCGATGAACGCGGTGATCTTTTGGGCCCGAGAAAGATCGAGATCTGGGCCGATCGACGCGGGAATCAAGGGTGCGTGGGAAAACCATCCGAAGAAACAGATGAAAAAGGCCAGCCACGTCAGGTGGAACGTTTTCATTTGTACTGTTTTCAGTGAGAACAGGTCGATTCGAGTGGCTTTGTTGGACGTGACGGACACGCTCGCCTCCTAGTGAAGTGCTCGGTGAAGTGCTCGGGGTTAGTTTTGTGGATATGAGGACTCCACTTTTCGAGCGCGTTTCGAACGCGTATGGTTCTCGTTACTTCGCACGCCGCCACTTCAGGGAGTGCACCGGTTAATAGGGTCGGTACCGTGGCTTGTGCGGAGCTTCAGTCGTCGAGTCGAACGAGCAAGCGTTGCATTGTTCGTGTGAGCTCAGCGACGTGGCCCGGTTGACTCAGGTGGTTCGCGACGCGCGCCTCAATGAACGATGCGATCGCGGCGGCTGATGCGCACCCGAGGGCGAGGCCCACGAGGGCGGTGGCGAGCTCTTCGCCCTCGACCTGGAACGGAAGCGCGATCGCGATCACGGTGAGGAAGCCCAGGAGCATCAATCGGCCAAGGCGCAAAATGTCATGCACCTCGCTCCGACACGCGATCACGGCTGAGACTTCCGACCCGCTTGGCAGTGACCGAACGGTGCCCGACAGGACGGGCGCCGTTGGGTCTCCGCTCGCGGCGATCTGGAACCGGTCTCCATCGACCCAGGACCCGACTCGATCGGCGACGCCCGCGGTCAAAAGATCACGGGTCTCTGCCGGATCGCGGTCGGTGAGCCACATAAAGCGATCATGCGTGCGTTTTTTTTCGCCCGCTCCGGCCAGTCGATGCGCGGATACCGTCATTGGTGGTCCAGCCCCTCGCCTCAATCTAGGCGGTAGAATTCAATGTTTCAAGGCCCCCGAAACATCCCGGATACAAACGGTCTGAGCGTGTTCGGATTTTAAGTGGAGCCTAGGAGACCACTTTTTAGCCTCCCGGAAATCCTTCGGAAATGTTCATCCATCACAACCCCTCTTGTGACTCGTAGTTGGACTGCATTCTTTCGGCAATTGTCGTTGCGCCCCGGCCAGCCAAGACGCTGGCCCTGGGAGGCGCATGAACATGAGATCGTTCTTGCGCCTGATGCCACCGTTCGCGATGTGATCAGCGCGCCCGGGTCAGCCCGTGTGTGTGCCTGCAACGACGTTCGAAAAGAAACGATCGTCGATGCGGTGCGTTCGCACGACCTAAAGACTGTAAAACAAATCGGGAATCACACGTCAGCTGCCACGGCCTGTCACTCGTGTGCTCGCGTCTGCAAGAAGCTCCTCGACCACGAACTCGGTCGGAAGCCCAAGGAGAACCAAATCGTTCCGGTTTGTTCGTGCACCGAGATGGGACACGACGAAGTCAGAAGGCAGATTCAGCTCGCACGACCCTGTTCGCTGGCCGACATGATGCTTCGGATGCGTTGGAAGACCGCGGATGGCTGCGCTCGTTGTCGGCCGGCGCTCAACTTCTACATGTCAATGGCGTTTGGGGAAGCGTACGACGATGACCCGCGATCCAAGGTGATCAACGAACGCGTGCACGCGAACATTCAGCGGGATGGGACGTACTCGGTCGTTCCGCGCATGTTTGGCGGTGTCACGACGCCTTCCCAGCTCCGAGCGCTTGCCGAAGTCGCCGAACGCTTCGAGGTGAAGGCGATCAAGATCACAGGTGGCCAACGGATCGATCTGCTCGGCATTCGAAAAGAGTTGCTGCCGGCGATTTGGGGTGCCCTAAACCGGGCTGGGTTCATCTCGGGCCATGCCTATGCCAAGAGCGTTCGTACGGTGAAGACCTGCGTGGGCACCGAATGGTGTCGCTACGGCGTTCAGGACTCGACTTCGATGGGGATCGACCTCGAGCACATCATGTGGGGCACACCCACGCCGCACAAAGTGAAGCTTGGAGTGTCTGGCTGCCGCCGGAACTGCGCGGAAGCCACGATTAAGGACGTCGGTATCGTGGCGGTGGACGAGGGGTGGGACTTGTACGTCGGCGGCGCCAGTGGAACGCGTGTACGCGCGGCGCGGTTTCTTTGCCGAGTTCTTCGAGACCACGACGTCCCCGAGTACTCGGGCGCCTTCGTTCAACTGTACCGAGAGGAAGGTTGGTACGGTGAGCGCACCGCGGCCTTCGTCGAACGCGTCGGCATTCGATACGTTCGCGAGCGGATCGTGAAGGACATTGCGGGTCGCAACCTGTTGTTCTCGCGTTTCATGCGGACCCAGAAGCGGGAGCAAGTGGACCCGTGGGCGAACGCGGCAGTCCATCAAGCCGAAGAGCATTTCGTCCCGCTCTCGCGACTGAGCAAGGACCTTCCGTCATGAAGGTTGGGTTCCTGAAGAGCAGCTGGCGCCGCATCGGTACGCTCGACGCGATTCCCTGTCGTGGGGCGCGTATCGTCGAAACGGAGCGAGGACCCGTTGCGGTGTTCCGCACGGGTGACGACGAAGTGTTCGCGCTCGACGACCGCTGCCCGCGCAGCGGTGGTCCGCTCTCATGTGGCATCGTCCACGGCCACCAGGTGACTTGCCCGCTGCACGCCACCGAGGTGTCTCTCGAAACTGGGGAGGCGATCGGCCAGCGCGTCGGTCGTGTTCTTCAGCACGCTGTGCGCGTCACCCACGACCGCCAGGTGTACTTGGCGGTATCCAACGAGTTCCCACGCCCGCGAGCCCCCAGCTAGACCGAACTAAAATCGGGGCCTTTTTGTAGAGACTCTGCGCCGTCGGATGAGCGGCGCCGAAAGACCGCGGTCCTTCGTCGACCGCACCAGTTGAGGAAGCGCGTTTTCACGCGAGTCGCACCCGTGCGCCTCGGCGTCGAAGGAGAGAAATGAAAATAAGAGATTGCACATTCACCTTGCTGCTCGCCCTGATGTTTATTGCCGTAGCCGCACTCCCGTCTCTCGCACAGGAGCTCACGCAAGAACAGGTCGACCCCGGCAAGGAGGACGTGCCCGCTCTCGACGAGGAGGCTGCGCCTTCCCCCGATGGCGGGATCGAAGTGCCCAAGGAACAACAACCCATCGTGTCGGTACCGGAAGCTCCGCCCCCCGAGGAGGAGGGCGCGCCGCCCGAGCCCAAGTACGGAGACAAGCCGTTTAGCTTTCAGCTGGGTGGGGTGACCTTCACTCCCTTCCTTCAAGCGCGGTTCCGACAGGAGACTCGGTTGAACCCCTACGGGCCAGTCGGGCAAACGTTTGATTCCGCGCACTTCGTGACGACCCGCGTTCGTTTTGGCCTGACCGCCGAGTGGAAATTCATCCGGGCGATGATGCAGATCCAGGACGTTCGCCTGTTCGGTTCTTTTCCAGGAATCGATGATGGAAGCGCGTTCGCGCTCCACCAGGGCATCATCGAGATCGGCGACCAACGTGGCTACATCCGAGTGGGTCGCCAGGAGATCAACTACGGCAATCAGCGCATGATCGGCGCGCTCGACTGGCTGATGTCCGCCCGCTCGTTCGATGCGATTCGGATGCACGCGTTCTTTGGTGACAACATCGAGCTCGACTTCTTCGGATCGATGTTGTCGCGGCAGCAAGCCATCCTGGATGACTCCGTCGATCCGCCCGAGACGTTCACCAACAATGGGTCGTACCTAGCGACCACGAATTTGAGCGTCCGCCGCAGCGAGGCGCTCTATCTCGAAGCCTATGTGCTCTACAGACACGACCGCCCGGTCAATGTGGCGACGCTCGCCCGCAAGAACGACATCGCATCCCCCGGAATCTATCTGACGGGGGTGCCGGTCGCCGGCTTGAAGTATACCGGGGAGTTCACCATCCAGGGCGGCCGCTCCGCCAACAGCACGTTTTTCGCGTTCGCGGTATCGGGTGACCTCGACTACACGTTTCAGAAACCCTCGTGGAAGCCGGTCGTCAACGGCGGCTTCGCCTATGCCACGGGTGCCTCGAACAACGGCAAAGTCGATGAGTTCAACAACTTCTTTCCGACCAACCACAAGTTCTATGGCTGGGCGGACCTGATCGGGCTCCGGAACCTCATCGAGGGGCACCTTCACTTCTCCGTCAAAGCCCCCAAGCGCCCAGTGAGTGCGCGTCTCGGGCTCTACAACCTGGCGCTCGCCAATCCAAGCGCACGTTGGTCGAACGTCGCGGGCGTCACGTTCGGACTGAATCCGGACAACACCGTTCGCAACCTCGGCCAGGAAGTCGACCTCATCTTCAAGTGGTCGTTCCTTCCGGGCGTTTCGCTCGCGGGCGGTTGGACCGTGTTCGTTCCGAACCAAGGAGCGCGCAACCTCGGAAACGGCGACGTGCAGCAATGGGGCTTCCTCATGTTGTCCGCGCAGACGCCGTGAAAAAACAGCGTTGTAGAGCGGAGTATTTCGTAGTGATTTCAAACTTGTATCGAGAAAAGTAGCCTTGACGAGTCCTCTTTTAGAAGTAGCGTGGACCAGCGCATGGCCGGGAAGATTGTGATGAGTGAGCCCCCCCAACCACAGCGTATCGTCGTCATCGGAAACGGCATGGTGGGCTGGAAGTTCTGTGATCGCCTCACCGTTCACGACCAGGAGCGTCGGTATCGGTTGCTGGTGTTCGGCGAAGAACCACGGCCTGCGTACGATCGGGTTCAACTCACGAGTTACTTCGATCATCGATCGGTGGATGAGCTCACCATGGCGCCGCGCGAGTGGTACACCGAGCGCGCCATCGATCTTCGCACCTCCGAAAGGGTTGCGTCGATCGATCCGGCGAACAAGGAGCTCACGACCACGGGTGGCGAGATCTTCGGCTACGACATCTTGGTGCTGGCGACGGGGTCGTCTCCGTTCGTCCCGCCGATCGATGGAGTCGACAAGGAGGGCGTCTTCGTTTACCGGACGATCGAGGATCTCGAGGGCATTCTCGCGCGGGCGGAGTCGAGGGGAGGGTGCTGCGCCGTTCTTGGCGGGGGGTTGCTGGGGCTCGAAGCGGCGCGCGCCGTTCAAGGCTGCGGGCTCGACACCCACGTCGTCGAGTTGGCTTCCCGCTTGATGCCGCGCCAGCTCGACGACTCGGGAGGGCGCCTGCTTCGCCAGGAGATCGAGAAACTTGGCGTCAACGTGCACGTGGGGCGATCCACAGCGCGCATCGATGGCGATGACCACGCGACCGCGCTCGTCTTCGACGACGAAGGCAGCATGGACGTTGACATGGTGGTCGTGAGTGCGGGGATTCGACCGCGGGACGAGTTGGCGCGGGCTGCGGGTGTCGAAGTCGGACGTCGCGGGGGCATCGTGGTGGATGACCACTTGGCGACCTCCGCGGCCGACGTTTACGCGATCGGCGAAGTCGCGCTTCATGACGACAAGATCTACGGATTGGTTGCCCCGGGCTATGACATGGCAGAGGTCCTCGCGAAGCGGTTGACGGACCAACACGCCACGTTCGAGTCCGGTGACCTGAGTGCGAAGCTCAAGCTGATGGGCGTTGACGTGGCCTCGTTTGGCAACCCGTTCGCCGACCAAGAACCCACTGCCAAGACGATCGAGTACCAAGACCTCGTCAAAGGGGTCTACAAGAAGATCATCGTCGACGAGGATGGGAAGCGATTGCTCGGCGGAATGCTGGTCGGCGACGCGTCCGAGTACGGACAGTTGCTGCACTATGCGCGATCCGGGGACCCGCTTCCGGACGAACCTGAAGCGCTCATCGTCGGGGTGCGTGGGGGCGAGGCAGCCTCGGGGGGCGTCGCGGCGCTTCCGGACGGTGCGCAGATCTGCTCTTGCAACAACGTATCGAAGGGTGACATCTGCGCTCGGGTTCGCGATGACGGTTTGACGACCGTCGCGGAGATCAAGGCCTGTACCACTGCGGGAACCGGCTGCGGGGGCTGCGTACCGATGGTGGCCGATCTCCTCGACGTCGAGCTCGCCGCGCGCGGTGTGAGTGTCCGGCGCCGCCTCTGCGAGCACTTCGACTACACGCGCCAAGAACTGTTCGACTTGATTCGTCTGAAGCAGATCCGGACCTTTGACGCCCTCATCGCCGAGTACGGCGAAGGTCACGGGTGTGAGATCTGTAAACCCACGGCGGCGTCGTGCTTCGCAAGCCTCTTCAACGCGCTGATCCTGGAGGACCACACCACGCTTCAAGACACCAACGACCGGTTCCTGGCCAACATTCAGCGCCGCGGCCTGTATTCGGTGATTCCGCGGGTGCCGGGAGGGGAGATCACGCCCGACAAGCTCATCCGTCTCGGAGAGATCGCCAAGAAGTACGACCTCTACACCAAGATCACGGGAGGTCAGAGAATCGACCTGCTCGGAGCGAAACTCAACCAGCTGCCGGATGTGTGGGAGGACCTTGTGGCGGCCGGCTTCGAGAGCGGACACGCCTACGCCAAAGGCATTCGAACCGTCAAGAGCTGCGTCGGGTCGACCTGGTGTCGGTACGGTGTCGATGACTCGATCGGCCTCTCGATTCGTATCGAAGAACGCTATCGGGGGATTCGGTCGCCGCACAAGCTGAAGAGCGCCGTGAGCGGCTGTGTTCGAGAGTGCGCCGAAGCGCAGAGCAAGGACTTTGGGATCATCGCCACCGAGAACGGCTGGAACCTCTACGTCTGTGGAAACGGCGGTGCGAAGCCTCGGCACGCCGACCTCTTGGCGTCGGACCTCGATGAGGAGACCCTGATTCGCTACATCGATCGCTTTCTCATCTACTACATTCGAACGGCCGACAAGCTCACCCGGACGTCGACCTGGGTGGACAAGATCGATGGCGGCATCGAGCACGTGAGAGACGTGGTCGTCAACGACAGCCTTGGCCTCGCCGAGGAGCTCGAGCGTGACATGCAGTACCTCGTCGACACCTATCAGTGTGAGTGGGCAGCCGTCGTCAACGATCCGGAGCAGCGCCGAAAGTTCCGGCACTTCGCCAACGACGACAGCGACGACGATACCGTGTTTCGCATCGAACAGCGTGGACAGCGACGCCCGGCCGATTGGGACAAACGCCCGGCGCCTTCGGAACCGATCAAGCTTCAGCTCCCCGTCGTGAGGACCGACTGGGTCAAGGCTGGGCGCGTGGAGGAGTTTCCGGTCGATGGCGGCATGAGCATCAAGCACGGGCGCACCCAAGTCGCGGTGTTTCACTTCGCCTCTCGCGGCGAGTGGTACGCGGTACAGAACATGTGCCCGCACATGCAGGACATGGTTCTCGCCCGAGGGATCCTTGGCGACAAACAGGGCGAGCCCAAAGTGGCGTGCCCGCTTCACAAGAAGAACTTCTCCCTGAAGACAGGGGAGTGTTTGAGCGGGGAGAGCTATCGCGTACACACGTTCCCGGTCCGGGTCGAGGACGGTCAGGTGTACGTGGAACTTCCCCCGGCGGCCGAGCTCGAGACTCATCTTTGCCCGAAGACCCCTGGCGACTGTGTGGAGGCCGCCCAATGAGTACACGTTCGGCCTCGATACACCTGCCCGTCGTCGACTCCGACCGCCCGGACCCATCGGACTCTGGCGGAGAGCCCCTCCTTCAGCGGCTCCTTCGCGAGCAGAACGACTTGTCCGCGGTCGAGCGATTCTCACAGTTTCATGAACAGTGCGACGCGCCGGCCCAAGAGCGCTTCTATCGTGACTTGATCCCGGCGACCCCGCCCGGACCGGGGCAGCAGTACGCGTTCGAAGTCGACCTCGACAAGTGCTCCGGCTGCAAGGCGTGTGTCACCGCTTGCCACAGCCTCAACGGACTCGACGAGGGGGAGACGTGGCGATCGGTTGGGTTGCTTCACGGTGGTGTCGCCGGTTCGCCGGTTCAGAAGACCGTCACGACGGCATGCCACCACTGTCTCGAGCCCGCATGCCTCGAAGGGTGTCCCGTCAAGGCGTACGACAAAGACCCCGACACGGGTATCGTCAAGCATCTCGATGACCAGTGTATCGGTTGCCAGTACTGTGTCTTCACCTGCCCCTACGAAGTGCCGCAGTACAACAAGTCCCTTGGCATCGTGCGCAAGTGCGACATGTGCAGCGACCGGCTCGCCGAGGGTGAGGCTCCGGCTTGTGTGCAAGCCTGCCCGAGCCAAGCGATCACCATTGGGCTCGTCGACGAAGGGGCCGCCATCGACGCGGCCCAGGCAGACGCCTTCCTTCCAGGTGCACCAGAGCCCGCGCTGACTGTTCCGACGACCACCTACAAGAGCACGTCGGCGCTGCCACACAACATGCTCCCGGCCGACTTCTACCGGGTGCGACCCGCGGAGCAACACATGCCGCTCGTGTGGATGTTGGTGCTTACCCAACTCTCGGTCGGGACACTCATGGCGGTTCAGTTGCTCCGCTTCGCTGGCGTCGAAGACATGCTCGAGATCGGCGTCGCCGCGCAAGCGATCGCCATCCTCGTGCTCGGCGTCATTGCGCTCGGCGCGAGCACGATGCATCTCGGTCGGCCGCAGTACGCTTGGCGCGCCTTTCTCGGCCTACGCACCTCGTGGTTGAGCCGCGAGATCCTTGCGTTCGGGGCGTTTGCGGGCCTTGCCGCGCTACATGCTGCGGTGACGTGGGTGGCAAGCACCGATCCAGACAATGCCCCCGCCCTCACGGCGATGGCCGAGCGATGGGATGAACCCCTCGGCTTGGTCACCGTGCTCGTCGGCGCGCTCGCGGTGTTCTGCTCCGCGATGATCTATCACGCGACAGGTCGTCGGTGGTGGAGCATCGGTCGCACGGCATTCAAGTTTGGCATGACTTGCGTCGTGCTCGGCCTCGCGGCGACCGTGATGATTCACTGGGCGGTTGGCGTCGCAACGCATGAAGGCGTCTCGGAACCGCTGGTTCGCATGACGCGCATCTGTGGCCTCGCCCTCATTGCTGCGGTTGCGATCAAGCTTTTCGGTGAATCGTTGGTGTTCTTGTCGCTCAGGAACAAGACGCAGGGCGACCTCAAACGTTCGGCGCTCCTCTTGAAGGGCGAGCTCGCGCAACGGAGCTTCTTCCGTTACGCCCTCGGCGTCGTCGCCGGCTTGATCTTGCCGCTCTTCTTTATCGTCACGGCGGACGACCGTTTTCCCATCGCGACGTTGGTAGGCGCGGTGCTTGCGCTCGTCGGTCTTCTCGCAGGGGAACTCCTCGAGCGGATGTCGTTCTTTTCGGCGATGAGCTCGCCACGGATGCCAGGAGGGATGCCCTGATGGATGGCGGACCACCTTCGTTTACCGCGCGCGCGAAGAAGCTCGTTCGCGACCATCGCGGCCCCCTCACGCGCGACCTCTTGCGGAGCCCGGGCGGCTTTGGGCTCGGCCAGGTTCCCACCAAGCTCAAGCCCGATGCGACGACCACCATGGTGTGCGGATACTGCTCGACCGGTTGCAGCCTTCACGTTCACATGAAGGACGGGCAGGCGATTAACCTCTCCGCGTCAACCGAGTATCCGGTCAACCTCGGGATGGCGTGCCCCAAGGGCTGGGAGGCATTGACCCCGCTCAGCGCGCCGGACCGAGCCACCGTGCCGATGGTACGTGACCGCCGGGGTGGCGCGCTCAAGCCTGTCGAGTGGTCGGCGGCACTCGAGACCTTTGTCGACCGGATGAAGCGGATCCAGGAAAAGCACGGCAAAGAATCGGTTGCGTTCATCAGCACCGGGCAGATTCCGATGGAAGAGATGGCGTTCTTGGGTGCGCTCACCAAGTTCGGGATGGGTGTGCTCCACGGGGACGGCAACACGCGCCAGTGCATGGCGACCTCCGTCGTGGCCTACAAGCAATCGTTTGGCTTCGACGCACCCCCGTACACGTATCAAGACTTCGAGGAGTCTGACGTCATCGTATTTATCGGCGCGAACCCTTGCATCGCGCACCCCATCATGTGGGAACGGGTTTGCCGGAACCGGCACGATCCAACCGTCGTCGTCATTGATCCGCGCCGGACGGAGACCGCGCAGCAGTCGCAGATGCACGTTCCACTCGCACCGAAGAGCGACCTCTATCTGCTCTACGGGCTGGCTCGCCTCTTGTGCCGGAACGACTGGCTCGACCATGACTTCATTCGCGCGCATACGAACGACTTTGACGCGTTCGTGGAGCACGTGGAGCCCTACGAGCCTGGCCTCGTGTCTGACAAGACCGGGATCTCAGCCGAGCAGCTCGAGGCGCTCGCGCGCACCATTCACGAGGGGAAGCGAGTCTCGTTTTGGTGGACGATGGGCGTCAACCAGAGCCACGAGGGCGTTCGTACCGCGCAAGCGATCATCAACCTCGCCCTCATGACGGGGAACATCGGACGACCGGGCACCGGCGCGAACTCCATCACCGGCCAATGCAACGCCATGGGCTCGCGATTGTTTAGCAACACGACCAACCTTCTCGGCGGCCATGCGTTTGGGAACCCGGAACACCGTCAGAAGGTCGCCCAGGCCATAGGGATCGACGAGGGTGTGATCCCCGAAGAGCCGAGTTGGGCCTACGACCGAATCATGGAGGGGATCCTTCAGGGGGAGATCAAGGGCCTTTGGATCATCGCCACCAACACCGCGCACTCGTGGATCAACCAGGGAGACGCCCACGAGATCCTGAAGCAACTCGACTTCTTGGTGGTGCAGGACATGTATCACACGACCGAAACCGCGGCGTTCGCCGATCTCGTCCTTCCCGCGGCGGGCTCGGGGGAGAAAGAAGGCTGCTTCATCAACTCGGAGCGTCGTCTGGGTTTGACCAAGCAAGTGTCCAAGGCGCCAGGGCAGGCGCTTTCTGATTTTCGGATCTTTCAGCTCCTCGCCGCCGCGTGGGGTTGCGGAGACATGTTCGAGCGGTGGCGATCGCCCGAGGACGTTTTTCAGATCTTGAAGGAATGCAGTCGCGACATGCCGTGCGACATCAGCGGCATCGCGGACTACCAGATGATCGACGAGCTCGGTGGGATTCAATGGCCGTTGCCGGAGGGGGACACGGTCCCGCGCAAGAGCCAACGCCGCTTGTTCGAAGACGGCCAGTTTTGCACGGCCGACGGTCGGGCTCGGTTTGTCTTTGAAGATCCACGGCCGACGCCGGAAGTTGCCGATGAGTCTTTTCCGTTCACCCTGCTGACCGGCCGCGGCAGCTCGAGCCAGTGGCACACCCAAACGCGCACTGGGAAGTCCAACGTTCTCAAGTCGCTTTACCCGAACGAGCCATACGTCGAGGTCAACCCAGCCGACGCGCGCAGCATCGGGATCCACACCAATGACTGGGCCATCGTTCGGTCCCGTCGAGGCGCATTGCGTGCGCGAGCCTTCGTGAGCCATGTCGTGCAGGCTGGACAAGTTTTCATCCCCATGCACTTCGCAACCACCAATCAGCTCACCTTTCCATCGTTTGATCCCTACTCGCGACAGCCGTCTTACAAGGCGTGCGCGGTCAGCTTGGAGCCTGCATGACGGCGTCATCGACGAGCAGACCGTTCTTCGCTCGACAGCACGCATCATCAGCTTTCGGAACTGCGTCAGACGTGGCATTCTCGAGGTGTTCATGCAGCTGACGCTCTTCACCGACTACGCGCTCAGGATGCTGATGTACCTTGGTCTTTCCGATGAAGGTCGCCCGGTGCCCATTCAAGAGGTATCGGAAGGGTGTGACGTGTCGCATCACTACATGCTGAAGGTGGCGAACGAGCTCACACATCTCGGCTTGATCCGAGCGACACGGGGTCGCGGGGGCGGAGTACAGCTTGCAGTCGATCCCTCCGATGTCGTCTTGGGGGAACTCGTTCGCCAGACCGAACCGAACCGAGGCGTTCTCGATTGCGTCGACAACGACCAGGCTTCCTGTCCGTTGATCACCTCCTGTCACCTCCGTGGTGTCTTGGGCGAAGCCGAAGATCAATTCTATCGTGTTCTCGATCGCTATACCTTGAAGGACATCATCAAGCGTCGCGATCGGCTTTCCCCGCTGCTCGGCCTGTCCCACTAAGGTAAGGGGGCGGGTGCGATTAAAGTGGTGTTTAAGAAACCACTTTTTCGCAATCACGAAACGCGACGGAAAACCCAGAAGGCTAGGCCTGGTATGTGGCCCTTCTTCTCGGTCGAGAGAGTTCTCGTGGCGTTGGCGATGACCCAGCGCGGGCGGCCAAGCGCGTCGCTCGGGTGGTCGTCGTGGGCGCCGGGATGGCGGCGCAGCGCTTTTGCGAACGGTTCGTCGAACTTGGGTTGCTCGACAAGTACGCGCTGACCGTTCTCGGTGCCGAACCTCACGTGCCCTACGATCGCATCCGGCTTGGCGAGCTCATTGGGTCCACCGGCGCGCTTTCGAACCTCGCCTTTCGCGAACCCGACTGGTACGCCGCGCAGGGGATCTCGCTCCGAACGGGGACCGAGGTGGCCGGGATCGACCGGCGCGCCCAGACCGTCGTCGACACCGAAGGCAACACGTACCCGTACGACCAGCTGGTGTTGGCAACCGGGTCCGCGCCGAGGGTTCCGGCATGCGTCGATCCGTCGTGTGACGCGGTGTGCGTCTACCGGGACGCCGACGACGCCAAGACGATCGCCGACAGAATCGCCCGGGGTGCACCGTCTAGGCGCGTCTTGGTCCTTGGTGCTGGTCTTCTTGGGATCGAACTCGCCGCCACGCTCAGGCGAGCTGGCTGCGAAGTCCGAATGTACGAAGCCGCGTCCCACCTGTTGTCACGCCAACTGGACGTCGACGGCGCTTCTGTGCTCCTTGAATCGTTGACGTCGGAGGGCATCGACGTTCGGTTCGGCGTTCGCGTGGCTTCCGTCAATGGTGACGGAGAGGGCGTTGCCGTGTGCGATGAGGACGGGCAAACCACGCGGTTTGACTTTGTCGTGGTCGCGGCGGGGGTCCGGCCACGTGACGGGCTTGCGACCCAAGCCGGACTGTCCACCGCCGCGCGTGGGGGCGTTCTGGTGAATCGCAGCATGCGCACGTCGGACAAGCGCATCTTCGCGGTCGGAGAGTGCGCCAACGTCGACGGCGAGCCTTTCGGCCTTGTTGCTCCCTGTTACGAGACCGTCGAGACCTTGGTTCGGCAGTTCGTCGGACGGAGAAAGCCGTTCCGGCGGACCCCGACGGTGACCAAGCTCAAGTACGATCGACTGCCGACCAGCGTCGTGGGGGATGCGCTCGTCGACGAACGGGGCTTCGAGTCGATCGTTCAATCCTCGGGCGGCGCCTATCGCCGGCTGGTGCTTCGCAGGGGGCGACTCGTCGGCGCGACGGCTGTCGGTACTTGGCAAGAGTGGCCCGCGGTGCTGACCGCTGTGGTCGACCGACGACGTCTCCGTGCCGGCCAGCGTTCGCGATTCGAAGGCCACAAGTCGATCTGGCGGGAGACGCGCGCCAACGACGTGTCACGTTGGGCGCCCGAAGTGCCGATCTGCACGTGCACCGGCGCGACTTGCGGCTCGGTGCGCGAAGCGATCGCCGATGGTTGCACGACGGTTGGTGCGCTCGCCGCGCGTACGGGCGCTGGCACCGTTTGCGGGAGTTGCACCCCCATGGTCGAGAGCCTGCTCGAGCCATCAAGGCCGCACTTGCCGCCGCGGGCGCAGAGCTGGCTCGCCGCCGTTGGCGTAGCAGCCCTCATCGCGATTTTGACGGCCTTGCTGAGCGAGCCCGTCGGTTGGTCGCATACCTTTCAGAACGAGTGGCGCGTCGATGCGCTGTGGCGCAACAAGACCCTGCGCCAAGTTACCGGCTTCACGCTTGCGGGCCTCTGCGCAATCAGCTTGGTGTTGTCGCTCCGTAAGCGATTGCCGCGCTTTCAGCTGGGGCACTACCGTGCGTGGCGCCTGTTTCATTCGACACTAGGGGTTGCGACGCTGGCGGCTGTTGGTGTGCATACCGGGTTTCGTTTCGGCTCGAACCTCAACTTCTGGTTGATGGTCACCTTCATCGTCTTGGCCGCGCTCGGTGGCCTCACTGCGATCGCCGCCGCGTTCGAGCACCACCTTCCCGATGGGCTCGGTGGCGTGGTGCGGCGGCGGGCGCTGCTCGTTCATCAGATCTTGTTTTGGCCCTTTCCGGTGCTGGTCTTCGTCCACGCACTGAAGAGCTTTTACTTCTAGGGAGACCTCTCGTGTGGCTTCGACGAACCGGTTTCAAAGATTTCTATGGGGAGCGTGGATCGTGACCACCGTCGGACTCATCGGCTTCGGGGTCGTGTCGTTCCGTGGCGACCAGCGGACTGCACTGCTGCCCGGCGAGACTACGCACGGCCACTACCAGATCGAACTGTCGTGCGAGTCCTGCCACACGGCCCCGTTTACCGGGACTGACGAGATGCAAGACGCTTGCGTGGGTTGTCACGGAGATGAGCTCGCTGCCGCGGAAGACTCTCACCCCAAGTCGAAGTTCACCGATCCGCGCAACGCCTCGCGCGTGGCCAAGCTCGACGCGCGGTACTGCGTCACCTGCCACGCCGAGCATCGTCCCGAGGCCACGGCGGCCATGGGACTCTCGCTGCCGGACGACTACTGCTACCAGTGCCATCTCGACGTTGCCGAAGAGCGACCCACTCACAAGGGGCTTGGCTTCGAGACTTGCGCCGACGCGGGTTGTCACAACTTTCATGATAACCGTGCGCTCTACGAAGACTTCCTCGTCGCGCATAGCGGGGAAACCCCGAACCATCCCGTCGCCACCACATTGATTCGGGAGTGGGTTGCCGACGCTGAGCCCCCGCCTGAGGTTTCGGCGGAGCCACCGGCCGGGTGGGTGGGTAGTGCGCATCATCTTTCCGAGATCGCGTGTTCGGACTGCCACCGCGCGTCGAATCCTGCCGACGCGGGCTGGGTTGGAACCGTTTCGCCGGACAAGTGTGGGGACTGTCACGAAGCCGAGGTCGCGCAATTTGGGCGGGGCCGGCACGGGATGCGCTGGGCTGCGGATCTCGCGCCGATGACGCCGGGGGAGGCACGACTCACCATGCGATCCGAGTCGGCCGACCGCGAACTCGATTGCAACACCTGCCACACCAGCCACCGCTACGACACGGAGAGCGCTGCGGTTGGAGCGTGCCTTGGCTGCCATGAGGACGAGCACTCACTTGCCTATGCGGCATCGCCTCACGCCGACCTTTGGCGGGGCGAAGTCAGCGGGTCCCTACCGCCTGGGAGCGGAGTCTCTTGCGCGACGTGCCACCTCCCCCGCGTCGCGTCTGGCGAGCACATTCGGGTGCAGCACAACCAGAACGCCAACCTTCGACCGAACGAGAAGATGATCCGGTCCGTTTGCGTCAGCTGCCACGGCGTCGGCTTCTCGATCGACGCGCTCGCAGACCCGGCGCTCGTCCTCCGCAACTTCGACGCCGCGCCGGGTGTGCGGGTCGAATCCATCACGATGGCCACCGGCCGTCTCAGCGAAAGAGAGAGAATAGAATGACACCCAGAACCCTTTTGGCGCTCGGAACCACGCTCTGCCTCCTTGGATGTAGCGCGAAGCCGGACATATCGGCGCCAACCGGCATCAGCCCTCAACAGATGGCCGATGCACTGCACGCCGTGATGGAGTCTGATCGCGCTATCTACACCAAGAAGGTCGTTAACCGACTTCAGAACGAAGAGAACGTCATCAAGGCGAGCGAACACTGGAAGGACGAACAAGCCCTTCCGCTGCCGGCGCAGATGTTCCGGATGGGCGCCGAGATGGTCGCCGAGAAAGACGCTGGGTTCACGTACTCGCTTCTGTCGCCTTGGCCCGTCAACAAACAGAACAAGCCGAAGACTCCGCTCGAATCCGAGGGGGTTGGGAAAGTCGTCGAGAGCGGGGGCAACTTTTACGGCGAAGAGACACTTGGGGAGCAGGCGTACTTCACCGCGATCTACCCGGACAAGGCCGTCGCTCCGGCGTGTGTGACTTGCCACAACGAGCACAAAGACTCGCCCCGAACCGACTTCAACATTGGCGACGTGATGGGCGCGGTCGTCATTCGCATTCCAGTTGGCAGCTGAAAAGGAGAGAAGCGATGCTTACCACCGAAGAAATTGAGTACGTGCAGGACACTTGGAAGGCGGTCATCCCCATATCGGAGACCGCGGCGGAACTCTTCTATGGGAAGCTCTTCGAGCTCGACCCAACGCTCCGGCCTTTGTTCAAGTCTGATATGACGGAACAGGGCAAGAAGCTCATGCAGATGATCGGGACTGCGGTTGCGCACCTGACGAAGCTCGGTGACGTCGTGCCTGCCGTGGAGGCGCTCGGGCGTCGGCACGTGGGCTATGGCGTTGCCGACGCGCACTACGACACCGTTGGGCAGGCCCTGCTTTGGACCTTGGGGCAGGGGCTCGGCGATGCGTTTACCGACGATGTCGAGGCGGCGTGGACGAAAGTTTACGTGACGCTCGCCACCGTGATGAAGGACGCTGCGGCCGAGACTCCCGCGGCTGCGGTTGCTGGTTAGTCCTCGGCTGCCGGTGAGGATGTTCCACAAGCCGGTGTAGACGACGCTCGGGTCTGCGACGATCCGTCGTTGATGAGAAAGCTTGCGGGTTGCGGCCTAAGCGAGGAGCGTGCGCTCGCGGGCTTCAACTCGGATGATGGGTTTCCGGCCGAGTAGCCAGGTTGGGTTTGATCCGGGTGGGAGGATCTTGAGGCGGCCGCCGTGTTCGCCTTCGAGGTGGCAGAAGGCGCAGGGAGAGGTGAGGTTTTCGGCGTCGTCGGTGCCGCCGTTCGCTCGGTACTTGATGTGGTGGAGCGTCACGTTGCGGTTGCGGCAGACGGGACTGGTGCAGCGGTAGCGATCGCGGCGGTAGATCGGTTCCCAGCGATCCGAGGTGCCGAGGGCGGGGGCCCAAATTTGCCAGAACTCTGTGCACAGGAACTGCACGAAGCTCTCGCCCGGCTGTGCCTGACCGTGGACGCGTTCGAGCTGGCGGTAATAAAGGAGGAGGTCGCCAGGGAGGCGGATGCGGAGGGTTACTTTCGCCGCGGAGGCTACGGATATCTGGACTGGGTTGTGGGGGGCGTTCCCATTGGAGGATCTCGGAGCATCTGTCGCAGTGGGATCGTTGGCGGGGGATCCAGAACTGGCTGCCGTTCCGTTGTCGTTGGGCGATCCGTTCGTGCTCGGGACAGCGTGTTGGTGTTTGGGGCTCTCGGTGCTGAGTGCGGCTTGCCTGTTGAGACCTACGGATATCTGGACTGGCGTGCCTTCAAGGAGCTGGTCCTGATTGGGGTGTGGGTTGGGCGTGCTGGTTCTGTCGTGTTCGCCGCTTTCGTTGTTGTTTGGGCCTACGGATATCTGGACGGGTGGGTCTTGCTTGGACTTGGTTAGCTTTCGGAAGAACTCGCCGCTTAGGATGGCGCGCTCGAGCTCCTGGATTTGCGCGAGGTGCTCGTTGCTGGGCGGTTCGTGGCGCGGGTTTGTTAGGTAGCGGGTGGTTAGCTCGACGGCTTGGACTTCTTCGCGGAGATGTTTGAAGGTGCGGCGGGTGGCGCGGGCGAGCCAGGCGCGTTCGGTGGTGGGGGTGGCGACGCGGGCGATGAGTTGGGCGGCCTCGAGGCCGATGCGGCCTTGTTGGAGGGCGTCGGTGGTGAGCGGGAGTGGCGTGGCGCGGCGGGCGAGGGTGACTTTGCCGCGGAGGGAAGAGCGCGACATGCCGAGGCGTTCGCGGGCGTAGTGGGCTTCGTTGGTGAAGCCGAGGGCTTGCCAGCCCCTGAGCGACAGGAAGCGTTGGGCGAGGTGTCCGAAAAATAGATCGCGGCTGGCGAGCTCGGCGCTGTAGTGACGGATGCGTGCGTCGAGTGCGCTGAGGGTGTCGGGGAGGTCGCTCGGGCCGGGCGCGCTGCCCTGGACTGGCTGGTTGGCGAAATTCGTGGGGACTTGAGGGCGGCTTTGTTGTTCGGCGTTGGCTTGCTGGAGTTGCAGGTGCTGCATTTGCGCGTGCCAAACGGCGGCTTCGGCGCGCATTTGGGCGGGGATGTCGGGGCCGGCTGCACTGTCTGGATCGCTCGGAGCTTCTGGGGCTTGTGGTTCCTCGGCGCTCTCATGGACGGCGCCGTTTCGGATTGCGCGTTCTGAGCCTGTGGTTCTTTGGGCTGTGCTTGTTCGAGTGTGGAGATCGAGGAGGGGGATGGTGGCTTCGGCGAGGAGGGATTCGAGGAAGTGGGCGCCAGTGCTTGTACCGTCCATGTGGGCGACCATCATGCGGGTGGCTTCGAGCGCCCATGCCTCTTCGACGGGAAGGGTGAGGGAGAGGGTGCGGGTGAGGTCGCCGTCGGGGTCCTCTGGGTGTGCGGTGTGGGTTGGGCGCGTGGTGATTGGCTGCGTGGTTGGGTCTTCGTTCTGGGTGTTGGTTTGGGGGGTGAGTGCGATGCGCATCGATTGGACGGTGTGGCGGCGCGCGACTTGGAGGAGGGCGGCTTCGGTTTCCGGCGTGGCGTGGCGTGCGAGGAGTTCGGCCATGCTCCAGCCGATGGCGCCGGACTCGAGGGTGTGGGTGAGGTGCGGGAGTGATTGGAGGCGGCGTGCAAGGGTGCGGGTTTCGGCCGCCCATCGGGGGCCGCGGTTGCAACGCTCGAGGGCGTAGGCGCCGAGGGTGGAAAAGCCCAGCTCGCGGATGCCATCGCCGAGGCGGTGAAGGGCTTGGCCGATGCGAAGGCGAAGGCGGCCGCCGCCGCGGGAAAGGCGGTGGAGCTCGGAATCGAGGTGGGTGACGGACGGGGTGCGAGGTGCGGCGAACTTGGTGGAGTGGGTGGTGGCCGAATGAAGTTGGGGAGCACCGCCAGTGCCGGTGCTTGAGGGAACGGCGTAGGGTGGGCTGGGCTCCGCCGGCTTGGGAGTGCAGGCGGGTGGCGTGAGCCCGGACCTGGCGGGGTTCGTGCGAGATGGGATTTGCGGGGTGGATTGCCGCATGATTATGGATAGTTATCGTCCCAGATACTGAACAGTTGTCAAGTATTTTTGGGCGCCGTGATGATTTCTAGTCCCCTCGGTTGGGCATCCCAGCGGCTCTCCTTTAACAGGGGCGCCACGACACGACTCCTTGGCCGAGCCCGGCCAGTCGTCGTCGTGGCGTGTGCGGGGGGGAGGTCGAAACGAATCGCTTATTGACTTTGATAATCATTTGCAATAATTGCAGCGGGGCTAGTGAGAGTCACTCGAACCGGGGAGTTGGGAAGATGAATTTGTCTAAGCGCTGGATCTTTGTCGGGGCCCTTCCGTTTCTGTTGTTGATGGGGGGAAGCGTTCCTACCGCGCAGGCCTACGGTCGCTCGTGTTCGGTGGCGGCGTACGACTTTTCTTGGCGTGGTCAGTTTGCGGGTTTCATCGTCAAGGGGCGGTTCAGCTACGACGCGAACGCGACACCTGCGAACGGGATCGTTCGGGAGGAAGACCTGTTGGCGCTCGACCTGTCGTTCTATGACCCGCAGGGCAACTTGCTCCGTACCTACAAGGACAACCACGAGTATCCCGTGGACGACAACGGCGACCCCTACGCGAACTTCGCCTTCGATGCGCTCACCGAGCAGCTCCTGCAGGACGGCACTTGGAAAGTCGACGACGACGAGAGCCGTTTTCGGAACGGCTTCATCATGGGTGAAGGGAACCCGGACCTGCGCAGCGAGCGCGGTGTGCAATCGGGTTTGGCCTTTTGGTCGCGACCCGGCGATGACAAGGTGCCGCACCTTCACGTGGACGACTGGGACGATGATAACGGAGACGGTGAATTCGGCTTCCCGATCGGGTTCAGCAGCCACGAGGATGCCGGGTTCTTGACCAAGACGACTCAGGACAGGATCGATACCGGCAAGGTTGGCGAAAGCTACTACCAAGAAGATGGCGATGGGAACGTCGTTCTCAACAAGTTGGAGTCCGATGTTGGTGCACTTGGCGAACGAGTGCGCGTGGTGCGGGCGAAACCCGACCGCCTCCTTTGGCGAGACTATCGTAGGTGCCGATACGCGCGATAAGCGCGGCGACGTGGATGGGAAGGACTTTGAATGAAGAAGCAGGATAGGAAGCAACCGTTGCGCATCACCCACGGCCCGGTTGGGCTTTGGTCCTGGCGCCAAGGCACGCGGGAAGCCCGCGCGTTCCCGAGCTTGGAGACTTGTCTTCAGGACGCGAACAGTTGTGCCAAGCGTTCGGAGCCGATTACGGTCGTCTGCCGGCGTGCGCGCCTTGGTGCGTGGGAGGGTGTCACCTATCGGTTCGACGCGTACGATCGCCTCGTCCCTGACTTGCCGGAAGGCCGAGCCATCCGACGGGCACTTCTGCCGTTGGACCAGCGTCGGTAGGGGCTACGCGCTGGTTTCCGCGTCGTCTTCGAGAGGGTCGGCGCGCGGGGAGCAGGGCGTTGGCGAGTTAGCCTAGAAGCAGGTGTTGTTGCCGGCGGATGCGCACGAGCCGCCGTCGCCGGTGGCGTTGAGTTTGCAGAAGTCGTAGGTGCACTGGTCGCCGTCGTCGCAGGGGTCGGGACCGCAGGGGTGGGGTGCGCAGCGGGCGTTTGCCAGAATGAGGTTTCCGCTTTCGAGGGCGCAGGCGCCGAGCCTGCCGTCGTCGAGGGTGCAGTCGATCGGGTGCAACGCGGAGACGAGCCCCGTGTTCACGCAGACGTTGGGCTTGTCTGGATCACAGAAGTCCCAGGTGCAGGGGTTGTCGTCATCGCAGTTGCCGTCGCAGCTCGCGCGCTCGATCGTTGTGTAGAGGCAGGCTACGTCGATGCGGGCTTGGGCCTTTGGTCGGATGGTTACGTTGTTGTCTTCGTCGAACTCGGTGGCACTTGCTTCGCCGGACCAGGAGAGCCGGCAGACGATGTAGTCTTCGTCGATTTCGTCCGAAGGTTCGCCGCCGTTGCCTGAAGGTTCGCCGCCGTTGCCTGAAGGTTCGCCGCCGTTGCCTGAAGGTTCGCCGCCGTTGCCTGAAGGTTCGCCGCCGTTGCCTGAG
>JBCCHE010000044.1:0-36087 GCA_039028875.1 Myxococcota bacterium | reverse complement strand
TACCCACGCACTCCCCTGCCTTTCCGGGGGAATTTCGGTTGTACGGCAGCACGTGCCGGGCGCCCGCGATGGCTCCGGAAGCAGTGATTTATAAATGAACGAAAACACAGAAATCCAACCCTCAAACCCCGAGAGCTTCGCCGCTCTATTCGAAGCCTCGGCCACACGTACAGACCAGCTCCGCGAAGGCGATATCGTCGCCGGGACGATCCTCAAAGTCGGCAAAGACACCGTTGTCGTCGACATCGGATACAAATCCGAAGGCGTCATCTCGCTGCACGAGTTCATCAACGCCGAAGGAAACATCTCGGCGACCGCGGGCGATCACGTCGACGTTCTGATCGAGAGCAAAGAGAACGAGGATGGCCTCGTCATGCTCTCGAAGGAGAAGGCCGACAAGCTCAAGGTCTGGGACGAGATCAGCGCCGCTTGCGAGCGTGATGAACTGATCGAAGGCACCATCACCCAGCGGGTCAAGGGCGGCCTCGCCGTGACGATCAAGGGCGGTGTCAAAGCATTCCTTCCAGGTTCGCAGGTCGACCTTCGGCCGGTGCGCAACCTCGACCGACTCCTCGGCCAAACGTTCGAGTTCAAGGTCATCAAGTTCAACAAAAAGCGCGGCAACATCGTGCTTTCACGTCGTGTGCTTCTCGAGAAGGAACGCGACCGCCTCAAGGAAGCGACCCTCGAGAATCTTCAGGAAGGCCAGGTCGTCACCGGGACCATCAAGAACATCACCGAATACGGCGCGTTCGTGGACCTCGGCGGCATCGACGGCCTCTTGCACATCACCGACATGAGCTGGGGCCGGGTGAACCATCCGTCCGAGGTATTCGAAGTCGGCGACGAAGTGACCGTCAAGGTCCTCAAGTACAACGCGGACACCGAGCGCGTGTCGCTGGGCCTCAAGCAGACCATGGAAGACCCATGGAATGTCGCCACCGACACATACGTCGCGGGCAAGAAGGTCAAGGGCAAAGTCGTCTCGCTCACCGACTACGGCGCGTTCATCGAGCTCGAGCAGGGCGTCGAGGGGCTGATTCACGTCAGCGAAATGACGTGGGCCAAGCCCAAGCACCCATCCAAGGTCCTCGACGTGGGCCAAGAGGTCGAGTGCATCGTGCTGGACCTCGACGCGCAGAACAAACGGATCAGCCTAGGTCTCAAGCAGCTCGAGCCTGACCCCTGGACGGTCTTCACGCAGAAGTACAATCCGGGCGACATCATTCAGGGCCGAGTTCGCTCGATCACCGACTACGGCGTGTTCGTGGGCATCGAAGAAGGCGTCGACGGCATGGTCCACAAGTCGGACCTCAGCTGGACACAGCGCATCAACAACCCCGCCGACCTCTACCGCAAGGGCGACGAAGTCGAAGCGATCATCCTCTCGATCAACCACGATGACCGCAAAGTCAGCCTGGGCATCAAGCAGCTCTACGAAGACCCATGGAGCTTCGTCCCCGAGCGATACCCCGAGGGGACCGTCATCGAGGTGCGCGCCATCGGGGCCGACGAGTACGGGATTCACGTCGAGCTCGAGCGCGGCGTCGAGGGCGTGATCCCGCGCGGCGAGATCAGCGCCGACCTCAGCCAAGAGCCGACCGACATCGTCAAGACCGGCGATATCGTGAAGGCGCAGGTCATTCGCCTCGACAGCGACGACCGAACGATCACCCTTTCGCTGCGAGCAGCAGAGGGTCAGGACGTCAATCAGGTGGCGAGGCCCGAAGAAGCGCAGAAGCGCGTGGCCCCGCGCAAGGTCGGACCGAGCCTTGGCGGCGCACAGGCGACCCTCGGAGACGCCCTCAAAGACAAGCTCGGGTCGATCGAGATCACCCCGAGCGAGCCGGCCCCCGAAGAGGCGCCCGAAGCCGACGGGGATACGTCCCCGGACGAAACACCCGACGCGTAGCGCGACACACGCTCAGGCGACGGCAGGTAGTCCGAGCGCGACACGCCCCGAAAAGGAGTGTTGGCGCTTGGGCTGCAGCGGGTGGTAGTGCGACGCGCGAACGTCGCGCATCAGCTTTTCAATCCCGATGCGACGGAAAAATGCCTGGCCACCACCGACTTCCATCGCCTTGCTGACGGTGCGCACGCAAGCCTCGGCGGTCACGGTCTTGGCTTGAACGCCGATCGAGGCGCGCTCGTCCGTCGCCTCGAACTCGTACTCGGCGACATTGGCAACCGCGCGTTCCCACAGGGCGCGGGCGATGAACAACTCGTTGAGGAGCTCGCCAGCGAGGTACTGAACGTTGACGTCGTCGCGCTTCTTCCGCGCGCTTTCGATGGCGAGGTCTGCGGCGCGCTCTGCAACCCCAACATAGGCGCTCATGATGAGCGGGAGCGCCACGGTCGAGATCACATTGAAGGCAGGGTGCCACGGACCGCGAGCACGGCGAAGCGCGATCGACTCTTCCGGAATGAACGCGCCCTCGATCCGAACGGTGTCTGAACCCGTTGCCCGCATGCCGTGTGCGTCCCAGTCCGTCCCACGGGTCACGCCGTCGGCTTCGAAAGCCAAGGGAAAATGGAGCACCTGAGCGCCCTCGTCGGGGCAATCGTACCGCCCGCTGGTGATCATCACGTGCGCCGCGGGAGAACCGCTGCCAAACGGCTTGAACGACGTGTAGCGGTATCCCCCTTCGACCTTCTCGAGCTTGCCGTTCGACTCGAGCCAGTCACCCGCGCCCGTGCTGACCAGGATCAACCCCTCATCGGCGACCTTCCGTAGAAGGGCCTCTCCAGGCTTGCCGTGCTTGTACTTCCAGACGGTCGCCGCCACCAAATGCGAATGCATCGAGTAGGCGAGGGCGGTCGACGGGTCGTAGTGCGCGAACACCCGAATGAACTCACAGACATCACGATACCCGGCGCCCATGCCTCCAAGCTCCGTCGGCACGAGTGCCTTGAAGAGCCCTTCGTCGGCAAGCGCGCCGAACGCTTCTGCCGCGAACGTGCCATCTTCATCGTGACGTGTGACGTACTCGGTGACCTCCTGGCCCAGCTTGTGCGCGGTGGCGATCCAATCGTTCGAAGACATGTTCGTTCCTTCCTTTCCTTTCGTGGGAGGCCAATCAACGCGTCGACCTCGGACTGAACCATGATGGGCCCGGGCCTCAGAATCTGGTATGGCAGAGACGCCATCGGTTCTCTCCGACCGTCCAAAACCCGCATGGATGCGCTCTCCGACGTTCTTCAGACCATCAAGCTGTCCGGGATGATCTTCCTCCGGGGCGACCTCGGCGCGCAGTATGGCGTCTCCATGCCGCCTCCGACGATCTCGCACCCCACGGTCAAACCCCACTCGGCGGAACACCGACTCGTGATGTTTCACATCGTTCGAGAGGGGCAGGGATACGTCGAGGTCGAGGGCTTTGAAGCCCAACAACTCCACGCAGGCGACCTCATCATCATCTTCGATGACCTCGATCACAACCTGGTGGATGCGCCGGGACGCGATGCGATTCCCTCTTCGAAGCTCGTCGGGAATCGCTCCTTGCCCACCGTGCCGCCCGCGGTGCAGCTGGGGAAAGGGCCCCCGACGATGCGGATCGTCTGCGGCATGCTTCAGTTCGTCGACCGAGGCTTCAACCCTCTCTTCAAGGCGCTACCGCCGTTTCTGCACGTGCCGGGTGAGCGAGGCCCCCCGGCGGCGTGGATTCGAACCAGTGTGGACCTGATCCTCACCGAAGCCGAAGCGGACCGCCCTGGCGGCGGCACTTTCATGAGTCGTCTGACCGAGTTGCTCTTCGTCGAAACGCTGCGCGGCTACCTGAAGTCCCTCGCGGGCACCGATGAAGGCGGCTGGTTTTCAGCACTCAACGACTCCGTCGTGGGCCCTGCGCTCCAGCTGATGCACGAATCTCCCGCGCACCCTTGGACGGTCGCCGAGCTCGCCAAGCGAACTGCGACCTCACGATCCGGATTCGCCGCGCGCTTTGGCGAACTCCTCGGGGTATCGCCGATCGCCTACCTCACCCAGTGGCGAATCCGACTGGCGACCAACCTCCTCGAGGACCCGACCCTCACCATCGCCGACATCGCGGGCCGGGTTGGTTACGAATCCGAGTCCGCCTTTCACCGCGCGTTCAAGCGTGAGATCGGCCTGCCCCCCGCATCATGGCGGCGGCAGTCGGCAGCGGCGGGCGCGACCCCCGAGGCCTAGCGTCGTCGGAGCGAGGGCCCTCCGGGCGATCCTGCCGGGTTGGCTGCGGGATCACAGGTTGCTTGAAAAGACCCGTGCCGATAGGGTCATCATGTTCGAAAGGAGTTCGATGTCTCGAAAACGCTTCGACCAGATGCAGTGCGGCGTCGCCCAGACGCTCGAGCAGGTGGGCGATTGGTGGTCGCTCCTCATCATTCGAGACGCTTTTCTCGGCCTCAATCGATTCGCCCAGTTCGAGGGGAGCCTGGGCATCTCGAAGAACGTCCTGACCGATCGCCTCCAGAAGCTACTCGACCACGCCATCCTCGATCGAACGCGGCTCAACGAGCCAGGCGTTCGTTACGAGTACTCCCTCACCGACAAAGGGCGCGACCTCTGGGTTCTGCTCACGGCGATGCGGCTGTGGTCGGACAAGTGGGTCTTTGGCGAAGGAAACGAGCCACTGGTGGCACGAGACGCTTCCACCGGCCGGCAGGTGAAGCGGCTCCTCGCGGTCGACGACGACAATGAACCCATCCGACCGCGGAACCTCGAGTGGGTGCTCGGTCGCGGAAAGGCAAGCTGATGACGACTACGGAATGGAAACCCACCGCCTGCATTCTCTGCGAGTGCAACTGTGGCATCGAAGTGCAACTGGGCGGCGAGGACGGCCGGCACTTGGTCCGATTCCGCGGTGACAAGGCGCACCCCACATCGCAGGGCTACGCGTGCGAGAAGCCTCACCGGCTCGATCTCTACCAGAACGGGCCCCATCGTCTGCTCCACCCTCAGCGTCGTCGCCCCGACGGGACCTACGAGACGATCTCCTGGGAGACCGCGATCTCGGAGGTTGCGGAGCGCTTGGCCAAGGTCCGCGATACGTGGGGCGGGGAATCGATCTTCTACTACGGCGGGGGCGGCCAAGGCAATCACCTCCCGGGGACCTATGCGACCGCGACTCGGCGCGTGCTCGGGTCCCGCTACAAGTCGAGCGCGCTGGCGCAAGAGAAGACCGGCGAGTTCCTGGTGTCCGACCGCATGATGAAGATGCAGACGCGCGGCGACTTCGAGCACTGTGAGGTCGGCATGTTCCTCGGCAAGAACCCCTGGTTCTCGCATTCGATCCCGCGTGCCCGTGTAACGCTGAGGGAGTTCGCCAAGGACCCGAATCGGAAGATGATCGTCGTCGATCCGCGGGTCACCAAAACCGCCGAGATGGCCGACATTCACATCCGCGTGAAGCCCGGCACGGACGCGTGGCTGATCGCAGCCATGGTGGCGGTCATGATCCAAGAAGACCTGGTCGACCATGCCTTCATCGATGAAACCGTCGACGGCTTCGATGCGGTCAAGACGACGTTCTCGGCGATCGACATCGCGGATTTCAGCGCGCGGTGCGGAGTCGAGGAAAGCCTGGTCCGCGAGACTGCGCGACTGATCGCCGGCGCCGAATCGTTCGCGTGCTTCGAGGACCTCGGGGTTCAGATGAACCGGCATTCGACCCTCGTGAGCTACCTGCAGCGACTGCTCTGGACGCTCACCGGCAACGTCGGCAAGAAGGGGACGCACGCCACGATGGCCGGGCTGATCGACTTCGCGAACGGGAAGGTCAAGGGTAAGACCCCCGTGAACGGCGCGCCGGTCATCAACGGTCTGGTCCCGTGCAACGTCATTGCCGAAGAGATCCTTTCGGACCACGAAAAACGCTATCGGGCGATGATCGTGGAAGCCGCCAACCCCGCGCACTCGCTCGCCGATAGCCAACAGATGCGCGAGGCCCTCGAGGCCCTCGACACCGTGGTCGTGATCGACGTCGCGATGACCGAAACAGCGCGCTTGGCCGACTACGTGCTCCCTGCTGCGTCGCAATTCGAGAAGGCCGAGGCCACGTTCTTCAACTTCGAGTTCCCCGAGAACTACTTCCACTTGCGGCATCGCCTGTTCGAGCCGCCGGTGGGCCCACTGCCTGAAGCCGAGATCCACGCGAGGCTCTGTGAGGCGCTCGGCGCCTTCGGGGATGAGGACCTTGCTCCACTACGCGAGGCCGCCACGCAGGGGATGGCCGCGTACGGAGCGGCCGTGGCGCAGCACGTCCTCGGCAACCCGAAGCTTTCGGGGGTGGCCCCGGTGGTGTTGTACCGGACACTCGGTCCGGTGCTCCCGGTCGAGGTCCGCGAGGGTGCGGTTCTATTCGGACTCGCGTTTCGCGGGGTCACGCGCGAGCCCGAAGCGATGGGCCGCGCCGGCTTCGACGGTCCCGCACCGGTCGCTGCAGCCAAGCTCTTCCAGGCCATCATCGACAGCCCGCGCGGATTCGTGCTGGCCAAGGGCGAATGGGACGACGTTCTGGCGAGGGTCCGAAAAGACCGCGTTCAGGTCCAACTCGACGACATGCTGGAAGAGGTTGGGGCCCTGGGCGCACCGGAGACGGCGGACGCCCGCTTCCCCTTCGTGCTCTCCGCGGGGGAACGACGTTCGTTCACGGCCAACACGATCATTCGGGACCCGGATTGGCGAAAGAAAGACGCCGGCGGTGCGCTCCGAATGCACCCGGAGGACGCGAAGGAACTCGGCGTATCGACCTCAGACTTGGTTCGACTCACCACCGAGCGCGGCTCGCTGGTTGTTGGGGTCGAGACCACAGACACCATGCACCGCGGGCATGTCTCGCTGCCGAACGGGATGGGACTCTCTTTTCCGAAACACGGCGAGGAGTCGGTCTTCGGGGCCCCGGTCAACGAGCTCACCGACGCGTCGGCAAGAGACCCCTTTGCCGGTACCCCATGGCACAAGTACGTCCCCGCTCGGATCGAGCCTGCCTCGACGACAGCTTAGGGTCGCCTGCTCACTGGACGTGTACGACAACGGCGGTGATGTTGTCGCGGCCCCCGCGCGAGTTGGCGAGGTGAATGAAGCGCTGCGTCGCGCCCTTTGGGCCCATGTCGATCACTTCGGGGATCTCTTCGTCCTGCAAGTAGCCGTGCAGGCCGTCCGAACACAGCATGTAGCAGTCGGATGGTTGAACCTCGAAGAAGCCGGTGTCGACTTGGACGTACTCACGGCTTCCGACGGCGCGGGTAATCACGTTTCGGTGCGGTGAACGTGCGGCCTCGGCCTCGGTGATGATGCCTTGCTTGAGTTGCCAAGCCACCAAGGTGTGATCTTCGGTGAGAGGTTGAGCCTGATGACCCCGTACGAGGTAGATGCGGCTATCGCCGACCTGCGCCGTGATGCCGTAGTCCCCGCACATCGCAAGCACCGACACGGTGGTGCCCATGCCTTGCTGTTCTGGGTCATGTTGGGCGAGCCCGAAGACCATGTACGTGGCGGCTTGCACTGCGCTCTCGACGACCCGGATCGCCGCCCGAAGCGAACCCTCCGACGTGTCACCCGCGGCGACCTTGTCGAGTGCCGCGTGCCCCCGGAGCACCATGCCGTGCACGGTGTCGACGGCTTCCTGGCTTGCGATCTCCCCGGCGGCGTGCCCGCCCATGCCGTCGGCGACCACATAGAGTCCGAGGTCGTCGTCGACCATGAAAGCGTCTTCATTGAGCTTCCTGCGTTGGCCGACGTCGGTCAGTCCCGCACTGTGATATTGCAAGTAGTCCCCTTCAACGTAAGTAACAGCCGCGGACCGGCCCCGTGGCTTCAGGTTAGCGAAAATCTTCCCGGCCGAGCAAGAAGCTGTCGGAATTCCAGCGTTCTCGGGGTGTCGTCCATCCCTGACAGCGCACTTGGGACTGCTAAGCTTGGCCGCCCATGACTCCTTCTTCGACCGACCCTGACGAAGTGCGCGAGCTCCAAAACGCGTTCGGGACCATTCGTGCGCGTGAGTCTCAGCTTCGCGAAGACCGTCGATTGGCCGAGTTGTCACTCGAGGTCGTCCGGAGCCTCGGAAACACGTCCGAGCACCAGTCCGTGCTGCGGACCGTGGCGGAGAGTTGGACCACAGACCCCAACATCACGTTGGCGGTGGCGACACTCCTGGTTGAGCAAAGCGCGCGGCGCGGGATGGACGAGCCGATTATTCGTGATGAAACCCCGGCCGCTTGGGCCGCCCGAGCGCTCGAAGCCAGCCTCTCGAGTCTCGACGCGGAATCCGCCAACGACGCCTCCGTAGCGGGGAACCTCCAGGCCACGCTCGCGAACGCCCTTCGTCTATGCGGGCCCGGTCATGACGCGGAAGCCCGGCAAGCCTCGGAGCGGGCGCTCGAGCTCGACGACTCACAAGCGTCATGGTGGAGCGACGCAGGGCTGCTCCACAAGTGGCGCGGGCGATTCCGCGAGGGGATGCGCGCAATCGAGGCCGCCCGCGAGCGCGGCGCCCCAAGCAAGCCCAGCCTTTGGAACCTTGCGATATGCGCCACGGGTTGCGGGGAGGGCGAAGTCGCCACTCGGGCCTGGCGCGAACTCTCACTGCCCGCCACCTCCGACCCCTCGACCGAGATGCCCATCGTGGAAGGGCTACCCCCATTGATGGTGCGGGTGCTGTCGCGCCCGTCGCCGACCGACGGGACGACCGAGTTTCGAGAGGGCGTCGGGTTCGAGCTCGTATGGGTTGCGCCGCTCAGCCCGTGCCACGGCGTGGTTCAGTCGCCTACGTTCCGAGATGCACCGATCGACTACGGGGACCTTGTCTTGTGGGACGGCGCCCCGGTCGCACAGCATACGCTTGCGAGCGGTGAGCGGGTCCCCGTCTTTCCACTTCTCGAGATCTTGCATCGTGGCGACGAACGCCGCTGGCCATTTGTCGGCATCGAGCGAAAGGCGGGTGCGCTCGAGCGTCTGCGGACGACCCTGCCAGAAGGGGCCCGACTCTTCGTCCAGGAGGAACGCACCGTCCAGCATTGCGCGTCATGTGAAGCTGGGGTCCCGCATGAGCATGCGGAAGCGGACGAGTCGCGTAGCGACCCCAACGCGGACGCGAGACGGTTCCTTCGCGGCAAGGTCGTTCTCGGTGCTTCGGTCGAGCTGCCAGCCTTTCAGCAGATCTGGGAGGCTTCCCTCAGCGGTCAGGCATGGGTGGCATCGCTGCCGGCCCTCTATGAAGCGCTTCACGAGACCAAGCGCGCGGGCCAGGAGCACCAAACCTGGCGGGGCATCGAGCGCAAGTGGCTGGCCGAGAGGACCTCGGCGTGACCGACGGCGAGTTGCTGCCAAGCGAACAGTTTCGGTTTGAGGGCTTGCCAGAGCTCGATGCGCGAACGCTCCATGAACGCCGCCAGGTCGTCTTTCTGATCCTCTCCGGGTTCTTCCTCGGAACCCTCGCGATGTTGAACATCCTTGGGATCACTCGGTTCCTCGACCTCAGCTTCACCATCCCGGGCACCGACATCCACGTGCCGATGCCGCTGGCGGTCGGGGTCCTTCCGTACCCGATCACGTTCCTGTGCACCGACTTCCTCTCGGAGCTCTACGGCCGCCACCGGGCCAACCAGGTCGTGTGGGTCGGGCTGGGTCTCAACCTTTGGGTCATGCTCATCCTCTGGGTCGGTGGTGCGCTCCCTGGCTTCGAGCCCGCCGACACGCCGGACGAGGGCGTTTTCTTCGAAGTGCAGCGGCTCGCGTTCGGAGCGGTCACTGCTTCGATGATCGCGTACCTTGCTGCCCAGTTCATCGACGTTCATCTCTTCCACTTCTGGAAACGGCTGACGGGGGGCAAGCACCTGTGGCTCCGCAACAACGGCTCGACGCTCGTCAGCCAACTCGTCGACACCACCGCCGTCATCCTCATCACCCACTTCTTTGCCAAGGCCCTTCCGATCGATCCCGACCGTGCACTTTGGGCTCAGCTGTTGACCTTCATCGCGGCGGGGTACACCTTCAAGCTGCTGATCGCGGCACTCGATACGGGCCCGTTCTATTTCGGCGCCCATCACTTGGGACGATACCTGCGCATCCACCCGGTCCACGGCGTCTCGGCGCCTCCCTGAGGCTGCCCCGGGTATCGATTGCGGAAAATCGGACCTCGGCCGATTCTTGTCGCAGACTCGTCAGATGCCCATCGGCGAGGGCCGCTTCGACGACTACGTGATCGACCAGACCCTCTGGGCCTCGCCCGGTTTGGGCGTGCACCATGCGCACGTCACCGGGATCGAAGGGTTTGAGAAGCCGGTCGTTCTCTGGTGTGTCGAGGCTAAGAACACGACGCCCAACGTGATCGAGGTCGCCCGCAGGATGGCGGTCTTGTCCCACTCGAACATCGCGCAGGTGTTGGATGCCGGTCCAATGGACGATGGCGCCTTCGTCGCCACAGAATATGTGCCGGGGGTGAGCCTCCGCCGCGCTGCCGAGGACCTCGAGCTCGGGTGGCCGCTCCTCGTCGAGGTGTTCGCCCAGGTGTCGAACGCGCTCGAATACGCCCATACACGCCGAGACGCCGAGGGTCGCCTCCTCCGCATCGTTCATGGACACCTGTCGCCCTCTCGCGTTCTTCTCGGAACCTCGGGCGACATCAAGCTCACCGGGTTCGGGACGCCAACCGACGGGCCGGCCCCACACCGCGAGGGGCAACGAACGCGAGAAGGCCGCGACGACGTTGCGCGCTTGGGCGCCATGCTCGAAGAGCTCCTCCCACCAGATGCCCCGGACGAGGTCGCGTCGATCCTCGTCGCGACGGGTGCCGAGCTTCGTGAACATCGACCCCGAGCCGCGGCGGTTCGACACGCCCTGCGACGGATCCTCTACAACCAAGGACAGCGCGTCTCCTCGAAGAGCATCGCTGCGCTCGTCGCGAGGGTGCAGGCGGCGCCCTCCGCGCGCCGACGCGTCACACCTGAACGATCGGTTTGTGCACGCGAGATCGCGATCACATTGGGGGCGATCGATCCGTTCGAAGACCTAGGCCGGAGCCTTCGCCTCTACACGAAACTCGGGACGCAGCTGATCGAAGCGCGCGCGGGAATGCGAGACGCCCACGCCCTCGTTGCGGGTCTCGACCTTGCAGACAGCGTCGGCCACGATGACGAAGCCAGACAGCTCTGCATGATTCTCTCTCAGTTGTGCGCCCAGGACGGGCGACTCGAAGAGAGCCTCGAATGGCGTCGACGCGCTGCCCTCGACCCGATCCAGACTCTTGCAAGAACAGGCTAGGGCGCTCAGGGCGTGGTTGGCGCAGGGTCGGCTGAGCCCTGATCCGGGGCGTCGTTTCGAGTGTCTGCTGGGTCGGCAGCGCCCTCTGTGTCCGGGGTCGATTCCTCGGCCGCAGAAGCGGGGTCAGCCGCAGGGGCCGCGCCCGTATCGGTTGCCGTATCGGTTGCCTCTTGGGCCGCATCGTCGGTTGCTTCGGGGGTGGCGACAGCGGCCGACTCGGCCTCCTTCTGCCGAACCGCCCGGTCGAGCGCTTGGTCTCCCGAGGACGACAGAAACGCAAGCCACACCGAGAGCGCCATGAACAGGAACGCGGAGCCCGCGGTCAGACGCGTCAACAAGTTCCCCGCACCGGCACCCCCGAAAATCTGCTGGCTGGTCCCCCCGCCGAACGCCGAGCCGAGGCCGCCTCCCTTCCCAGACTGCAACAGCACAACCAGAATCAAGAAGAGACAAACGACAACATAAATGATCGATACGATTAATTGCATGACTCAGCGCTCCGACCGGCTCACGCCGGCATCGATGATCGGAATGAAGTTGTCCGCGGACAACGATGCACCTCCGACCAGTGCACCGTCCACATCCGGCTGCGCCAGCAGCTCGTTCGCGTTCGCGGGCTTGACGCTTCCGCCGTACAGCACCCGCACGCTGTCCGCCCAAGTTTGATCTTTGAGGGAGCCGAGGTGACTCCGAATCGCCTGGTGGACCTCTTGGGCGTCCTCGGCCTTGGCGGTCTTGCCGGTCCCGATCGCCCAGATCGGCTCGTAGGCGATGACCAGGGTGGCGAGCACCTTGGCGTCCAGGTCTCGTGTGCCGGCTTCCACCTGCCCGAGCACAACGTCGAGCGTCTTGCCGGCCTCACGCTCCTCCAAGGTCTCGCCGACGCACATGATCGGCACGAGCCCGTGGCTGAGGAGGGCGGCGACTTTCTGTCGCACCCCCTCGTCGGTTTCGGCGAAGTACTGTCGTCGTTCGGAGTGGCCGATGATGCAGTGGCTACACCCGACATCGGCCAGAAGCGCCGGGCTCAGCTCCCCAGTGAACGCGCCGGAGTCCTGCCAGTAGACGTTCTGCGCCGCGAGTCCGACCGCCGAGCCTCGCAGCGTCTCTTTGACCGGCGCCAACGAGGTCGCGACCGGAGCGACGACGACTTCGCACCCGAGCCCCTCACCGACGCGCGCGGCGATGGCCCCAGCGAGTGCCTGGGATTCAGCCACCGTGTTGTTGAGCTTCCAGTTTCCAGCGATGAGGGGTGTACGGGTCACGGCCTAAGTGCCTCCACGCCCGGGAGCGGGCGGCCCTCTAGATACTCCAACGACGCGCCGCCGCCAGTAGACACATGGTCGAATCGGTCGGCGAGCTTGGCCTGCATCACCGCCGCCACGCTGTCGCCACCTCCGACCACGCTAAACCCAGGGCAATCGGCGACCGACCGGGCGAGCGCCAACGTGCCCTCGGCGAAGGTTGGGTTTTCGAAGAGTCCCATCGGGCCGTTCCAGAAGATCGATTGGGCCTTGCGCAGACGCTCACGATACTGCTTCTCGCTCTGAGGCCCGATGTCGAGGGCCATCGCGTCGCGCGGAATCCGCTCGACGCTGAAGACACCGGCCTCGGCGTCCTCGGTGGAACCTCCGGTTCGCACATCGCTTGGAAGCAACAGATCCACCTGACTCTCCTCCGCGGCCGCCATCAAGCTGCGCGCCAGGGCAAGCTTGTCTTCTTCGAACAGACTCTTGCCGACGTCGAGGCCGCGGGCAGCCAAGAACGTGTTGGCCATCGCGCCGCCGACGACGAGTGCGTCGACCTTGGTGAGAAGCGCTTCCATGACGCCGATCTTGTCACTGACCTTCGCCCCCCCGAGCACCGCCACATATGGACGCGTGGGGTTGTCACGAAGCTGACTGAGCACCTCGAGCTCGCGCTGCATCAAGAGGCCCGCCGCGCGCTCTTCGAAAAGACCTGGCAGGGCACTCACCGAAGCATGGGCACGGTGCGCGGCCCCGAACGCGTCGTTCACATAAGCGCCGCACCCCGCGCCGAGCTCGCGCGCGAAGTCGATGTCGTTGGCTTTTTCTTCGGGACGAAACCGCAAGTTCTCGAGGAGCGCAACGTGCCCATCTCGGAGATCTTGCACTACTTTTTTGGCACCATCGCCGACGCATTCGTCGGTGAGTCGCACCTCTCCGCCCTCGAGGAGCTCAGCCAAGCGGACCGCCACCGGTTCGAGCGATAACCCAGGAACGACTTTGCCCTTCGGGCGGCCTAGATGGGAAGCGAGCACCAGTCGCGCGCCCTGGTCGAGCGCGTACCGAATGGTGGGCAGGGCCGCCCGGATGCGCGTGTCGTCGGTCACCACACCGTCTCTGAGCGGGACGTTGAAGTCGACCCGCATGAAGGTGGTGACGCCCTCGAGAGAGAGGTCCTCAATCGAACGAATGCCGAGGCTCACGGGACTATCCCGAAATGATCCCAACGAGGTCGACCATTCGGTTCGAAAAACCCCATTCGTTGTCGTACCAGCTCTGCACCTCGACGAGGTCGCCCCCGACGACTTGGGTCTGCGCGACGTCGAGGATCGACGAATGCGAGTTCCCGATGAAGTCGGTCGATACGAGAGGCCGCTCTTCGTACTTGAGGATCCCGCGAAGCGGGCCTTCTGCGGCCTGCTTGAAGGCGGTGTTGACGGCGTCACGGTCGGTTTGCTTGCCGACCTGCGCGGTCAGGCAGGTCAACGAGACGTTGGGTGTGGGCACGCGAATCGCCGTTCCATCGAGTTTGCCCTTGAGCTCGGGCAGAACGAGCCCGATCGCCTTGGCCGCACCGGTGGAGGTCGGAATCATGGAGAGGGCCGCCGCGCGCGCACGACGCATGTCTGAGTGGGGCAGGTCGAGGATCCGCTGGTCGTTCGTGTAGGAGTGCACCGTCACCATGTGGCCCTTTTCGATCCCGAAATTGTCGTTGAGGACCTTGGCCAAGGGCGCGAGGCAGTTCGTCGTGCATGACGCGCAACTCACGATGCGGTCGGTCTCCGGGTTGAACTGGTCGCTGTTGATGCCCACGCAAAAGGTGCCGTCGACCGGGCCGCTGGCAGGGGCACTGATGATGACGCGGCTCGCACCCGACTCGAGGTGCGCCGAGGCCTTTTCCTGTGTCCGAAAGAGGCCGGTGCACTCGAGGACCACCTCGGCACCGAGCTCCTTCCAGGGGAGCTTGGCGGGGTCTCGCTCAGAGGTGATCGGGATGCGGTGATCCCCGATCCAAATCGCGCCATCGTCGGCCTTTACGGGATGCGAGAACTCCCCGTGGACCGAGTCCCATTGGAGCAGATGCGCCAACATCTCCGCGCTCGTGAGGTCGTTGATCCCCACGATCTCGATGTCGCCCTCAGCGCGCTCGGCGACAACACGCGCAACGCATCGCCCAATCCTTCCGAAACCGTTGATTCCGATTTTCGTGGCCATCGAATCGACTCCTGATCGTTTGTGCCGACGACGCCCGTCATGCCGCCCGGCGAGCGGCGAACGTAGCGTTGGGGTCGTGTGGGGTCAAGCGGCCAAACGCGCGAATCGGCTGCGCTTTTCGACCGTCAGAGTCAGCCGTCGCGGAGGGGTTACTCCGCCGCTTCCTGCGCGTCGCGAAGCTCGGTCGTCACGAGTTCGAGCACCGCGTTGGTAAACGCGACGATGTCCGAGCGGCTATGACCGCTGTTGCGAAGCTCGCGGTAGACCGACTTGGCGATGATCCGAACGCCGCGGGCGTCGACCGCCTGGCTCTTCGGGCTGTGATTTGTGGATGCCCCCATCTTGGTCGGAGGATGATGCAGAATGTGTGCCAGCCGAAGAAAGCCGCAAAGCGCCGCGATTACGGGGGCCGTTTCCGCCTGTTTTTGCGGGCCCGGGCGCCTTTTGCAACAGGTTTGCCGACCACCGTCCCCCCTGGTCACAGTGCGCAATCTGTTGCGCGCTGCCGGTGCAAGCGCGAACACACGTACGCACGTAACCCCCCGGGAACACTGGAATTCGGCCGGACGGCCGGGTTTGCCCTATGGGCTCATCGCCTCGCGCAGCTGAGCGAGCGCGCCCGTGTGAAGCCGACTGGCCCAAGAGCGGGAGACGCCGAGCTCGCGCGCAAGAGCATCGAGCGAGCGGCCCTCGAAATAGTGGCCACGCACGATCCAACGTTGGCGCTCCGGAAGCCCCCTGAGCGCCCGAAGCAGCCGCGCCACGCTTTCCTGGTGGATGAACTGCTCTTCCGGGGAGCGTTCCGCCGACTGGCCATGGAGCGGGCCCACCATGACGAGGCTCGCGCTGAGCCGCGCGAACACCATATGCAGGGGCATGGGCGCGGGCGAAGCCGTGGCTTGGGCATCCGCAGCATCCTCGGCCTGCTCGTGGGCCCGCCGTGGCAGATGCGTCATCTTGCGGATGCCGTCGAGCATGGCGCCACGGACCCGATGGTAGGCGTAGGTCTTGAACCGAACGCCACGGGCTGCGTCGAATCGCTGCTCCGCTTCGAGCAGACCACCGTAGCCAAACGAAATCAGATCGCCGATTTCGCCAGCAAGCGACAGCTCTCGGCGAAGCTTGGAGGCCAACCCATGGACCAGCTTGTGGTGCTCGTCGTCGAGGCGCGTGCCTGGTTCCATTCGAATCCTCCCTCGCTGAACGGATTTTCTTTAGCCAGGTGGGTGAATGAAGTCAAGTGGAATACATATACATACATCTAGAAAACGCTCGTATCTCCATGATCGCCAGGGTATAGGCAGCGTTGTGTCGACCGATCGAGGCCCAGGGATCGCCCGCGCTGACCGTCCCCGACGCGGAGAATTCGTGTCTTTTCTGGAGAGGCTGGACGAGGACGACGACGCCCTCGACGGCCTGGCATTCACGTACACAACGCTGTCCGCACCCGACCGCCGGCGTCTCGCCCGCGCCATCGCGCAGGACGTGCCCAACCCGACCGGAGGGCTAGGGCTCTTACTGGCCCTCGAGGAGGATGCAGAGGTAGCCGCGGAGCTCGTCGCCCTGATGCGGAGCCTCGCCGCCGACGGACCCACGACCGCCACGCTCACGGTCGGACCATCCGGGAGCGAAGTCTGCTTGGTTCACCCGTCGTTCGGTCTCGCGCCCGAGGTCATGCGAATCACCCAGACCGGCCACGATTCCGTGTCGGTATCCATCGAATCTCTTGAGAACTTCACTTTCGACGGCCGCACCGAGGTGCCTCTCGCCCAAGCGATCGACGAGGCCGCGCCCGCGCTGTGGCGCTACCTCCGAAGTGGCGGCGCCATGCCCAACGGCGCCGCCCGCTTCGCCCCCCTCTTCTCGGCCAAGTAAGCACGGCCGGATCCTACGCCCGGAGCAGCGAGCGCCCCCACAACGGCGCAGCGAGGAATACCTCCGTATTTCGCAGCGGAGCCGCCAGGAGGTAAGCCGCTGATCGGCCTCCCGAATCCCGACGACAGGCCTCTTGAGGTGGCGAGGCGGGGTCGAGCAGCGAGCGCCCCCACAGTGGCGCAGCGAGGAATACCTCCGTATTTCGCAGCGGAGCCGCGAGGAGGTAAGCCGCTGATCGGCCGCGCCTCGCCGCCTCAAGACGTGAACCGAGGAGATGCAGCGCATCTTCGAGCGTGAGGGGCGGGCGCAGATCGTGACATGTCGCCCGAAGACCGACCGAGCCGTTCGTGAGCAAGCTCCAGAGCGTCGCTCACGAATGGCGACCGAGGGCTTTGGGCGAGATGGTGCGAGATGCGCCGTCCGCGAACCGAGGAGATGCAGCGCATCTTCGAGCGTGAGGGGACGGGCGCAGATCGTGACATGTCGCCCGAAGACCGACCGAGCCGTTCGTGAGCGACGCTCTTTTAGTGCCCGTTGCCGAACAGGACGTCGTCGCGCTTCGGAGTCTCCATCAGGGTTCCATCGGCGGCGTCACGCCTCACGGTAAAGTAGTGACGCGCCTCTGAGTCGCTGTCTTCCCGTGCCACGATCATCACGTTGTTGAGGCCGGGCTGGAGCGGAATCTTCGCATCGAACGCAAGCACGTTGGGCGTGGTGCTGTTCTCGTTCGACTCGTAGTAAACCTTGCGGCCACCCGAGAAGATGTAGAGGTCACGGACGCGATTGATGTCGCGCGCCTTGCCTTGAATCCGAAACTCGTCGTCCTGCGTCACGAACGTGTCGAGCCCAACGATCTCGAGCTCCGGCGCCGCGCTCTGCGTGGACCAAGCGATGGCAGGCGATGCGGTCGCTTGCCCCTTGGCGCGCGAGACGTCGCTGCCGCGTACCCAGCCAGGTCGGCCGCCGCCGAGGTTGACCCTCACGTAGCCATTGGGCCCGGTCGCCGTCTCCAAGAGCTTCGCGGGCGCTTCGAGCCGCGCGACGACGTTGGAGCCGTCGGTCGGGGACTCGCGGACTTCGACACCAGGCTCGAGCTCGACCACGCGCTTGGGGTTGAGCTTCCGGATGGGTAGCGACTCGGCACTGACCGGAACCAAAATCTTCTCGGTGGCGAAGACCCGGAGATCGGTATCGACGACCGCCACTTCGAGCTTGGCCTCGTCGCCCTCGAAGTCGGGAAGCACCTGGAACGTGAAGGGCACCGTCCACTCCGCGCCAGGCTCCAGATCGTTGGTCTGAAAGCGGCCGTTGTGCAGAAGCACGCCGCGGCCACTGCGATTCGAGAGATTGGCCTGCACCTCGAACGTCTTGCCCGGGCCGAGATTCTTCACCGTGAGGTACACGGTCACTTGCTCACCCCGTTGCACCAAGCCGTCTCCATTGCCGTTGACGTTGTCAGCCACTTGGATCCCGTACGCGAACCGGGGCTCGGGGAGCGCGTGAATCACGGTCCTCACTTCGACGGGGTCCGGCACGTGTCCGTGTGCCTCTTCGAACTCGACGGTGATGCCATCAGCGCGGTCGGCGAGGTCACGCGGAATGCGGCACACGCGCTGCTCGTCTTCCATCCGGCAAACGCCCAGCGTCGTGGTCCAGCTCCGCGTCTCTCCGGGCATCAGTTTGCCGAACACCAACTCGCGGCCTTCGAAGAGGCGGTTGTCGCTCCGCGTCACGGCGCGAAGTTGGTAGAGGGGGTGCTGGCCCTCGTTCGTCACTTGGACCTCCAAGTCGAGCGGTTCTCCGGCTTTCGCCTCGTCGGCTCCGACGCTGGTGCGCGCGGTGACCTTGACGTCGCTCGCGCCCCGGTCTGGACCCACGCCCCAATCGACGCCGAGCTTCTTGAGCTCCCGGGCCACCTTTTCGTCCTCTTGTTTTTGGATCCGCTCGATGACCGCCTGTGCCGATCGCAGCATCTGCGGGCGCCGCGACGACTTCGCATTGGCCACGAGGTTGCGCGAGAACCGGATCAGGAAGTTCTCCTGGTCCTTGTTCTCCTCTTCGTTGGGCTCCGCTTCGAGGAGGCGCTGACGAAGCTCGCTGTTGAGATAGTACCCGAGCACCACCGAGGGACGTTGCGAGTCGCTCGCGCTCTCGTGCGTGAGATGAGATGGGAGCTCGCTCTCGCGCATGAAGATCTGGTCGACCTTGAGGTCCATGTCTTCTTTGTCGACGGTCATCGGGCTGATGGCGATGTCGGGAACGATCCCGACGCCCTGAATCGAGAGCTCGCCCGGCGTGAGGTACTGGGCCACCGTCAACTTGAGCGCCGACCCATCCTGGAAGTTGTAGAGCACCTGGACCGAGCCCTTCCCAAAGCTCTGTTCGCCGATGATCAGCGCGCGGTCGTGGTTCTTCAGGGCGCCGGCGACAATCTCGCTCGCGGACGCGCTACCGCCGTTGATCAAGACGACCATGGGGTAGTCCGGTTCGGTCCCGCCCTCACGCGCGAACTTCTCTTCGCGCTGCTGCGGGTCTTGGGACGACGTGGTGACGATGGGGCCACCATCGAGGAAGGTGTCGGCGACCTGGACGGCTTGATCGAGCAGCCCGCCGGGGTTGCCCCGGAGGTCGAGCACCAAGCCGGTCATCTTCTTCTTGCGAAGGTCAGCCAGACTGCGGCGGAGGTCTTTTTCGGTGTTGCCTTGGAAGTTGTTGATCTTGATGTAGCCGACCCCGTCGCGAAGCATGCGGTGCTCGACCGACTCGATGTGAATCACGGCGCGAGTCAGCTCGACGCGCCGGGCCTTGCCCCAGGCGCCGGACTTGTTCTTGCGGGTCACGAACACCGTAACCTTGGATCCGGGCGTCCCACGAAGGCGGTCGACCGCCTCTTGGAGGGGCATGTTCAGCGTCGATTCGTCGTTGATCTTGACGATGCGGTCGCCGCGTTCGAGGCCTGCCTTGAACGCCGGAGTGCCGGGCATCGGGCGAATGACGGTGAGGTGCCCGTCACGGATCGAGATCACGATGCCGAGCCCGCCGAACTCACCGCGGGTGCTCGTCTGCATCTCCTCGAACACCTTGGGGGTGAGCAAGACGGTGTGCGGGTCGAGGGTGCGCAGCATGCCATTGACCGCCGCATACTCGACGTCTCGAAGGTCGAGATCTTCCTCGTCTTGGAGGCGCTCCTGGAGAAACGAGAAAACATCGCGGAACCGGCCCGCAAGCTCCCACGGGCTGGTCACGTCGGAAATCACGAACTCGTCTTCGTCGCTGTGCACCTGGACGGTCAGGCTGTCCGCGCCGTCCTCATAGTGGACGAGTACGGGCGCCACGCTTCGCTGGATCGCGTTGAGACCGGCGAGCATCATGCGTTGATGATCGACCCGCGTCGGGTCGACGTAGTGCTCGTTGACCTCGAGAATCGCCCGGTTCATGACCTTGAGCTTGGTCAGGTCCCACGGCGTCTGTTCCCTCGCGGCCCGGGCCCGAGGCGACGTGTCGATGTCGATTTGAAGGCCGTTTTCGCGCGGCCAGCCAAAGGAGATGGTGAACGCGGCGAGGACGACCACCAATCCAAGGAGGGGCTTCCAGAGTCTTCTCATAGGGTTTTTGCGCACAGGAGGGGGAGTCGAATCAAGGGGGGAAAGCAGCGAATGGACGAGGGGCGAGTGTAGCCGTGTTATCCCACAGGGCCAACGTGGTCCTTGTCAATACTGAACCCGCGAGATCCCGGTAGTCTTCCCTACGAATACGGCAGAAAACGGGGACTCGAGGGCTTTCCGGTCTCTTGGGCCGACTTCGCCACACCGCAAGGGGCCCAGTCGGCTCGGTGCCCGAACCCTTTCGACCGGTCGGCACAGTCGCCGTTGGTGTTCAGTACCCACTCGCCATGGACGTACTTCTCGACGCCCAGCCGAACGATGGCGTTGCCGCCGCGGCACAGCGTCTGTCCAACCTGCGCGCGCATCTGCGCCTCGGTCAGGGCAACGGCCCCGTTCGCGCCCCCGAAGAGCTGCAACACCCCATCCCGCTCCGAGGCTTCGGACTCCGTCACGGTCCGAAGTCCAAACATGTCATCGACAGCCAGCAGGATCGTAGCCCCGTCGTCGTACCCCTCGACGAGAGCCACCAGGCGAAATGTGCTCTGGCTTCCCTCGATACGGATGCGGACGTTCTTGCCCACGGAGCCCACGTCGACTGGCTCGGCGCTGTTCGCACAGACGCGCTGAAACAAAGACCGAATGGGCCCAGGGTCAGGCAACAAAGGATGCCGAACGTACGCGACGCGGCCGGGGTCGACGATGTAGGTCGGCAGGTGCCGCGTGAGGACCGAACGCACTTCGTCGAACCTGAGCAACGTTTCCGTCGCCGCCACGAGGCGCCCCAGTGCCCTCCCTGGTGGAGGCGTTGGAAAGAGACACGGTCTCACTGTCATTACTGGCGGAACCTCCATGCGGGCCCTGGCATTCCCAACGCGCTCCGAGGCGACCTCCCACTCGAGCCCGCGGTGGGATACTAGACCCTAATCCGCGCTGGAGCGGCCTTTTTTGGCCGGTCAATCTCGCGGGCTGCGCTGCGGCGTGACCTACCGAATTGGGCGATGAATATTGCGCCTCAGCGACCCTAAGGTTATCGAAGCAGCGTGCCAAGCCGCATTCTCGGACCCCAAATCACGCGGCCGGTGCTCGAGATCTGCCAAGAGCTCCGCAAGGCGGGGGAGCGCGCGTGGGTGGTCGGGGGCTGCGTCCGGGACACGTTGCTCGGGAAGCAGGCCAACGACTGGGATATCGCGACGTCCGCGCGGCCCGAAAAGGTACAGCAGACGTTCAAGCGGGTGATCCCGACCGGGATCGCGCACGGGACGGTCACCGTCCTTTGGAAGGGGCAGGGCTACGAGGTGACCACCCTTCGCGGGGAGGGGGCCTACAGCGACGGGCGCCGGCCTGACGAGGTCGTGTTCGTCAGCGACATCGACCGCGACCTCGCGCGTCGGGACTTCACGGTGAACGCGATTGCCTACGATCCCGTGGAGGACCGGGTCGTCGACCCGTTCGGCGGGCTTGCCGACATGGAGGCCAAACGGCTCAGGGCGGTCGGTGCGCCCAACGAACGCTTTCAGGAAGACGGCCTCCGCATCCTCCGGGGAGCGCGCTTCGTCGCCACCCTCGAGTTCGAGCTCGAATCGGAGACCGAAGCCGCGTTTCGGGGAGCCCTCGACACCTTTCGGAAGGTGAGCCCCGAACGGGTTCGCGAAGAGTGGATCAAGACCATGAAGGCCACCGCGCCGTCGCGGGCATTCGACGTGATGCGCCGCACCGGGATCCTCGAGGTGACGTATCCGGCACTCCTCGAGCAGGTCGGGTGCGAGCAGAACAAGTGGCATGCCTACGACGTGTGGAACCACACGATGCGCGTGCTCGACGAGTCGACGGGCGGCCCAGTCGAGCGCATGGCGGCGCTGTTGCACGACGTCGCGAAGCCAAGAACGCGGGCCCACTCCCACAAGACCGGCGACTGGACGTTCTACAACCACGAACGCGTGGGCGCGGACATGGCCGACAACTGGCTGCGCGCGTACAAGTTTTCGAACGAGGAACGCGAGACCATCGTGGCGCTCATCCGCCACCACCTGATTTGCTACGCGCCCGATTGGTCGGACGCCGCGGTGCGCCGCTTCATCAAACGCGTCGGTCGTGATCGCGTCGACGCCTTGTTGCGCCTCGGGCACGCCGACGCCCTCGGCAAGGGCCGGGACGTGAGCGAAGAACTGGCGGCGCTGGCCGAGCTCCGCGGGCGCATCGACGAAGAGGTCGAGCGAGGCACCGCGCTCACCACGAGCGACTTGGCGGTCAATGGGCACGATGTGATCCAGGCACTCGACGGCCAGGCGGGGCCCATCGTCGGTCAGGTCCTTCGAAACCTGCTCGAACGCGTGCTCGACGACCCCTCGCTCAATACGCGAGACCGCCTGCTGCCGCTCATCGACGACGCGGTCCGCGAACAAGGCTGATCGGGTTCGTCCGTTTCTTGGTCGTCTGCCCGGGCTTCGGTAGCGTCCGGCCTGTGAAGCCCTGGGCCCTCATTGTCGTCGTGGCCTCGCTCTGTTGGCCGGCCGTCGGGCAAGCCAAGAAGAGCGACGACTATTTACACCGCTATGAGCAGGTGTGGCGGGCCGCCGTACGGTTGATCCGAGTCGACCAGGGCTATCCGATCCGAGATCGCGACGAGGGGATCGGCTACCTCCTGTTCGACTACAAAGACGACGGGCGCAGCTACCCAGGGAGCATCGAACTGATCCGCATCAAGGACCGCGGGCGAGATGCAGTTCGCGTGGCGATCCAGATCCCCGCCATGCCGAGCTACATCGAACGCATGCTCCTCGACAAGCTCGAGAAGAAGCTCGTCGACGAGTACGGCGAAGTCGAACGACCGTCGAAGCCCAAGCCGGAACCGGCCCCAGAGGCGCCCGACGAGTCGGACGAGGAGTAGGGTGCTTGCGGGGTGGAGGGGAGCCCGGCAACAGTGAGGCAGAATGAGTGCTCAAGGCGAAGAATTCTCCCCAGCCGTTCGGGCCATTAGTTGGTTGGGCGTGATTACGTGTGGCGGTGAAAGCATGTCGGACATAGCGAGGCGTATCGCCGGCGAACGACCATCCAAGTGGCCGCCCGCGCTGCGGCTCGGATTCGGCAACAGTCGCGCGCAAGTTTGGCGAGGTAGGTCGGTCGTGACCATCGATTCGGCACGACGCCCAACGGTCGCCCGCTGCAAGGGTTCGATGTCGGCGGGTCTCGGAGGAGTCCAATAGTGTTCGTGTACGGAGGCAACCTTGGTCTCTTTGGCCAGGGGTCATGTGGCGGGCGCGCGTATGAGGCGACTGGTGAATGACATAGCCCTATCGCTACTACTTTGGGGCTCGCTGGTCGCGGGGACGGCAGCGCTTCTTCTTCCCGCATTCTTCCGATTCAGCCCTAGCATGCTCGCCTATGCTTCGGTCTGTTGGGCCTTCGCACTCACCTTATGGATACAAAAGCGCGGGCTTCAGAACTCCCTTGGGCACAGACTTCTGTACCTACCGCTCGTCGCGATGTACGTAGCCTTCTTGTGGCTCAGATACCAGTGACTCGGCCGCATTTCGGTCAGTCAACGAAGAACTCGGCCAACGAAATCAACACTAGGTCACAGGCCCCGCAGACTCAGCCACCCGGGCCAGTCTCCGAGACGTGCACGGACCGTTGTTCCGTCCACCATCCGAACGGGCGTCCGAAACGTTGGCGGCTTCCCGTTCTCGGTCTCGACGACTACGCGCCCGGCGGCATCGGTGAATACACCAAACCAGGAAGGCCGTGGAAAGGGTCTGAAGGGAAACCAGTTCGGTGCCGCAGCGAAGAACGCTGAACCTTCTCCGCGAGAGACGCAGCACGCCGAGGAAATTGGTGTTGCCGTAACAACCGCTTCCTCCTCCTAGGGGAAGAACGGGTCGGGGTCTTGGTCGATTTGCTCGAAGCAGTAGAGACGGCCGCCGTCTTGACCGCACGTGCGCGTCGCGCCTTCGGTCCACAGCGGTAGCGTGCTCTCTGTCTTTCCGACCAAGGCAGGGCCGTTGATGCTGTCGTTCGACGTGAGGCCGAGGCAGTTGTTCGACTGGATCGGGACGGTCCCGTCAGCTTCGGTGTTGGTCCAAACCCAGCAACCGGGCGGGCTGTTGGTCATCACCTGCGGTGGACACCCGAGACCGGGGAAATCCGTACGACCGACTTCCACACCTATTTCGTTCAAGTTGAAGTCACGGTCGAGATTGACCAGGTCGTTGGTCAGGTCGTCCCAACCGGACGACAGCTGGGAGCCTTCGAACATTCGGTAGGGGATCATGCTCTTTTCGAACCGCTTGAGCGGAGACGTGCAGATGTCGGAGGTCCACGAGAACCAGTACCCACCGAGGCCTGCACCCGCCGCAATGTCGGCACACAGCTGATCGGCACCGCGGGGCCCATTGAGCCCGGCGTCGTAAGTCGTGCTGGTCACGAAGACGAGGCGCGAGGGCTGACAGGCCCCTGCGACACACACTTCGAGGCGTCCGCACTGCGATGCGCCACACGGGCGGTTGGTGACCGGACCGGCGAACCGCGCGTCGCCGTCGGGAATGCACGCGCTGCCGCCGGAGCCGCCGGCACCACCCATGCCGCCAACGCCGCCAACACCACCGACGCCACCGACGCCGCCAACACCACCGACGCCACCGACGCCGCCAACACCACCCACGCCGCCGACGCCACCAGCACCAGCCATGCCGCCCACGCCGCCAGCACCACCCACGCCGCCAACGCCACCGGCACCACCGACGCCGCCAACGCCACCAGCACCGGCCATGCCACCAACGCCGCCAGCACCAGCCATGCCGCCAACGCCACCAGCACCAGCCATGCCGCCAACGCCACCAGCGCCACCCATGCCGCCAACGCCACCCACGCCGCCAGCGCCAGCCATGCCACCGACGCCACCAGCGCCGCCCATGCCGCCGATACCGCCAGCGCCGCCGACGGCACCCGTGCCGCCCACGCCGCCGGTTCCGCCACCGCTCACGCAGTGAACCTCTGTGGTCCAGCCGTCCATGCAGTGTTGAAACCCGTCATCGGAGACGGTGATGGTGATGAACTGCGTGCCTTCTTGTTCGCAGGTGTATTGCGTGTTCGGAGCGATGGGGTTGTCGAACGATCCGCCGGTCCCGGTCCACAAGTACATGATCGGGTCGCCGTCGTGATCCTCGGCTGCTGCGTGCACGTCGATCTGGCTTCCGACCGACGTCTGCAGGGGCGAGATCACGACCTTGGTCAGCTGGGCGCAGACATTGATCCACGCATCGACCCGAACGGCTCCGGCGTCGTTCTCGGTCTTGCATCGCAGCATGACGTGCACCTCGGTGGTTTGGCCGACTGCGATCTCAAACGGTGCGGTGCCCTCGCACGTGGTGGATCCATCGGTCGACTCGGCCGAGAGCGTGATCGTGTAGTCGTCCCCGGCCGGGATGCCGAAGACCTCGACCGAGGCCGTGGAGCCGGGCGCGCTCGTATCGATGACCCCGCTCATCGGGGCCATGTCGCCGCCGGTGATCTCCCAGTCCACTTGGTCGATGGCCGCGCCGTCTTCGAGGACCAGGTCCAATCCAAGAGAGCCGGAGGGCTCGCCGTTCGAGGCGCATCCGACCGCGAACAGGGTCACGGCCAAACACCAGCCGAGATGGCTACGCATAGAGCTTGAGAACATCGCGCTTCCTTTAGGAGTGGGACCTGCCAAACGGGCACGCAGGCGGGGGACCCAGGGGAGGCGACGATATCATAGGTAGCCCAAATCCGAGACGGGTTTCTTCCGCGTTAACCCTAGGGATGTGGGCGGTTTGCGCACAATTTGTGGGGGCGCTTACAAGTCTTGCGCCTTCCCGGTCATCGGGACGAACCGGACCGGGATCACCGTTCGCTCCTCGAAACCGGTCGGTGTACGGGTCACCACCAAGAGACGTTGCCGACGGTCCCCGACGGGGATCACCAAACGGCCCCCGATCGCGAGCTGAGCCTTGAGCGGTTCGGGAATCGAGGGCGGCGCCGCGGTGACCACGATGGCGGCGAAGGGCGCCTTGTCGGGCCAACCGGCATAGCCGTCTCCGATGCGAAGCCGAATGCGCCCGCCGTACCCGAGCGCACGAAGGGTCGCCTTGGCCCGGGCCCCGAGCGCTGCCACGATCTCGATCGAGAACACGTCGGCGCCCATCTGAGCGAGCACGGCCGCTTGGTAGCCCGAGCCGGTCCCAACCTCGAGCACCCGGTCTCCGGGACCGACGTTCGCGAGGGCGCTCATGAGGGCGACGATGTAGGGCTGACTGATCGTCTGCTGGTGGCCAATGGGCAGCGGCCGGTCTGCGTAGGCGAAGGCCTGCTGAGCCGGCGGCACAAACCTGTGCCTCGGCACCGAGCGCATCGCGTCGAGGACGCGAGGGTTGGTCACGCCGCGCGATTCGATCTGCGACATCACCATCTCGCGACGCTCGGCTGCCCGGTCGTCAGCGACCTGGGCATCGAGCCGCGAACCCACCGCGGGCGCAAAGCCCGTTTCGGGGCCAAGCCCGATCACCGCACCGCCGACAACGGCCGCGAGCAGCACGCCGAGCATGGTACGGGCTCGCGTGGTTCGACGCATGACCTCGAACTTACCGCGTTTGGGGGCCGCTGTCCCTGTGCCCCACCGGTGCTACAACCCGCCTCGATGACCGCCAAGATTCTCGTTTACGGGTCGTACGGATACAGCGGCGACCTCGTCGCTCGGTTCGCCAAGGACGATGGCGTGGAGGTCGTGCTGTCCGGTCGCAACGCCGAGCGACTGCAGGCACAAGCGCAAAGATACGGGCTACCCTGGGTCGCGGCCGATCTCGGGGAGCCGGCGTCGATTCGAGACGCGCTGGCCGACAAGGATGTGGTGATCCACTGCGCCGGACCGTTCGCACACACGTACGAGGCGATGGTCGAGGCCTGCCTCGACACCGGAACGCACTACACGGACATCACCGGCGAAGCGAACGTGTTCGAGGGCCTTTGGGCGATGGACGCCCGGGCGACCGCGGCGGGCGTCATGCTCCTCCCCGGTACCGGCTTCGACGTGGTGCCGTCGGATTGTCTCGGGGCGCATCTCAAGGCGCGGTGCCCTGAGGCAACGCACCTCGCGCTTGCGTTTCGCGGTCGTGGTGGCGGGGTCTCTCACGGCACCGCCACCACCATGGCCGAGAACTTCTCGCAGGGTGGGCTCGTTCGGGAAGACGGAGCGCTCAAGCCTGTCCCGACGGCGTGGGAGACGCGCGACATCGATTTTGGTGACGGCAAGCCTGCGCACTGCATGACGATCCCCTGGGGCGACGTCGTGACGGCCTACAAGAGCACGGCCATCCCGAACATCAAGGTCTACACGGAGGCGCCCGCCCGAGCGGCCAAAACCCTACGGTTGATCCGACCTCTTCTGCCACTGCTCGCCACAGGGCCTGTGCAGCGACTGATCAAGAAACGCATCGACGCCGCGCCGCCCGGGCCGGACGACGAGGCGCGGGCCCGGGCGTTCATGGAACTTTGGGGCGAAGCCATCGGCCCCGGTGGCGCCAAAGTCGTCTCGCGACTGAAGACCCCAGAAGGCTACACACTCACCGCGAAGATGGCGCTCGCGATCGCCGTCAAGGTCACCCAAGGCCTCATCACGCCGGGCTTCCAAACGCCGTCGAGCGCCTATGGAAAGGACCTGATCCTCGAGTTGCCCGGGGTCGAACGAACCGACGCCTAGGGCCCCGCGACCCGCGTCATTTCGCGGTTGCCCGCGACCCTCGCACCGCTATCCTTCGCCGCCCATGAGCCTGGTCGTTCAGAAATACGGTGGCACGAGCGTCGGTTCGCTCGACCGAATCCGCAACGTGGCGGAGCGCGTCGCGGAGACTTACCGCGAGGGCCACCAGGTCATCGTGGTGGTCAGCGCCATGGCCGGGGAAACCGACAAGCTCTTGAGTCTCGGGTGGGAACTCGCCGAGCGGCCGGCCGCGCGTGAGATGGACGTGTTGGTCTCGAGCGGCGAACAAGTGAGTGCGGCGCTCCTCTCGATCCAGCTCAATCAGATCGGCGTCCCTGCGCGGTCGATGCTCGGCCACCAAGCTCGGATCCTGACCGACAGTGTGCATACCAAGGCCCGAATCCGCACGATCGACGGGAGCGGGCTCAAGTCGACGCTCGACACCGGCCAGGTGCTCGTCGTCGCGGGGTTCCAGGGGACCGACGCCTACGGCAACATCACGACCCTCGGCCGTGGCGGCTCGGACACGTCGGCCGTGGCGGTGGCGGCGGCGGTCGGAGCCGACGTGTGCGAGATCTGCACCGACGTCGACGGGGTGTACACCACGGATCCAAGCGTCTGCCCCAACGCACAGAAGATCGACCGCATCAGCTACGAGGAGATGCTCGAGCTCTCCTCGCTCGGAGCCAAAGTCCTACAAATACGTTCGGTGGAACTTGCGATGAAGCACGGCATGCGGTTGCACGTGCGCTCGAGTTTCTCGAAATCGGAGGGAACGATCGTGACCGACGAAGAACACTTGCTCGAAAAGGTCGTCGTCGCGGGCGTCGCGGCCGACAAGAAGACGGTGAAGCTCACCGTCCGCGCGCTTCCAGACCACCCCGGCGTGGTCGCAAGCGTCTTTGAGCCACTCGCCGAAGCCAACATTTCGGTCGACATGATCATTCAGAACGTGTCCAAAGCCGGCCACACCGATCTCACGTTCACCGTGAGCCGGGAGGACTCCGACCGCGCCGAAGAGGTGGCCAAGACGCTGGTCGAGAGCGTGGATGCCGAGGGGGTCGCCCGCGATGACGAGGTCGCCAAAGTCTCGATCGTGGGTGTCGGCATGCGCAACCACGCCGGGATCGCAGCACGCATGTTTCGGCTCCTCGCCGACAACGACATCAACATTCAGGCGATCAGCACCAGCGAGATCAAGACCTCGTGCCTTATCGAGGCCGAGCACGCCGACCGCGCGGTCGTCGTCCTCCATGACGGGTTCGAGCTTGGCGCGCCGAAGGGCGCCTAGCGCTCACGGGACGGGATCGCCCGGATCGAGCAGCGGCTACGGTTGGGGCGCGCAACGGCCAACGATCACGACCGATAGGAAGCCATCGATCGCCGCGCACCCGCAAGCCCTGTCCAAGCCGGGGCCCTCGTGGTCCTGTTGCTGAGCCTCGTCACCGTGGCATCGGCCCGCCCCTTGTTCGTGCCGCCGCGGCCGACCGCCCCTTCCAGCACCACGTCACCGACCCGGCGAGCAACCCTGCACGACCCCGGCCGCACGAGCCCAGCCCCGAAGCGGCTCGTCGACCTCAACCGAGCCTCGGTCGAAGACCTCGAGCGGCTCCCCGGCATCGGCCCCACGCTGGCATCGCGCATCGTGGCGCACCGCACGGCCCACGGTCCGTTCGGAGGTGACGACCAACTCCTTCAGATCCTGGGGATCGGCCCGGCGCGTCTCGCCGTCCTTCGACGTCACGTCTCAACGGACGTCGAACCTGACCCCAACCCGGACGCCGGCCGTGAAGAACAGGGCGTCGAGGAAACTCCTCCCATTGGTGGTCACCCAAAAGACGCGGGCGTCCGCGCCGACGAGCCAACGCGGGTTGATCAGAAAGTCGACACCGAGGAGGGCGTGCATCGCGAAGTCCCCGCGCTTCCGGTCGTCGAACCCGCTCACCATGGCGTCGAGGCCGAACCCGAAGATCGGCACGAAACGCACGATGTCGAGAAGGTAGATCGCCTCGGCACCGATGATGCCTGTTCGGAGTCGGCGGTCGTCGAATAGCAAGTTGAAGTTCCCCAAGCCACGGACCCCCCACGCGTCGTTGATGCCATACCCGACGGTGACGCCGGCGTTCACGCCGTTGAGGGGGAGGTTGTTGGAGTTGGGAATCCCCGCCCAGCCGACTTCCGCCGCCACGGTGAGCTGACGCTCGTAGGCGCGCGCTTCGGAAGGCGCCGCAACCCAACCGATCAGCGCCAGGCCAAGCCATGCGAGGATCCGCACGAAAAGCCCTGTAGCACGGGCTTTGCGCCACACGCGAGGCTACGTTGACTGGCTACGGCCCACGTGTATAGTCCCGACCCGATTTGCCTGGATTTCCAGGTTCTTGGAGGAAACCTTGGCTAACGATTCTGCCGAAAACGAAAAAGAAGCACGGCTTTCGCCGGGCCAACGGCTCGCGGCGACACGCGCCGCGAAGTCGGCGCGCAAAGCGGCCGAGCGCGGCCGGCAGGCCGAGATGGTCGAAGACAAGGCGCTCGCCCAAGCCGCGGTGGCCAAAGACTGGCTCGAGGACAACCTCAAGACGATCGGCTTGGCGGTGGCCGGGCTGCTGATCGTCGCCGCAATCGGGATCGGGTGGTCGACCGTCGACCGAAACCAGAACGAAGCGGCCGGAAGCCAGCTCGCATCGGTCCTCGACGCCAACATCTACGACGACGCCGAGCTCGCCAAGTCCTACGCCGCTGTCGCGAGCGACCACGAAGGGACGCCCGCCGCCACCTGGGCGCTCATCGGCCAGGGGCGCGCGCTCTACGGCCAAGGCGATCACGCCGCCGCCCGGGCATCGTACATGAAGGCTCTCGAGGGTACCGACGAAGAAACCCTGCAGTGGGTCGCCATCGAGGGGATCGCCTACACCTACGAAGCCGAAGAGGCCTACGACGAAGCACTCGCCCAACTCGACGCCCTACGTGAGCTGAGCAAGGAGGTGGCGCCCATCGCCTCTTACCACCAGGGCCGGATCCTCATGGCCCAGGGGCGCACCGACGAGGCCAAGCTGAAGCTTCAAGCCGTAACGAGCGAGCTCCGCCGCCCAGGTGGGCCTGCGCTCCCGTTCACGCGCTCCCAAGCCGAAGCCCGGCTCGCGCTGATCGACCCCACGCTCGCACCGAACACGGGTCCGGACATCCGAGCCCTCGAGGAGCAGCTTCAGGACATGGTGCGCGCACAGCAGGGCCAGGCCGCCCCCTAAGGCATGGCCGACATGACCTCGCGAGTGGCGACCATCGCGCTCTTGCTCCCGTGGCTGGTGAGTGGCTGCGGCAACGCGGGGAAGGTCACGAAGGCGGATACGTTCGGCTGGGTCCAAGAGGGCGACGACTACGCGCCACCGGGTGAGGGCGGTTTCGACGTGCGGTGGTCGCGGCAACTCACCGACCGGACCGAGGCCAGATACATCCCGGTGGAGCTCGCGTCCGCGGCGTTTGATCCGCGGCGCCAGCGGGTCTACATCGGAACCTCCGACGGGAACTTCTTCGCGTTCCGCATCGATGGTCGCCGACTGTGGCTCTACGACGCCTTGGCGCAGATCGAGTCCCAACCCGCCATCGACACGCTGACGGGCGAGATCTACCTCCCTGCGCTCGACGGAGACATTCACGCGCTCGATGCCGACGGGAACCTATTGTGGCTGGCGCCGCTGTCGGGTGCGCTTCGCAACCAGCCGGTTCTCACGCAGGATGCGCTTTACGTCGTCGGCGAGAACGACGTCGTGACCGCGCTCTCTCGCAAAGACGGAACCGTCTTGTGGACGTACGAAAAAGAGCTCGTCGAAGAGATCACGATCGGCGGGCACGCTGGGCTTCTGCTGGCAGAAGGGCGCCTCTACGCGGCGTTCACCGACGGCGCCGTATCCGCGATCGATCCACTCGACGGCAGCGTCCTGTGGGAGATCGAAACGGCGACCGATGTCCCGATTCGGCCCGGGAACCTCCCGCGCTTCCTCGACATCGACACCACGCCAGTGCTCTACGAAGGGACCCTGTTCATCGCGTCGTTTACAGCGGGGCTCTATGCACTCGATGCCGTCAGCGGGACGCTCGAGTGGCGCGACCCGAAACTCACCGCCGTCACCGGGCTAGCGGTCGCGGGTCGCACGTTGGTGATCGCGTCAGCCCGTCGGGGCGTCCTGATGATGGACCTCCGTTCTCGCGAAGTGCTCTGGGAGAAAACGCCGGAACGCGGCGCGCCGACCCCTCCGGTGGTGACCGAACGTGGGACCGTACTCTACGGGGAAACCCAAGGTTCGCTCCTGGCGCTCGCCCTTTCTGACGGGCGCGAAGTCGCCCGGGCGGAGGGCGGCTTCGGCTTTTCCGCGATTCCCGTGGTGTCTGGAGGCTACGGTGGCGCTTTGTCGAATGGCGGCCGCTTCCTCCTGCTGCGCGTCAACTAGCGAGCCTCTGCGACCGCCAGTCAGCCATCGCCGGCGACCATCGGGTACACGATGCCAGCCAGCGCGCCACCGACGATCGGCGCAACCCAAAAGAGCCAGAGCTGCTGGAGCGCCCAGCCTCCGGCCACGACGGCAGGCCCGGTACTTCGTGCCGGATTCACCGAGAGGTTGTCGACCGGAATGCCAACCAGATGAATGACGATCAACGCCAGCCCGATGGCGATGGGAGCAATGCCCGCAGGCGCACGCTTGTCGGTCGCGCCGAGGATCACGAACAAGAAGATGAACGTGAGCACGATCTCGGCCACGAGCGCCGACATCATCGGATAGCCGCCCGGGGAGTGCTCGCCGTAACCGTTCGACGCAAAGCCTCCGACCTCGAACCCGGGCTTGCCAGAGGCGACCAGGTACAGGACCCCGGCCGCCGCCAAGGCTCCGAGGACTTGCGCGATCACGTAGGGCAACAGCTCTGATGCGGGAAACCTCCGTCCGAGGAGCAGCCCGACCGACACGGCGGGATTGACGTGACAGCCCGAGATGTGCCCGATGGCATAGACCATGGTCAGGAGCGACAGGCCGAACGCAAACGACACCCCCAAGAACCCGATCCCGAGTTCGGGGAACGCCGCCGCCAAGACCGCGCTTCCACACCCACCAAACACCAGCCAGAACGTCCCGACGAACTCCGCGGCAACCTTGCTTCCTAACGACATCCGGTACTCCTTGCCTGCGCCCAGCTTCGCTCGCCGGACGCGCCGGGATGTTCTCACCGGTGGCGGCCGTTGTACATACTGGTCAAAAGGAGAGGCGGTCTCTTCTTTTTGGCGCCAAAGTGTTGTTTTAACGGCGATATTTGATGAACGGCGTGTGTTGCCCGACCTGGTCGTAGAGCCTTCTGGCCACGTGGTTGCCTTCCTCGGTCAACCAGTAGACCTGGTCGGCCTGTCGCGCGTCGGCGGCATCGTAGACCGCTTCGATCAAGGCGCGCCCAGCACCGGTCCGGCGCGCTTGGTCGCTCACGAAGAGGTCTTCGAGGTAGCACCGAGGGGCGGCGGACCAGGTCACTGGGTGGAACAGGAAGTGGACGATGCCCACGACCTGTCCGGTCGCGGGCCCCTCCGCCACGAGCCCGTGAATGTCGACCTCGGCATCGACAAGCCGGTCCCAAGTCCCGTTCGTGACCTCGGGGGGCAGGGTGACGCGGTAGAAGTCGAGATAGCCTGTCCACAGCGTCTGCCAGGTGGTTCGGTCGTCGGGGCGGAGCGCACGGATCTTCGGCTTCATCGCGGGAGTAGGCTTCATCGCGGGAGTATAGGTGCGCCAACCGAACTTGACGGTGTCTAGCTGAGCTTTAGACCTGAGAAGAAGCTCGGAAACCGAGTGCTCCAAGCGGGCCGCGAGCCTTTCTTTCCATCTTTTCGTGGGGGCGCCTTGATGGCGCTGCCTGGAGGTACCCGTCCATGCGCACCTGCATGCTGCTCTACTGCGTCTTTGTCGCGCTCGCCTGGCCGACCGCGGTAGACGCGGGCACCGATGCGCCGCCGGGCGCTGACGCGGAGGTCGAACCCAAAGAGCTCGCCCCGATCTTCGTCTACCCGCTGCGTCTTCGGGTGCATGGCGGGGTCGGATTCGCCAGTCGCGCCAAGCCGGGCGATGGTGTCTCCCTCGCGGCCGTCGCCGGCGTTCAACTGATGCTCCCGGCCAACGCGACCCAAAGCTTCGGGGTCGACGTGGCATACCTTCAGACCGACGCCCGGGCCGAGCGGCGCTACATCACGCCTGGACTCTTCGTGGAAAACCGCCTCTTCGGTTGGTTTCTCATGAGTCTCGGGCTTGGGGCCTACGTTCCGCTCGTCGATCCGAGGCCGACGCGCGTCGGGATCTCGACCAAGCTCGGCTGGACGCCGGACTTCGGGGGGGCCGTGCAGCCATTCGTGGTCGCGCGATCCGATTGGATCTTCGACGACCGGATCGTGGGATCGCTCACCGTCGACGCGGGCGTCTCGTTTCATCTCGGCGGCAAGCGGAAAAACCGCTGACGTCAGAGCCCGAAGATGCGCAGCGCAACCGCGACCTGAGCCCCGAAAGCCACCAAGAACGCAGTCGTACGGACCCCGGTCATGCCAAACGTCAACGCAGGGAAGTGAACCAGCCGCGCCCAGAAGTAGACCTGGGACGCGAGAACGACTTGCGGCTCGTCCGCCTTGCCCATCGCTTGTGCCACGAGCACCAGGGTGGCGAACACCGCGAGGTTCTCGATCGCGTTGTAGTGCGCGTTCCGGGCACGCTGCGCCCAGATCGCCTGTTGCGCGATCTCGTCGGGGCCAACGGGTTTGAGGGCGCCAAGGACCCCAAGCGCGAGCATCCGCTGCAATACATACGGGACCCAAAGGAGCGCCGTCATGAGCGCGGTGGCTGCAAGCCATTCGAGTGAAGTCATCCGGTACTGCTCCCTTCCTTATCCGTGCTTCGCTTCGTGTGCGCGCAACGTCTTGTCGGCCTTCTGAAGGGCCCGCTCGATACGTACGCGAATGGGCTCACCGCCGTTACGCCCTGGTGTCAGAGCCGCCGTGTGTGCCGCGCAGAGGTGCGCCGCGCCCTCCCACTGGTCGCAAAGCTCTTTCGCCCACGCGCGAAAGTCCGCGCACGCGCCGGCGCGACGCTCGAGCGCCTTGGCCAACGTCGGATGGAAGCTCACGCGGTGGGCACCGCCGAGGAGCTTTGGAAGCTTGATGCACATGAGGGTGTCATCCACATGGAGTGTGTTCGAGGGCTTGTGCATCGCGAGCACCGACGAGAAGTGGATGTTCTCGTTGTGTGAAATGAAGTCGACGCCCCGCGGGACCGAGAACGCGAAATCCTCTTCAAAGAGGGCGTGGCACTCGGCATCTTCAGTGCGCGGCGATTCCCAGGGCAGCTCCGGGTACTTCGACTGGTGGCGGGCCGTTCCGTAGAGCTTGGCGTGGGGGTAGCGCTCGTGCGCGCGGCGTACGTGGACCGTGTGAAACGGATGCAAGTTGAGGATCGCCTCGATGGCGGATCCGCCGTCCGTCAGCGCGTCGATTTCGCGCGCCGTGTCGCCGGTCAGGGTGTACGCGTCGAGCCAAACGAACTTCCCGTTGGCACGCCTCACGAGGGAGGCGTGCGTACCGATATCGACCACCCCGCCGATCTTGAACGACCCGCGAACGTTCCAGAACCCGTCACTGATTTGGAGGACCCGGTCTGCCATGCACCCGGGGACGGAATACCACAGGCGCCCGCCTTAGGTCCCCCACAATCGGGGCGAGCGCCAACCGGATTCGCCCCTAGTTCGTCGGGCAGCCGAACGCATTCACCCCTGGGTATGCAGTGGTGAGGGTGCCTTCTTCGACCAGGTTGTTGAGGTTGGTCGGGTCGAAGACGGCCTGCTCCACCCAGTCGACGAGCGGCACCGAGGCGATGTCGAAGGTGTAGTACGCGGAGTTGCTTCGCAGGTACGTGTGGAAACTGGTCGGAATCGCGTCGAGGAAATAGTGCACCCCGGGCAGTGTCTCCGCGGCGCAGTATTGCACCCGTGCCTCGTTGACGAATGACGCCGTGTCGGGCCAGCCGGTCGTCCCGATCTGAACGTTGTCGACTTGGTTCGAGATCAAGAGCAGCTGTTGCTCCGGCACGCCAAGGAGGCGTGGCGAGTGCGCCGCATTCAAGATCGGCCCAACCACGCAACTCGAGTCGAGACAGTACGGGGGCTGCGTGAGCCGCGTGGCCC
>JBCCHE010000043.1:0-37751 GCA_039028875.1 Myxococcota bacterium | reverse complement strand
TTTCGTGAGATAGTCGGCGCATGGCGGCCGACGTCAGCAAGACCTTGCGTGAGCTCGGAAACGGCGTGTACGCGTACACCCAACTTCCGGGTTCGTGGGGATGGAGCAACTCGGGGCTGATCGTCGACGGCGACCAGACCCTGCTGATCGATACGCTCTTCGATCTGAAGGTGACCGAAGAGATGCTCGCCACGATGCGTCGTGCGGTCCCGGCCGCGAAACGCATCGATACGGTGGTCAACACGCATGGAAACGGGGACCATTGCTACGGCAACGCGCTGGTTGCGGATTCGGAGATCATCGGCACGCAAGGCTGTGTCGACGATTTACAAGACTCGCCGCCCGGTCAGATCGCGTTGCTCATGCGAGCCGGAAAGATCGTGGAATCGCTCGGCGCGGGCGGCCGGTGGCTCGGTCGTGCGCTCAGTGCGGTGGGCATCGACCGCGTGGCATTCCTGACGGAAGCGGCAAGCCTCGCTCTGCCCGCGTTCGAAGACTTCGACTTCAATGCGATCAAGACAGTCCCCCCAAACCGAACGTTCGCCGGAGAGCTCGAACTCGGAGTGGGTGACAAGAAGGTCGTGCTGATCGAGCTTGGGCCCGCACACACGCAGGGCGATGCGGTCGTCTGGGTCCCTGAGGACAAGACGCTCTTCACCGGCGATCTTCTTTTTCAAGACGCGCATCCGATCATCTGGGAGGGTCCGGTCTCCAACTGGATCGCCGCCCTCCAGCGCTTGCTGACGATGGACATCGAGACGGTGGTTCCTGGCCACGGCGTGGTCACCGACAAGAGCGGGCTTCGCGCCATCCTCCGGTACCTCGAGGTGTTGTCGGCAGAAGCGCGGGCCCGCTACGACGCCGGGATGAGCCTCGATGACGCGGTCCGGGACATTGATCTTCAGGAGTTTGACCACTGGATCGACGCGGAACGGGTCTACGTCAACGTCCACACGCTCTACCGTGACTTCCGGCACGACCCGACCCGCCCCGACATCCTCGAGATGTTCGCCCACATGGCGCGGCTCACCAGGGGCCGACCTTCCTAGCCAGAGCCCCGGCGTCTGGACCCGACCCCGCGCCTGCGCTCAGGGGATGACAGGCACGAGAAGGTGCGAGTCGTACTGGCCACCGGTGTGGATCGAGTGCGTTCCGAGGTTCACGTCGTCCGAAAGGTCGTGGGCGAGCGACGGGTGCTCGAAAAGGTCCTGCCCCTGCACGACGACCCGAAGGGTCTCGCCGGCTCGAAAGAGCGTACTGCTCGGAAGGATTTCGACCTCCACAGGCACGATCTCGTTCGGTGTGAGTGGCTGCGCGTTGTCGTGCGCGAGCCAGGGCTGCCATGGCGTCGAGCGGTCTTCGTCGAGCGCACGCTCCGACACGCGCAACCAACCAAGGGCGGCTGGCGTCTCGGCAAAGCCGGCCTTGCCGTGGAAGCCGACAAACTCGCCGTCCGCGTTGAGTTTTTCGATGCCGACGAAGAGGTCCATGTCGGTCCCCTCCGTGGTGGATACCCAAAGCTTGAGCTTCATGTTGCCGGTCAGTTCCGTATCCTCGTCGAAGGTGACGCTGAAGGTCGCCGCCTCCGAAAGGGGGGCGTACTGCGCCTCGGCCTCGTCCCCGGGCAAATCCTCGCCGAGCCCGCCCGAGGCGCCGTCCAAGTAGAGCTCCCGGTATTCGGTGCGGGCGATCGGCCATTCGTCTTCGAAACGCACCTGGTACTCTTCGAGGCTCTCACGAACCTCGAGGCGAATCGACTGCACGTCGTCCATGCCGTTGTCTTCGCCCTTGAGGAAACGGTCGAAGAACTGTCGCTGGGCGGCAATCGCATCGTCGCTGTAAAAGACGTTCCACTTCGCGCGGCCGTGGTTGAAGATCCATTTCTGTTCGGACTCGATTTGCTTGTAGGCCTCGAAAGAGCCCCGCGTGTGGAGACCGTGGTCGGACCAGGTCGCGCAGATCAGAGCGGGCACGGTGACCTGATCGAGCGCAATGCCACTCGGCGGGACCGCGCCCTTCAACAACTGAAAGTCGGGCTGCAGTGACCGGATGAGCTCGAACGGCGGAAGCGGCGGTGTGTTCGCTTGGGTGTTCACACGATTGATCCAGAACTCCGTGAACGCGGTCTCCGGAACACCTCCGTGATAGAGCACCTCACGCAGGGGGTCCGTCTGCCCTTCCCAAGGAACGATCGCCTTGAGGCTCGGTGGATTCGCCGAGGCCGCAACCCACTGCGAGATCGCGAGATACGAGACCCCCATCAGGCCGACGTTCCCGTTGCTCCACGCCTGCGAGCCGACCCACTCGACGACATCGTAGAAGTCCTCGCCGTCCTCCGGGCTGAGCAAGGTCGCGTCGCCGCCTGAGAGGTGGTAGCCGCGGACGTCCAAGTACACGACGGCGTAACCCTGGGGTACCCACGTCGCTGGGTCTGGCGCCTCCCATGACGTCCACTCGCTCACCTCTATGATCCCGGGCTCGAAACCGGGGAGCTCACCGAACTCGCTGGCCCGAGGGTATTCGTCCGGACCCCTATCCTTCCCGTAGGCGGTCAGCGCCATGATGGCCGGGTAGTTGCCTTCGGCCGAGGGGCGAAACACCCGCGCGGAGAGGCGCGTCCCGTCCCGAACGACCACCCCGACGTCGTCTTCCACGATGACGCTGCTTCGAATGTCTTCGATGTCGCGGACGCGCACGCCGGAGCCCTCCTCGGCCGGGTTTTGTCCGCCATCGCCGCAGGCGGGCGCCACGGCCACCAAAGCGACGAGCATCGCGACCGCCAAGGGGCGCCAACTGTGTCCCAGAACCTCACTCATTGTCTTGTGCATCGCTACGTCTCCTCCAAGCCGGGGCCGCAACCCTGTGCCTGAGCACTAATTTAGTTTGGTCAAATCAATTAGCTTGCAATATTTGTTAGGTCAAGCTAAAAAAGGTGCATGACGGTTCACGCCTCCACGGAAAGACCCCAACGGCGGGCCCAGCAAACCCGGGCCCGGCTCATCGAAGCCGCGATCGTCGAGTTCGCCGAAAGAGGGTTCGACGGCGCCTCAACGGGAGAGATCGCGGCTCGCGCCGGCGCGGCGCAGTCTGCGGTCCGCTACCACTTCGGGACGAAGGATCTTCTGTGGAAGGCGGCCGGCGACGAGTTGTTCGGGCTCCTGCGAGATCGACTCACGGGGAGGCTTCAAGGGCTCCAGGGCGTGGACGTGGGCACCACAGCGCGGTTGCTCCTGACGGAGTTCGTTCGCTTCGCCGCGGAACGCCCCGAACTCCACCGGTTCATGCTTCAGGAGGGAACGGGACCGAGTGAGCGCCTCGCATGGCTGGTCGAAAAGCACGTCGGTAACATGGGCGCGCTCGTCGAGGGTTTGATCCGCGGGATCGAAGCCGCTGGGGGTCCGTCCCCCGGGCCACCGAGCCATGTCTTCTACGTTCTGATCGGCGCGGCGTCGACGCCATACGCCCTGGCGCCCCAGGTGCGCCTGACCACAGGCCAGGACCCGTTCTCGGAGAACTACATCAAGACCCACGTCGACATGATCCTGCGCATGTTCGTTCCGGAGGGGCTGTGACGGGAGGTGCGACATGAGACTCGAAGACGTGTCGAAGCTGCTGACGCCGCTCAACCTTCCCTACGTGAACGGCGTCGAGCGGCTCACAGACGGTGTTGTTCACGTCGCGGTCCGCACACCCATGCCCGAAGTGTCACCCAAGATGGTGGGCTGGTGGTTCGGCGAGTACCTGCAAACCGTCGAACACTATCGTCGTTGGCACCCGCGCGACCATGTGTGGATGAAGTGGCAAGACAAGCAATCGGGAACGTACGTGGGTGCCAAACACTTGGTGCACGAGTACGTGGGAGGCCACCTCCACAAACTGCTGATCACCTTCGTCCCGCCCGAAGACATTTTCCAAGACGCGCTTGTGGGCGTCCCCGAGACCCTCGCGGTGTGCGCGCGCCCGGGACTTCTCGAGCGACCGGTCGACGTCGGGTACATGGTGCACCTCGCCCTTCCACGCCCATGGGGATGCGAGCTCCACAGTCGTTTCTGGCTTGGGTACGTGGCGTCGCGAAATGGGTCCCGCGCGGTCGAAGCGATCGGCAACAACCCTTGGATTCGCCGCCGGCTTGCGACCTTGCGCTTCGGTCGCGCCCTCGCGGCGCATTGCCAAGAAGAGATGGGCACGCTCGCCGGGTTCTTGCCCGAACTCTACGCGTCCGAAACGTCATCGGCGAACGTAAACGTCAGCCCGCTGGAACGCGGCCTTGGAGGCGTCGGCAACGCCGGCCCCTAGGTCCTGACCGGGAAAGGCCGCTGGGGGTACGCGTCGGTGTCGACGCTCAGGTGCCGAAAGGTACGTTCCTTGACCCAGCGAGCGGCGTTCTTCGTGTCCTGGCCCAGCGTCCGGTGCGGCGGGGGCTCGACGGCCCGTTCGACCTGGCCATCGGAAGCCTCATCCATGACGCACCCCTGCGGTTGTGCTTCGGCATCGCCTTGCGATGGATCGCAAGACCACAGAAAGAGGGCCATCCCTGAGATCGTGATTAGACGGAGCATCTCACCCGGAGCAACCTCGGTGGGCTGTGATGTATTCCCACCTGCCTGAGGCGTCTTTGAGTTCGCCCGTGCGGGTCACACCTCGAGAGAGCGTCCTTCCGATGACGCAAGCGAGAGACGCGGATCAACCGCGGCCAGGGAGTCGAATCCGGGCTTCGTCGATCTCGTGACAATCGAACAGCGACGAGACCTGGTCGAATAGCGCCTTCGCGTCCGAGAGGCTGACGATCCCCGATTCGACGTGGCTATGGGTAAACCACGTGGTCGCGAGAAAGTACCCGAAGGGATCGGCAAGCTCGATGAGCCGTAGGTACTGATACTCATACGCGTAGCGTGCGAGGGCGAGGTACGGGCCCACGTTGGGTTCGTCGATGAGTGGTCTTACGTTCGCACGGACATACGCTTCGGTTTCTGACGGTGAAAGAAACGCGCGTGCCAACAGGTTGGCTTGGTAGTCGCCCACGCGCTGAAGCGGTAGCTCGCCCAAACGGCATCCGTCTCGTGCGAGAAGCGCGACTTCTTCGGCGGCCGTCGACTGGAGCGAGGTCGGCGCGGCCGAGACGATCTCGTCGAACATCTCGATCAGCCGTCGCTGGTGGTCGACGTGTTCGTTGGCGCGCGAATCCGGAACACGAACCATGCCCGCTTCGACCGCCAGGTGACTCCACTCGTGAACGGTGCGCGCACCAACGAGCATCCGATGATACGGCGGGGCCTCCTCGGCGAGCGTTCGAAGCCCAGGCTGTACCATGCTGTAGACGATCGTACGTCGGTCCGGGTGAATGTAGATTCCGTCTTCTTGATCGAGGTCGCCTTCGGGAAAGACGAGCGCATCGTCTTCGACCAAGGCCGAGACAAACGCGCGCGAGTGTCGATCGATGAGCGCCCAGTCTTGCCGAAGGCTTGTGGCTACGCCCGGCCCAATCCCGCCCAACAGGTCGCGAAGACCCTCGAGCGCATTCGGGCGTTCGTAGTCCCAAAGCAAGTCGCCAACCTGGTCGGTCACCAGGACTCGCGGAACCGCCTCGGCAAGCCATTGAAGGAGCGTTTCGGCCGAGTCGCTCGCCTCGGTAGGCCCCTGCGCCTGGTAGTACCGATAGGTCGTGTTGTGGGCCTCGGCGAGGAACGACTTGGCGATGGCCTGGAAGCTGGCCTGCTGTGCCTCGGGCACGTCGAGCCCTGCAAACCCGATCCGCGCGGTGGGCTCTGTTGATGGGGGCGTCGACCCCAGCTGGTCGTGGCGACACCTAGAGACGTCGTTCATGAGAGCTCCGAGCGAAACGAACGCCAGCGCGTCAGGACGCGTCGACGCCTTGCAGCCTTCGGCGAAGGCAGCCCGTTCGGCTTCCGACCGTTCCAAGAAGTAACCAAGGTTGTGGATCCAGGCGACGCCAGGGTCCCCCGTCAGGGAGAGCCGCTCCACATGCGCCAGTTGATAGGCGCCGAACTCGAGAGTCGAGTGCGCCGGGTCGAAGTCGCTCTCGTACAAGAGCCAACTGGCCTTCGCGAACGGGAGATAGTACGGACGCGTCCCGATCGCGTCTTGCACGATGCAGATGTTGACGCAGCGGGGCGGACGCCAGTACTTGGGTGCTCGCACCGCAAGGTCGGAGACCCGATCGAAGTACAACGCAAACGCATCGCTGAAGTGCTGCAGCCAAGCCCGGGAGACGCCACGCTCCTCGAAGAGAACATCCGCAAAGGCTGCGTCCATCCCGGCGGCGGAAACGTGCTCGGCAGGGATGAGGAACAGTTTGGGCGATGCCAGGCAGAAGTCCGCGATCGACGACTTCACTTGCGGGCCCGCCCACCCATCGTGACTTCAACACCCCGCATCCCATGGCCAGTGTAGCATCTGCGCGTGGTGACCACATTGGCGCCGCGAGGCTACGTGTCTCGCGTCATGATGTAGTCGTCCATCATGAAGCCCCCACCGATATCGAACGCCGCCGCCTCTTGGATCACGAAACCATGATGCTCGTAGAAAGCGATCGACTCGAGATTGTCCTTATTGACGGTCAGCCAGATCTTCGAAAGCCCCCGACCCCGACACTCGCCGACGATCCACGCGATGGCGCGACGGCCGACACCGCGGCCTCGAGCCTCGCGTCGGACGTAGAGCTTGCTCAACTGCATCGAGCCCTCTTCGGAACCAGCGACCAGCGCGAAGTACCCGGCCCGCGCCTCGGTCTCGCCAACGAGGAAGTACTCATAGTGAGCCTCCCGGATCTGCCTCCGGATGGCCCCGGCGCTCTGAAGCTCCGCAAGCATGTAGTCGACCTGGGCCTGACCAATGATCGCCGGGAAGTGCTCGTTCCAGATCTCAAACGCGAGTGCGGCCACTTCCTCGATGGCCTCATCACCGCGAACGGGTTCGAGAGACCAAGGCGGCGTCGCAAGGCGAGTGCTCACGCGCCGCTCAACAGGAGCGCGAGTCGCTTCCTCATCCACGCGCGCGCTTCCGGTGGCGCGGTGCCCGACATTCGGATTGCCGTGTAGTAGGCCTGCACCGCATCTTCGGTACGGCCCAACGATTCGAGCGCCTCACCGGCCAAGGCGTAGGTGCGCCAGCGGGTCGCGTCGAGAACCAGGGCGCGGTCGATGTTCTTCAGCGCCCGGGCTGCGTCCCCGGCAACGCGAAGGTCGTACTCGGCAAGTGCGGCGTACTGGAATGCCGTCTGCGCCGAGCCCGCGAGTCTCTCGGCCCAGCCCTCGATGTCCCCGCGCATCACATCGGAGGGTTCGCCCATCGAAGCATACCATCGGACCGCTGTGGCCAAGACCTCCGGGTCGTCCGGAGTTATCGCAAGCGCTTCCGCGAGCAGTGCCTCGCCCTCGCCAACATCTGACTCAAAGGCCGCTTGATCGAGCAGCGCCTTGACCGAGGTTGGGTCTCTGCCGCGGGCATAGTCGAGATAGGCACGCGCCTCCGCGGCGTCTTCTTCGTTGCGCCACCCGAAGAGGCGCGCCCAGAGCAACGACGCCTCGACCTGCGACATCGGCGAGGTCGTCGGAGCCTGAGGTTGGACATCGTCGATGGGCTGGCGCGTAAGGTTGTAGTCTCCGTGGAGATAGTCATCGTAGCGAGAGGCGACGTCAATCTCAGCGAAGGCCGCGTCCCAGGCCGCATCCTCAGCTTCGCCTCGACTCAACTCACCAAGATATCGTTCGAACTGCTGACTGAGGTCAGGGGCGCCAAGCTGCAACATGTGGACGGCAAGCCATGCACCCGCGTAGTTGTCGGTCCGCGCCGTGAAATCATCAGGGGACCGTTTTCCTTGCCGCAGACGGTAGAACGTATCTTCATCCATTGCCCGAAGTTCGTCGAACTTGGGTGCACGCCTCTTGGGAAGAATCGTCACGATCGCGTGGTGTGAGTGGACGTTGTAGGTATCACCAGACGGCTCGACGCCGTCCATCTCGACGAAGCCGTATCGCGGCATCCCGATCACCAGTTCGTCGCCTTCGATACGAGCGGTCTCGTAAAAGGAAGCCATCCCCTCGACGAACCACGGTGCAGCCTCAGGGAAGCACAGGCGGATCGCAGCATAGGTGAGCTCGGCAACGAACAGCTGCGTGTAGCTACCGGCCCCGCGACGGGACATCACAAGCTGCTGCTTTGCGTCGATCTTCTGACTAGGCGCCCGGGTGGTGAATCCGATATCGTATCGGCGTCCGAGCGACTCGATCTCGCGCTGATCGGCGAAGATCACGAGCTCCGCAGGCGCGTTGCTGCGCTCGAACGCGCATGGAAACTCGCTCTGAGCGATCACGGAACGAAGCCGCTGGTACCTCTCGGCGAGCGCGACGGCGTCTTTCGGTTGAACGTTCGTTCGGATCACCAAGTCTTCAGTGTCGACCTGGATCCAACCGATGGTGGCCCTGTCCATCGCACTCTGGCCTGCGCATCCAGAGAGCACTCCAAGCAGGGCCAATGCAGGCCAAGGGCCGCAGGCACATCGGGTCAGGCAATCCAAGGTCGCCAAGAATATCGCCAGTCCGAGTCTTTGGGAACTGGTTATCATGGCTCGGCCGCCTGGGCGGACGCAACGTGAGCGGGGCGAACCTAGCGACCGTGTCAGAGAACAGACCTCGCGTTCCCGTGTGATCAATCGGCCGCGAAGCAATAGAACCGGCCCGCGCCCTGTCGTTCGGCCAGGCCCTCTTCCGTGCAGCTCACGGTGTCGTGGGCCGAGTTCCACGAGAGTCGATCGGGGCCGCCAACAGTGACGCCCTCGGGCGCCAAGTCGCTATGGCCCACCTGAGCGACGTCGTCTTCGCTCGACGACGTCCAATCGAGGCAGTTTCGACCCCCGAGGACCGTTCCCTCCATGCTGCTTCCGGTGATGATGTCGTGGTCCGACAGCGGCACATATTCACCGTTCTCGTCGATGACGAGGCCTTCCTCATCGGGATCGTCCGCGAACCATTCGATGCGGGCGATGCCTTGGGCGTGAAGAGTCTCAACGTCGGGCGCGACCTCTTGAAGGCGAACATTGTACCAGGGGCCGGCCCCGATGCGATCCCGGGCGTCTTCCGTTGAAGTACTCAAGTATGCGCGCCAGGTCCGGTCACCGGCGCCCACGGCGGCCGCGAGCTCACGGCACATCTCGTCGGCGCCCGCAAGCCCTCCGAGGTCACCGCCGGCGCTTCCGCTTCCAACGCTCGTGACGAAGAACGAAAGCCGCGGCTCCGTGTCGGCGCCGCCTGTCCCACCGCCACCGCCGTCATCTGAACAGCCGAACACTGCAAGCAACAAGACACTCAACCACGTGATCCGATTCGCCTTCATGCACGACGTCTACCACGAAAACGCGGGTGTCAGGGTGGCGTTCGCGATTGGACGAAGTCACGTTTGGTAAGGGGTTTCCTCGTTGCTAGGCTGATCGGAATGACCTACGCGAGCGACGAGGACCGCACCTCTCAAATGTCGGATCAGGAGCTCCTGAAAAGAGCCTGCATCAAGATCCAAGAGGCCTTGCTGCGCGGTGATCCGGATCTCGCCCACAGGTTCATCCAGCTCGCCTCGCGGCGTCTCGCCGAACGCGCAGAGTAGGCCTACGGCGTGTACCAGATCGGAGAGGAGTACGCGCGCTCCTGGATGGTCGACGGATGCCCCGTCGTGTTGGGATCCATCTTGAGCGCGATCGCATCGTAAAGGGTGTGCCGCGGTGTTGGGATTTGCAGTACCCTGACGTAGTAGAACGCCCTTTGATTCGGATCGAAGTCCGGATCCTCCCAAACCGTGGAGAGCGCGGCGGCTCCAATGTCGTTGGCGTACATGCCCGTGGCGAGGTCGACGGTGTTGCCAACCGGCGCCAACGAACCATCCGCGCCGAGCGCCCGGCCCGCAGACCAGGCGACGTTGTAGACCTTCTCCTCGGTGGTGCCATCATCGAGGAGCCAGCCTTTGACGATCTGAATCCGGTCGAGGTTCCCTTGGCGTGGGTCTTTGACCGCGTGGACCAAGAAGCGGGGCGCCTCGCCGTCGGGGGCCTGCGTTAGATCGCCGCCCATCGGTACGCCGCCCGTGTAGCCGATCTCGGCGAGGTCGGCGGCCTCCGCGGCGGCGTCTTCGTAGTCCCATCCGCCGAAAAACCTCACCCGGATCCTGGGTCCACTCGTGGCGTACACCTCCTTGCGTTGAAACGCTTCGACGATGGCGTCGCGGTCGTTGGTGGCGGCCCACACGCCCGCAAGGCCTGCAGCCGACATGTCGGCACCGAAACCCTTGATCCCAATGAACTCCCCGAAGGTGTTCGCCGGGGTCGAGTCGAACGCCGTCTTGCCCCAGAAGTTGTCTTCTTCGGCCGACGCGACGCCGGTGTGGGAGTCGGTCGAGCCGATCATCCCGAACTTGTACGGGTTGGCTCCGAGGTCGGCTTCCATCTGGAGGCCCCGTCGCAGCGCCGAGCGCGCAAAGTCGGCGGGGTCCGCGGTCGGGGTTCTATCTCCATGCTCCGTACCGATCGTCTCTGAGTCGATCATGTGATTGAACGGCTCGAAACCGGCGAAGTCATCGTTCGGAGAGAGAATCGGATCGGTTTCGGAGTCGCCCTTGATTTGGACGACCTCGATGACCGGTTCCCACTTCATCCTCGTTCTTGCGTACTCCGCGGTGATGGGACGCCCTTCACTATCCACGTCGGGAAACATGAGACCGCCACTGATATTGGAGTTGTGGGGGATGGCGACGAAGGTGGCGCCCACCTTGGTGGAGGTCTTGTCGAGCCAGGACCAGAGGTCCTCTGGCTTGATGCTGTCGAACGAGCTGTACGGCGAGAACTTCGCCGCCACGTCACCACCCTCCGGCATGAAGACGACGCGGTGGAGGTTCTTCCCTCCAGGTGTGGACGTCCATTCCCACCCAATGAAGGAGGTGAATTCGCCCGGTTGGTTGTGTCGCTCGGTGATCGCCACGCTCTCGGCCCAAATCGACGCGTTCACCTCGGGTTGCTCGAGATCGGCGTATGGGTCGTTGTTGTTGATCCGGTCGATGAACTCGACGAACACCTGCTGCCCTTTGCCTTGGCGCATCATCTTCAAGAGACGACGTCCGGTCCGGGTCTTCGTCAGCCTTTCGTCACCGAGGAATAGCGCGCGAGGCACGCCCAGCATCTCCGCGTGATCGGCGACGACCAAGAAATCGAGGGGCGTGTGGATCTGAATCTTCGCCTGCGTGTAGGGGTGCACCACCGGCTCGCCCTTGGCGTATCGGTACGCGGTGTCGGGGTCGGCGGTCTCATTGCCGAAGAAGAATGCGTCGGGCGAATAGCTGGTGTGGAGATGGGTATCGCCCCAGTACACATGATTCGTTCCGCCGCGCGGAGCGGCAGCCTCCGATGGAGGTACCACGTCGCTCTTGGTGCACGACGTCAACATCGCAGCGAGCAGGATCCCCACCTGGACCGAGCCGTACTTGTACTTCATGGCGCGCCCTCGCCTTTCGTCCCGGAGAGTGACGCAGTGGGGTTCGGAACGTCAAGCGTGCTTTGGGCGCGCTCGGGGCCGCGCCTCCGATCAACGCAATGAAGTGGACAAACCTGGGTCGGTCGCCCGAACCGCGTGCTACCCCTCTCACATGACCACATGTGCGTTTATCGGGCTCGGGACCATGGGCGCGCCCATGGCGGGGCATCTCGTGTCGGCGGGCCACGACGTTCGCGTCTTCAACCGAACGTCGACCAAAGCGAAGGCGTGGGCTGACACTCACGGGGGTACGGCTTGCGCGACACCCCGCGATGCGGCGAAGGGTGCGGCGTTTGTGTTCCTGTGCGTCGGTGCGGACGACGACGTGCGTGCAGTCGTCTACGGCGACGATGGCGCACTCGGGTCACTCGAGCCTCGCGGTGTCCTCGTCGACCACACGACGGCGAGCGCACATCTGGCGACGGAACTTGCAGCGGCCTGTGCGGAGCGGGGCATTGGGTTTGTCGATGCGCCTGTCTCAGGTGGGCAGCGCGGCGCAGAAGCCGGCACGCTCAGTGTGATGTGCGGGGGCGCACAGGCTGACTTCGATTCGGCCGCGCCGATCATGGATGCGTACGCGGGGACGATGACCTTGATCGGCCCCGCAGGATCCGGCCAGCGAACGAAGATGGTCAACCAGATCTTGTGTGCCGGGGTTCAACTGGGCGTCGCAGAGGCGCTTTGCTTCGGGGAGCGTGCCGGGCTCGACATGGAGAAGGTGCTCTCGGCGGTCACCAAGGGTGCCGCGGGCTCGTGGTGCCTCACCAATCGCGGCGAAACGATGCTCCGGGACGAGTTTGATTTCGGCTTCGCGGTCGACTGGATGGCCAAAGACCTTCGTCTGGTTCGCGAAGAAGCCGCTTCGCTCGACGCGCCAACCCCGGTCACGGAGCTCAGCGCCAAGTACCTCGCGCGATCGCAGGAAGCGGGTGACAACCGACAAGACTCGACCGTGATCATTCGTCGCTATCGCGAGGACTGATCACGGCCGAGTACGAGTCGTGTCTTGGAGTAGCCCGGACTAGGCGGCTTCGGCAACCGGCGCGGGCTTCGGCTTGGTGTGGAAGAACCGGTGGATCACGTCGTGTTCCTCGGCAGCCTTCTGTCGCCACCCGAACGTCTTGGGGCGCTCCGTCTCGATGGCGATGCCCCAGAAGAGCCAATCGTAGAGTGCGAGCAGGTTCTGCATGTTCTTCGCGGAGTTCTTGCCGCGCGAGTGGTGGTGCTGATGCATCGTCGGGAACGTGATCACGTGACACAGCGCGTACATGGCCTTTCGAACGTACTTGTTCGAGTGGTTCAAGAAGTAGAGGTCGTAATTCCAGTTCGTGTGAACGTGGAGCCCCCACACACCCTTGATGAGGGTGCCCCAGATGAAGATGTCGTGGAGGCCGAGGTAGAGCGCCGCAAAGCCGAACGCGTAGTTCGGCAAGAAGAGCCACCACGCCCACCCCTCGACGATCGTGTGGGTGACACTAAGCTCGCCCTTGCCGTCGTTGCCGCCGACGAGATGATGCGGGCGGTGCGCCTTGCGGTAGAACTCCTGCACGCGGCGAACGACCTTGTTCTTGACCTTGGGGATGTGCGCGAGCTTGTGCGTGGCACCGTGCAGGAACTCATCGATGAGAATGAACCCGAGCAGACCCCACCAGAAGTACTGGGTGTCGATGAAGTTGAGGGAGGCTTCGTGGGCGGGAAACAACCCGGTCATGGCCGCGAAGACGACCACCAACAAGAGAGGACGCTGGACGATCGAGAGGAACGACGCGGAAAGTCCTCCCATGAGCCAGTCCTCGCGGGTCTTCTTCCCATCCTTGTACTTGCCGGCGAGCCACTCGTAGAGGATGCCCACAACCAACGCGACCCCTCCAGCGAGGCCGACCACCGTAGACGCATTGAGTTCCGAGAACATGATAATATCTCCTCAATTGGCCCTTTGTAGCCAACTGGCTACATAATGTAGCCGCATGGCTACGTTGTCAACCATGGGAACCCAGAAAACCAGCACGCCCCGAAACAAGCCCCGTGGGCGGGAGGCGGTGATCGAGGCCATCCTCCAGGCCGGCGCAGCCCTCTTCGCGGAGCGCGGGCCGGGGGCCTCGTCCAACCGGGAGATCGCGGAGCGGGCTGGGGTCAACTACGGCTTGATCCATCGCCACTTCGGGAGCCGGGACGACCTGGTCCGAGCCGTGATGACGCGCATGGCCGCCGATTTTCGAACCACACTCGAAGAGGCCATCGGGCAAGGCCAGTCGCCGCTCCAGGCGGCATCAGAGCACCCGGCCTACGCACGAGCGCTGGCGCGGGCGGCACTCGACGGCGTGGACCTGACCACCGTTCAAGACGAAAACCCGACCATTGGCGCGCTCCTCGAAATCGTCGCTGCCGCGCGCCCGAGCGGCGAGCTTTCGGTCGACGACCGTGTGGTCATCGCGATGATCTCGGCATCGGTTCTGGGCTGGGCCGTCTTCGGGGACTTCCTCGGCGACGCGGTGGGGCTCGATGACGCCGGCGACGTCGATGTCGCCGAACGAATCGAAACCATGGTCACCCAATTGCTGTCCGACTAGCGACCGCTTCGGAGTGCAACGCACACCGCGGCGCCCGTGCTCAGCGCTCGGGCTACGGGCAAGGGTGCTCGAGGAGTAGCTTCCGCTCGATCGGGCGCACTTGGCCGTCTGGAAGCGTGTACTCCTCCATGAAGTACAGCCTGACCGAGCTCACCATCTGGTTCGTCCCGAGGTGTACCCCATTCCAATCGCGGCAGAGGTAGTCGAGATAGAGAGGGGCATGCCGCTTGCTCTCGCCACTACGCAAGTGAAGAAGGTACTTGCGCCACCGATCGTTCGCGTAGTCGTCTGTGATGCGCGCGGGCTTGTCGTAGCTGACAGGACCACCACCACGAAAGAGATCGATCTCGACGCCATCGCGACGCATCGCCGGCATCACGTACCACCCATCGCCCGAGTGCGGTCGCGGCGCGAACACTCCCCAGTTTTGCTTGAGCTTGAGCGCGGAGCCAAAGGCGTTCATCGACGGCGATACGACGAACCAGTATCGTTGCCTGTCAACCACGCGTCCGCTGTAGGCCAGCACGTAGACCAAGGCGATGGCGGCGAGCAGTTGAGGCCCCCAATGGCGTAGCTGCTGAGAGCGCGTCAGTCGCGCCGGCTGTGCGTCGGCGATCAGCCCCGTTTGGAGCCCGAGGCGGTCCCAGAACTCACCGGGCAGGAACGCCCACCAACCCACCCACATCACATACGGGAACATCCCGATCGTGAGACAGAGGCCCATGCCGAGATGAAGCAGCATCATCGCCGCGATTGCCACCATGCGGACCTTGGCTGTCATCACCGGCACGAACACCGCGACCGGCGCGATGATCTCGAGCGCGAACGTCACGAACGTGAGCACCTTCATCAGCGCCGGGTAGTTGCGTACGGCGAGGCCGATCGATGTCGCCATCTCGTCGAGCGAGAGCGCGTAGTAGATCGCCGTGAAGTCGCTTCGCCACGCGGGATCGCTCTTCAGGACCACGGTGACCACGTAGATGAGGGCCACTTGCACCATGATGCCGACGCTTGCGACCGAAACTACGGGGTTGTCCAAGCCTCTCGGTGACCGCATCGCGTCGACCGACCACACGGCTCCTAGTGGCAGAAACATCGACCAGAACACAAACAGTCGCAACGCATCATCGACCGCTGGGCCGATGGCGGGATTCCTGGTTTGCACCGAGCACAGCAGTACCCACGTGAGCACGGTCGTCACGCGCGTGCGGAAGCCGACGAGCATGGCGAGGGCCACCACGCCAGCCATCGCGAACAGCAACGCCTGGAACTGGGACGTGCCGTTGAACAAGTGAAACGACCATTGCCAGCGAGTGAGGAACTCCTCGATCAGAATGTCGCGAGGCAGAACGCCTCCGTCCGTGTAGTGCGCCGATAGATCGCGGGCGCGCAAGCACAGGTCGAGGAGTACCAAGCTCGCTAGGCTGATCCGGAGCAAGGCGAGCGTTCGAACATCAATGCCGAAGAGTTGGCGAAACCTCGCACGACCCATCGCTCCAGCAGATACGATTGCGGTCGTGGCGGGGCAAGAAAAGCGCCATGAGCCCGCCGCGCGCCGGGGGGCGTGGGCGGGGCCCTATCCTGATGCGCCCCCGAACCGTCCGATCAGCTTGTTCGGAGTCGCGTTCGGATCGCGCAATCGGTTCGCCTGCTCGCTTCCCATCACGGGCAAGCCCTCGTCGAGCACGCCCATCTGCATGAGCACGGTCCCTTGATCCCAATAGATGTGCTCGGAGATGATCTTGTCGTCACGAAAGCCGACGATTCCCACATGGGGGACGACCAGCTTGCGACCGGTGGGTGCGATCCCGGGAGTCATCCACTCCATCCGTCGATCGTGGGTGAAGTGAAGCACGAACTCATCGACGACGCGGTTGTGAACCACGGTCCTCGTGATCAGCTCGAGCTCCATGTCATCGGGGCACTGAGGAATGAAGACCTCCGCGTAGAAGGTCCGCAGCGCCTCTTTTCCGGTGGCTCCCGTCCCGGACGGCACGTGGGTCAACGTGACATCGTCGGTCATCGTCGCGACAGCCGCATCGGCATCCTTCAGCTCGAACTCGGCGGCCGTGTGCGCCTCCCAGAGGTCGATTAGCCGCTGCTGCGGTTCGGTGAACTCCATGCCCGTGACGGTATCACGACCGCTCACTCGCGCGGGACGCGTTGGGATCGGCGTCCATCGGGGTGTGCAGGCCGCCCGGAAATAGACTTGCCGTCGCCCCGGAAGATAGGGTGATGCACAGATGGACGAGCGTGTGTGGAGCCTTCTCGCGGTGGGGATCATGATGGGCGCCGTTGTCGGCGGCTCGTTCCTGGATGTATGGTGGGCGCGGTTCATCGACGAGCGACGTGACGCAGTCGTGTCTGGCCGGGACGATTCCGGACTACTGACGCTAAGACAGCGCTGGCAGTACTTCTCCGACTGGATCTCCAACGTCGCGGCGTTCGTGGGTGTGAACACCTTCCTCGGTTTCGCATACCTTCAGATCGCAAGGCTGTCAGAGAGCAGCACGGTGGACTGGCTCGGGTACTTTGGAATGGCGATCACCCTCTGGACCGCAGCAATGTTCGCCCTTCAGGGACTGGTCGAAGGCACTGCAGCGGCGGGTGAGCTTCGGCGCGAGAAGAACAAGCGCACCGCCGACTAGTGGATCGCTCTGAGCGATCAATATCGTCGCTTGGCTTCGCGGGGCTTGGTTGGTATGCCTCCGTCCTTGGCCATTCGAATCTCGACGCGTCTCATGCTGACTGTCGCTCTCGCCTTCGGGTGGGCTGGATGCTCCAAGTCCTCGGAGGCCGAGCGGGTCCAGCGACCGATTTCATCGCCGAAGTGGCCCGATCCCATCGCCCGCATTCCGCTTCCGGAGAACTGGGAACTCGATCCGAGTCACGCGCCTGGCGAGCCCACGATCACCGGGCCAGGCGGAATACGCGTGACGGACGTTCCGGCACAAATGTTCGTATTCGCCAAAGACAGATCGGTTCGCCGAGCCTACCGCAAGGCTGGACAGAACGTACGTCGCTTTCGCTCGGTCGATGACGTAGTGCAGAAGGACTTCCTCCCCGCGGCCGAAACCGAGAGACAGCGGTTGGTGAGCCAACGCGAAGTACCGGAGCTCGCCCGGTACGACGAGCGCTATCACCGTCTGCTCTATCAAGCTGTGCCCTCGAAGATGGCGTTTCACGCGGTCTCTACGGAGTGGCAAGACGCCGACGGCAACCCGTCGCTAGTACTGATCCGCGTGTTTGTGTCGCGCGCACAGGGGTTTCAGACCTGGGGGTACACGGCGCATCTGCTCGAAGCGCCACCCGACGCCTTTGCGAAAGCCCGAGAACACCTGCTCTACGCGTTGCTCAATACCGAGCACAACCGCGCGTTCATCGCCGACTACAACAAGCGCGAGAAGGAGAAAGCCGAGGCAAGCTGGCGAGCCCACAATCAGCGTATGCAAGCCCGTCAGCGAAGCTTCGACGCGCATCAACGGGCCATGCGAGCACGGCAGGACAGCTTCGACGCGACGCAACGCGCAATTCGAGAGAGCAATGACGCCGCCAACGACGCGATCATGAACGGATGGCGAGACCGAAACGCGATGCAGGACGAAGGCCAGGAGAAGTTCACCGATTACCTTCGCGACGAGCAGGCCGTTCGCGATCCGAGTACGGGGCAACGATTCAAAGTGGAGTCGGGTTCGAGAGAGTACTGGAAGAACGGAAGCGACGAGCACATCGGGTCAGACGACCTTTTCTATAACCCAAACACGGACCCAGCCCTACATCACCAGGACTGGACGAAGCTCGAAGAAGAGCGCTAGCGCGCGTTTGACGTTCTATCTCGCGGCTTGCCAGTCGACTCTACTTCTTCGGCACGTCGATGAGCACGTTGTCGAACTGCCCACTGCCGTCGTTCACGGACAAGACGACGCCGCTCTCTTGGTTCACGTTGAGGTCGCACGTGAGGAGGTCGACGTCTCCGTCGTTATCGACGTCGGCGGCGCACGCGCAGTGCGTGAATCCGTTGCGCTCACCAAGCCTCGCAAGAGACTCATCCGCCACGCCTCCTTGGGCCTGCTGAACGAGGAGCTGGTTCTGAAAACCAGCGAACGGAGGTTGGTCGAGGCCGTGGTCGCCGATCAGAAGGTCCGACCGACCATCGCCGTTGAAGTCTGCCACACTGAAGACGCGAGGGTGCTCGGTAGGGACGGGGGCGCCAACGAGCATTGCGGGTGGTGCTTCGCTGAACGAACCGTGGCCATCGTTCTCAAAGAGCGAAACGCCGTCCTCTGATGTGGCGGGAGGCCACTGGAAGCGAGTGCCGACGAGGTCGAGGTCACCATCGTCGTCCCAATCGAGAAGTGCCCCCGAGAGCCCTTGGATGGGCACAAACATGGCTGGCAAGGCCTGCCACTGGAACGATCCGGGAGCCGTGCTGCGATTGAGAAGAACTTGAATCCGAGACTGGACCGTGTCGCCTACCAGCGCGACGAGATCCACGAGCCCATCCCCATCCACGTCGCCGTGGGCCATCTGGCCGTAGTCCACGCCGATCAGGTCGAGGTGTTCCCGGTGCGCCTCGAACGTTCCTTCTGGGGTGTTGTGTAGAATGAGAGAACGTTCCCCGAACCCGGCCGAGATGACGACATCGGGCCTTCCGTCGGCGTCGATATCGGCGGCGTGGGCCCATGGAAGCCATTGTTCTTCGTCGAAGGTTTCGACGATCGCGTCGCTCCCGTCCACGAAGCGCCCTGCACCGTCGTTGACCAAGAGTTGCAAGCCGGCCCCCGAGAGTTGATCCGGGGCCACCCGGCTCAGGATCAGATCGAGGTACCCGTCGAGGTTGAAGTCCGCAGCGAAGGCCGACACGATTCCGAAGGTCGACCCCCCACTCCGCGGGGGCAGCCTGTCCTCGGCAAGCGAGAATCGTCCGCCGCCGTCGTTGAGGAACAGCTGATCGGTCTCGGACAGCACATCGAACAACGCCTCGCTTCCGGCGAACTGCCCGAGAAACAGATCCTCGTCTCCATCCCGATCGAAGTCCCCGAACGCACAGCTCGTGAACCGCTGGTATGTGGCAGCGCTATCTCCGCCCGAAGACGCGCATCCGATCGCGGCAAGCGCAACGAACGCCGCGGCCCCCCTCCAAGAATGCATCTCATCAAGATAGCGGTCCAGGGCGTGGGAAACCAAGTCGTGCAACGGACCGCGTGCACCGGTGGGCCACAAGCGGGCGTTCGGTCGATCAGTTGCGCTAGCCTGTCCGTTGAAACGAACCGGCAACAAACGCGAGGGATCTGACGCCCGCGGGGGTCGGATGGCCGCCCGCCGGAGGTATCCAGGGCGCGATCCAATTGGTAGAGTCGGGAGCCAACAACCGGAGGTCCCTTTGAGAGCTGTCGTACTGGTCAGGTTCGTTCTCGGTGCAACCGTTCTTGCCACGTTGGTCGGCGCCACCGGCTGCGACGAAGGATGCGAGCAGGACATCGAGTGTACCGCCCCCGCGGTGTGCGCTGTGGCGGAATGTCAGGTGGGCGAGTGCGTCAACGTCCCCGTCACTGGTGGCCAGTGCTTGATCGACAACCTCATCGATGGCGTCTGCCTCGACGGAGAGTGCGTCACGTCCTGCATGAACGCGGACGACTGCGACGACGAGAACCCCTGCACCGACAACGCCTGCACTGACGGGGGATGCGTCACGACTTCACGCAACCGCTCCGACTGCGAGAGCGCCGAAGGAGCCGGGGTATGCGTCGGGAACACTTGCTGCGTCAACGCGATGATCGAAGGCACAGCCGTCGACGACATGGGGCAGCCGATTCCCAACATGTTCGTGGGTGCAGCGATTCCCGATTCCTCGACGTTCGCCGGCGCCACGGACAACGACGGCAACTACGCGCTCGAAGTTCGCGGCGACGCAACCTACACGATGAGTGCGCAAACGGTGCTGACGACGCGCCCCGCGTACGTCACCGCCGAGGGCTCCGAGACGGTCGCAGTCGAGTGCGGGGAAACGGCAACGTACGACATTGACGCGAACCGGGGGTACTTCCTCGAGGCGGAGCTCGTGGGAGAGAGCACCATTACGATCACCACGGAGGCCCGCTTTGTGGACGTGCCTGTGCAATACACCATCTGGAGAAGGGCCCTCTGCGACGACTGTAGCCCGCGGTTCATCGTGGGCATCGACGGAACGTTCGGGGCGATCGCGGACCCCGGCCCAGGAGCGTTCCCGCCCGGGGTGATGGGCACTACCCAGTTGAGCCTCCCGCCACCCGGCATCGGCAGCTACAAGCTCTACGCGGTGTTGTATCCCGGCTCTCGAAGCGACGACGCGAGCGGGGCGCCGCAAGCCTTCTACGAAGACCGATGGCCGGACCAGATCGACCTCCGCTACATCCTGCTTGGAGACCTCGAGGTGGTCGCTCCAGCCGAGTAGGGCCGCGCCGGACTCCCCTGCCCTCATCCGCTCCGTCGTCGAAACCACCGCAAAACGCCTCAACGATGCCATCCTCACGGAGAATGGCCGCCCAACCATGCCGTAGCGATCGAACCGGTGGCTACTCGCAGAACCCTCGACTCGGGGTGGTGTAGTCACACTGGTATTCGGTCGGGGTTCTCGAAACAGTCTCCTCCCATCCTCGCCGCAGCTTGCAGCCACGACAAACAAGCCGACGAGCGCTTGCCCTGCTGGCCATGCGCGTGCCTCCCTCAGCCTGGCCGCGCATCCCTGTGCGCCCGGCCCCGCAGAGTGTATCTCAAAATAGAGAACACGTCTGCGCCCACTCGGACGGAAGTCGTCCAAGAGGTCTGCATGAAGCGCTAGTCGTCTACGCAGTCACAGTTGAACCACGCGATCCAAGGGTCCGCGCGGCCGCACTCCGGGTCTTCGCAGGTCTGTTTTTCCCACTGACACTCGTGAGCCTTGAACAACGCGACCTTGCAGTCTTCGCAGTCGGCGACCCGCGCCACACGATCATAACAGCCGTCCGCTGCGATGTGAGACGCGCCGACACCACAACCCGGTGCTGGCTCCCCTGTCGCGGGATTCAGCCCAAGTTGTTCGTGTTGTGCGCACAGCTCTTGGATCGCCTGGTCCAGTCCGCTTGGGTTGTCGTTGCCGCACCCAACCACGAGGGTCGACGCGACGAGGAGGATCGGCAGAATTCTCATTGTTCCGTCTCCTGAAGCACTCCGCGGAGCCCCGCGAAAGTGAGGGCATCGTAGGGGTTCAGCGTGTTACGAAGGAATCGGTTCCCGGTCTTGGTGCTGTTGCCCATCGCATCCCAAAGGCTCTGGTTGTCTGACGCCTCGTCGCGCTCGGGCAAACCCTGAGAGCGCCGGCGCTTGTTGATTTCGGGATCCTCGAACACCACGCAGATGAGGAACGCAGGGTTCGAGACCACGCGCTGACAGGGCAGCGGATCATCCCTGTCGCGCGGATCGATGAACGGAGACTGCGTCTTCCCCTCATCGTCCCTGGTGAAAAGGTTGCGTAGGCCACGTGTCCCGTTCGGAAGTGTGGGTCGGAAGTTGGAGAAGGCGATCTCCAAGATGTTCTCCTCGATCGTCCTCCGAATCTTCCCATCGCACAGGGGTCTCGCGTTGTGGTCGTTCCTGTAGACCCAGCTCCTGTCTTTGTTCATCAGAAAACCGACGCCGCTGTCAGCGGTCGCGGCGAGAGCCCCCTTGAAGACCGAAGTTGTCTCGCGGGTCTTGCAGTTGCCGATGAAGGGAATCACCGCCCAGGCCACTGGAACGAACGACGTGATGCTGTAGTACGTGAGCACCTGAAGGGTCGCATCGATCCACTCGATGTTCGTGGGGCCGTCTGACGTATCAAGATCAATCAGATCGACCTTCGCCTTCATGTTCATCCAGCCTTGAAAGACAATCTCGTGTGTCACGTCGCCAGGTGTGACCTCTTCGATGGGTTTGGGGTTGAGGATGTCGCGGAAGTCGAGAGGACTCCGGTCCCACTTCCACCGGTAGAACGCCTGAGCGGGCATCTCATGGGGAAAGATCCCAGTGAGAAAATCGAAGAACCACCATATGTTCTCCCCTTCTTGCGTGAGCGTAAGCCCGTCTGTGTTGCGCCTCTGCGACTCGGTGTAGAGGCCATCGAGTATTCCTTGAACCACGGGCTTGAAGAAGGTGGCCGCACTCACCTCCCCAATGTTCTGGACCAAGATGACCCGCTCTTGAAAGTTCGGAGCCGCCGGCTGCCAGGCTGGATCGTGCACATTGAGGCCGATCGTATCGGGCCAGGATTCCATGATTCCGGGCCGAGCGGTGGGCTGACCCCACCAACTGTAGGAGAATATGCCCGTGTTTAGGTCATTGGGGTCCAACTCGTCGATGCCCGGCCGTCGCGCATTGGTGTCCTGGGTAAAGCTCCAAAACGTGCCGGAGGTCGTGCCTTCGGGATACTCCGCGAACTCCGTAATGATGTAGTTGTAGCCAACGCTCGTCTCCTCGAGGGCAACGCCGGCGGGGATCGCGAACGCCTGTTCTTGCAGGCCCTTGTCGATGACGATGGTTTCACCGTTCGAGAACACGAGCTTGAGCTTGTTGGCCTCTTCGATCTTCTCCGTGAACGTACACGTGTCTGATCCTCCGACGAGCCCAGCCATCAGGACCAGCAGCGGTATCGATAGCCACCGTTTCCGGTGACGATGTCGTCTCTCTCGCTTCACCATGGGGTCTTCACCTTTCGGGTATCGCTGCCGGTTTGCAGAGCCGATGCCGTCATCGCACCGCCTGCTTTGCGGTCCGTCGATGATGCCCCGCCCGCCAAACAAGTTGGGTGAAGTGTCGTGTATTCTTCTGAACGAAGATGAACGGGGATGAATGCCCCTCCAGTGCGGAACGTTTGAGGCCGAGGTCCAGCGACCAACCGGGGGTACGCAGGTTAAGCGGGGGCTTCCTATCTCATCTGGAAGATCGCGTCGGTGTACTTCGAGCCGAAATCCCCGAACAGATCCGGGTGAAGGCACGCCGCCATGATCTCGATCGAGTCGACGATTCGAGGCCCGGGTCGATTGAAGAACGCGTTCCCGTCGGTGAGGTAGACGCGTGTGGTACCAGGAAGGCCCGACAGAACCGTCGCCTCTAGGAGGTCTCGTTCCTCGAGGGTGCGCCCGAGCGAGAACCCGCAGGCCTTCACGACGACGACGTCTGGCTGAAGCGCGCACAGTTCATCGGCTGTCACGGTTGGCGCGGGCCGGCCGACCTCAACACCCACGGCGACCCCGCCTGCAATGTCGATCACTTCTGGCATCCAGGTTCCGCCAAGCATGATGGGGTCGATCCACTCGAGGGAAGCGACCCGCGGGCGCAACTTCGCGGCCTGTGCCCGGCTTCGTACGGCGTCGATGCGCGCGTTCAACGCCGAGCGTACCTCGGCCCCCGCCCGTGGCCGTTTCAACGCCGCCGCAACACGGTCGATATCGTCCAGAATGCCGCCGAGCCGGGTCGGCCGAAGGCTCAAGATCTCCACGTCCTCCGCGCTTGCGAGACGCGCAACGGCCGCCCGCACGTCGTCAAGAGATACCGCGCAGACTTCGCAGAGGTCTTGGGTGATGACGATCGTCGGCTCGAGCGACCCGAGCAATGCATGATCGACCGTATAGACGCTAAGCGCGTCCCGTACGATTCGGCGCACGGCCTCGTCGATCGCACGACTCGATCCGTGATCTTCCACCCGCGCCTGCGTCAGGACGGGACGCTCGCCGAGGGTGTCTGGATAGTCGCACTCGTGGGAGACCCCGACCAGCGACTCCTCGGCGCCCAACGCGCACACGATCTCGGTCGCCGACGGCAAAAGTGACGCGACGCGGGGAGGTGGAACCACTTCGGTTGCATGCGTTACGTGGAAGCGCGCGTCAATTGGCGGTCCTACGCCGAACGCCCCGCTATGGATCGACGTCGGGACCGCTGCCCCCCGTGTCCGCCGCCAGCGCCTGGAGTCCGTCGAACAGTTCCGTCACCGCTGCCTCCCTCCCATCGTTCCTGTCGGTGTATTCGACTGAGACGCACAGGGTGGCGACAGCGTCGTTCGGCACCTCACCGTGTAGGTTGTAGAGAAGACGCCACACGACCCAGAAGTTTTCACGGATATCCTGAGCGGTCAGCCTTTCCGCGAGTATTCGAAGGACTTCGTGACATATCACGGCCGGGTCGGCGTCTCCGGGAACCTCTTGAAGTAGGTCGTGTACTTCGGACCTGTCCTTGCCGGCGACGAGCGACAGCTCGCAGAACGACCAGTGCGGCGCGACCTGCGCATCGACCTGAGCCGCAGCCCACGCGGCCACGTAGTCGAGATCGATGACCCCCATCTTGAGGCACCTCGCAAGCGCTACCGCGCGATCTCTCGCCGACACGACCACCGGCAACTCATCCCGCGCGCGGCCCACGCTTCACCGGCCCTGGGAAGAACATGTTCGTTTGGCGTTGGTAGTCGACGTATGCAGGACGCTTCTGCGCCGAGAAGTATTCGGACGGAACGGCACCGGTGTAGTAGACGAGGGTCGCGTACATCGCGCGCGAGACGAAGAGCAGTCCAGCCGCGAGGAGCAACCAGACGATGACATGCCCGGACTCGCGGAGTGCCCACCATGAGGGAATCGCCGCGATGACGAGGCCGTTCCAAACCATCCATTCGGCGAAGTAGTTGGGGTGGCGGCTATAGCGCCACAGGCCAACATCGCACACTTGGTTCGTCTTGCCTGCTTTCTTCATGTCGCGGAGGAACCGAAGCTTCTGTGCGTCGGCGACCGACTCGATCCCGTACGCGGAGACCCAGACCACCAAGCCGATGACTTCGAACGCTGAAAGCGTGGCGCTTGAATTGCTGGCGATGATGAAGGCGGGGAACGCGAGGTACGACGCGTTGGCCAAGCCCTGCACCGAGACTTCGACTTGCATGGCCAGCGGGACGTTGGTCTTGTTGGCGCGTTCCCAGCGACGCTTCTGATACTCGTAGCGCGGAAACTCCACCTTCAGTTTGCCGAGACGCCACATGTGGAGCGCGGCGAGCCCCATTCGGAGGCCGATGAAGAGGTACACGCCGCTCACTGCGGCGATGCGCGGCGCGTAGCCACCTGAAGAGGCCCCTGACGCGACCGAAGAGACCACCCACGTGATGAGGCCGATCATCGCCACCCCCAACGGCCACCCGATATCCACGTAGGACATCCGGCCGGTTCTCCAGGTCGGGAGGTTGACCACCAACGCAAAGAGGACGAGCTGAGCCAGCCCGTTGACGAGGGCGACCCCGAAAAACGTCTCCGAGACCAAGAGCAGCCCCCAACCGGCGATGAATGGCAAGAGCGGGGAGAAGTACTTCACGACGGCGCAAGGGCTCCATAGGCTGGCGTTAGGTCGTCGGCAAGGATCGGGCGCGTCCCGAACCCGCAGCGTGAGCCTGAAGTGCAGCGACCTCGTCGCCGGTGGCGCTGGCAACGTGGACGACGCGCGGCGACCCCTCTATAAGGAGGCGAGTCAGGTTTGCGGCGTGACTTCGAATCCCCCATCCATGCGGAATCAGCGGCTTGGTGAAGGCTCCAAGCAGGCGACACGATGAGCCTCTCGCAAGCCGGTGCTGGCGACGTGGCCGAAGTCGTCGATATCTTGGCGGATGCCTTCCTCGAGGACCCGATCATGAAATGGGTCAGCCTCAGCCCCACTTACCCCGCCTTCGCGTTCGGGCTGGCGACACCGTTTTGCGTCGAGCAAGGGCACACGTTTACGACCGAGGACGCGAGCGGCGCGATCTCTTGGCTGCCCCCGCGCGTAGCCCTAGAGCCCAAGACCAACCCGGCCTCCATCTGGCGGGGGTTGCGCGACTTCGGTCCCAAAAGCCTCGTGCGCGCGGTGTCGATGTTGCAAAAGATGTCGAAACACCACCCGAGGGAGCCTCACTACTATCTCTTCTCCATCGGCACGCGTCGCTCCGCTCAGGGCCGTGGGGTCGGTTCGTCGCTGATTCGACCGGGCCTCGAGAAATGCGACGCCGAAGGTGTTCCAGCGTACCTCGAGAGCTCCAACATCAAGAACTTGCCGTTCTACCGGAAGCACGGCTTCGAGGTGGTCCAGGAACTGCGTCTCGCGTCCGACGGACCTACGATGTGGCTCATGTGGCGGCCGCCCGTCGGCTAGACCTCGTTCGGCGCGCAGAGGCCTCGCGCACCCAGGCTATTCTTCGTCGATCAGGCTCATGATGAGGCGTTCCAGATGCCAGAACGCTTGGTCGTAGTAGTCAGGAGCGGGCGGCCCTGCGATCTTCTCGTCCTGCGCCATCCCCTCGAGCGCGTAGAAGAGCACACCCACCAACCCAGCCACGCGCGCATCCGGCGAAACGCCAAGTGAGGTGAGCAGCAGTACGCCCGCGGCGTGCGTGGTGCCCACCGTTTCGGTCGCGATCGGCCGTAGCGCGTCGGCCAGTTTGTCGTTGGTGCGCGCGGCGGCGAACACCTGGAGCATGGCGAGCAGGCCGGGGTCACGCTGCACGTTCCAAAGCGCCCGGATCAAGGCGCGAACTTGATCGCGCACGGGCTTGTCTTGCATCGCCTCGGCCACGCTCGAGAATCGCTCTCGTTGGCCGCCCACCAAGTGCTCCACGGTGGCCGCGAGCAAAACCTCACGTCTGGGAAAGTGACCGAAGAGAGACCCTTGAGACACGCCGGCCCGAGTGCTCACCGAACCCGTGGTGAACCCCTCGTATCCCACCTCGGTGAGCACTTGTGCGGCCGCATCCAAGATGCGCTGCTGGGTCGCGCGGCTCCGGTCTTGCTGTGGGACGCGGGGACTGCGGATGGACGTGGAATCGACCGACATGGGGCTGCACCGGCGTCGACTATAGCCTGAAATCAAAAGGATTTCGTGAAATAATGCGAGTACTCGCTTTTTTTATTGAATCCAGGCGTAGAAGGATGTATTCGTGGCGCCATCAAGAAAGGATGAGGCGATGCCGTCGATCGACCCCACCCCGAGGTTCAGCCACTGGGTTCTAATTGCGTTCGTAGTCATGAGTCCGCTCCCTTCGAGCGGCTGCAGCAACAGCGGAGGGTCGTCGTCAAGCGGCGGTCCCGCAGAGCTGGTTCTCGTCGGGGGCCGGGTCTTCACCGCCGACGAAGAAAAACCCTGGGCCGAGGCCGTGGCGATTTCCGAAGGACGGTTCGTCTTCGTGGGAGACGACACCGAGGCCGAAGCTTATGTCGGCGCGGAGACCCGCCGCGTCGCGCTCGAAGGTCGCATGGTGATCCCCGGCATCATCGATGCTCACACGCATCCCGGCCTCGTCTCCATCCTTGGCGACGGAAATCTCGGAATCGAACCCGAGTCACCCGAACCCGAAGACGACGGGTTACCGCCGTTCCCGATGACGAGCGTGGAGGATATGCAGGATTGGTTGCGACAACTCGCCGCGAGTACAGAGGACATCATCATCACGTCCGGCGCTTGGCCAGTGGGGTTCTTCGGGGTCGAGGGGCCACGAAAAGAGATCATCGACGAAGTGATCCCCAATCGCTTCGTCGTCTTGTTCGATGACACGGGGCACAGCCAGTGGGCGAACTCGGTCGCGCTGGACTTCTTCGGCGTGGACGAGGAAACGCCCGATCCGGCACCAGGTCTGTCGTTCTTCGTGCGAGACGAGCAAGGTCAGCCGACGGGGTGGATCAAGGAGTTCGCGGCGGTTCAAGTCGGCGGCGACCTCTTGCTGCCTTCGGACGAGGGACTGCGAGCCAATCTTCGTGCCGTGATCGACTGGTTCGCTGCGAGAGGCGTGACCTCCCTGATGGACGCCGGAAACCTCGAGTTCGGCGAGAAGGTGTTCAAGATCCTCTCCGACTTCGACAAGGCAGGAGAGCTTCCTCTCCGATACGAAGCCTCGTTTCATCTGTTCCTGCCGGGCCAGAACGAGATTGCGATCGATGAACTCAACCGACTTCGAGACGAGTACGGCGGCGATCGCCTGACCTTCGATACCATCAAGGTCCACCTCGATGGTGTCTTCTCAATCCGGACGTCCGCGATGAAAGAGCCCTACAGCGATGAGCCCACCAACAGCGGCACCACCCTCCTGACCGAGGCCGAGATGACCCAGCTCCTCCTCGACATGCAGGGGCAGGACATGAACTTCCACGTGCACGCCGTGGGCGATCGGGCCATTTCCGTGACGCTCGACGCCGTGGCTGCGGCCCAGGAGGCCGTTGGCGGGGAGCTTGATTCGCGCGTCACCATATCGCACGTGACGATCATCGATGACGCCGACGCGCCTCGGTTTGCCGAGCTGGGCGTCCTCGCAAACTTCACCCCCCACTGGCACGGGAGCCTCGGCGAGAACTCCGTGGGTCCGCTCGGTCCAGAACGTCACCCGAAGCGGCTCCGTGCGAAGCTCCTCCACGACGCGGGCGCGGTCGTCACCTACTCGAGCGATGTCTCCGAGGGCCTTGGCGGTGCGAGCCCGTTTGATGGGATCCAGATCGGACACACGCGGCAGCGACCGGAGCTCGGGACCGACGCGCCGATCCTCCAGCCAGTGGAGCAGCGCCTCTCAATCGAGCAGCTCCTTCAAGGGTATACGGCCAACGGGGCATACCAACTCGGGTGGGAGGATCGGCTCGGTTCGATCGAACAAGGCAAACTCGCAGACCTTGTGATCCTCGACCGCGATCTCTTCGAAATCGACCCGTACACGATTCGTGACACGATGCCGGTCACGGTGCTCTTCGAAGGAGAAGTCACGCAAGGCGCGCTTCCGTGAGCGGCGTTCACTCCTACGGTGCCGCCCAACGCCAAGGGCCGCACGATGGCAACACGGGAACCGGACCTCGAAGCGTCCGCGACCCACGACGGCGCCGACAGTGGCTGGTGTCGGCGGTGGTACTCCTTGCTCTGGCGCTCGGCGCCGCGTGCGGAGATGGGAGCGAAGGGGCGGACGTTGGGACGGTGTCCGCCAGTTCCGGCTGCGTCGACGGCGTACTCGAGCCAAGCATCGAGCGTATCGAATTCATGCACGACGGCCGCATGCGCAGCTACGACCTTCATCTGCCTCCGAGCTACGACGGAACGACGCCCTTCCCGCTCGTGTTCAACTTTCACGGCTTTACTTCGAGCGCATCTGGGCAACGTGCCCTTAGCGGCATGGACGCCACCGCGGACGCCAACGGTTTCATCGTCGCGTACCCCGAGGGGATCGACAGCTCGTGGAACGGGGGAGCCTGCTGTGGTGGAGCCGCCGCCGCCAACGTCGATGATGTCGGTTTCACGCGCGCGATGCTCGACGACCTCTCTAGGCGCGGCTGCATCGACCAGCGCCGTGTCTACGCCACCGGGATGTCGAACGGCGGTTTCATGGCCCATCGGCTCGGGTGCGAGGCCTCGGACATCATCGCCGCCATCGCTCCAGTGGCGGCTGTGATCGGGATCGACCCGGGTACCTGTTCTCCCACGCGCTCCGTTCCCGTGATCCTGTTCAACGGGACGCAGGACCCGCTCGTTCCGTTTGACGGAAGCACCGATTTTCCGAGTGTACAGGACACAGTCGACGGATGGTCGTCCCGAAACGGCTGCCGCGAGGAACCGACGACAACCTTCGATCAGGGTGACTCGACTTGTGAAACGGACGACGCGTGTGATGCCGATGCATCCGTGGCGCTTTGCACGATCAACGGCGGGGGCCATTGTTGGCCTGGGCGCTCCTGCGGAAGCGTCGGAAGCCTTGACCTCGGGCGGAGCACACTCGATCTCAACGCCAACGACGCGATGTGGGAGCTGTTCTCCTCGGTCATGCTCCCCACCCCCTGATCCACGGTGACGTCCGGTGCCGTGACGCCTGCACAAGGCCTGCGCGCCGTCGAACGACCTCGGAACGCGAAGCGACGAAGCTCGAAGGGCTTCGCCTGGAGCACAGCAATCGGCGCCTTGGCAGTCCTCGGACGCGATGATAGCGTGCCCGGAACGTTCGATGAGTACGGCGAAGGACGGCCTCAACGCCATCGTAGACAAGGTGAAGGGTCATCACCCGGGGGCGAGGACCGAGCTCATCAAGGACGCCTTCAAGTACGTCAAAGAAACCCATCCGCGTCGCAACGCTGGCCACATTCGCGTCGCGGAACCGCTCGCGGTCGCCGACATTCTTGCCGAGCTCCGCCTTGACGTACCGAGCGTGTGCGCCGGGATCTTGCACGAAATCGCCGCTGGCGGCGCCGTCGCGGTTCAGGATATTCGGCATGCGTTTGGTGAGGAAATCGCCTTTCTCGTGGATGGCGTGGCCAAGCTCGACGAACTGATGTTCACGTCGCACGAAGACGGTCAGGCGGAGAGTTTTAGAAGAATGCTCGTTGCGATCGCGCGCGACATCCGCGTCGTGCTGGTGAAGCTCGCTCATCGGCTCCACAAGATGCGTACGCTTGGTGCAATGGCTCGAGACGCCCAGCAGCGAGTGGCGACCGAAACGCTCGAGATCTATGCGCCACTCGCGCATCGTTTGGGAATCCGGTCGCTCAAGGTCGACTTCGAAGACTTGAGTTTCCGGTACTTGGAGCCCGCCGCCTTCGCTGAGCTCGAAGCCCAAGTGGACGCGGTCGCCATTACGACGGACCAGTACGTCGCCGATGTGGTGACGCAGATAGAGCGTATGCTCAACAGCCACGGGCTCTACGTGGAAGTCAGCGGTCGTCGCAAACACCTGTTCTCGCTACACAAGAAGATGCTGAGTCATGGAATCGCGTTCGATCAGGTGCAGGACTTCGTGGCGTTTCGCGTCACCACCGACACCGTCGCCGACTGCTACGCAACCCTCGGCGTGATTCATGCCGAATGGATTCCCGTCCACGGGCGGTTCAAGGACTACATCGCGCGCCCAAAGCCGAACAAGTATCAGTCTCTTCACACCACAGTCTTCGGACCCGAACGCACACGTGTCGAGATCCAGATCCGTACCCATACGATGCATCGCACAGCGGAGTACGGTGTGGCGGCGCACTGGCTCTACAAAGACCATGCGGCCGAGGCCGATCCCAAAGACGTGGCGCGGTTCGCATGGCTTCGACAGCTCACGGAGTCGCAACGGGATGACGGCGATCACGATGTCTCGGACTGGGATCTCCAGAAGGCACCGTTCGCCGAGGACGTGTACGTGTTCACGAGCGAGGGTGGCGTGGAGACACTGGCCCGTGGCGCGACTCCGGTCGACTTTGCCTACGCGGTCGATGCCGAAGTCGGTCATCGATGCGCGGGAGCACGGGTCAACGGGTCGATCGTCCCCATTCGGCACAAGCTTCAGAACGGCGATGTCGTCGAGATCATCACCCACAGGAGCCATCGGCCGAACGAGCACTGGCTCGAGTTCGTCGCGACCGATGACGCGCGCACGGCAATCCGCGAGTACCTCCGTTCCGAAACGACGCCCGAGGCGGCACAACGAGGTCGTGAGCTGCTCGATAGCGCGATGCACCGTCGGCACATCCCGGTGGCGCGCTTTTGGAAGAGTCCGCGAATGCGTGACGTGCTCGAAGAAGTCGGGGCGCGGAGCGAGGCCGAGCTTTGCGCGCGCGTCGGAGGAGGCGAGCTCAGCGCGGACCTCGTCCTGGACGCTCTAGTGCCGCAGTCCCAGGCGCGTGGCGAGGCCCACGGAAAGCGCCTCGAGGCAAGGCCAGTGGCACCGATCGCGTCAAGACTCCGTGTCGAAGGCATGGACGAGATGGTGGTTCGCCTCGCCAAGTGCTGTCACCCCACGCCGGGCGCCGAGGTCGTCGGCTTCATCACGCGGGGCCGCGGCGTCACGGTGCACCGCGTCGACTGTCCGCGGGTGCAGGCCCTCCAACCTGAACGTCGGGTCCGAGTCTCATGGGAGGACCCCGGCGAGCCGTCGCCTGGGGGTTCGAAGATGGGCGCCAACCAATGCCGTTAGTGGTACACAGCATCAGGCGACCGCAGGCGGGGCGCGACCAGGCGCCGTTCCTTTGGCTCGCGTAGCCTCTTGAGTGACGTGATACACTTCGGCCCGCGTCCGACGCCCCGAGGATCCGGCGAGCGCAAGCGTTGCTTCGAGCGTCATTACAGGCCGATCGTGACCTCCCGTCCTACCCACAGCGATGAAGAGACGCCCAGCGGCCGCACACACACAAGTGCGGAGCAGCGAGTTGCGAACTGGAACTATGCGGTCTTCGTCCTGCAAGGGATCGCGGCGAGCGCAAGCAAGGCGATCGGAAGCCCCCGCCTCCTGCTTCCCTATTTGTACGTGGCGACCGGGGCGCCGGTGTTTCTTGCGGGAACGCTCATGCCTCTCGTCTCGGTGTCACGACTGGTTGGCCAGGTCGTCGCGGCGCCTGTCGTCAGCGCCGCCCGAACACGGAAGTGGTTCCTGTTCGCCGGTTGGATGACGGCCGCAGTTGGACTCGCGGCCGCAGGGCTTGGCGCGCGTATTCCGTCTCACGGGGTCGTGATGGTGATTTTCGCCGTGGGGGCGCTTGCCATGGGGCTCGCCAAGGGTCTCAACGGCCTCGCCTTCAACGACTTGATGTCGCTCAACCTGAGCAAGGCGCGCAGAAACTCAGGCATTTTCTTGATGTCCGCCGCGGGCGGGGTCGTGACGATCACCGTGACATGGCTGACCCACCGGCTTTCGTCCGGGACGAGCACAGTAGAACACGACATCAACCTGGCACTGGTCGCAGCCGCAATCACGGCGCTCGCGGCCGTGATCATCGTGTTCTTTCGGGAGACCCAAACGCCGCCCCGCACCTCGCGCACCAGCATCGATGCGGTGGCTTCGGGCGGGTCGTCCAAGCCGAGTCTCCTCTCGCGTCTCCGCAAGCTACGCGACGTACTTCGGTTTCGGTGGTTTCGTCGCTACCTCTTGATGCGGGTCCTCACGGCTACCGTGGTGGTCGCGATGCCCTTCTACGCGGTCCACGGCGCGACGCACCATGCGCACAAGCATGCGAGTGGTCTCAGCGTCTTCGTGATCGCGACGAGCGTGGCGGTGATCCTGTGTGGCCCGTTGTGGCAGTGGCTTGGCAAGCGGTCGCAGCGTTTTTCGATGGCGCTCGGATCAGCGCTCGTCGGCGTGGCGGGCATCTGGGCACTCACGATCGACGAGGCCCCGTCGCTGCAAACCGTGATCGCGCACTCGTTCGTCTTCGCGCTCGCGGCGGCGGGCATCCAGGCGGTCAACGGGTCGCGAATGCTCTTCCTGATCGATGCGGCGCCCAAAGAAGAGCTCACCTATTATGTCGCAGTGAGCAATACGGTTAGCGCCGTGCTCGCGCTCATCGTCGCGAGCTTCTTCGGGTACATCGCGCAGCTCCAGGGTGTCCACTGGCCTGTGCTGCTGGTCACCGTGTTGAACTTCGTCTCCGCAGTCTATGCCCTAAGCCTGAAGGAGCCGTCGTCGGATGAAGATCCCGGCGGAACCCATACAGAGGCGGCCACGTCGCGGTGACGCCGAACGCAGCAACGCTGTCCTGGTCGGGAAGGCCCACCCGACTGATAGATGAGTCGGCGTGATCGTTGAGCGGGTCTGAAAACCGCGGGGAACCGAAGCCGCCCACTTCATGATACTGAATTGCATTTTCATCATTGGATCTATACATTGCGCGACCATGACAGTTCATCGCAGTATCCGGAGCGGGTAATGAGTCAGGCTGCCACCAACGATCTCATGAACGAACTCCTCAACGGCGAGCTCCGCGCGGCGCACCTTTACTGGCAGGCGTCCGCCTGGTGCTCGGAGCAGAAGCTGGAAGGTGGCAGCACCTTCCTCTCAACGCACGCCACCGAAGAGATCACCCACATGGAGAAGATCCTCGAGTACATGAACGACAACGATCTTCGTGTCGCGTTCTCCGCGCTTCCCGCGCCGGAGATCCAGGCGAAGACGGTTCTCGAGCTCTTCCAAACCATCTACGACCACGAACAGAAGGTCACGGACGCCGTCGGGCGGGCCGTGCGCCAAGTTCAGGAGCTCGCCGACCATGGCACGTTCGAGTTCTTGCAGTGGTTCGTCCTCGAGCAGCGGCTGGAAATGAAAACGTTTCGCGCAATCGTCGACCGTATCGAGTTGATCGGCGATGGCCCTCAGGCGCTGTACATGATCGATCGTGAACTTGCTGAACGCGCGGTTGCACCCGCCGCTGAAGCGCCCGCTCCATAGTCCCTCGAGGTTTTACCATGACGCTCCCGAACACCGTTGAAGCGGCGTACTCGTCAGTGCGCAAACTCTTTTTCCGTCGAGCACGCCTGATTGGCGTGATCGCCTTGACCGCCTGCGTCGCGGCTCCGGCCAGCGGGGTCCTGGGACAGGACGACCCGTCCCCCGGCGCCGGCGCTGCGCCCGATACAAGTACGGCCACCGAGGCTGCGCCCACACCTGCGCCCACGCCACAGACCGACGAGTGGACGGAGACGAATCCTCCGCCCGACGGCCCGCCGGATGCCGGAAGCAGCGCCGGTTCTTCGGCCGCCGACGCGCCGATCGACCCGCACTCGCAGAGGATGGTCCGTCGACAGTCACGCCCGACGCCCCACAACCGAAGAGTTCACCCGGTTCTTCTCGAGGAACGTTCCGCCGCGGATGAGCTCCCCCTTCCGTGGTCGCAGTGGCAGCATATGACCGGAGACTGGGGCGGAGCGCGATCGTTCCTCGCCGACCACGGCGTCTTGTTCGAGCTGGTCTACACAGGGGAGTTTTTCTCTGCCGCGAACGGCGGTGACTCGAGCATGCCGCCAAGGTTGAGCGGTCTCGGCAACGTCGACGTGACCCTCACGCTCGATACCAAAGGCCTCGGCTGGTGGGACGGTGGCACGTTCTTCGTGTACTTCGAGAACCTCCACGGCAACGGGAACAACGTCAACAACGCCGCAGGTGGCGTACTCAACACGATCAGCAGCTTGGAGGCGCCGGCTTTCACACAGCTCAGCGCTTACTACTTTCAGCAGGTCCTCTTCGACGGGGTCTGGCGGCTCAAGGCCGGCAAGCACGACGCGAACTCGGAGTTCGTGGCGTCGGACATCACCGGCGAGTTCATCAACAGTACGATCTCATCTCCGGTGAACATCCTGTATCCCACGTTCCCGGACCCCGGCCTCGGTTTCATGACCGAAGTCGACCCCACGTCTTGGATGGCGATCCTCGCGGGCGTCTACGGTGCCGAGCTGGACGGCGAGAGCTTCCGCGATCAGGGGCTTTTCTCCGGGAACCTGCTGGTCATGGCCGAGATCGATCTCACCGCGGCGTTTTTTGACCGCTACGCCGGCACGTATCGCTTTGGAGGTTGGTACTCCACCCTCGAAACGCCTGCAGTCACGGGAACCGATACTTTCGACAACAACTACGGGTGGTACCTGCTGTTCGACCAGCCGCTCTACCTCGAGAAGTCGGCCTCTGATAGCAGCGGTCAAGGGTTGAACTCCTACTTCGAGTTTTCGTGGACCCCGAACGACCGTAACCAGGTCGCGACTGTCCTGACCGCGGGCGTGATGTACACGGGCGCGATCCCGAAGCGTGATGCCGACGAGCTCGCGTTCGCGTTCATTGTCTCCGACATCGCCGGCCCTGGGTTCGGGAACGAGACGATCCTCGAGTGGTTCTACAAGTTCTTCCCGACGCCCTGGCTCGCGATACAGCCCGACGTACAGTACGTGCTCAACGCTGGCGGCAACGGGCCGAACGCGGTGGTGATGGGCATGCGCGGCGCACTCACGTTCTAACGGCCGCCAGGAGCTCGATCAGCGAAGCTTGCCATCACGCTTCGAGGCGACCCGCTTGCGGAGCGACTTGCTTGGCTTGTGCCCCTCTGCCACGCGTACGAGGTCCTTTCGGTCGTCGTCCCCACAGCTTCGAAACCACTGAACAGGAGCGCCGTTTTGGATCCCCACGACGGGACCTTTGCAGATCTTCTGACACTTGACGCGCTTGACGGACGCCACCGGCTCGAGTGCGGAGGCCAGCTTCTTGGCCGTCCCCTTCTTCTTGCGGCAGGTGGAACCGGTGCAAATGTAGACGGTGGCTTTCAACGGTCACCTTCCGATTCGGTCGAAACCGGATAGAGCAATCGGCCCGGCCAAAGGCGACTCCCGATTGCGGCGTGGCGAGCAAAAACGATGATGCAAGTCATTTTCAACTAACGGGATCTATGTCATAAAGGCACAAATGAAGAGAGCCCAAATCGGAACCGTATTCGTACTCACGTTGTTACTGTCCGGCGCGTTCGCGACCGCCCAACCGAGTAAGCCGAGCGCCCCTCCTGCCACCAGGCCGATGTTCGTAGACCCACCGGTCATCAAGAGCAAGGGGGGCGTCTTGAAAGCGGTGATGGTCATCGAACCCACCACGATCGAGATCGGTGGGGTGAAAGTGACCACAGACCTCTACAACGGCCTCTTCGCGCCTCCGACCTTACACGTAAAGCCTGGCGACCAGTTGAGGCTGCTCCTCCAGAACCGACGCGCGGGGGACGAGCAGTTCAAGAACACGAACCTGCACTACCACGGCACAAACGTCTCGCCGTTGGGCAACTCGGACAACCTCTGGGTGACCGTCAAACCAGCCGAAGACTTTCTATACGAAGTCGACTTTCCGAAAGACCATCCGCAGGGGCTCTTTTGGTACCACCCGCACTACCACGGAACGACCGAGTTCCAGGTCGGCAGCGGGCTCTCAGGCTTGATCAGCGTCGACGGCGTGCTCGACCCGTGGCCGCAGCTCAAGGGGATCACCGAGCGCTACATCATCCTGCGCGACATTCAGATCAAGGACGGCAAGGTCCCCAATCCGCCCGACCCTGGCAACCCGACTCGGCGCACGGTCAACGGGCTCGTCAATCCGACGATCCCGATTCGGCCGGGCGAGGTTCAGTTTTGGAGAGTGGGCAACATCGGCGCGGACATCTTCTATGACCTCGAGATCGAGGGACACAAGATGTACGAGATCGCACGCGACGGGATCCGACACACGCAGCCGGTGATTCGGGACCACATGCTCATGCCGACCAGCTCCCGGGTCGAGTTCTTGGTCGTTGGGGGCAAGCCTGGCGAGTACGTGTTTCGCACCCGAGAGATCGACATGGGCCCGGCGGGCGACCCGCATCCGCGAACGACGCTCGCAACCATGGTCGTCAGCGGTCCACGTTCAAAGAAGGTCAACCTTCCGAAGGTGTTCCCGGAGCGCCAGGACCTACGGAACGTGGAGCCGAGCTGCAGCCGCACCTTCGACTTCTCCGAGACCCCCGACGGCAGCATTTTTTGCATCAACAACGTCGGAACGGACATGAGCATGATCAACACGACGGTCCGAATCGGTGGCGTCGAGGAGTGGACGATCAACAACTGCACTGGGGAGAATCACAACTTCCACCACCATCAGCTGCAGTTCCAGGTGGTCAAGGTCAACGGCAAGGATGTTCCCTTCACCGGCTGGCAAGACACGGTGACGGTTCCCTACCGCTCGCAAGAGGGTAAGTTCAAGGACCGATGCCGCTGCGATAGCCAGGGCAACTGCTACGATTGCACGTGTCCCACGGCCGACGATCCACGTGGTCAGGTCGTGGTCCGCATTCCGTACACGAACCCCGTCATCGAAGGCAAGGCGGTCTATCACTGCCACATCGGAGAGCACGAAGATGCGGGCATGATGCATACGCTCGAGATGTCG
>JBCCHE010000042.1:0-38172 GCA_039028875.1 Myxococcota bacterium | reverse complement strand
TGATGCGTCTTCGTTTTACAGTGGATGCCATGTGTCGCGTCGGTGCAGGAGGTGCACGGTGTGCACGGTCAGCATGATCGCAAAGTCGAGCTTCGTTTGTCGCTCCCCCTTGGTGAGCCGGAGCCGAAGCTCGCGGCACCGCCCGATGATATCACGAAGCACTTGATCGACGGTGAATTGGTATTCCCCAGTGAATTGAGCGATTTGCTCGCGGATCTGTCTGCGGTTTCGCCAGAGGAAAGACGCCGCGGTCTCGTTGTGTCGATAGCGCGCCGAGTCGCTGAAGATCTTGCGTAGATCCCGATCGTACTCGTCGCTGAAGCCCGGGCTGTAGTGCTCTTGGCGACGCTCGTAGTGACGACGAAGCGTGTACCGCATGCGCGAAAGCGAAAATGGTTTCGCTCTCGATCGAACTTGTGGTTTCTTGTCGGAGAGATCATTTGCCAGGTCGTCGACGTACTCGAGCTTGCCGAGGGCCGGCGAGCCCGCGTAGCGATCTCGCCACTGGGATCGGGGAGCCAGCCAGACGGCGAATGTCTCAGCAAAGTCCTCCACGGGGTGAGCTTGCGCGTACCAGCCATCGAGGTGCTCCACGAACTCCTTGCTCAGCGGGTTGGGGCGGTAGAAGTCCGGGTACGGGTCGGAAGCACGTCCGAAGGCGCGCTGCCAGCGGGTTCGACGCTGGAGGTTGTATGCATGCTGGAGGGCGTGGCCTGCCTCATGTCGCAGCAGGCGCATGCATTCGGATCGGGTTCCGCCTTCAACTTCGAACATCATCTGGCGTTCGAGCCGCATGAGGCGCGGATGCGCGAGGTAAAACGGAACCCCGATCCCTGGGATCCCGTCGGGGCAGCACCACTCGTCGCTGAGCCAGGCATGGACTCTGAACCGGGAGAGGCCCGACGAGGCGAGTTCGTCGCGCAGCCGATCGACGCAATCGTCGAGCCAGGTACCCGTCAGTTCGAGGCTGAGGTCACTCAGACGCACATCGAGGAGCTCCTCGGTGGGCAAGCTTTCCCAGTCGCTCGTCACGGACGGCGGAGCTTGACGGATTCTTCACTCGGACACAATGGGGTGGGTCGCGTCCTCGACCCTCCTCGTTTCGGGCGCGCCTCCGTCCATGCGTCGGCGTGCGCTAGGGGCGGCCTTTCTGTAGGACCGAGGCGTGCTATGAGTCGCGCCGACGGCGAGGCCGCAAGGAGGGTTACCCGAGCGATGGCGAAACCGAAGATCGGAATCGTAGGCGGCGGCATCGCCGGTGTTGGTGCGGCGTGGTCTCTCGACCGGGCGGGTTATGAGGTCCAGCTCTTCGAGAAAGGACCCGCGCTCGGAGGGAACGCGAAGACCTTCCGATGGGAGCTCGATGATGGGGTTGCCGAATCGCCCTTGCTGGTGATCGCTTGGCCCGAGCAGTACTACCACAACTACCATCAGCTCCTCGACGAGCTGGGCCTTGGCCGTACGACGCTGCCGATCTCCTACTTCGTGAAGCGCGGGGAGGAAGTCTATCGACAGGATGGCAGGTCGTCGCTCGACGTCCGTTTCGCTGGGCAGTTTCGGCGGTGGCGACGGCTGGTACGGTTCGTGTCGGCTGTGTGCGCCTTCTTTGTCCCGAAAGATGCGCACGAATCGATCTACCACTTTTCCTATTTCAACCCGATGAACGTCATTCCTCTCTACTGGATGGCGCGCCTGTTCGGTATCTCGAAGGAGTTCTGGCACACGATCTTCGTTCCCGTCCACGCTGCCACGTTCATCACCACCAAGATGAAGAGCATTCCTGCTGTGATCCTCCCCATCTTGGAGAATATCGTCCCGCTCGAGAAGCCCTGTCGCATGGGCACGTGGGACGGGCCGCCGCGGAACGTGTTCGAGCGGATGACGGCGCCCTTCGCGGCGAAAGTGCATACCGACCACGAGATCAAACGCGTCGCGCGGGAGGGCGAAGGGTACCGGCTCGAGGATCAACGAGGCCGTGAGTTCTTCGTGGACCGTGTGGTCTTCGCGTGTGATGCCCACGCGGTACTCGACTCGCTGCAGGAGCCCACTTGGCTGCAGCGATGGCTCTTCCGAAACTCCGAGTACGTCGATGACCTCGATCCCACGTTTTCGAGTTTCTTGGTGCACTCAGACGATTCGGTCTTTCCAGAGCCCTATCGCCAAGAGATTGGCTCTGACTTCAACACCTATGTTGAGCTCAACGACGACGGCACACTCGAGTGCACATTCGTGTTGTCGTCCCAGTATCCAGGGCTTCACGAGCACGGCGTGCCGATGTTGGTAACTTTCAACTCGAACAAACCCGTCGAGCGCGTTCGAAAGAAGATTGACCTGCACCACCCGAACCACACCCTTTCCCTGCGGAACCTCATCATCATGTCGGCAATGCGGTTCCTTCAGGGCAAGAACGGACTCTACTATTGCGGCACTTTCACGACCCCGGAAGGCGGTCACGACCTCTCGTTCATGTCGGGGCTCGTCGCTGCGCGTGCCGTTGGCGCGCCCTATCCACTCCGGAGGCCGAGCTCCGAGGCCCTCGCTGACTACCGCCAGATGCAGCGGATGATGCTCGGAAAGGTACTTCCCGAGACGCTCCAGGAAGAGCGCCCGGCCGAGCCCGCGCGCACGGAGCAGTCAGCCTCCGTTCGACGTTGACGCGCCCGCGTGCCGTCCGGCCCGCCGTCCGGAGAACACACAATCCGCGATGGAGAGGCCGCTCACGTACTGCCGCGAGCAGACTCCGACCGCGCTTCGGCCCGCAGCATAGAGACCCTCGATCGTCGCACCGTCTTGTCGCTCGACCTGTCCGGTCCGCTCGTCGACCTTGAGGCCTCCAAGGGTCATCACTGCGCAAACATGGCGTTTGGAGCCGAGCGAGCAGTCGATCGCGTAGTAAGGCCCATCACCAAGGTCTTCGATCAGCGCCGGGTCTTTGTGAAAGGGGTCTTCCCGCAATCCGCGGCCCGCCTCGGCGTAGGCCGTGAGCGTGCTTCGGAGCTTGATCTCGGGAACGTCGAGGAGCTTGGACAGGGCCGAGACGTCTTTGGCTCTCGTGCAGTTGAAGTAGAGGTTCACCAGTGCGACCAACCGCTGGAACCACTGGAGCCTTCCTGGCTTCGACTGGTCGCGGGCGAGCCGCTTGAGGCGCTCGTTGAGGATGAGCGTTGCGGTTCCGCCACGGTCTTCCACCATAGCCTCGCCGATCTTGGATCCGTACCAGAATTCGTTGGCGAATCTTTCGCCCCTCGAGTCGACCAGCACGCCTGAGGCGAACGCGTTTGGCGGATAGAGGAAACGCCAAGCCGAGACTCGGTCCATGTGCTCGACGCGTCCTCCGACGCTGCGACCAAGCGCGATGCCCGCACCGTCGTCCCCGGCGGTCCCGAGGGGGAGCCCGTCCACGAAGTCGGGGGCGTGGTTGGCAACCATCTCTCGGTTGAAGATGAAGCCGCCCGCGCACAGAATCACGCCTCGCCGACTCCGGATCCGTTTTGGCACCGACCTGTTGCGCTCGATGGCGTCGCCCGCGGCGCGGATCCGGGCCGCCGCGCGCGGGAACGCTTTGGCGACCGTCGTTTCCAAACGATGGATCTGCCGATGGACGAAGCGCCAAAGCCGAGACTGAATCTCTTGGTACTCGGCGCCGACGACGCGCTCTTGCGGGTCGACGATCAAGCGACCCACGCGCGCTTGAGAGCGGAAGTGCACGCCCTGCCGCATTGCGGTGCGCCTGAGCGGATTGATCAGGTTGGCGCCGGGAAACGCGCCGCCGTCGGTTCGGTGACCGCGAGGCGCGGGCGTCGCTGCGTCGCAGTAGGGCACGAAAGTCTCATTGCCTGAGTAGTAGAGATGGTACTCGTTCGTCGGGTACGACGTCTTCACGGGACAGAGGTTGCCGTAGAAGGGAACTCCGCGGTCGGTGAGCCATCGCACGTTCTCCGCGCTCGTCTCACAGAACCGTCTCAGTGTCTCTTCGCTTACGACGTCTTGCACCTCCATCGACAAGTACCGAACCATGTTGTCGACAGTGTCCTCGACGCCCGCGGCCTGCTGAATGTGGGTTCCGCCGCCCGCGTAGAAAACCCCGCCGCTCATGGCCGTGGCCCCTCCACCGTCGAACCGATCGAGAACCACCACCTCGGCCCCCTGGTCCCGAGCTTCGATGGCGGCGGACGCGCCTGCCGCGCCGAGCCCGACGACCACGACGTCGGTCACGTCGTCCCACGACTCGGTTTCCGGATCTGTGAGGACGATGGGGTCGAACCGGCTCATCGAGTTTGCGGAAAGTAGCATGTCGGTCCAAGGTCGGCATCGAACGCGGCGACTGCCGGGCACCATGGACAAGCTGATCTATCTTCTCTGGCCGCGATCGCCGATGGCCCCGGCGGTCCGCCGAACAACGCTTCTCGACGAGTGCGCGCCCACGATCTTGGCCGATGGTGCGCGCTATCTCACGATGAGAATCGACGACGACTTGGCGCGCGTCCCTTCGCCTGCGCCATCGACGAAACGAAACGACCCCTTCGCCGCCGAGGTCAGCGTGTGGTTGCCAGACGACAAGCGTCGCCGGGATGCCCTCGAAGACGTTTTGCGAGACGCCGGCTTCGACATCGCGGGCTATCGCGTCGACGAACACATCTACACCGACTACGGCGGGAACCGACACGGCCGGGCTCGCGACTGGGCCGACGGCACTCGATCGCCCGGTATCGTTTCGGTCACCCCGCTCGAGCGCCCGCGTCGAATGCCGAAGGAGCGTTGGATGCGCCACTGGTTCAATCGACAGGGGCCGATGTCCGAGGCCATGCAGCCAAGGAGCCGATACGTTCGAAACATCGTCCTAGACGTGTTGACCCCCGATGCGGTGCCGTACGCGGGAATTGTCCAAGAATCGTGGCCCTCTGCACATCACATCACGGATGCCAAGACGTTCTATGGCGCGCGGGGTCGTCTCGAACTGGTTCGCAACATGGCGATCATGGCGCAGAGCGTCGCGGCTTTCCTTCCGATTTGGAGGATTGTGAGCGTTACGACGAGTGAGTACTTCGTGAAATCACCCACACGGTGAAGCCCCTGTTTGGGCTGGACTAAAGCCGCCAGAGTTGAGATATCCTCGGGGCCGCATGAAGACGAATCGAAGGAACTTCATCAAAGTCTCCGCCGGTGGTGCTGCCGCGCTTTCCGTTACGAGCACCGGTGCTTGGCTCTCCGGGTGTACCTCGAGTCAGGCCGCGGCCGGCATGCGGTTCTTGAGGCCCGAGGACATCGAGATGCTTCAGGCGCTGACTCCCGCGATCCTCGCGGGGCAGATCGACGCTTCCGAGACGGACAAGATTCGAGGCGTCGTCGAGTCCTTCGATTCGCTTCTTGGAACGACCTCTCAGATCGTCGTCGACTTGATGCTGCAGGCGTTCGACGCCCTCAACTTCATGCCTTCGCGCGGGCTCATGACGGGTCAGTGGTCGGCCTGGTCGAACGCGAACCTCGATGACGCCAACAGTGCGCTCGCACGGCTTCGCGACAGCAGGATCAGCTTGTTGAATGCGATCTACGCTGCGACGACCCGCCTGGTGATCAGCAGCTACTACCTACGCTCAGACAACCAGCGGTCCACTGGTTACCCAGGGCCGCCCAAGAAACTCTCGGGTCCGATTCCCGAGGTCGAAGCACCGGAACCCGGGGAGGAGACACCGTGACGAATCTATCGTTGGTCACGCTCGGGAGCGACACCGATCCGTATCGGAAGGCCGAGGAACGCGGCTGGTTGATCACCAACGCTACGGATCTTGAGTCGTCGGTGACGGTCGAGGCCGACGTGGTCATCGTCGGAACCGGTGCCGGTGGCGGGACCGCGGCCGAAACCCTTACCAAGGCCGGTTTGAGCGTCGTCCTGCTCGAGGCGGGGCCGCTGAAGACGTCGAGCGAGTTCGACATGGACGAAGAGTCGGCGTACGCCGACCTCTATCAAGAGGGGACGGGGAGAGCGAACAAGACCGGGTCGATCGTCATCTTGCAGGGGCGCTCGGTCGGCGGTTCGACCACCGTCAACTGGACCACGAGCTTTCGGACGCCTCCCCAGACGCTTCAGTTCTGGGCGGACAAGATGGGCGTCAAAGGGCTCTCGGAAGAAGCGCTCGAGCCCTTTTTTCGGCAGATGGAGACGCGGCTCAACATTCACCGTTGGGGCATGCCCCCGAACCCAAACAACGAGCAGCTCGCCATCGCGGCCAAGGAGCTAGGATACAGCTGGGACATCATTCGGCGGAACGTGAAGGGCTGCCTGAACCTTGGCTACTGCGGTCTTGGATGCCCGGTGGACGCCAAGCAGTCGATGCTCGTCACGACGATCCCGACTGCGCTCGACAACAAGGCCAAGCTTTACCATCACGCGCAGGTCGATCGCGTCCTGATCGAAGGCGATTCGGTGGTCGGTGTCGAAGCCTCGGCCCTCAAGAACGGTGCGTGGGGCAAGACCGGCCAGACCATCACGGTGCGGGCCACGAGAACCATCCTCTCGGGTGGGGGCATCAACACGCCCGCGGTCCTTCTTCGATCAGATGTCCCGGACCCCCACGCTCGAATCGGCAAGCGCACGTTTCTTCATCCGACGACACTCTCGCTTGCGATCTACGACAAAGAGATCGATCCGTACTACGGTGCGCCCCAGTCGGTCTACTCCGACCATTTTCAGTGGCAGACGGTGGACACGGGCCCGGTCGGGTTCAAGCTCGAGGCGCCTCCGCTTCAGCCAGCCTTCACGGCGGGCTTCTATGGGGCGATGGGCGACACGCTTACCGACAGCATGACGAAGCTTTCCAATACCAACTGCCTTATCGCTCTGATGCGGGATGGTTTTAGCGAGCAGAGCCAGGGAGGCGCGGTTGAGCTCAACGATCGCGGCGAGCCCATCGTCAACTACGAGCTTAACGACTACCTGCTCGAAGGCGTGCGTCGAGCCTGGAACGTGATGGTCGAAATGCAGTTCGCCGCCGGGGCTAAGACGGTTCGCCCTGCCCACAAGCAGGCGGAGCGGTACCGGTCCTGGGCGGATGCCAAGAAAGCCATCGCATCGTTTCCGTACACGCCCTTTGGTGTAACCGTGGGGAGCGCGCATGTGATGGGCGGATCCGCGATGGGCGAAGATGAGACCCGCACTGTGGTGAACAGCGAAGGCAAGTTCCATCACCTCGACAATCTCTACGTCATGGACGGGTCTTTGTTTCCGACCAGCATCGGCGCGAATCCCCAGCTCTCGATCTACGGGCTGGTGCTGAAGCTGTCGTCGCAGCTCGCATCGGAGTTCTCGGCCTGAGGGAGGTGGCGCCCCCTCACCGCTACCGCTTGTACTGCCGCCCCTTGAATGAAACGAAGAAGTTCATCGAAAGGACATGTGCCATCTGGTTCGTCTGCCGGTTCACGTAGACGTTGAGGTACCCGACTTCGACCCGGAACAGCTTCTGGAACGCGTAGATGGCAATCCCCGCGAACACCCGGTTCTGATCGAACCCTTGCTGGGCCCACGTTGCGCCCTGCATTCCGACGAACACCTCGTCCCAGATGGCGAGTCCGACAGGCAGGCGTTGTCGTGGCTTGTAGTTCAGACGTACGAACTGTCGAAAGCGGTGAGCGGTGCCGCTGGCCCCTTTCAAAAAGCGCTGTTCCACGCGGGTTCGCGATTGAAACAAGACACCGCGGTCGCCGCGGAACGTGAGCAGCAGCTGCTCCCAGATTCTCTGCTCATCCAACCTCTCCCCGACATCGCTTGGCCACACTGGGACCCAGGCGTATCCGAGCCACAACGACCCCCAAGGCGAGAACGCGAGCCCAACGCCGGGACGGAAGATGGCGACCGTTCCTGAGTCATCCTGTCGCCCGTGGACGTCCAACCAGAACGTCGGGCTCGGGCTGTCGGCGTACACTTGTCCCGTAAAAAAGAGCGCACCCCAGATCGCAAAGTCCTGCTCGGTTTGAGCCTCAGCGCGCCCAGGGTCGATCGCCAACATGGCGATCGCAATCGCCAAACATCGTGCAGAGAAAGCCACGTCCAGACCGCGCTCGCCTCCCTGCCTACCAGCCTGAGCCTCGTCTCACAAGCGGCGCTTGCAATCGGCCCGATCCCGCCAGAGACTTCGGAGCCATGGGGGATGTGGTCGAGAACTTACGGAGCACCGCGCGGGATCATCTCGCCAACGAACGCACCTTTCTGGCTTGGGTTCGCACGGCCCTTGGGCTCGTGGGGCTCGGCGTTCTGATCGAACGACTGGTCGCTGGCGAACAGCGGTTTGGAGTCGTCGCCGGGGTCGCGTTCATCGCGTTCGGGGGACTGGCGCTGATCTACGCGCTCGGCCGCTACGTGTGGGTTGCCAAGAACCTCGAGCGCGGTCTTTTTCCAGTCGCGATTCGAGGACCCGTCGTCGTTGCCGTTGGCGCGCTATTTGTGACGGTTGCGGCGATGCTCTACGTGTTGCTTTGAATGCGACCTCTCCTTCGGCAGGCCGTGGCAAAGCACGTTGCGCGTTTCAACGAAATCCCGCCTGCGCGGAGGGCAACCCTCGAGCAGCTATCCGAGTTCATCGCGAGCCGCCGAGCGTCCGGTGAGCCGATTCGGTTGACGTTCATCTGCACGCACAACTCACGGAGGAGTCACATGGCTCAGCTCTGGGCGGCGGCAGCGGCTACACACTACGGGGTAGGGCAGGTGTGTGTGCACTCCGGTGGCACCGAGGCGACTGCGTTCAACCCCCGAGCCATCGCGGCGATCGCTCGCGCGGGTTTCGGCGTCGACGATCCGGGCGGCGACAACCCGCACGTGTTGGTCTCGGTCGCTGACGAGACTCCGCCCATCGCGTGTTTTTCGAAGGTCTACGATCATCCGGTCAACCCGCGGGAGGGTTTCGCCGCCGTCATGACTTGCTCCTCCGCGGATGAAGCGTGCCCCGTCGTGCTCGGCGCGGCCGCTCGAGTCGCGATCCCGTACGAAGATCCCAAGGTCGCTGACGGGACCGACCACGAAGCCGAAACCTACGATCTCAGGTCGAACCAGATCGCCACCGAGATACTCTACGCTTTCTCACGAACTAGTTAGGGCGAGTCACCTTTGCGAACGGTCGATCGAGCCGTTCTCGAGTCAGCGAATGATCACCGGGCTGGGTGACGGGGGCTCAGCGAGTGTGTGGCGGCTCGACCGAGGTTGCCGCCCGTCGGACTCCGTAACCCCCAGTTCCTGTGCCACCTCGGCTGCGATCAGGACTCTTCCGGAGTAGTCCATCCGTTGCGCAGACTCGCGTAGCGCGCCGATGACGCGCCCGATGAACCGGGGGCTCTCAGCGTTCGCGAGAAACTCGCCATACGGACCCTCCGCTGCGCGAGGATGGTCAAACAAGGGCGCGTTCCGTTCGGTTCTCACGAAGCCGAGCCAGAGGCTCACCACCGAAACATCGTGCGGGCGGAAGTCGACGGCCATGTCCATCGCCATCTTGTCGACCCCGGCTTTTCCTGCGCCGTACGCAGGGCCGTGCATGTAGCAGCGTGCTCCGTAACTCGATGTGAACGCGACCAAGCCCTGGTCGGACGCGAGCAGCAGCGGTGCCGCGCAGTGCGTCGCCACGTAGTGCGTGCGAAGCCCGACATCGAGCATGCGTGCAAGGCCGATGGACTTCTCCCAGAACGGACCGGGCTTGGCGAGATCTCTCGGGATGGCGGTGACATTGTTCACCAGGACGTCGATCTTTTTCTCGGCTCGCCCGATGTCTTCGAACACTCGTGCCACCTGGTCGTCTCGTTGATGATCGCAGGCGATCGGCACGCCGTGACCACCCGCGCCCGTGACCAACGCGGCCGTTTCCTCGACCGAGCCCCCCAGGGGGTGCGGTTCGCCTATCGAGGTGCTTCTGCCGGTCACGTAGACCGTCGCGCCCGCAGCGCCGAGTTCGACCGCCACACCTTTGCCCACGCCTCGGGTAGCGCCCGTGACGACGGCCACCACCGCTTTGTCCTCGCTCATGAGTGAGACTTCTAGCACGGACGCCGGACCCAGCGTGCCATGTGGTCGACTCCTTCGGGTTTCCTATACTCCGCCACATGCGATCGCCGCCCGAAGAGACCTCTCGTCCCAACAGCTACTCGATTCAGGGTCGTACAGTCTCCATGCCATGTGTCGTCCGCGAAGCCCGATCCGCGACCGCGACTTGGCCCGTTCCGACCCGGGCGGCGCAAGCGCTCCTGCCAGGGCCACAACTGGAAGTCGCCGAAGTCATGCCGGGGCGCGGGCTCCTCAGCCTTTCTTGCATCCACTACGTCGACAACGACCTCGGCGACTACAACGAAGTCTCGATCGCCTTGTTCGTCCGCGAGAAGGGCTCACCACGGGGCGTCCCGTATCTCTGTGCCGCGATCGAGATGATGCGCGGCGCACTCCCGACGCACATTCTCCACCTCCCCGTCAATCAATCCTTCACGTGTGAAGCCGGTCGTGTCATCTGGGGCTTTCCCAAGACGGTCGACACGATCGATTTCGACACGAGCGGTACGCGGTCGCGATGCGTCTGGGCCCAAAACGGCCAAGAGGTTCTTCGTGTGAGCATGCCCATCGGCGGAAAACGCGAGTTTCCTGAGCAGACTCTCTCGACCTACAGTTACATCGAGGGGTCGCTTCATCGGACCGACTTCGCATCGAGCGCCGAGGGCCTTGGCGTAAAACTCGGCGGCGTCGAGCTCGAGCTGGGTGCGCATCCCATCGCGGACGATCTTCGGTCACTCGGCCTTCCCAAACCCGCCCTCATGAGTATGTGGATGGGCAAAATGCGAGGTCGTTTCGCGGCGCCGAGTCTCGTTGGCAGTTGAAATCGATCGTCGGTCGGCGTACCAACGGTGTTCGCACGGAGGCACGACATGGAATCTCGCGCTGCGGTCGCCCATGAGGCCGCCAAACCGCTATCGATTGAAACAGTACAGCTCGAGGGGCCGAGAGCCGGGGAGGTTCTGGTCGAGATCAAGGCGACCGGGATCTGCCATACGGATGCCTACACGCTGTCGGGGGCTGACCCCGAAGGCATCTTTCCTTCGGTGCTGGGTCACGAAGGCGCGGGCGTCGTGGTCGAAGTCGGTCCGGATGTAAGGTCCGTAGCGGTCGGCGATCACGTGATCCCTCTCTATGTGCCCGAGTGTCGCGCCTGCGAATACTGCTTGTCTGGCAAGACGAATCTGTGCCAGGCCGTCCGAGCGACGCAGGGGCAGGGGCTCATGCCCGACGGTTCGAGTCGGTTCTCGATCGGGAAGGAACCGCTCTTTCACTACATGGGGACGTCGACTTTTTCTCAGTACACGGTCGTCCCCGAGATTGCGCTCGCGAAGATCCGCCAGGACGCGCCGTTCGACAAGGTTTGCTACATCGGATGCGGGGTGACCACGGGCATCGGTGCTGTGATCAACACGGCCAAGGTCGAAGCCGGCGCCAATGTCGTGGTTTTCGGGCTCGGAGGAATCGGCCTCAACGTGCTTCAGGGATGCAAGATGGTCGGCGCCGACAAGATCATCGGTGTCGACATCAATCCTGCGCGTCGGGAGCTCGCGGAGAAGTTTGGGATGACGCACTTCGTGAACCCCAAGGAGTTGGAGGGTGATCTCGTCGCGTACTTGGTCGATCTGACCGATGGCGGCGCCGACTACACGTTTGAGTGCATCGGGAGCGTCGACGTCATGCGCCAGGCGCTCGAGTGTTGTCACAAGGGTTGGGGAGAGAGCGTCATCATCGGCGTCGCCGGCGCCGGCGAAGAGATCGCCACGCGACCCTTCCAATTGGTCACCGGGCGGGTCTGGCGCGGGACGGCGTTCGGGGGTGCCAAGGGACGCACCGACGTGCCCAAGATCGTCGATTGGTACATGGACGGAAAGATCAACATCGACGACCTCATCACGCACACCATGCCCCTCGAGGACATCAACCGTGCGTTCGATCTCATGCACGAAGGGGCTTCGATCCGTAGCGTGGTGGAGTTTTAGCGTGGCCGAAGACGGCTTCTTCGTGCATCAGTTCGAGGTCGGTCCCTGGGACAACTTCATCTATCTGCTGGGCGACAAGGCGACCCGTACGTGTGCGGTCGTCGATCCGGCGTGGGACATCGACGCGATTCTCGCCGAGGCCGAACGTCTTGATGTGGAGATCACCCATGCCCTATGCACCCACAGCCACTTTGATCATGTGAACCGAGTAGACGCGTTGCTGGAGCGTAAGGACATCCCCGTGCACATGCTGCGCGCTGAGATCGACTTCTCCGGCTTCCGCTCCGAAAACCTTGAAGCCAACGACCCAGGTGACACCCTCGCGGTCGGCAAGCATCTCGAAATCACCATGGTACACACGCCCGGCCATACGCCCGGGTCGGTGACCTACCGGCTCCGAGACGCCGTGGTCACGGGTGATACCCTGTTCGTCCAGGGTTGTGGCCGTTGTGACTTCGTCGGGGGCGAACCCGAAGTGATGTACGAAACGCTAAAGCGGCTCACAGATTCACTGCCCGGGACGACCCGGATGTACCCGGGTCACAACTACGGGCCAGTGACGGTGTCGACGCTCGACGAAGAGCTTCGCGCCAACCCGTACCTGCAGCATCAAACCCTCGACGGTTTCATCTCGCATCGAATGGAGGGCAAGACGCCCGGCACCGAGTTGCCCCCGCCGCCCGAGTGGCCGTGACCGAGGTCTCTAGCTCTCTGAACTGCTCTTGCGGTGCTTGAGCGCCTGGACGATCATCTCGAGCACCGGTCCGACACTCGCCATCATCGCGACCCCGCTCGAGCTTGCCGATGACAGCGCCGACAGTCCGTCTTCGATGCGGCGGACGTGCCCCGTCATGCGTTGAAGCTCCGCGCGGACGAGTCCAGCGTCTGCGGCAAGCTCGTTCATGGCCATCTCGCGGATCTCACGCACCATCTCTTCCTCGGGCCTCGAGCGGGCGCGTTGGCTTGCGAGGGCCAATAGGGCCGCAAGCAGTCCATTCGCGCCTGCGAGCAAGAACGCGGCGTCGGCTTTGCCGTGCGCCTCGGCGAGGTACTCGAAAGCGCCGAGGTTAACCATCCCGACCGCAAGTAGGGCGAGTCCGACCGCGACCGCCATGGTGGCGAAGCGAGCGCCCGTTCGCTTGGCGTTCATCTTGCCGAGTGCAACTTCGGCGCGCGCCCAGATTCGCAGCTTCAGCATCGTTTCGTTCACTTGGACCTCCTCACCGCAAGAGCCGCCCGACCAACACCCCGAGCGCGAACACGGCGACGCCGGCGATCACCGGGCTCTCCTTGACCTCGTGCTCGAGGAGCTCGACCAGCTCTTCGACGTGACCCATGACCCCCTCATGCGAGGCGTTCGCGATGGCGACCGTGGTCGTTGGCGCCTCGGACGTTTCGGTAGCCGCTGCGGTGTCGGCAGGTGCCCTCGCGGCGACGAGCGCGGCGACCTGTGCGCGCAATGCCGCGAGCTCAGCCTGAATGTCTTCCTTTGCCATCAATTCGCTCCTCCGAACGAGAGTCCGCCGTGCGGGCCCGGCTGTTCTCGTACCGTGTCATCACGAAGAAATCCAGCGCCGTCGGTGGCGGCCGGCGCTCAGGCCGAGGCCGGTGCCTCGGTTCGGAGAATGTCGGGCTCGAGATAGATCAACTGCTCGAAGCGTACCGCTGCCCGCGAGGCGGCTTCGGCCCGGTTGATCACCTCCGCGATTTCACGGGTGTTGAGCCCACGTGAGAGCTGGACTTTGGCGCCGACCAAGAGTTCCTCTGGCCCGATGTGTTGGGTGCGCATGTGAATGATGCGTTCAACGCCTTCGACCTTCTCGATCGCCTCGACGATCGCTTTTCGCACGGGAGCGCGCGCGGATTCACCGATCAGCAAGCTCTTCATCTCGAATACGAGTATTGAGGCGATCGCGACCAAAAGGACGCCGATCGAGATTGTGGCATACGCGTCCCACCGCGAGTCTCCCGTGAACCAGGCGATCGAGACCCCTAGGAGGGCCAACACCAACCCGGTGAGCGCCCCGAGGTCCTCGAGGAGTACCACCGGCAGCTCCGGAGTTCGTGAGTGACGGATGAACGACCACCACGACGCGCGTCCCTTGAGCGGACGCGACTCGACGACCGCGGTTCGAAACGAATACCCCTCGAGGAGGATGCCGAAGCTCAGGATACCGATCGCCCATTGGGCGTTGTTGATCGGATGGCTGCCTTCGGAGAGCTTGTGCCACCCCTCGTAGATCGCGAAGAGCCCCCCAAGTGTAAAGAGCACCAAGGCGACGACGAACGACCAGAAATACCTCTCGCGTCCAAAACCAAATGGGTGCTCCGGCGTCGCGTCACGTTCGGCTTGCCTGCTACCGAGCAACAAGAGCGCCTGGTTTGAGGTGTCTGCCACCGAGTGAATCGCTTCGGCCAGCATCGAGGACGAGTTGGTGAAGAACCAACCGACGAACTTCGCAATCGCGATGCCCATGTTGGCAAAGAGCGCTGCAAGGATTGCCTTCTTGGATCCACCGGCCATGGCCGGAAGCTATAGGTCGCTAGCCGGCTGTCAACCGGCTTGTTCCGCGTGGGCGTCCGCAACGAGGCTTCGGCACCACGCGAGGGCGAGTTCTTCGTCGTCGAACGCCTTGGTCGGGTAGGGGCGGTCGGTCTTCATCCACAGATACGCCTGGTAGAAGTGCTTGTGCACCCAGTTGCCGACCAACGCGGCTTCGCCAAGCATGTGATGACCTCGGAGTGCGCTGAACTCGTTGACCTTGTCGAAGAAGTGCTTGCGGATGGTGGGCGTGACCGTCTTGACGTCGAGCTGGCGTGAGTCCCCGATGACGGCGATGCGCTCCGTCGCGCAAAGGGCCAGCATGTTGACCATGTTCTTGTCGATCGACTCGTGGTTTCCGATCCGCGGGAAGATCATCCGCACGACGGGAAAGTGTGTCGTGTCGAGCACGAAGTCTCGTTCGTCACCACCGAACGTCGGTCCGTCATCCCCCATACCCTGACTATATCCCCGATCGCCTCGCTGCTGCACAAAAGCCGCGGTGGAAGGCAGACAGACATTCGGAAAGGCTTCTGTTCGGTCTTCCACGTAGTGGCGAGCCAGTCTATCCTTCGGCGGCGTTTCGTAGCGCGGAGGGAGTGACATGGCCCGAATCTCAGTATTGCTGTTGACCGTCAGTGTTTTCGGACTGAACGGTTGCACCCAGGCGGCGAAGAACTCGCTCGAGCATCGTGTGGCCAACGAGATCATCGAACGGCGCCCCGAGTTGACCACCGTCAAACCTCAGGAGGGCATCAGTCGGGGTTCGGTCACGGGTCAAGCGACCGGGAAGGGCTACGACCATCCGAACGAGTACATCACCGAGTTCCCCACCATGATCGCGAGCAACATGGAGCCGGTGATCCCCCACCCGGAGCAGGACGAGCAGGTCCAAGCCAAGCTCGCCGCGCTCGAGAAGAAAACGGGGAAGAAGCCCAACATCCTCATCTTCCTGATGGACGACGTCGGTTGGATGGATCCCGGCTTCAACGGCGGCGGCGTCGCCGTCGGCAACGCGACCCCGAACATGAACCAGCTCGCCAGCGAAGGCCTCAACCTAACGTCCGCGTACTCCACGCCGTCGTGCACCCCGACGCGCGCAACGATTCACACCGGCCAGAACCCGCTCCACCACGGCTTGCTTCGCCCACCGATGTACGGCGAAAAGGGCGGGCTCGCTGGCGAAACCACGTTCCCCATGTTGCTCCAGGGAGAGGGGTACGTGACTCAGGGCGTTGGCAAGTGGCATCTCGGAGAGAATGCGGGGTCATTGCCTCAGAACCTCGGCTACGACGACTACTACGGCTTCCTCGGCGTTTCCGACATGTACACCGAGTGGCGAGACCAGTACTTCAACCCTGAGGTCGCGCTCAGCCCCAAGCGGTTCTCGATGTACCAGATGGTCATGCCGTTCAACCGGAACAACGTCCACTGCACCCCAGACGACAAGAAGGCGTGCAAGGATCTTTACGAGATCAACCTGTCGAGCATCAAGGACCTCGATCAGGACTGGGCGAAGTACAGCGAGAGTTTCATTCGCAAGATGGCCGGGAGCGACAAGCCTTTCTTTCTCTACCACGCGACTCGTGGCTGCCACTTTGATAACTACCCGAACGACGAGTACCTCGGGAAGTCTCGCGCGCGGACCGACTTCAGTGACTGCATGGTCGAGATGGACGACATCCTCGGTCGCCTGACCAAAGCGCTTGAAGAGACAGATCAGCTCGACAACACCCTCGTCTTCCTCAGCTCGGACAACGGGCCCGAGTGCGAGATCAATCCACAGGGGCGTTCCCCGTTTCGGGGTTGCAAAGGGTCGAGTTGGGAGGGCGGCGTGCGCGTTCCGACCGTCGCCTATTGGAAAGACATGATCAAACCCGGGCGGTCCGACGGGTTGTTCGACCTTGCCGACCTCTTCAACACCGCGCTTTCCATCGCGGGGATCAAGGGCGGAGCGGTTGGCGGCAAGCTGCCGAAGAGTCGCTACGTCGACGGGATCGATCAGCTGGGCTTCCTTGTCGGCGACGAACATCTCTCGAGCCGCAAGAGTCGCATCTACACCATGGGGCCGCAGACTTCCGCGATTCGAGTCGACGAGTTCAAAGGGTCGAGCGCCGTCGAGCTCGAAGGAGCGATCTTCCAGCGCGGGAACCTCGGAGGCTTTAGCGGCGCGGTGATCACGCAAACAGGCGGGGTCGTGATGACGAACCTGTACACCAACCCCCAGGAAGACACGACGATCGGCATCCGGCACATTCCGATGGGGGTGCTCATGGCCGCCGAGGCGAAACGCTACGACGAGGTCATGCAGAAGTTCCCCGCCGTGATCAAAGTCGGGTTCGTCGACTGACGCGCCCTCAACCCTTCGGGTACGTGTCGTATGCCTCGAGGGCCGAAACGTCGACGTACCAGTCGGCTCGAGAACCATGGAACACGCTCTTGCTCGGTCGGACTCCCGGGTCTTTATCGAGTGCGCCTGCCGCGACGATGAACGCCTTGCCGGTCTTGCTGACCCACGGCATCGTCGATCCACACTCGTCGCAAAACGCGGTGCACCAGTACCTGGCGCCAGGAAGTTCGAAACGCCGAACGTGCGCCTCGCCCCGCTCCCACGCCAACTGGTCGGTCGGCACGAAGAGGTTGGCGCAGTGGGCCGAACCGCTGCTCTTACGGCACCGGCTGCAGTGGCAGTACTGGAACCCCACGAATGGGGGCTCGATCTGAAACTTCACGGCACCGCATACGCAAGAACCGCCGATCGTGCTGGGCATGCGCCGAGGCTAGTACGCGTCCGAAGGGGACGAAAGGGAGGACAACGCTTTCGCGGCGCTCGGGTTCCATGATACGACGGCGCCCGGAGGGTAGGGTGATGGACAAAGCGGCGGTCTTGGCGGTGTTGGCGACGTTGTCGGTGGTGGCGTGTTCGAAAGGCGGCACCCCAACGACCCCCGAGCGCGCCGCGGCCGATCGTGCGAGAAGTCTCGAGGCGTACGATTTTCCGATTGGGTCAACCGACGTGGCGCGCGGCGAGGTCGTCTATGCGGAGTTCTGCGAGGGCTGCCATCCCGGGGGCGAGGCCGGCGACGGCCCGAAGTTGGTGGACCTGAGCGAGTCACCGTCGCAGATGCGCTTCAAAGTCCGCTGGGGCGGCGACGGCATGCCCGGGTTCGACGCGAGCATGCTCAGCGATGCCGACCTCGAGGCCCTTGTCGCCTACACGGTCACTCTTGGCGCCGTAAGTCCTTCGCTCTAAAGGGTTTTCATGGATATCGAAACGTTTACTGCATCTACGCGTACGCCCGGCATGACTGTACATATTCGTCACGCGCTGCTCGCAGCGCTTGGTTTGGTGTTCGCCGCGTCATCAGCCTCGGCGGCTCCTCTGAAACTCGACAAGACCCACAGCAAGGTGGGCTTCACCGCGGAGACACTGCTCTTCGATGTCGACGGCGAGTTCTCCGACTACGCCATCGAAGTCGACGGCGACCCGAGCGCCCCCGCCAAGGCGAAGGTGAAGGTGAGCATCAACGTGGCGTCGATCGACACCGACAACGACAAGCGGGACGGTCATCTCAAGAGCCCCGATTTCTTCGATGCAGCCAATCATCCGACGATCACCTTCGAATCGACGAGTATCCGAAAAAAGGGGAACCAGCTGATCGTCAAAGGCAATCTCACGATGCGCGGCAAAACGAAGCCCGTCACTATCCCTTTCAAGGTCGCCAAGGGCAAGAACGGGGCGGGCGTCGATACCACCGCCTACAAAGGGAAGCTGACCGTCGACCGCACTGCGTACGGTGTGGGTACCGACAGCATTGCGGCGAAGATCAGCCTCGAGGACGACGTCGACCTGAGTTTGACGATCGTCACCTTCGACAACTGAGACGCGTGACCCTCGGGCGCGAGGAGCGTACGATGCGCTCGTGTCCGACCCCGATGATCTGACGGTGCGGCTCCTCGACGGCGAGGAGGCGCGCCTTCTCGTTGAGCTGATTCGCCGATGCTACGGCGAAACGTACATCGACCCGTCATTCTACGACGAAGTCGGGGTACGCGGGCGTTTGGAGTCCGGCGAGCTATCTTCGATCGGGGCGTTCACCGAGTCGGGCGATCTCGTCGGGCACATGGGCATCACCCGACGGAGTTGGGGTGGAAATACCGCGGACGCAGGGATGACGCTCGTCGACCCGGCGCATCGAGGTCGGGGAATCGCGCGCCAAGTGGCCGTTGGCCTCGCCGAGCGATCGATCGCGATGGGACTGGTTGGCGTGCACGACTATCCGGTGACGGTTCACGGTGCGACCCAACGCTTGGCCAAGGGGTACGGCACGGATATGGGCTTGATGCTCGCGAACATGCCCGGCGACGTTTCCTTCGAAGACATGGAGACCGATGCGAGTGCGGCGCGTACGAGCTCGTTGGTTCGGTGGCTGCCGTTTGGCCGGGCGCCTGCGCGAGACGTGGTCGTCCCGCCGATCTACGCCGACTGCATCCGCACCCTGTACGAGGAGGCGCTGCTCTCTCGCACCATGCTCGCGCCTGAAGAAGCCGACCTTGCTGCCGCCACCGAGCTCGAGACGCGGATCGACCAGCGTCGTCGAATCGTTCGCTTCACCGTGGGCCGTTCCGGCGTAGATCTGGTCGACCAGGTTGCGGGGGGGCTCGAGGAGGCGCGAGGCGTCGTCGTCGCGCACATCGATCTCCCCTTGGCGGATCCGAGCACACCAAGCGCAACGGAGGCCTTGCGGGGGCGTGGGTTCTTCTTCTCTGCCTTACTGCCGGAGTACCACGACGGTGACGTGCTGCGGCTCCAGTGGCTCGAGCCTTCGGTCCGGGTCGCCGAGGCCGAGGTCGTGGCGCGTGACGCGACCCGCGCGATCGAGGCCTACGTCGTCGAGGACCGAGCGTCTCTCGACTAGAAGCCAGGAACCAGCGGAACACTGTTCCGCGCGTGGTCACACCCCCGTGGTGAACCTGGGACGCCGTCGAGGCGCTCCCCACACGGAGGAAGACCCATGACCCAGAAATCCATGATCGTTTTGTTTTGTCTGCTCTTCGGTGCCGCCGCCGGCGCATGCGGCGATGCGGCCGCCCTAGAGGCGGCCCTGGCTGAGGCGCCCGACCCAGAAGGCGACGAAGATGCGTTTCCATCGAATCCCCACGGTCCATATGGCTTTGATGTCGCCGAAAACATGGCGCGGTTCGCGTTCGACGACACCCCGGTCGACGAAGACGGGCTGCCAGCTTACGGCAACGCCTTCGTGACCCAAGGGTATATCTACCCGTTCGGCTTCCTCATTCACCACGCGGGAACCAACGAAGACGGCAGTCCCGCACACCCGGAGATGGTGATCGGGCTTTGGACCTGCCGCGGCCACTTCGTCGGCCGAGGAGCGCAGACCACCACTGGGCCCTGGGTGATCACGACTCAGTTCTACGATTTCTTCGACACCCCCGGCTACGACGAAGACAAAGCCTCCGGTCGCCACAACCTGGTCTCGGAGGGCTACGAGATCGCCGATGTCGACAAGCCGGTGCGCCGCGTGATTACCGGAGCGTCGGGCGGCGCCCGCGAAGCTGGGCGCGACCTCAGTCAGCAACTCTTGGGCTTCAACGAGAGCGGTGGTGTAGACCTCCGGATGGTGATTCCGCAAGGTTTCCCGCCGATCATCCCGTACGGGGACCTCCCGAGCGACTCGGTGGCTCGTCAGGATCAAGCTCGCTGCTTCTTCGACCTGGCGGACGGTCTGGTGTGTCCGAATGAGTGAGGCCGACCCTGCTTGGCGCTCAGGGTGTATCGCTGGGCGTCAAGACGGGGCTGACCTTCAAGACCTCGCCACTGTCGCCGCCGCCGTCGGTGGTCACGTAGAGAAGCCCGTCGGGCCCCATGCGTGGCGAGCGGAGCCGGCCTTGATCTTCGATGTACCGGCCGCCGTCGGTCGCGTTCCCGTCGGCATCGACGAAGTAGAGGTGCAGATGCTGGGCCCTGAGGGTGGCCACCACATAGGCCCCCTCCCAGTTGCCCCAGCCCGGATCATTCAGGAATTCGGACCCCGAGTAGGCGAGGGTCGGGGACCCCGTTGAGAAGACGGCCCCAACCGCGTCTGGGAACTTCTCGAAGTCGGTCATCGGGACGCTCTCGTCGTAGCCTGGGCCGGGATCCCATCCGAAGTTGCCCTCGACCAGGAGGTTGATCTCGTCATCGATCGACGGACCGTGCTCCGCCGACATGCCGAGGCCGTCGCTGAGCCGAAACGCCATGCCCTGGATGTTCCGGTGCCCATCCGAGTACCATCGAAGCCCGCTCGAGTTGTCGGGTGCGGCTGCTCCGTCGCGGTCGATCCGGAGCACCTTGCCCCCAAGCGAGTCTGGATCCTGCGGCGTCGACGCGATCGCGGCATCGCCGGTGCCGACCCAGAGGTAGCCGTCAGGCCCGAAACGAGGCCGGCAACCGCTGTGCCTGCCCGTGCTGTAGGGCATTCCGACCACGATGTCGTCGCGGCCGACGACGCTGTCTGCACCTGGCGTCGACAGGGTGAACCGCACGACGCGCACGTCGGGTGCGCCGTCTTCGGTCGAGCAGAAGCACGCGTAGATGTAGCCGTTTTGGTCGAAGGCCGGGTCGACCTCGAGCCCCAGCATTCCGCCTTCGCCGTTCGCGATCACGTCATCAGGCGCGATCACCAGGGGCGCCTGGTCGAGGCCGTCGTTGTAGACGTTGATTCGACCTGGTCGCTCGGTGACGACCACGGTTCCGTCGGGGAGCCACCCGATGTCCCACGGTTTGTCGAGGCCGGTGATCATGGGTTCGACGTCGAGGGCCGTGACCGATCCGGTCGAGCCTCCCTGGTTGCCGAAACCTCCGGTGCCAGGGCTGCCGCCGCACGGTTCGCACGATTCCCCGCCGGTCCCATCACTCGCGCCCCCAGCACCCGCGGCCGCGCCCGTGCCTCCGGTCCCGCATTCACTGCATCCGTCGCTCCCCGAGCAACCCCAGGCCCCCAACGCCACCGACACCAAGATCGCGCCAAGCCATACCGTCGTTCGAATCGTTCCGTTCATAAGCTGCTCCCCAAGACCACCATTTAGCCACTGGTGCTCCCAGTGCGCCAGCCGACATCATCGGGAGCTTGTCCGGGACGGGGTGCCGCGATGTGCGCGCGGCGCCGCTGCGCCCGACTAACGGTCGGATACAGCGTGCAATACGGTGGCGTCGATGTCAGAGTCAGGCTCTTTCGCAAAGGCCTCCGGTGAACCCCGACGTCATTCGAAACCAAGGTACTCCCGCACCTCAGGCCGCGCTCAAGCCGAGGCAGATGCTTGGCAAGTACCGGATTCGCCGTCGGGTCGGCAAGGGCGGCTTCGCCACAGTGTACGAAGCCTACGACACGATCGAGGGCATTCGTGTCGCGCTCAAGGTGCCGCATCGGGATGTGCTCGGGCGCTACTCCCTCAAAGAGATCCACAAAGAGGTTCGCCTCACAGCGCGCCTCGATCACGATCACATTCTGCCGCTTCGAAACGCGATGATGGTCGACGACTATTTCATCATCGCGACGCCCCTCGGCGAGCAAACCCTCACCCAGCGGCTTCGCTACCGTCTCGGACCGACCACCGCGCTCGACTACGCCGACCAACTCGTCGACGCGCTCGCTTACGCACACGAGAAGCGGATCATCCATTGCGACATCAAGCCCGACAACGTGATCCTCTTCGACGGGGGCCACCTCAAGCTTGCGGACTTCGGCATCGCCAAGGTTGCGATGAAAACCCGGACGATTCTCGGATCGGGTCAGGGTACGGTCGGTTACATCGCCCCCGAGCAAGCCATGGGGAAGCCCTCGTTCCGTTCCGATGTCTTTTCGCTTGGTTTGGTGATGGTGCGGATGTTCTCGGGGCATTTACCTGAATGGCCTTTCGACTGGCCTCCTCAGGGCGCCGACCGACTGCGGCGGACGTTGAGTCGCGACTTTATCGACTTTTTGCGCCGTTCGACCGAGGTTCGGGAGCGAAAGCGGTTTCGCGATGGCGTTCAGATGCAGAAAGCATTTCGAAAGTTGGCGCCCAAGGCACTCCGCCTCCGCAATGGGCGAGGGGCCACGTGAGCGATAGCCACATCTTCGCGGATGTGGACTTGGGCAAGAGCGAGCGCTTCGCATTTGCGGGTGGCGAAGCCGCCGTGGTCAGCGCGAGAAAACCCGAGCGCGAAGGCCCCAACGAGGACGCCGCGGCGCTGATTTCGGTTGGAGAAGATGCTGGCGTCGCCGTGGTGTCCGACGGAGCCGGAGGCCACCCCGGCGGGGCAGACGCGGCGGCGATCGCGGTGCGCGCCGTCTGCGACGCGGTCGCTGCGGTCGGGGACGACGCACAACGATTGCGTGAAGCGATCATCAACGGTTTCGAGTCTGCCGACCAAGCCATCTCGTCGAAGGGGACCGGTGCCGCCGCCACGTTGGCCGTCGTCGAGATTCAAGGTGACACGATGCGCACCTATCATGCGGGCGACTCGATGGTGCTGGTGACCGGTCAGCGCGGCCACATCAAGTGGCTCACGGTACCCCACTCGCCAGTGGGCTATGCGGTCGAGGCGGGCTTTCTCGATCGGGGCGAGTCCCTTCACCACGAGGACCTGCACTTGGTCTCCAATGTTCTTGGTGGGCAGGACATGCGCATCGAGCTTGGCGCAACGGTCGCGTTGGCGCCGCGCGATACCGTCGTCCTGGCAAGCGACGGACTGAGCGACAACGTGCACCTCGATGAAATCGTCGAACGGGTTCGAAAGGGGCCGCTTCAAAAGGCTGCGGACGACCTTGCAAGCTTGGGTGCCAAACGGATGCGGCCATCGAACCACAGCACCCCGTCCAAGCCGGACGACATGACGTTCATCGCGATCCGGCGCCGCCGTTCTCGCCAAAAGCCGCGCGCGCCGCAAGCGTGATGGGTTCGTCCTGCTGATGCGCTGTGTTCTCCGCGAGCGCTTTCAGCGTACGGAGTTGCTTCTTCATCATGATCAGATCGGCTCTCGCGAACCACGGCCGAAGGAGGATGTCGGCGAGCCCACCGCCGTACTGCACCAAGACTTTGACTAGCAAACGTGTCCCGCCCGTTTTGTCTGCAAGGGTGACGTAGGAGATCGCGATGGGGGGGAAGACCGAAGAGTCTTTTAGTTGAATCGTGAGGTGTTCGCCCCGCTCGAAGGAGTGGACCGCGAACACCGACATCACGCTCTGACCTGGCGCCAACGCATCCGCGCCAGCGGTCAAAGTACGGGGGCTCGTTCGGCCCCAGTTGTCGAGCCAGTCGTAGCTGTAGGGCGCAACACGCAGCTGACACACCCATCGAAAGACCACGTCGGGCGGAGCATCAATCTGGACCGCCCGGTACCACGGTTCCGACGACTCGTGGAGGAGCTGGTCACAGGGAAAACCAAGGTCCAACTCCTTGGATTCAAATCCCCACTGGTCGCCCCAGCTCATGAGGTTTGCCTAGGGTCAGCGGTCCGTGGCATCAAGCGTTCATGCGCTTTGATCCAGAACTGACGAGGAAGGTCCGCGATCTCATCATCTCGCGGGGGTCGCTGGAGCCCCCGAACGAAGCGCTGGAGCTCGACGGGATGGGCCACGAAGGCACCCCCGAGGCGAACGCCGTCGTTCGTCGTGTCGCCCCGATGGCCGAGGCGCTCTACCTGATCATGAGCGCAGACGAAGTGTGTCGAGAGTCCGAACGTGTCGCCCTTCGAGGCGCCATTCGAACCGTCACCGACGGGGAGGCCGGAGACGCATCGATCGACGCATTGGTCGATGGGTTTGGCCGTGCTCTGGCGGAGCAGGGTCTCGAAGCTCGTCTTGATGCGGTTGCGGGTCGCCTCGCCGCGGACCGCACCGACAGCGCGGTCGTTCTCGAGCTCGCCGCTGCCGTGATCATTTCGGACGGGGAGGTCCACCCCGCGGAGCGGGAAGCGCTCGAGCAGCTCGCCGAGCGAACCGGGGTCGACCCCGATCAGGCCCTTGCGCTGCTCGGCTAGCGCATCGAGATACGCGCTAGTCCCATTCGATCTCTTCGAGGTCGAAGCCTCCCCGGTCGAGATCGACGGCCACGTGGTAGCGGAGTTCCCTGTTTTCATCGGCATAGATCCGGGGGACACGGGCAGGGTTCACATGCGGAACGCCGCGTCGCTCGGCGCGCCATTGTCGCTGGCCGCCCCCAAGCACGTGATGGTGCATGTGGCCTGCTACGACCAGAAGCTCGAGCCCGCGGTCCATGGCGCGTTGGATCGCCGAAGCCAGGTCGTGGTCCCCCCAGTCGCCGTGCTCGGGGAGAAAGTCGCAACCCCAGATATCGGTTGGCAAGCCGCCGAGGCCGTAGGGTCCGTTGTGTCCGAGGATGATCAATCGCTCCGTCTCCACCTCATCGATCAACGCGTTCAGTCGCTTCGTCGACTCCTCCATCGAGTGGACGTCGTAGTTTCGCGCCAGCGATTCGGCGAAGCTCAACTCATTGCCACCCATCGCGAACGGGCGGCCCGTGACGATCGTGAAGCGTTGCTCTCCCACCGTGAAGACGAGGGCTTCGTATCCCGTGAGCCGGATCTGCGCGCGTCGTTCATCGGTGGCCTCGCCAAGCTCGAGGATGTCCGCGAGCCCGCGCTGGTGTCCGAACTCTGCCGCGATCTCGGCGAGGAATGGGACGTCGTTGTTTCCGGGCATCACAACGGCAGGCTTGGTCAGACGGGACATCGATTGGGCCATCGCGACCCCGTTCTTGGCTGTCCCGCTTCCGAGGTCGCCGGTGAAGACCAAGAGCTCATAGTCCGACGCGTTGAAGGCGCGAACGTCACTCTCGTCCCAGCTCCCGTGGAGGTCGCCGACCAGTGCGACTCGTGCGGTCATCCTGGAGAGGTAGCATTCGAGCCGGAGACCCGCAGCTTGGCACTCGCGCCATCGAGGTACCCAAGTACGAGCCGTGTTAGGGCTTCGATGAGATGTGGATCTGCGAGCCGGTCTGTCGCGATCGCGGCTTCGATGACCCCATCCACGGCGTTGGTCAGGACGAAGGCCGCGAGGTCGAGGTCCACGCCCCGGAGGTCGTCTGCGTGGTTCTCGAGAACGCTTCCGACCAGACTCTGCGTTTGCGAGATCGTTCGTTCGAGATACGCGGGCCCATCGAGTTCGAGCATCGTCGCGTGTAGCGCCATCGAAAGGGAAGGGCGTGCCGACTTCACCTCGAGCAAGGCGCGCAGCATCTGCTCGATTCGCTCCGCGATTGCGAGCGCTTCGGTGCTCAGCGCTTTGTGGGCCAACGCATCGAACGCGCGTGCGACTTGCCGCTGGTGCACGGTTCTCACCAGTTCGGCTTTGCCTTCGAAGTATTGGTAGAGGGTGCCGACGCTGACGCCCGCCCGTTCGGCGATGCGGGTGGTGGTCAGGCCCGCGTACCCGCGTTCGACCAAAACCTGAGCGGTCGCCTCCAGAAGGACCTCGACCGTGGCTCGCGCGCGGGCCTGTCGTGGCGCTTTCCGTTGGAATTCTCGCGCTTTGGCGTACATTGGACGATGACCTCCGAAATGCGAATGGTCGCGCTCACCAAACTGAAGGATACTTCAGTTTAGCGTGAGGCGCCACGGTACGCGCCCTCGCCGTAGGAGGTCATCATGAAGGCGTTCGTCACGGGTTCGACTGGGCTCTTGGGCAACAACCTCGTCCGTGAACTGCTGGCGGGGGGCCACGAAGTCGTCGGTCTGACGCGTTCCGCGGAGAAGTTCGACAGGATGCTGGGAGACACCGCGGCGGCCCCGGTGGTCGGCGACATCCAAGAAGTGGACGTATTCGCGGATCAGATTCGTGGTTGCGATGTCGTCTTTCACACCGCGGCGTACTTTCGAGAATACTACGGGAAGGGCGACCACGTTGCCGAGCTCGAGAAGATCAACGTCGATGCGACGCTCACCCTGATGGACGCGGCTGACGCGAGGGGCGTCCCGGTCTTCGTTCACACCAGTTCGTCCGGTACCATCGGCTCTGGCCCCAACGGAGAGCCAGGCGACGAAGACTGCCCGGCGCCCGAGAAGCAACTACGGAACCTCTACTTCCGCAGCAAAGTCGAGGGGGACGCCAAGATTCGCGCGTACCAGGCCCAACAGGGGATGCGCGTCGTGCAAATCCTCCCAGGTTGGATGTGGGGCCCGGGCGATGCTGGCCCCACGGGAGCCGGTCAGATCGTACTCGACTTCATGGACGGGAAGTTCCCCGCGGTGCCCGAAGGCGGATCGTCGGTCGTCGATGCCCGCGACGTCGCCGCGGCGATGATCAAGGCAGTCGACCAGCCGCATGGCGAGCGTTTCATCGTGGGCGGCGTGTACCACAGCCTTCGAGAGCTCATCGATCTCTTGGCCGAGGCCACGGGTCGGCCGTCGCCGAAGGGAAACCTGCCGAGCTGGCTCGCCATCGGCTACGCGCACGCCGCGGAGGCCTGGGCATCGCTGACCGGTGGGCGGGCCGCAGCCAACCTTGAAGGCGTCCGAACGATGGCCGGCAAACACCGCGTCAACTCAGCAAAAGCCGAGGCCGCTCTTGGCGCGACCTTTCGGCCCATCGACGAAACGGTGCGCGACGTGGTCGGGTGGTATCAGGAGCACGGGATGATCGCCGCTTCTTGACCCGCACCCGCGATTGCCCGCCCAGGACAGTCATCACCCCGTAGGGTTAATCCGCGCGTTATTTTGCCAGAATGGCGTAGCTCTTGCATTGATCGGCCCTATGTCCCGTGAGATGGCCACGCTGCCCCCGATTCAGAGTGTTCTGAAGTCGAACGACGTCGAGGATCCGGTCAACCGTTACCTGCACCGGACCCTCGCGTATCTGTTCGTGAAATCGGTCTTCCGAACGCCGATCACGCCCAACATGATCACACTTTCGACGGTGCTTATCGGCCTCGTTGCGGGCGCGGCGTTCATTTACGGCTCGCCCGTCTCGATGGTCGCGGGCGGCCTGTGCCTGTGGTCCGCTGCGATTCTAGATGGCGCCGACGGGATTTTGGCGCGGGCCAAGAACCTGCAGTCCGAGTTTGGACGCGCTCTTGACGGCTCCGCGGACGTGCTGGTGGCGATTTTCACTGTATTTCCAGCGTTTTATCACATCTGGGTGACCCATCACGACCCGCTTCACCTCGCTTTGATGGTGCCTGCGCTCCTGCTGACCGTGGTTCATCTCGCAACCTACGACTTCTACAAGGAGTCGTACCTCCAGGCGACCCGCATCGGCCGAGGCCGCGAGGGCAACGACGCTGACGCGATCGAGGAAACAGTCCGCGCCGCGCGCAAGAAGGGCCCCATCGTCAGGCTGGCCATGGAGGTCATCTTGGTGCCGCATCTCAAGCGGCAAAAGGCGGTGATCAACTGGTTGAACCCGGACGCTTGGCGGCTCAGTCAACTGCTCCAGGGTGAGGAAACCACTGCGGAAATCTACCGTCGCGAGAACCTGTGGCCGATGCGGCTATGGGCATTGGTGTCGCTTGCGCCGCACAGCTATCTGATGGCGATCTGCGCGATCTTCAATCGCCTCGAGATCTACCTCTTCATCCGCGTCTTCCTGATGAACGGCATCTTCCTGGTTGCCGCGGTCTGGCAGCGCGAGGCGACGCATCGAACGATCCACGCGCTCGCCGGTATCGGCGCCATCAAGCTTCGGCCCGCCGAGCAGCCCTCCACCACCTAGGGTGGTACGGGGGTTCTCGTAACGCACCTCTCAAGAAGTGACGCGGAGCAACACTCCTGTGAACTCGAGCAACAGGTGTGGCCCGAGGGACACTTTTCGGAGATAACCTCAAAAGGTTAATTCTGGTCTACTCGTAGTACTCGCGTCCGAGGTAGGTGATCAGCTCTTCGCCCTGCATCCACCGCAAGGTGTTCTTGAGCTTCCCGAGCTGCACGAACAGATTGTTCTCGGGGTAGAGTGCCTCCGGCGTGATCGGGCTCTTGTAGTAGAACGAGAGCCACTCCTGAATCCCGCTGAGTCCCGCGCGATGTGCGAGGTCCATGAAGAGCGCCAGATCGAGAACGAGGGGCGCGGCCAGGATCGAGTCGCGACACAGGAAATCGAGCTTGAGCTGCATGGGATATCCGAGCCACCCGAAGATATCGATGTTGTCCCAACCTTCTTTCTGGTCGCCGCGCGGCGGGTAATAGTTGATCCGGACCTTGTGGTACATCTCTTCGTAGAGTTCGGGATGGAGCTCAGGCTGGAGAATGGTCTCGAGGACGCCGAGCTTGCTCACCTCTTTGGACTTGAAGCTCTCCGGGTCGTCGAGGACTTCGCCGTCGCGGTTCCCGAGGATGTTCGTCGAGAACCAGCCGCGGATCCCCAACATCCGCGCGCGGAGCCCCGGCGCGAGGACGGTCTTCATCAGTGTTTGCCCCGTTTTGAAGTCCTTTCCGGAGACCGGCGCCTGGACCTCCCGCGACAGCTCGAGCATTGCCGGAACATCTCCCGCGGTGAGGTGAGGCGCGCCATTCGAGTAGCTGACCTCCTCCTTGAGGCAGGCGTAGGCGTAGACCTGAGATGGGCTGATCGCGGGGTCGGAGTCTTGAAGCCCCTTCTCGAAGTTGGCGAGGCTGGAATGCACCTCGGTGGGATCACGATGGACTTCGGTTGAACCACACCAGACCGCGACGCATCGGTCGACCCCGTTGTCTTTCTTGAACCGTCGAATGTCTTCGCGGACCGCTTCGGCCAGCGCCATCTTGTCGTTGCCGGGCTTGACGTTCTCGCCGCGAAGTCGTTTCACGAACTCGGGAAAGAACACGGCCTCCATCGGTTTGATGGCGGAGAGTTCGTCTTTGACCGCGTTCAGGTCTTTGGCGGTCAGGACGTCCGCATTCACCGCGGCTTCGTAAGCGTTGTCTTTGAAGAGGTCCCAGCCACCGAACACCAAATCGTCCATGCCCGCGATCGGCACGAAGTCACGAATCAACGGCGAACGATTGTCGGTGCGTTTACCGAGCCGGAGGGTCCCCATCTGGGTGAGCGAACCGACTGGCTGCCCCAGGCCCCGCCGTGACAAGAGCGTACCGGCGATGAAGGTCGTGCCGACGGCGCCCATGCCAGGCAAGAGCACGCCGAGCTTGCCTGTGGCGGGTTTGACTTTGGATTGCGTCATGGTCGCTGAGCATATGCACGAATCAGACCATCCCGACAAGAAGAGGCCGCGGGTTGGCGCTCCGTGCTAGCGTGCGTCCGAAGATGACGACGAGCCCACGCCCCAAGCGCGCGGTGATTCTCGCCGCCGGCTTCGGCAGTCGCCTGGCGGATGGGCGCCCTGTACCCAAGCCCCTCCGAGAGGTCGCCGGCGTCCCGCTGATCGTGCGGATCATCGAAGCGCTCGCCCGAGGCGGCATCTGCGAAGTCGGTGTCGTGATCGGGCACCTGGGCGATGCCCTCGAGGCGGGGCTCCGTAAGCGCGAACTCGGCGTCGACCTCTCATTCATCCTGAACGACGAGTACGAAAAGCCCAACGGGACCTCGCTTCTCAAGGCACGCGACTACGTGGCTGGGCCGACCTTGCTACTGATGAGCGACCATCTGTGGTCGCCTTCTCTCCTGCATGCGGTGGCTTCGTACCCGGTCACGGAGCGCGAATCGGTGCTCGGCATCGACCGTCGAATCGAGGCTTGCTTCGACCTCGATGACGCGACCAAGGTATTCGTCGAAGGCGACCGCATCATGCATATCGACAAGGCGCTGGTCGACTACAACGCCCTCGACACCGGGGTGTTTCTGGTGACCCAGGCCCTGATCGACGCCCTCGACACGGTCGATGGGCCCGAGGGGTGCTCGCTTTCTCAGGGGGTTGCCATCCTGGCGGCTGATGGGCGAATGAAGGCCGCCGACGTGGGTGACGCGACGTGGATCGATGTGGACACGCCCGAAGCCCATACCGAAGCGGAGCGCCTGCTTGCCGCCCTCGGCGACGATCTCGATCGCCGACCACCGCTGTAGCGCGCGGGTGGTGGGCACTTCGGTTCTGCGCCAGTATTGCGCCGTGAGCACGCCGTCTTCGCCCTCGCCTCCTCGACCGGAGCGCGTGCAGCCCAGCCGTACCGCCTCCGTGGTTTTTGGTGTACTCGACCTGGTGACGGCGGCCGCGGTCCTCGGACTCATGCGGATCCTCTGGTCATCGTCCGAAGTCTGGCACGTCGCACTTGGCGTCTGGGCAGCGTTGCTCTTGTTGTCGGCGGTCGGACTCTTCAGCGGAACGCGCACTGGCCGAGTCTTTGCTCGCGTCGCGTCCTTCTTTCAGCTCGGGTTTCTGGCCGCGCTGGTATTGGGGGTTCTTTCAAGCGTGGCGTATCTGTGGGGGGTCTACGGACAGATCGGACAAGGAGTGTCCGTTGTCATGCTGCTCCTCCTCGGACTCATGTTCGAGTTCATGGGGCTCTTGCCGGTGTTCAAATTGCGCTCGCTTGGGATGTCCGAAGGGCGAAGCTCAGCCCACGGGGGCAAGGTCGGGTTATCGGTGATGGCGCTGAGCGTGACGGCCGTGGCCTTGGTTTGCGCGAGTGCTCGCGCTAGCGGGACCCTTCCGTCTTGGGAGCCACTGCCTCCCGATGCACGAGAAGCCATGTCGGACGCGCTCATGGCGGTCCTCGACGGGGAGCCTCCGGGGGAGCTCCCCGACGCGCTTGGCGGCGATGACGATCGTTGGGTGATCCGCGTTCTTCGCCGAGGAAGGGTCCAGTCGCGGATCGAGGTGACCGGCAACCTACGCGAGGCAACCCAAGCGGCGGCGACGCTACTCGAGGGCAAGAGGCCTCGCGCGACCGGGGATCGCTCGATCGCGATCGACCGCGTCGTGGCCGAATCAAGCCTCGAGGGCCGTCGGGGCGTGCTCGGCGCCCTCTCGATCGTCCCCGGTCTCGATGGTGTGAGCGGAGAGGTAGAGGACGAGCGCGTGACGGTCTCCCCTCACGAGATCGTCACCCAACGCATGCTCAGCGAGTACACGCCGATCCCGTTCATTCAAGATTTCGAGATCGGTGCCGACCCTGATCACGTCCGCGCGGTCCTCTGCAAGACCGCTCAGCGTCCCGAGGGTTGCGAGGTGCGCGACATCCGGCGTGCGAGAACCGAGTCATGGGTGACCGACTCCCACGGCACACGAAGCCTCTATCGGTCCCGCCCCGTTGCGGACCGACCCGTTACGCCCGACGATGCGTTTGCAGGGGCGGTGGCCGCGGGGAACTACGTCTTGCGATCCCTCCGGCGTGACGGGCGGTTTCAATACAAGTTTTTCCCCACCACCGGCCGCCGCGAGATGGAGCCCTACAACGTTCCGCGTCATGCCGGCACCACCTGGTTCCTTCTCGAGCTCTACGAGGCGACGGGTAAAGCGGAATTTCTCCGAGGCGCCGAAAGCGCGCTCGACTGGCTTGACGCGCAACTCCGCGACTGCGGCGATGGGCTTCGCTGCATCGGCGGAGGAGATCGTGCGGGCCTGGGCCCACAGGCACTTCCCTTGATCGCGCTGTCCGCTCATGCCCGCCTTGCCGACCCCGAGCGCTACGGGGACACCCGGCGACAGCTCGCTGACGTCGTGATGCGGTTGCAGCGCGAGGACGGCGACTTCGACTTCGCGCTCGACACAGCCACCGGCCAACCGATCGAGGTGAGCCGGCAGCTCTACGCGGGCGGGCAGGCTGCTCTCGGGCTCGCCCTCAGCGGACAGGTCGACGATGACGATGATCAGCTCATCGCCGCGCGTCGCGCGCTCGATTTCATGGCGGGCCCGTACTGGGACTTCTTCGTTTCGGACCTCTTCTTCATCGAAGAGCACTGGACCTGTCTCGCAGCTGACGAGCTCCACAAACTCTACGGTGATGAAGACCACGCGCGCCTATGCGTGGCCGCCGCCGAGTTCGACCTACAGCTTCAGCACGGCACCGAAAGCGTGTTTCCCGACTACGTCGGAGGGATCGGGTTCACGCCGTTCTTTCCTCCGTACACGACAACCGCGGCGGGTCGCGGCGAAGGACTCATTGCCGCCTACCGAATCTCAAGACGGCAAGGGCAGCCCAACGAACGCCTGCTTCGCGGGATCCGCGATGCGGTCGGGTTCCTCGTCCACAATCAATACAAGCGCGGAGACACCTACGCGTTTCGCAACGAGTGGTCCGCGGTCGGCGGCGTACCTTGGAACTACTACGATCCGGTAATCCGAATCGACACCGTTCAACACACAGGATCGATGATGCTCCACGGATCAGAGTTCCTCCGCGAGGCTACGCCGAACTGATCTCGGCGGCCCCGGTGCCTCGTGTTCCGAGTCGTTGCCGAACCAAGGCGGCGACTCGCTCAGCCCGGAAGAACGGGGCAAAGGCGATGAAGCTGACGGGGTAGGGAAAGAGGATGGCCATCAGGGCAAGAACGCCGAGGTGGAACCCCCACATACCAATCGCCCACACGTGGGCGAGCCGTGTCCGGAGCATCGCGAGGGGCGCACCAAGCTCGAGAACGAGGCTCACGACGGCCAGGGCTTGAAACGCGCCGGCGTACGGTAGAAGGAGCGCCGCGAGCGGCGAGTGTAGGCTGCCAAGCTCGATCTTTCGGACGTTGTCGAGCGCTACGTAGTTCCGCAGGCTCTCCCCCTCGATGAACCCGAGGCCACCGTTCTTGAGTTTAGCGAGCCCGGCCAGGAAATAGGTGAATACACACACCCAACACATCAACCGAATCGCCCAGCCGTACTTGTAGTGGGGTGCGGCGGGTTGCGCCCCTCTTGCGTCGACGCTGAGCGCGTCCGCAGCGGGGGCGACCGCCAACACGAGCGCATGGATGAGCCAGAGGTTGTCCGTGTGAAGGATGCCACCCCAAGAGTTCACGTACGTGAGTGTGACGAGCAGCAACGCGCCAAAGATCGGTGCCGTGATCCGGTACGCGAAGCCAATGAGGAAGCACACGGCGCCGAGAAGTGTCGCCGCCACGATCACACGGTAGACGTTCGCGTCAAAGGGCTCAGTCATCCATGACAACACGCCGATCGGCTGGAACTGAACGGCACGATGGCGCGCGAAACTCAGCAAGTACGGAAGCCGTATGGCGAGATAGACGACGCTGTAGAGGCCGACCAGGATTCGAAGCGTCGCGATCCGTTCCGCGGGAACACTCGGAAACCACCAACGAAGGGGTGCGGGAGCCAACTCCTCGCTCATGGCGCGATCTCGCACTGCTTGAGAGTCTTTCGCGTGATCGGTTCCGGGCCTTTTTCGAAGTAGGCGACCGTGTCGAAGTGCGATCGCGCGAACTCGATACGTTTCACGTCTTCCCACTCGGGGCCTGCGTCTCGAACGCGTTCGGCGATCTCCTCGCAAAACGCCCGCGCGCGCTTGCGGTCGCCGTACACGCCGTCGTGGATCATCCGCATGGCCTGGATCACTTCCTCGTTCCCGGTGGAGAGCTCGGGGGGTAGCGGCGTTCGGCGGCCATCACCGCGCACGGCGAGTACCTGCGTGATCACCAGGCCCGGGTCGCGCTTCGCGCGCGAGAACATCGGGAAGGTCGACAGCGGAAAACTATCGTCGTTCGGGTTTGAAAAGGCGGGCGCGACGACGAGCGCAGTGACGATCAGGCTCACCGCGGCTCCCCAATAGAGGTGTGTTCGTTGGTTCATCCCGAGGCGCCGGAGCCTAGCTAAGGCTTGTCCGTGGCTCAACAGGTGCTCTTTGGGCCTTCTTGGCCCCTCGGGCGGCTACGCCCGCCGCGAACCGTCAGAGTTTTCGGCTTCTCGGCCAAACCTGTCATTCTCGCGCTCATGACGCCCCTTGGCTACGTCGAAATCGAGCATCCCTGGTACTCGAACGAGGACATGCCGATCTACCGCTGGGTCTTCCCCGAGGGTGCGACCGACGAAGAGCTGACGGCGTGCCTCGATGCGCGAGAAGCCTGGGGCGAGAAGGCCCGTTACCACGTCGCTTGGGTCATCGATCTTTCGAGCATCACCAAGGCGCCCGCGACGCAACGCAAGATGTTCGGGGAGCACCTCCGGCGCTTTGAGCCGCACAACCTGCGATGGAACACGGGTTCGGCGCTGATCGTACCAAACGCGTGGCTGCGCGGCCTCGTCACTGCCGTGTTCTGGTTCTCGCCACCGAAGTTTCCCACGAAGCTGTTCTCCGATCCCGTCGCTGCCGAGCAATGGGCCAAACAACAGCTCGCCGACAAGCTCGCGGCTGAACAGGGCCCCGCCCGCGCCATTTGACAACGCGCTGGGCAGTCGGTCGTTGCCTCGGTTGCGCGCCAGGCCCAAGGGGACTGATCGGCGCTAGTTGGCTTTGGCGGCGTTGCGCAGGAAGGGTACCAGCCAAGGGTCGAGTTTTGCGGACTGCTCGGGCGTGCTCAGGGCGTAGATGAGCTCTTGCCGCCTGCCGTCATCCGACGCCATGAATGCCGCGTACACGCTGAGCGATACCAACGCAGGCCCGGTCCCCCCCACTTGCGCGGACTTGCGGAAGAAGTCCGAGGCGCGTCCGTAGGTCCGATTCGAAAGCGCGCCGAGCCCGAGTTCGTAATAGGCGGCCGCGGTCTCCCGTCCCTCCGAGATCGCGGTCTCCGCCGCACGCTGTCGGAGCGCGTTGCTGCCGAGCATCCACAGCGGCAAGGCCCGCGCCGACGTCGTGGTGAGGAGGCCGTGGACCTTGGGGAGCGACTCTTCGAGAGGTCTCACTTGGGTCTCGACGAGCACGCGATTGATCTCGAGTTGCGGGGCGAAGTACGCGTTCGTCGCGGATCGGACGTCGGGGGGCCAAACCTTCGCGATCCACGGATCGTTTGCGAATCGGGCCCGTGACGCCGAGGCGTCGAGCCACGGGACGTACTCTTGGACGCCGGCCTCGAGGTCGAACCGTCTATCGGAAAGCCGCTTGGGGCGATCGTCGGTTAGCGGTGCCGCCCCCGCGCTCATCACTTTCAGGTCTTCGGGGCCCGCCATGAACATCGCTCCGAGCTGCTCGGGCCGTTCCACTCCGATCGTCTTGAGATCCTCGCGAACGACCGCGTCAGACCATTGTCGCGAAAACCGTGCTGCGTTGCCGGGGCCCGGTGCGTCGCGGGTACCGAGGAGGATCCATTCGAGGCCAGCCGCGCTCCACAGTGTGCAGTCCTCGAAGACGGCACAGAACGCCCGGATCACCGACTTCGAGTCGTCAGGTGCAAGCACGTGTGCCGGGAGCCAGTAGCTGGCGATGCCGCCTTCGTTGAGGCGGTCGCGAACCAGGGCGAAGTACTCTTGGGTGTACAGCGTGACGATTCCAGCCATTTTCGGAGGCGGTGGCTCGCCCGTGATGAGATCGAAGTGCTTGGTCGTGGTTTCGAGGAAGTAGCGACCATCTTCGACGTGTACCTCGATCCGTGGGTCGTTCAGCGGATGCTCGCTTTCGTTCGGGTAGACGATGTGGTTCATCTCGAGGACGTCACGAGAGGTGTCGACGACGTCGATCGACTGGAGGCCTGAAGTGTTCGTGAGCGCCTTTGCAGTGCTGCCCACGCCGTAGCTGATCAACAGTGCGGTCTTGGCGTCGGGGTGGAGTGCCATCGGCAAGTAGACGAAGAGCTTCATGTAGCGCAGACCCCGAATGGACGTCCCCGACATGGAGTAGCCGTTGGTCACCATGCGGTGGGCGATGGGCTCTTCGAACGCGTCTTCCTCGATGTAGATGATCGTCTCGGTGAGACCCTCGCGCATCGCCACCTGCTTTGCGTTCCCGCCCGTCAAGAAGGGCGCCACCACGGGCTCGAGTTGCGATTCGAGATTCGACCCGGCCGGGAAGAGGATGGCTATTAGGACGAGGCTGGCAGCCGCGACCCCGATCGACACCGCGCCCGACTTGGCTCTGGGGCGTGCACCCGCAAGCCAACTCAGGCCTCCGATCAATAGATAGACCACCGACAGCGCCTGGACACAACGGTCGACGCCAAAACTCGGAAGCAACCCGAAGCCGACGACGAGCGGGCCGAGCATGGCGCCGGTGGTGTTGGCGAGCGTCAGCAGCCCAGCAGCGCGGGTCTCTCGAGGCTCTTCGCGCTTGAGGGCCTCTCCCAGCATCGTGAAGAGAACACCGGACAAGAACGCGACGGGAAACATGAGCGGCGCGGCACGCTTGAACGTCCCACCCAGCGTCGAGACCGGCGGCCCTGCCGGGTAGAGCCAATAGAGCCCGAGGCAGACGATCCCCGTCAAGACTGCGGTCCCTGCCAACAGGGCCTCGGCACGACCTTCCTTGGTCGCGAGGTAACCCCCGGCCAGCCCGCCCATCCCGATGCCGGCCAGCACCGTGGCGAGAAGGACCGCGAACGCCTCGCTGCTTCCGAAGAGGAAGTGGAGGAGGAACCGAAACCAGGCGACCTCCAGGCCGAGGAGGGAGAATCCTGCGAGGCCGGCGGCGACCAACAAGATGCGCCCGTTGCGTGAAAGCTTTGCGGGCTTGTCCTCAGCTTCGGTGGGCGTGGGCGGTGTTTCGAACCGCTTCGACATGACGAGCGCCGCGGCCGCCACGGAAAGGCTGATTCCGGCCGCAACCAAGCCCGTGCCTCGAACGCCAACGGCCTCGATCAGAAAGAGGTCGCCGGCCAACGCACCCACGACGGCGCCTAGGGTGTTCCAACCGTAGAGTCGGCCGAGGACGCTTCCGAACCTCGGGTCGCGTTGATAGAGCGCGGACACCATGACGGGAAGGGTGGCCCCCATGGCCGTGGAGGGAACCAGAAGGAGAAGGAAGGCGAACCCGAGGCGCAGTGAGTTGGCGGCCCACACCGAATCGAGCACCGGCTGGATCATCCCCGCGAACAGGGAGGTGAGCGCGGGGAGCCCGACCACGAGGCCGAAGCCGAAAACCCCGATCGCGGCCTCGATCAGCCCGTAGGTCCGGATGGCCCGAAACGCGCCGGGTTCCAGCCGGGCGGCCAGTGCGTTGCCGAGAGCCAAGCCGCCCATGAATCCTGCGAGGACGAGGCTCGAGGCCCAGACCGAGTTTCCGAAGGTGATTCCGGCTTGGTAAAACCAGAGGTTCTCGAAGAGGAGGGCAGCGCACCCGGAGAGAAAGAAGATCGCTGGAAGAAGGGTGCTGACCATGGTTCGATTCGCATCGCGCGAGTGAGGCCTTGCGCGACTGACGGGCGGCCGGAGGGTAGCACGCGCGCGGTGCCGGCGAGGTTCTTCGTGAGCCGAGTTGGCGACGACCTCAGACCACATGCGCGCACGCCGTCTGAGGCGACTGTCGGGCATGCGGCGCTTTGGCGCGTTGGTGGCCTCGAACCGGGGTAGTGTTCTCCGTTCCTGGAGTTTTCATGCACGATTTGCCCGTTTTTGTGCCTGTTTCTCGCCGGGAGTCAGACCGCTCTGGTGGTGCGGTGTGGCTTCCGTCGGGCCGTTCTGTGATCCGTCTCACGCTTGGCGTCTGGTGGATCGCCGCCGTCGCCGCGTGTCAGGGGCCGTCCGGCGCCGCCAATACCGAACTGAACGTCATCGTACCGAACGGTGCGCCTTCGCTTGGAGGCGGCTCGTCTGCCCCGGCGGTGATCGACATTCAGTCGGTGGAGTACACGATTAACTGCCTCGGGAACGACGATACGTTCCTCGAGAACAAC
>JBCCHE010000041.1:0-40158 GCA_039028875.1 Myxococcota bacterium | reverse complement strand
GTCATCGTGATTGGGATCGACGGCCTCGGTTCGGACGCACTTCAAGCTGCGTCGACGCCGAACCTCGATGCGCTCATCGCCTCGGGAACCGCCAGCATGGCCGCGTTCGCCGGAGGGGTGCCCGGGACACCGACGGAGCAGCCGACACTGAGCGGCCCAGGGTGGACGAGCGTGTTGACCGGCGTGTGGCGCGACAAGCATGGCGTGTCTGACAATAGTTTTGCCGGAGAGCGACTTGCTGAGTTTCCCCACGTCTTCGCGCGAATTCGAGAGGCCAAGCCGAGCGCCAAGGTGGGGTCCTTCGTGAGCTGGGGCCCCCTCAACGCTGTCCTTTTGAGAGGGGTTGCCGTCGACCGCGCGTTTCATGCGACGGCGTCTGAGTCCCGAGACCGCGACGCCGAAGTCGTCGCGAGCGCCAGTGAGTACCTTCGCACGGCGAACCCAACTGCGGTCTTCGTTCACCTCGGAGACGTCGACCACGCCGGGCATACGCTTGGCTTTCAACCCGACAACGATGGGTACCGAGCGGCCATCGAGCGTGCAGACGCCCGCGTCGGTCGCCTTGCGGCAGCGATGCGTGCGCGACCGAACTACGGGAACGAGGCTTGGTTGGTCGTCGTCGTGAGTGACCACGGTGGGGTGGATACGAGGCACGGAGGGCAACGACCAAGAGAACGTCACGTCCCGTTGATCGTTAGTGGCCACGGCGTGGGCGCGTGGGGGAAGGTCGACGTGGCGCCGGGGCTAACCGCCGTCGTGCCCACGGTGCTCGGTCACTTGCAGGTGCCGATTGACCCGGCGTTGCACGCGACGAACCCAACGTCGTCGAACGCCGAGTGACACCGTTTCGCAAACAATTACGTACGAGCGGGTTGAGATTTACGTATGGACCCTGCCCTCCACCGGCGGGTACGACTCGATCGTACATCGCCGACCTTTGGAGGAGCTATGCAACCCTGCGCTCGCCTGCTGCCGTATCGTCGACTCCAACTCTTGTCCTTGTGGCTCGCAGCCCTTTGCGTCACCGTCGTGCCCTGGGCACGGTCGGTCTCTGCGGGAACCGCCGGAAACGCGAACGCGTGCCTTGCCGAGGCCGATGGGCTCTACTCGGCGGCGACGATCACAATTTCGGGAGACGGTGCTCCGAACCCGGCGACGCCCGGCGTGGACAACATCACGCTGAGCAACACCAGCATCGACGTCGTGCTCGGTGGCCAGGTTGCGGTAGGCGCGTACAACCTCGGGCTACTCACGGTAGGCGTCAACAACATCACCATCGACATCGATTCCGAGATCGTGGCGACCAACACGGTCGTGGCGAGCCGCACCGACGACCAAAACGTGGCGACGTTCGTCACGGTCACCGACCCCGACGGGACGCCGGGCACCGGCGACGAATCGGCGACCCCCGTCAGCGTCGGAGTGTCGATTCCCAACTCGCTTTGGACGCCCACCGGTGGCGACGTCGTCTTCTCGCAAGGAGCGGTTACCCTTACAGTCAACCTGCTCGGAGGTGCGATTCAGACTGACCTCGGCCCGTGTCAGGTCGGAACGCCAAGCCCCGATCGGACCACCTTCACGCCGGCGACGGTCAACCCGTTCGAGACGGTGCTCGACAGTGGTGGTTGCGCGAGCAGCGCCGATTGTGACGACAGCCTATCGGACTGCAGTGACCCGGAAGTTTGCGTCGCAACCGTCTGCCAGCCACGCGTCAACTACGCCGAAGGCACCATGTGCAACGAGAGCGGCGGTTCGGTCTGTGATGGTGCCGGCGCCTGCGTCGAGTGCAACACCACGGCCGATTGCCCCGTGCCCTCGCTCGAGTGTCGCGATCCCGGCCAGTGCCTTCTGAACACCTGCCTGTCCGAGACGTTGTCCCCGCCCGGAACGCCTTGCTCGACCGGGTTCTGCGACGGAGGCGGCACCTGTCAAACGCCCACAACCCTGACACCCGGGACCATCGAAACGATTGCTGGCGGTGGTACGTTCGGGGACGGCGCTCCTGCTGTCCTTGCTGCAGTGGACCCCGAGGGGCTGCTCGAGGACGGCCCGAGTGCGCTTCTGTTGGCAGATGAGTCGAGTAACGCGATACGACGAGTCAGCTTCGTCACTGGGCTGATCGAACGGGTGTACGGTGCCGGCGGCACCCAACCCGCGGCTGACGGAGCGAACCCCGTGTTCAGCAACATCGTTCGTCCGGTCGACCTTGCCTACGACCGCGATGGAGAGCTCCTGATCCTCGAGGGCGGTTCCGCACGACGACTGATCCGTATCGATACCGCTTTCGATCCTGCGATTCGTGTCCTCATGGGTGGGGGCAGTCTTCCCGTGAATCTCGCGACCTCGCCCACCGATCCGCTCCTGCTGCGCTTCGTCAGTCCTCCCCGCGCCGTGGCTGTCGCCGGTGACAAGATCTACGTGGTCTCCGGGAGCCCTGGCGTTGTGGTGGAGCTCGACGAGGTGACGGGGTTGGCGCAAGTCGTGGCGGGTGGTGGACCCACGAATCGCGGGCCCGGGGACGGAGGCCCCGCCGACGAAGCGTTCCTCGACTCGCCCTTGGGTATCGCCGTGCGTGGCGGAGACCTCTACATCGCGGACACCGGTCACAATCTGCTCCGTCGCGTCGACGGGACCACCGGGATCATCGACAGTGTCGCGGGCGGCGGCACCAGCCAAGCGGACGGGCCTGGGCTCTCGCGCGTCTTGACGGCCCCTCGTAGCGTCTCGATTGACAACGTGGGACGGGTGCTCTTCACCACCTTGGATCGGCTGAACCGCTACGAGCCCTCGACCGGTTGGGTCAAGACGATCGCCGGGAATGTGGGCACAGGCTTCGCCGGCGATGGCGGGAGCCCGCTCGATGCGCGAGTGAACCGCCCGACGGATGTGATCCAAGTCGGTAACAACCTTCTCTATCTCTCGGACACTGGCAACGGCCGCATCCGCGGGATCAGCGAGTGCGCGTTCGACGACGGGACGTGCGACCAAGACACCACCGACTGCTACGAGTCGAGCTGCATCGAGCAAGTCTGTCAGACCATCCGTCCGGTGAGCAGTGGCGGGATGTGCACGGCAGACGGCGGGCAGGTGTGCGACGGGGCGGGGAGCTGCGTCGAGTGTGCAACCGACCAGGATTGCCCCGACACCGGCGAGTGCTTCACGGACAACGCGTGTGTCGCGAACGCTTGCACGGGTGGCGAGCCTACCCCTGGGCTTGCGTGCGGGGTCGACGGTATCTGTACCTCGAACGGTGTGTGCAGTGAGACCCCGCCCGCGGTGTCGAAGCGATTCTCGGTGGCCTGCACCAACACGGTCATCGACGAGGTGTTCTTCTTCGCCGTCGTCCTTCAAGTCACCCCGCAGGGGCCGGTAGGGGAGACCGTCGGGCCTCTCGCCGCGGAGGTTTCGGGGGTCTTCGAGATCACCGAGGAGGTGATCGATCGAGCATATGACGCCCTTGGCGAGGTTCGACGCGCACGAATCACTGACGGAAAGGTGACCGCGGTCGTGCGCGATGGCGCAAGCGACGATCCGATCATCCTCGACCTCGCCCCGATCCAACCCACCTGCGACGTCTACCCCGTGACGCTCTGCGGGGACTCTTCCGAGTGCGTCCCCTTTGGAGGCACGACATGTGATCAGTACGTGCACATCGAATCGTTCGAAGAAGACCGGGCGACGTGTGAGGCGCTCGACGAACCGGGTTCGAGTCGCAAGGCGGCCCAGTGGTCCCGAAACGGGTACTGCGTGACGGGACCGGTGTACGTTCCACTCATCAGTGAGACCGTCTTTCTCTCGACCCACTCGGAAGGCGTCGTCCTTGCCGGTGTCGACGACGTCTACACGGGAGCGACGTTGAACGGCAGCGTCTACGACTTGCCCGAAGTCAACGATCCACCGACGATCGGTGGCATCGAGGGTACGCTCGAGGTCGATGCTGGTGTCGGGTCGATTCGATGCACCATGGCTGTCGAAAGTGACGGACCGCTCGGCGTCGGTGTTCCCGATGGCGCGTCGCGTACCCCCGACGTGGCCTTGATCTCCATCCCGATCGATACCTCGGGGAAGTCATGTTCCGTAGACAGCGACTGCAATCCAGACGCAAACGACTGCCGCCAGCCCGCACTCTGTGTCGACGGCTTCTGCGAGCAACAGCCCGGGCTCTTGCCTGCAGGGTCGGCCTGCCTCGACGTCGGCGTCTGCGACGCGGCCGGGCAATGTCAGTTTGCCTGCAGCGACAGCTACTGTGCGCCTGCCACGGAAGACTGCTTGGAAGACTCGGTTTGCGGCGGCATGCCGGCCTCGTGCCAGCCGCCAACCCTCTCGCCGGCGGACGCGCCATGCAGCATCGGCGTGTGCGACAGCGGGGGAACTTGCTTGTACGTTTGTCAGGATAGCGACTGCGCGGATCCCGGCGATTGCCGGGTTGCGAGCGTCTGCAACGCCGATGACACTGCCTGCGAGCCATTCCCTCAGGCACCCGAGGGGACCCCCTGCAGCTTCGGTCAGTGCGATGCCTGGGGCGAGTGCCGCGCGGTGTGCGAAGGAGGCACGACGCTCTGCGACACTGCGCCGATCGAGTGCGTCGAACCGGAGCAGTGCCTTGGTGATGCGTGCCAGCCGCGCGTGCCTTCCCCGCTCGGCACGATCTGCAGTGGAACCTGCGGCACTGCCGTGTGCGGATGCGACGGCCTTGGGAACTGCGTCATCTCCACGTGCGGGCCAGGCGACCCGCCATGCCCGTCCTACGGCGAGTGCTTCCAGCCACCGGAGTGTCTGTTCGATGCGGTCTGCGCATCTCCTCGCCCTTTGCCTCTAGGCACTTCCTGCTCGGGCGGTATGTGCAACGACGTAGGGACCTGCGAATGCTCGGGCGACTCCAACTGCGATAGCTCCCCGGTCGACTGTCGCGAGCCCGCGATTTGCGATTTCGTCTCCAATACATGCACGGCGAGGCCCGTATCTCCCGACGGGTCGAGCTGTGGTGGTGGCGAGGGCGTCTGTCTCGCCGGCGACTGTATCTTCTCATGCGACTACGCCTCCGATTGCCCTGACGCACCCCAAGACTGCGTGGAGCCGACTTGCGAAAACGGCCAATGCGGCGGCCTCGTGCCCTCGGCGGAGGGGACCGCCTGTGGCAACGGGTTCTGCGACGCAGGCGGTCTGTGTCAGGGACCGGGTCCCGACGACCTCGTCCTCTACGAGGAAGAGGGCACGACGACCATCGACATCCCCGGGCTCCTCACGAGCACGTACGTCAACATCTCGTCGAACCCAGATCTCGGAAGCATCACCCTCGGGGACCTCCAGAGCGCAGACTCCCTGACCGTCTTCGGCAACAACGTCCTCACCTCGGCCGAACTCGGAGCTCTACAAACGGTCACCAATCTGCTGATCCAGGAGAACGCCGCTCTGGCGAACGTCACCTTGAGCGCGCTTGTATCCGCCGTGGGCCTCGCGGTCCTGTCCAACGGAAACCTTGAGGACCTCGACTTGCCCGGCCTCCTAAGCATCGGAACGCTCATCGTGGCTGACAACCCAAGCCTCGAAGAGGTCAACGCGCCGAACACGACGAACGCGGGCGACATCCAGATCACCGACAACGACGCCCTCGTCGCGATCGACCTCGGGGGCTTGACCACCGCCCTCGCGCTCTTGATCGACAACAATCCGGGTCTCGCCACGCTCAACGTGCCAGAGCTCCAAGAGCTAGAGGCCCTCCAACTCATCGAGCTTGGTTACTTGGGTGTCGCCAACCTCGGCGAGCTCCAGACGGTTCTCGAAGACATCGTCATTCGTGACAACGGGAGCCTCGCGAGCGTCAACTTCAGCCAACTGACCTCGGCTGGTGGTTTCGAGCTTGCCGCCAACGGGGCGCTGACCGATCTGGAGCTCGCGCAGCTTCAGAACCTTGGCTACCTCTTGATCACCGACAATCCCTCGATCTCCAGCGTGATCATAGACGCAGTCGTGCAGTTGGACTCGGTGGTCGTGCGCGACAACGGCTCGTTGGCGGTGGTCGACCTCGGCTCCGCGACCGTCACCGGTGACGCCGCCATCGAGCTCTTCGGGGGCGCCGACGTCGACTACTGCGCGATCTCGGTGGGGGGCGATCTGTCGCTCGACCTCGAGGAAACCTTCGACCTGTGTGCGCCCATCGCAGACGGTACCACCGACATCCTGATGAGCGAGGCGGCGACAACGATGACGATGGAGCTACCAACTGGGACTGTCCTTGCAGACACCACGGTGACCGTCCATCAGCTTGCGTTCGCCGAACTCATGCCCGAGCTCGGTTTCGATCCCGTGGGCGATTCGGTCGAGTTCTCGCCGTTGGTCGCGCACCAGTTCACCTTCGATGCACCGAGCCTGAACGGCGCCGCGATCTTGGGCTACACCATCGAGCTCTCCGATCTCGCGACCCAGCAAGAGCGGGACGACATCTTGGCAGCCTTGGCTGCGCAGCAGATCAGCGTCGCCACCAAGCCCGATGGCGTGGGCACGGCCTACACGAGTCGGCCGGTTTGTGATGTGGGCGAGACGCCAGAGGACGACGCTTGCGTCGACATCCGAGCGTTCGACGGATCGGGCGTGGAGATCCCGCCGGACGGCGACCCGGCCACTTCACGGGTGCAGTTCGCCTGGACGACCGAGAGTTTCTCGACGTGGGCGGTCGTGGTCATCGGTGCCGTCACCGCAGACACCGACGGCGATGGCGTTCCGGATCCTCTCGACAACTGCCCAGCCGATCCCAACGCCGACCAGCGGGACTACGACCGCGACGGCATCGGCGACGTCTGTGACCCCAAGTGTTCCATCCTCCCATCGGGCGACCTCTGGTGCCCCCCGCCGCAGCGCGATTGCTCCGCCGGACCCACGACCCCAACCCAACTTCCGACGTGGGGCCTCGCGCTCTTCCTATGGCTCACTTGGCGCCGACGACGGAGCGCGGCGCGGCATGGCGTCCCCGGGCGACCATGAACCGAGGGTCCCGGCCCGTTGGTGTGATCGCTCACCAATGAGGCCGGGTCGCGCGCAGCGCACCGATCGGTCTCCGTTCACAACACGGACCGCGCCTCAACAATTGCGTATGCGTTTTCGGCGATTGTCGTTTGACACCTCGAGGCGTCTTGACAGACGCTCTCCGGATGGGCTGGGCACGTTCTGATCTTGCCATCACACGGATGCTAGGGCTGGTGTTCATCGTCTCGGCGGTCGTGACGCTGCCTGCCGCTGCGCAGGGTTCTCCGCCGGAGCCTGCTGTCCTTACATTCGGACTCCCCGTGGACAACAACGCGAGCGTCCCCAGGAAGTTCTGTCAGGTCACGCCGGAGGGGGACCTCGGCTTGACCCACGTGACGTTGCGATTTCCGGCCAACTCCACGGCGAAGCTCGAGTGGAACACAGAACACTTCGGCGAAGCGCCGGAGCTCAAGCTCGAGAACAACGAGGATCAAATCGAGCGGCCGGGCGACAGCCCAAGTGACTACACCCGTCAGGTCACCGCGACCATCACGGTGACGGAGGGCGGCAAGCCGTACGTATGCCCGAACGTCACGCTGTTCGAGCCTTTCGGGAATCCGGACGAGTCGGCGTACGAGTGGTGGGTCAAGGAGCTCAACTCGGCGAACCAGGGGAAGCTCGGCGAACTCAAAGACTGGTTGCGCAAGGCACGCCGCAAAGGGAACGCTGCGCCCGAGGGCGACCTCCGGAAGAGACGAGAGAAGCGCGCCCAGCCCGAGATCCTCGTTCACCTGCCTTCAGGCCAGGTCGCGCCACCGTTTCCGGCCGACATCACCGAAGGCGAGTCGATCCAGATGGCGATCATCATGCCGCAGGGGGATCACAAGGTGAAGCTCAACCTCGGAACCTGCGCCCCGCCTGAGACGTTTCGGATCAAGACGGATGTTGAGGGCGGCGGCACCTTCTGGGCCACAGGGCAGGATGGAGAACCCGACTTTCAGATCCTGCCCGTCGGCCCCATCGCCAAGTGCGGCCCGGACGCCGTCTCGTACACGATTGGCACCGAATACACGGAGCCCGCCAACACCGAAGTCGCACACAAGCTTCGCATCAACCCGAAGTACCACATCGCCGCCATCGTCGCGCTCGGTTGGGACGGCGCCCGGGGCCAGCGGTTCTACGCCGGAGACTCCCCTGGGGCGGGCGACGACACGACGGTCGAGCGCCGGATCCTCCGAGACCGAACGACCGAAGGGCTCATCGCCTACGTCGGTGCGCAGTGGATGATCGGGGGCGTCGACTACCGGAACATGCGCCCGCGCAACTACTTCGCAAACCTCTTCGTCGCCGTGAACCCGGCGGCTCCCCTCAACGACATCGCCTGGGGCTTCACCTTCACCCCGAGCGGCGGCTTGGGCCTCTCCATCGGGATGACCCTCCACCAAAGCACCGAACTCGTTGGCAGCAACGAAGTCCTCCAACCCTTGCCCACCGGACAGCCCGAGACCCGAACCACTTGGAACAACCCAAACCTCGGCTACTTCATCGGCTTCGCCGTCGACACCAACGTCTTCCGCGCCCTCAGCAAAGCCAACGAAGGCGCGGTGCCTGTCCCACAGGATTAGCGGAGCCGTGGCGGCGTTCCCCGTCGCTTCGAGACAAGCGCGCGATCAGGTCGATCGTTGTGTCGCCGTGCGCGGCGCTCTTCGACCCCGTGCGCAAGGTCGACCGTGCCGTCCGTGCGCTCGATTGACTCCGGAAGAGCTCCTCGATTCGCTTCCGGACTACACCTGGCGCTTCGTGGAGCTAGATCCAGCCACGGGGACGGGGGTCTACCGGGTTGACCGCGCAACCGGGCGAGCAACGCCATCGCGTCCAACGTCTACCCAGCCTTCGCGCGAATAGGGGAGGGCGGCTGTCTTCAGGGCGCGGGTCGACCCTGGCGCACGCTCTCCGGCGAAGCGGTCGACCCACTCACCAACGCCGCGCGTCGTTGCCGAACTTGCGCAAGACCTCAATCGAAGGAATGGCGCGGAGGCCGCGTTTGGTGATCGTGTACTCGACCTTGGGGGGCACGACTGGGTAGACGCGGCGCGCGATGAGGCCGTGCTTCTCGAGGTCTCGAAGCTGTGAGGCGAGCATCTTGTCGGTGACTTTGCCGGTGTTCAGATGCTCGTTGAGGCTCCGGCGGATCTCACTGTAGCGGAGGGTCTTGTCGCGTAGGCGCCACAGGATCGGCATCTTCCATTTGCCTCCGATGAGGTCGAGGGCGAGCTGCACGGGATTGTTGTAGGTCTTTCCCTGATGGTCGAAGGCGGGCATCACGCTTCCTTTTTAGATAGTATATTACTCGAAAGTGCATACTTGCCATTCGGTTTGTGATTCCGAGAATAGACTCCTTCCAGGACGATCCCCAATCGAAGGAGCGGAACATGGCGGGAAACAAGAGAATACTGATGGTCGTTGCCAACCCGTCGACGGCCACAACGACAGGTTGGCCGGTCGGCTTCTGGGCCTCGGAGCTGATCCATCCGTACGACGCGTTCACGCGTGCAGGCTTTGACATCACCGTCGCGAGCGTCGACGGCGGGCGGGTCGAGTTCGACGCGATGTCGAACCCGCGCGACGAAAGTGGATACTCGAAGGACGACACCCTCAGTGCTGCCTACCTCGACAAGCCCGAGTTCATGACGCTGCTCGAAAACACCCCCGCCGTCGGCGATCTCGCGGTCGAGGCGTTCGATGCCATCGTGGTTTGTGGCGGCCAGTCTCCGATGTTCACCTTTCGCGAGGCGGGATCGCTCCAAGCCGTGTTCTCCGCCTTCGCCGCCGCCGGCAAGGTCCACGCTGCCTTGTGTCACGGCACGAGCCTGCTGCTCTACCTCGAGAACCCGGACGGCTCCCCCTTCATCCGTGGGCGCAAGATGACCGGCTTTGCCAACTCTGAAGAAGACTACGCCGACCAAGCCGTGGGCCAGAAGCTTATGCCCTTCCGGATCGAGGACGAAGCCAAGAAACTCGGCGCCAACTTCGTCACAGCCGAGGCGTTCGCGCCCTTCGCCGTCCGCGACGGGCGCTTGGTGACCGGGCAACAACAGCATTCGGGTGCCGAGACCGCCCGTCTCGTCATCGAGGCGCTCGAGGCATGACCAAGGCGCAAACCCAACGAATCGCGGTCGTGGGCGCCGGCAACGTCGGTGCGCCTATCGCGGGACGATTGGCCGCGGCCGGTCACAACGTCGTCCTCGGCGGCCCCGATCCCTCATCCGAAACCATCCGGGGCGCCATGTCGGCCTGGCCCAACCTCCGCGCTGCCACGACCGCCGACGCCGTCGCCGACGCAGACGCGGTGTTCCTCGCGATCCCGTTCCCGGCGGCGGCGTCGGTGTTGTCCGAGATTGGCGACGCCCTGGCCGGCAAGATCCTCGTCGACTGCACCAACCCGGTCGGCCCCGGGTTGAGCCATGGCCTCGAGAGCCAGCGGTCGGGCGCAGAGGTCATCCAAGCCGCCGCGCCTGACGCGCGGGTCGTGAAGGCGTTTACGATCTACGGCTTCGAGAACCTCCAAGACAGTACGTACCCCGGCTACGGCGACCTCCGCCCCGCCATGCTGATCGCCGGCGACGACCAGGACGCCAAGCGCACCGTGAGCGGCTTCTGCGAAGAACTCGGCTTCGAACCCGTCGACACGGGCCCCCTGTCCTCGAGCCTCCACCTCGAACACCTCACCCTCCTCTGGATCAAGATGGCCCGCATCCACCACCCCAACCCCAACCTAGTCTGGGCCCGCCTCAAAAGGGGTCACTCCGCCCCCCCAAAAACATAACGAAATCAAACCCTTCGACACCGCACCGCGAAAACCCGTTTTCCCCGCCCCAAACGGTGGGCACGCAGCCGCATCCCCAACCCGGCACCCTTTCGATCGCCCGCCCGCCCGGTGCCCTTTGGTCAACCTGAGACTATGATCCGTCCCGCGTGAGCACGGGCAACGAGATAGGTCGGCGATGGCTGCGCTGGCTCCCTTGGCTCTTGTGGACCGTGACCTTCGTGGTGGTGGTGAGCCTCGGGCTCGCCGGCTTCATGCACAGCATCTCCTACGACATTTACGAAGCCGCAGGCCAAGATTGGACGCGCAGGTCGGCGCTCTACGAGACTTCCGCCGTCGAGGGCTTTCAGTACTTTCCGCAGGCGGCGATGTTCTTCGCGCTTTTCTCCGCGCTCGGCTCACCATGGGGCGGGATCCTCTGGCGCGCGCTCAGTTGGGCGCTCCTCGCGACCGGCACGCTCCGACTCACCGCGTTGATGGCTCCTGGGCGGGGTGCTCCCGCGTTCTTGGTGGCGACCTGCCTCGCGATCGGGCCGGCGATCGGCCCCCTCGGGAACGGGCAAGCCAACTTGATCCTCGCTGCGCTCGGGCTTCACGTCGCCGCCGATGTGGCCGAACAGCACTGGTGGCGCGCAAGCCTACTCTTGGTGTTCGGAACGGCGGTGAAGCCGCACTTTGCGATCGTTCTCCTTTTGGTTTGGGCGCTCTACCGGCCAACCACGTGGCGCCTTCCGATCCTCGCCTTCCTGGCCTTCGTCTTGCCGTGGGTCTTCAGCGACCACGCCTATGTCGTCACGCAGTACAGCGACTGGCTCGCCAAACTGCACGTCGGCGCGAGACCCGCGCCCCGCTTCGAAGACTTGCGCGGCATGCTCGCTACGGCGGGCTGGGTGATGCCGCATCGAACCGCCATGATCGTCCGAGTCCTGGCCGGCCTCGCAACACTCGCCATCTGCTGGGTGGCGTGCCGGCGCACCCGCGAGCCGTACCGAGTCGCGTTGGTCGTAGCGTTCGCCGCGGTCTACCTGATGCTCTTCAACCCACGAACCCAATCCACCACCTACGCGATCCCCGCGGCCATCGTCGCTGTCATGGCGGCAACGCACCTATTCGACGGACGCCGCCGAGACTTCGCGATCCTGATGGCGATCGAAGTCGCCTTCACGCTCAACTACAACTACCTGCCGCCGATCCAGTTGTGGTTGAAGCCTCTGGCAGCCGCCGGACTCGGCGCGTTCCTCGTTCACCAGAGCCTCGTGCCCCCCGAGACATGGGCCGCTCGAACCGTGTCGGGCAAAGCCGTGCCCTAGTTCAGCGTCTTACCCGGCCGCTTGTTTGCCCAGATCGAATCCCAGCCCGATCGATAGGCGGGCGTTGCCACTTTTGAAGGCCCTGGGGCTCTGGGGGCTCGCGTCGCACTGTGCTGCGTTTCGACATCGAAGAGCGCCTGCGACTCCGAACGCGGGCGAAGCTTCACGAGCTCCCCGTGGATGGGCTTTCCGTCTTCAAGCGGGCGGAGGGTTCCCATCTGGACTTGGTCGTTCTTCTTGCGGAGCACGCCGTACGACCGTCCGTCCTCTGACCGTCCATACACCCAGGCTACGTCGCTGGCCTCGGTCGCCGCCTCCTTCTTGGGTGCTTCCGCCATGGGCGCACAGATAAGGCGGGATTTGCGAGGCGTCTACCCCGCGCGCGTGAACCCCCTGCTTTCGCTCGCAATCCCGCGTCCCGGCCCCTCCTCGGTCCGTGGTATCGTCGCCCTTAACCGTGAATTCCGTTCGAGACGTTCGCCATCGCGTGTGGCCCGCCTTCTTTGCCCTGACCCTTTGCCTCGGTTGCGGCGGTGGACCGGGGGGGGCATCGCCGTCTGCGGTCGAGCTCGACCCTGCAGGCCTCGAAGCCATTCGTCGTTACGCGATGTCCCCCGACATGAACACCCAGGCGGTGGTCATTCTCAAGGACGGCGAAGTTGTCGCGGAGTGGTACGCGCCCGACCGTGGCCCCACCGACTGGGCGACCAGTTGGTCCGTCGCGAAGAGCTTCGCCGGTACGATGATCGGGATCGCGCTCCATGAAGGGCTCATCCCCTCGCTCGACGAGCCGATGACAACGTACATCGCCGAGTGGCGAGGCACGAGCCGGAATCGGATCACCCTTCGTGACGTGTTGTCGATGAGCACCGGCTTCATCTGGGCCGAGTGGGATGGTCCCGTCGACGACGTCATCGCGCTCGGGTCGAGCGCCGACCAGCTCGCATATGCCCTCGACCAGGAGGTCGGCTCGCCACCGGGTCAGGTATGGAACTACTCGAGCGGCACGATCATGCTCTTGAGTCGCGTCCTCGCCGAAGCGACGGGGATGGACCCTGCGGCGTACGCTGAAGCGAAGCTGTTCGAACCGCTCTCGTTCGAGCGCGCCGAATGGTGGAAGGACGGCGGCGGAAACACCCTGATGTACTGCTGCATCGATGCCACGAGTCGTGACTTCGCCAAGCTCGGTCAGCTCTATCTTCAGGGTGGCGAGTGGAACGGTGAGCGCCTTCTCCCCGAGGACTGGGTCTTCGAAGCGACGCGTCCACAACAACCGGACAACACGAGCTACGGGCTCACGTGGTGGCTCAACGGGGAGGGCGGCCGACCCGACCGCCCCACGGTGCCGCGTTCGGTGTACTGGGCTCAGGGCTTTGACGGGCAGTACATTTTCGTCTTCCCCGAGCAAGGTTTGGTGGTCGTTCGCAACGCACTCTTCGTGCGTCCGGAGGGCCCCGCCGTGGCACCGATGGGAATCACCGATGCCGGCCTCGGTCTTGGTGGCATCACCCCGACTGGCACACTGACCCCCGGCGCCGACTGGGATCCCACCACGTTCCTCGAGCTCATCATGGAGGCGGTGGTCGAATGAGCCGGGCCCTCACGGACCGGGTGCGCGGGCGTGCGTTCGTGACGGGCGGTGCGTCGGGCATCGGTGCCGCGCTATGCCGGACGCTTGGCCGCGCCGGGGTTCCGGTCTGCGTCGTCGATGTTGACGAGCTTGGAGCACGGGCGGTGGCGCAAGAACTGAACGACGCCGGGCACGACGCACGGGCGATGGTACTCGACGTTTCGAATCGTCAGGCGTTCGTCGATGCCATCGATGAAGCCGAAGCAGACGGCGTCCCGGTGGATCTTCTGATCAACAACGCGGGAGTCGGGCTTGGCGGCGAGATCCGCGACAACACCGCCGACGACTGGCATCGCATCTTGTCCGTCAACCTCTACGGGGTCGTGCACGGCGTCGATGCGGTCTATTCCCGAATGCTCGACCGGGGACGGGGTTCGATCGTCAACATCGCGTCGCTTGCGGGGCTGGTCGCGGTCCCGGGCGAGGGCCCCTACGTCGCGAGCAAGCATGCCGTCGTGGGGCTCACCAAAGTGTTGGCCGCCGAGGCTGCGGCGCTGGGCGTCGACGTCTTGCTGGTCTGCCCTGGTGTGGTTCGCACACCGATTTACGAGTCATCGCCGACGCGCGGGTTCGATGCCGATAAGATCCTGTCGATGTGGCCCAAGGGGATCACGGCCGAGCAGTGCGCGGCGCGAATCGTCCGCGGGATTGCGGCGCGCGAGCGGCAGATCGTCGTGACCCGATCTGCAAAAGCGATGTGGTGGCTCGAACGCCTGAGCCCGCGACTCATGGCTCGGTTTGGGCGTGTCTATATGGAGCGCGCAAGGCAACACCGTGTCGATTGACTGGGTGCGGGCCGCCCGTGGTGCCCTCATCACGGTGGTCGCGCCTTCACGCGCCGCCCGGCCAAGTCGGCTGCGCGCCCGTATCGATGATCTTGCCGAGCGACGCGGCGTGCCGAGTTGGTTCGACCGTTTCGAACCCCATCGCCTCTCGACACGGGACGGCACGCTGCACGTCGACGTCGTTCACGCGGTCAATTCCGTTGGTACCTTCGTCTTCATGCCCGGCACGAATGCCTACACACTCCTCTACGGTGAGTTCCTCGTTGCCCTTGCCGACCAGGGTTGGACGGTGGTCGCATTCGATCCGCGCGGACACGGACGGAGCGATGGTGCCCGGGGTTCGTACACGGTTGACGAGCTCCTGGACGACTACCGGGCGGTGGTCGCCTACGCGCGCGACCGGTTCGACGGGCCCTTGGTGGTGTCTGGGTCGAGCCAGGGGGGCATCACCGCCTTCTACTATGCGCTTTCGGACCCTTCGGTGGATGCCGTCGTCTGCCACAACCTCGCCGATCTCACCGACCCGACGAGTGTCGAGCTCACGCGCTTTGGGTCGCGCGGCGAGTCGTTTCGCCCTTGGATCGAACGGTTCGCGCGTCGCCTTCCTGAAGCACCCGTGCCGATGCAGGCCTACCTCGACCTTCGCCGCGAGCCTGTCCGTGGCGCCCCGCACGCGCTTCACGTACTCCTCGAGGATCCCCTGATCCCCTGGTTCGTGCGTGCCAAGACGCTTGCATCACTCGGGTCGACCCCGCCTCCCCAACCGGTCGAGTCGCTGTCGATGCCCGCACTCGTGCTCCAGGCCGGCGACGACACGATCTTCCCGACGCCCTACATCCGACGGTTGGCCGACCGGATCCCCAACGCGAGGCTCGAAGTGTTCCCGGGCCTCCCGCACTACATGATCGTCGATCACGTGGATGTGGTCGTTACCACCATCGTGCGCTGGCTCCAAAGCCATACCGATGTCGTGGCTCGTTAGCGGTCCTTGGTTCCAAGGGAAACGGCTCCGGACGACATCTTCCGGCAACAAAATGACCGGTTAATCGGGCCAAGGTCGAGGCTTGTGCGGAAGCTGCTTGACTCCCGGGCGAGTCTCTGGATGGATAGGTCGGTCAGACATGGTTGCTTGCTCGCCACGCTCGATCCTTGGACTGCTCGCCCTGCTCCTCGTCACCGGCTGTGTCGAAGTGGAGAGCCTTTGCGCCGACGTCGTGTGCGACGACGGGAACGCCTGCACAACCGACAGCTGCGACCCGAGCAACGGACAATGCGATGCCACGCCCGTCTCGAACGGCACCGAGTGCCTCGGGGGCGCGGGCCTTTGCGAAGGGGGCGAGTGCATCGACCAGCTTCGCTGTGCCGACGTCGATTGTGACGACAGCAACGAATGCACGGTCGACACCTGTGATCCCGTAACCGGCGAGTGCGCCTCGCCGCCCATCATCGACGACACCGAGTGCCTCAACCGAGCCGGCCTCTGCGTCAGCGGCGAGTGCGTCGACCAGCAACGTTGCGCGACCGTCGACTGCGACGACGGTGACGAATGCACGGTCGACACCTGCTCGCCAGTCGACGGGTCGTGTTCTTCCGAATCCTCCCCCGATGGGGCTTCCTGCGACTTTGGAGGCGCGCCCGGGGTGTGCGAATCAGGTGCATGTGTCGATGCGATGCTGTGTGCCGCGGTCGATTGCGAGGACATGGACATGTGCACCGTCGACCTGTGTGCGCCCGAGAGTGGCGAGTGCTCCAACGACGCGGTCGATTGTGACGACGGCGACGCATGCACCATGGACGACTGTAACTCCGCGACCGGATGCACCAACACCGAGATCACGTGTTCGGATGCCAACGCCTGCACCAGCGACGTCTGCACCGATGGCGACTGCTCCAATCCAAACTTGGCCAACGGCACCGCTTGCACAGTCGCGCTCTGCACCGGTGGAATCGGAGGAATTTGCAACTTCCTTCCCGCGAGTTGTGTCCTCGGGAATTGCGTGCGGTGCTCGAACAACGCCAACTGCAGTGACAACAACTCTTGCACCACCGACACCTGTGGCAGTGGCCAGTGTAGCTACGTGACCCGAGCGAACGGCTCCAGTTGTTCAGTCAGCGGATTGTCGGGCACCTGCTTCTCGGGTCGCTGCTTGGCCGTCATCAATCCCCCGCCGATTAGCCTCTAGAGATTCAGTCGAACACGTGCCCGTGCTCGTAGCGCTCGTCGAGCCCCGCCGCTTCGGTGAGTGCCGCGACGTTTGACTTCGTGAAAAAGCCTTCGAAGCCGTGGCAACGCTCGACGTACTCGGTAATCAGGATCGAATAGTCGCTGTGCTTCGAGAAGATCTGCTTGAGGTCGGGCTCTTCGCCGCAGGAGCCCACCACGTGCGCGAGGAACGGAATCCCGAATGATTTCAGCTTCTCGACGACGTAGTCGATGTTCTTTTGGCCGCTTGGGTGATCCCCGTCCCTGACTTCGTACGCGATGTGATGCATCCGGCGCCCGTAGTTGCGCACGAAGTCTTCAGTCGGCATCGGCCGGCCTTCGAACGAGTTGACGAACGAAGGCGTGTTGTTCGCCGTGAACACCTTTGCCGGCGACAGGGTCTCGTCGTTGATGTTGGGGTTTCGGTTGACGTTCGTCGATGAGTTCATGTCTTTGATGTTGTATGCGCCCCAGAAGTAGTAGCTCGACATCGTCAAGAACTCGAGGATCGCATCCTCGCGTTCTCCCGCGAGGATGCGGGTGGCCATGTGGTCGGGGCCCCGCAAGAGCTCCGAGATGCCCGCTTCGCTCGATTGTTCTTCAGCTGCGTCGAGTCTGGCGCGTTGGGCGTCGGTCAGCTCGAGCCGTTGGCCGAAGTCGATCGCTCCTGGGTCGAGGTCGATCGCGGCGTACCCGATCCGGTTGCCGGTGAAGTCTGAGGGCACGGTGAACGCGAAGTTCTGATTCGCAAAGAACGGATCGCGTTCCTCTCCTCGCTCGTGGAATCGGATCTCATGCGACTCGAGCACTCGTCTCGTCTCAGCGAGGTCTTTGGTGTGGTAGATCTCGCCGACATAGCGGGCGTGGGGTTTCGGCCGCGCCTTGGGGTAGAGCATGTTGAGACGCGTCAGGTCGTCTTGGTAGTCGTCGCTCAGGGGTTCGAGGACGATCAAGCGAGGCTGCTCCGGCTTCGACGACAAGAAGTACACCTTGTGCGTGTCGTTGAGCCGCGCGCAGTCGAAACGATAGGGCGACATCGAGTAGAGCTCTTCGAGATAAGCAAGGGCGTCGCCGTGTTGGACCTGAATCACGATCCCCTTCATCCCACCGAGCATCTCCGAAAGGCCACTTTCTTCGCGGCGGCCGTAGATCTTCAACCGGTACTCGTTGAAGAAGTCCGAGTTCTTCTTATCCCCCTTCGGCTCATAGCTCATCATGTCGAAATTCATCGGTCCTCCTCGTTCCTCGCCAATCGCATCGGCCTGTAGACCGGGTCCCATCTTCTCGCGTCGACGCGCGCGCGTAACTCGCCCTCACTGCAAGGGTCGGCCACACCGTCGGCCTGGGCCTGTGCGGCCACCGCGTAGGCGATCTCGGTCGAGACCTCGCGGATCGCTGTTAGCGGAGGTAGGAGGCCCGCACCGGAACCGACGACGGCGGGCGATTGACAGCTCAGGGCCTCGGCGGCCGCCATGAACATCCCATCGGTCACACGACGTGCCCCGACCCCAAGGACGCCAAGCCCGATCGCCGGGAAGATATAGGAGTTGTTGCACTGTGCGATCGGGTACGCCTTGCCCTCGTACTCGACCGGCTGGAACGGGCTCCCGGTGGCGATCAGCCCGCGCCCTTCGGTCCACGCGATCAAGTCCTGCGGTTTGGCCTCGACGCGGGAAGTCGGATTGGAGAGCGGGAAGATCGTCGGGCGGTCGGTGCCCTTGGCCATGAGTCGCACGACTTCCTCGGTGAAGGTGTTCGGTTGCCCCGACACCCCGACCAGGACCGTCGGGCGCGCGTTCCGGACGACATCGAGGAGCGAGATCTCACCCGAACGCGCGCTCGCCCAAGACGCCACGCGCCCGGCCGGCTGGAGGAGTGTCTGTTGCGCGGGGGTGAGCCCATCGAGCTTGTCGTGCAGGAGACCAGGTCGGTCCACCATGAAGATGCGTGCTCGCGCATCGGCGTCCGTGAGCCCTTCGGTGACCATGGCGGCGACGATCTGTTCCGCGATCCCACACCCTGCCGAGCCGGCACCCAACAACGTGACGGTTTGTTCCGACATCTTCCGACCGCTCACTTTGGCTGCCGCGATCAAGGTGCCGACCGTGACGGCTGCCGTGCCCTGGATGTCATCGTTGAACGTACAAAGCTCGTCCCGGTAGCGCTTGAGGAGCGGCGCGGCATGGGGTTGCGCGAAGTCTTCGAATTGCAAGAGCGCGTTTGGGAACTTGCGCTTCACCGCCTGGATGAACAGATCGACGAAGGCGTAGTATTCGTCCCCCGTGATTCGCTCGTGACGCCAGCCGACATAGAGCGGGTCATCGAGGCGTTCTTGATTGTTCGTGCCGACGTCGAGCACGATCGGCAACGTTCCTTCTGGGCTGATCCCGGCGCACGCCGTGTACAGCGAGAGCTTCCCGATTGGGATCCCCATGCCCCCGACACCCTGGTCGCCGAGCCCCAAGATCCGTTCGCCGTCGGTCACGACGATGACGTCGACGCGTTCCACTGGGGCGTGGTCGAGAATCGCATCCATGTGCGCTCGCTCGGGGTACGACACGAAGAGCCCACGCGGTCGTCGATAGATCTCACTGAACTGCTGGCACGCGGCCCCGACCACCGGTGTGTAGATGATCGGCATCATCTCCTCGAGGTGGTCGTGCACCAGGCGGTAGAACAACACTTCGTTGATGTCTTGGAGCGCGCGCAGGTAGATGTGCCGCTCAATGTCGTCGTCCTTGCGCTGGTACGCCTCGTATGCCCGCGTTACCTGAGTCTCGAGGTCGTCGACGTGCGGCGGCAAGAGCCCGAGCAAGCCGAGCTCGCGCCTTTCCTCCTCGCTGAACGCGTTGCCCTTGTTTCGAAGCGGACACTCGAGCAGGGACTGTTGGGTGAGCTCGATTTCAATCGGTTCGAGCGTCGGTGATCGCGGCATCAGAACTCCCTCGGTCGACTCGAGCAGACCATACGCGCCCGCAGTTCCAGCGTCACGTCGGATTTGCCAAATTGGCAATCGTTCCGAGTGCATCCCCGAACGGAATAGACCGTAACGATCACCCGTTCGGTTTCATAGGACCAAGTACTAGGGGAAAACGATGCAGCTCGAAATCACCACGCCGTCACCTTCCGCCAGCGACACCACGCACGACCGACTTTCGGTCCTGCGAGACGAACACCGTACCCTGATCGCGTTGGCCGATGGGGCCGACTCGGGGCCAGCCTCGCAGGCGGCGGCCGCCATGACGGTGCGTGAACTCGCGCGTTGTTTCCGCCAGGGGGTGCTTCCCGAGGATCCGCGAGATTGGGAGATGATTCTCGACGGAATCGATCTCACCGTCTTCAAAGATCCAGTCGCAGGCGAGACGAGCGCGTTGGTGCTCCTGGTGGAGCGCGGCGTCGTGCTCGGCGCCTCCGTGGGCGATAGCCTGGCCTATACGGTCTCCGAAGCGGGAGCGCTTCAGGTTATCACCCCATCGTTCCGCAACAGCACCCGGATCGGGACGGCGATGGCCAGCCCCATTGGGTTCGGCCCGGTTCGCCTCGAGGGCCGATTGATCACGCGGCGGGGCGCTCGTGTCGAGGTCGCGCGTTCAGGCGCAGCAACCGCCGCCGCTTAGTGAGACCGTTCTCACCTGAGACTGATCGGCTGCCACTTGTCCTCGAAGCCGCCCGGTGCGTCGATCCACCGTTGACGAGCCCCGACGGCACCGATAGAACCGGGCGTGCGCGGGGCGGCGAGGGTCCCCGCGACGCGCCCGCCGATGAAGCTACCGTTTCCAATCGCTGAGGCCACGTCCGCGATCACGACCGGCGCCGCCCAGTCCACCCGTCTGGCCAGCCGAGTCCTCGAAGCCCAACGAAAGGGCGCGCCGCTCTTGCTGACTGCAACGGTCGTCGGCGCGCTCACCGGGACACTCGCATCCCTCTTCCACAAGGTTCTCGATTGGGCCGAAGCCTTCCGAAACACCCTCTGGCGGTCCGACGATCCGGTGGTCATCTGGGGGATCATCCCGGTCGCCATCGCTTTGTGCCTGCTGATCTCGGTGGGCCTCGTTCGTCGCTGGGCGCCCGAGGCCGGCGGCAGTGGGGTTCAGGTCGTCGAGGGTCTCCTCGATGGCGCCCTGCCCATGCGATGGGCACGGGTGATCCCCATCAAGTTCATCGGCGGCTGCCTATCGCTCGGGTCCGGGCTCTTGATGGGGCGCGAGGGGCCGTCGATCCAGATCGGCGCGGCGATAGGGCAGGGGTGCGTACGGATGCTCAGGCTCCCCAAGACCCTGATGCATGGCCTCGTTGCGTCCGGCGCCGCGGCCGGGCTCACGGCCGCATTCAACGCGCCGTTCGCCGGCATCCTCTTCATGATCGAGGAGATGCGACCGCAGTTTCATTACAACGTGCTGTCCGTCCAGGCGGTCGTCCTCGCCTGCGCCGTCTCGGACGTGGTCACCCGCCTTCTCACCGGCGACGTGAATGAGATCGCCATGCCGATCCTCGCCATGCCGGAGCGAGGCACCCTCTGGCTCTTCGTCGTCTTTGGCGTCTTGTTCGGGTTTCTCGGTTTCGTCTTCGAACGCGTGTTGCTTCGAGGTGTCGACTGGTTTCGATCCCTTCGAACCTGGCCGTTCATCGCCGCCGTCGCTGTCGTCGGGCTTTCGATCGGGTGGCTGGGCGGCGCGGACATCCGGTTCGTCGGTGGCGGTGAGGATGTGCTGGAAGGGTTTCTCACCGTACGCACCCCCATGAAGGTGCTTGCCCTGGTCTTCGCGGTCCGTTTCATGGCCACCGTTGCTAGCTATTCAACCGGCGCACCCGGGGGACTCTTCGCGCCCATGCTCGCGATTGGCACCATCGCCGGGGTGGCGTATGGCCAGGTTGTCCACGACCTCGGGATCGGCGGCTCGCTGGTGCCTGCGCACTTCGCCGTGGCCGGTATGGGCGCGTTCTTTGCGGCCGTCGTTCGCGCGCCGCTCACGGGGATCATTTTGACTGCGGAGATGACTGGCAACTTCACTCAGATCCTCCCCTTGATGCTGACCTGCATGGCGGCGACGATCACCGCACACGGCCTTGGCACGCGACCGATCTATACGGCGCTTCTCGAACGCGCGTTGGCTCGGGCCGGCAAGCCCCAAGATGAAGCGCGCGAACGGGAAGCGACCTAGACAGCGTCCGGGGGTTGCCGTTGCCCCGCGTGGCCCCAGCGTGGTAGGTGTTCTGTCTGACTGCGGGCAAGCTTAGGTCCCCGCGGTTCGCGGTGCCGGCATGTTCGATCCAGTCAGCCCACAAGCGAGCGCAATCTCGGACCTGTTTATTCTCGTCATGTGGATCTGCGCGGCCATCTTGGTCGTGGTCGTCGCGATCATCACCTACGCGATCGTGCGGGCGATGCGCGAGCGCGCCCGCGGCCAAGAGGCGCCCGACGCCGTCGAAAACGATCACCCCATGCTCGAGGCGATCTGGACGGCCATCCCGCTCGGGATCGTCATCGCGATCTTCGTGTTGTCGGTCGGGGCTGCGCGCGACTCCGACCCCACACCCGAGGGCGCCCCCGACGTCGTGGTTCGCGGCCACCAGTGGTGGTGGGAGGTCGAATACCCAGGCAAGGGCGTGATGAGCGCCAACGAGATCCACGTGCCGGTCAACACCAAGGTGCACCTCCAGCTCGAGTCGGGCGACGTGATTCACGACTTCTGGGTGCCGCAGCTCGCGCGCAAGATGGACGTCGTCCCGGGCCGTGAGCACCACGTGGTCTTCGAAGCACAGGAGACCGGTGTCTACGAGGGCGTATGCGCCGAGTTTTGCGGCGTGCAGCATGCGTGGATGCGCTTCGACGTCATCGTTCACACGGCGGACGACTTTGACGCATGGTTGGCGGCCCAAGCCCTTCCAGCCGATCCACCGTCGTCTCCTTCCGCCCGGGCGGGCCTCGCCGTCTATGAGCGCGAAACATGCAGCACCTGTCATGCCCTCGATGGGGCCCCCGCCGACGGTCTGCCGAAGCAAGTCGGCCCTGATCTCACCCACCTCGCGAGCCGACAACGCATCGGGTCCGGCGTGCTCGTCAACAACGAAGCCAACCTTGCGGCGTGGATGAAGAACCCACAGTCGATCAAAGAAGGCTGTCACATGCCGAACTTCCAGCTCTCGGCCACCGACGCGGACGCGCTGGCCGCTTACCTTCACGGGTTGAAATGAGCTTCGAAGCCACGCTCGAAACCGAAGTTGAAGTCCCGCCCACCGGGTTCGTGTCCTGGGTCACCACGGTCGACCACAAGCGGGTTGGCATCATGTATCTGATCACGTCCGTCGTGTTCTTCGCCATCGCAGGTATCGAGGCCTTGCTGATGCGGATTCAGCTCGCGGTTCCGGAGAACGACTTCATCCCTCCCGAGCTCTACAACCAACTGTTCACCATGCACGGCACCACCATGGTGTTCCTCGTCGGTATGCCTCTGATCGCCGGCTTCGCGAACTACCTGGTGCCCCTGATGATCGGCGCCCGCGACGTGGCGTTCCCGCGACTCAATGCCTTTAGTTTCTGGCTCGTGCCGTTCGGTGGTCTGATGCTCCACTGGAGCTTCTTGGCCGGAGGCGCACCCAACGCGGGATGGTTCTCGTACGCGCCACTCACCGAGCTTCCCTTCAACCTCAACGAGGGCGTCGACTACTGGCTGCTTTCGCTCTTGGCCCTCGGCATCGGCTCGGTCGGCAGTGCCATCAACATCATCGTCACGGTGGTGACCCTCCGAGCCCCTGGGATGAAGATCTCGCGGATGCCGCTCTTCATCTGGATGATCTTCGTGACGTCGATCCTGATCGTCTTGGCGATCCCAGCGCTCAACTCCGCGATCGTCATGTTGCTGGTCGATCGACACCTTGACGCCGCCTTCTTCCTTCCCGACCGTGGCGGGAGCGCCGTCGTCTGGCAGCACTTCTTCTGGGTGTTCGGGCATCCGGAAGTGTACGTTCTCATCCTTCCGGTCTTCGGCATGATCTCGGAGATCATTCCCGTCTTCTCTCGAAAACCGATCTACGGCTACTCCTTCGTCGCAGCGTCCACCGTCGCGATCGGCATCTTGAGCCTCAGTGTGTGGGCCCACCACATGTTCGCCGTCGGGATGGGCCGAGGCCCCGATCTCTTCTTCACTGCGGCCAGTTTGCTCATCGCGGTCCCGACCGGTGTCAAGGTGTTCAACTGGTCGGCCACGATGGTGGGGGGTCGCATTCAGTTCTCGACCGCCATGCTCTTCTGCATTGGCTTTCTGATCGAGTTCGTCATCGGGGGCCTCAGCGGCGTGACGCTCGCCTCCGCGCCGATCGACTGGCAGGTGACCGATAGCTACTACGTCGTGGCGCACTTTCACTTCGTCCTGTTCGGCGGCTTCGTGTTTGGTATGGCGGCGGGCCTCTACTACTGGTTCCCCAAGATCACCGGCCGCATGCTCAGTGAACGCCTCGGCAAGTGGCAGTTTTGGCTCATGCTGATCGGCTTCAACCTGACCTTCTTGGGGATGCACTTCCTCGGGTTCATGGGGATGCCGCGCCGCGTGTTCACGTACCCTGATCTTCCCGGCTACGAGGCACTCAACATGGCGTCGACGGTGGGCACGGTCGTGATCGCGGTATCGGTGCTCGTCATGCTTTACAACATCGCGGTCAGCTTGAAGCGGGGAGAGGTTGCCGGCGACAACCCCTGGAACGCGTGGACGCTCGAGTGGGCCGCCGCTTCCCCACCTCCCGAGCACAACTTTGAGCTCGTCCCTCCGGTTCGCAGCAGGCGGCCGATGTTTGACCTGGCGCACCCCGAGGTGGTGCGTGATGTTCCGCTCCCGCCGAGCGACGCCCCCAAACGGCCCCAGGCTGCCATCGTCTCCGTGATGGCGTTCATCGCGTCCGAGTCGATGTTCTTCTTGATGCTCTTGGTCGCGTTCGTCATTTACAATTTCTTCGAGTTCGGCTCGGGCCCAGGGCCGCTCGACATCCATCGCACCGGCATGTTCAGCGTGGCGCTATTCGCGAGCAGCGCGACCCTCTTCGTGGCTGAGCGACACCTCCGCCGCGGCAACGGGAGCGGGGCCACCACTTGGCTCGTAATTACCATGGCCCTCGGCCTCGTCTTCCTCGCTGGGCAGGCTTGGGAGTACTACGACCTGATCACAGCCCACTTCACGCCGGAGGGGTCGATCTTCGCCGCCACCTTCTTCACGACGACCGGCTTTCACGGCTTCCACGTCTTCGCCGGTTTGCTGGCGCTATTGGCCGTCACCCTCCTTCGCCGGAACGGCGGGCTCGGCAAGAACGAAGAGACGATCGTCAAAGCCACTGGGTACTACTGGCACTTCGTCGATGTCGTTTGGGTTTTCGTGTTCTCGATCATCTACCTCGGGAGGATCCTATGACCACCTCGCAAGCCCTGACCGAGCTCTGGCGCCTGAGTTCGCCGGCATGGTTGGTGGCGATCGCAGCGATGGCGCTCTACTTGCGTGCGTTCGGGTTTCGCATGGGAAGGCGAATGGGTGCCATGCTGGCGGCCGTCGCGCTGTTCCTCATGGCCACGGTCTCACCGATCGCGGTCTTGGCCGACGGCTATCTCTTCAGTGCGCACATCGTTCAGCACCTCTTGTTGCTCCTGCTGGTCCCGCCACTCTTGATCGCAGCCCTCCCGCCGGCGCGCGTCGGGGCGGCGCTCACTCGCCCGACCGTCCGTTTTGCGCAGGATACAGTCGGCCGTGCGCCGATGTCTTGGATGCTCGGGCTCGGGATCATGTGGCTCTGGCACATCCCCACCCTCTGCAGCGCGTCGGTCACCTCGACCCCGGCCTACGTGGCCCAATGCGCCACCCTGTTGGCCGCCGGCGTGGCGTTCTACTGGCCCGTCATTCACCCGGTGCGTTCCGAGCGCCTCTCGGCCCCCGGTTCGATCGTCTACCTCTTCACCGGTTGCCTCGCCTGTACCCTCCTCGGCGTGCTGCTGACATTCGCCCCAGTGTCCGCGTGCCCCGTATACATGCACCCCGTCGACACCCTCGGGATCATGCCGCTGCTCCACCAAGGGTGGGGGCTGACCCATGCGACCGACCAACAGCTCGGCGGCCTCATGATGTGGGTCCCCGCGTGCATGGTGTACCTCGCCGGGATTCTCGTCATCGCACGACGGTGGCTTTCGGAAAGTCACCTCGATGTCGTGCAGGGAAGGGGGAGCCATGGCGTCCGATGACCCAACCGACCGAACCGGCTGGACCAAGCCGGGGCCCGAGCATCTTCCGAGGCCCGGGTTTTGGCCGGCGGGCCTTGCGCTGGGCATCGTCTTCTTCGTCATCTCCCCGGCCTACGAGTATGTGGTTTCTTACGTGTTCGTGGCCACGGGGCTGCTCATGATGGGGTTTTCGCTCCGCGGATGGCTCCTGGACATCCGCGAAGACATTAGGAGTCGAGATGACTGACAACGAAGACGACCGCGAGAACGATCCGTCCCGGCGACGAATGCTTGCCCGCCTATCTCTTGCCCTCGGGGCATTGAGCGGCGCGATCCTCGGGATCCCGGTGGTCGGGTTCGTCATCGGTCCGTTTACCAAGCGGGTCAAAGAGGTGTGGCGAGACGTTGGCGCGATACACGACTTCGAGGTCGGGAAGACGGTGAAGGTCCAGTACGAGGATCCCTCGCCACTCCCCTGGGCAGGGGTCACCGCCAACACGGCCGCCTGGCTTCGCCGCGATGACCAAGAAGCCTTCACCGCGTTCACCGTCAACTGCACCCACCTAGGCTGCCCCGTCCGCTGGATCGATTCGGCCGACCTCTTCATGTGCCCGTGCCACGGGGGCGTCTACTACAACGACGGCACCGTCGCGGGCGGCCCACCGCCGCGACCCCTGCCGCGTTACCCCGTCAGGGTCCACAATGGGCTCGTCCAGATCCGCACGAGCCCCATTCCGTTCACCGTCTACCCCGAGCCCAAGAGCGAAACCTGAGACCACCGATGCGGCGACTGAAGGCGATGTGGCAGTGGGTCGACGACCGCGGTGGCTTCAGCGAGATGCTCAAGCCCTCGCTGGAGCATATCGTTCCGCGCAACGCGACCTGGTGGTACGTCTTTGGCTCTGCGACGCTCGCGGCATTCGCCGCGCAGGTTCTCACCGGCATCGGCCTCGCGTTCTCTTATGTACCGTCGTCTGGCGAAGCCTACGACAGCTTGGTGTACATCACCGACCATGCCTTGTTCGGCAGTTGGCTCCGCGGGATGCACTACTACGGCGCATCCGCGATGATTCTCCTCGCTGGGATCCATCTCGCCCAGGTCTTCTTGCATGGCACGTACAAGTACCCCCGCGAGATGAACTGGATGACGGGCGTCCTGCTTCTGATCTTCACGGTCGGCATGGGGTTCACCGGCCAGCTCCTCCGCTGGGACAACAACGCCATCTGGTCGGTGGTCGTCGGTGCCCAGCAGGCGGCACGGGTTCCGTTCGTCGGTGAAGCACTCGCGCGATTCGTCGTCGGCGGGGACACCTTTGGTGGCGCGACCCTCAGTCGGTTCTTCGTGATCCACGTGTTCTTGCTGCCGGGTCTCATCATCGGCTTCGTCGTGATTCATCTCTCGTTGGTGTTGCGTCATGGCATCAGCGAGATGCCCAAGGCCGGAGAGCCGGTCGACCCTGAGACTTATGTCGAGGGCTACGAGGCGCGCCTCAAGAAGGACGGCGTCCCCTTTTGGCCCAACGCGGCCTGGCGCGACATGACGTTTGGTTTCCTGGTCCTGTTGGGCATTGCGATCTGTGGCTATGTGTTCGGGCCTCCGGTTCTCGAGCCCCCGCCCGACCCTGCGATCATCGATGCGTACCCGCGCCCCGACTGGTACCTCCTTTGGTATTTCGCCGTCCTCGCGTTGCTCCCGCCGGCGGTGGAGAGCGTGGTGATGGTTGCCGTGCCCATCGTGGTGCTCGGCGGGCTCTTCGTCCTGCCTCTCTTCTACAACAAGGGCGAGCGTCACTGGACCCGAAGGCCATGGGCGGTCGCGATTCTCGCGCTCGTCGTCGTCTTCGTCGGGTCGATGTGGATTGCCGGTGTGCAGGCACCGTGGTCGCCCGACTTCGAGGCCAAGCCGTTGCCTCCTGAAGTCGTTGGCGTCACCGAAGGGCCTGTCGCCGAAGGCGCCGTCTACTTCTACGAAAAGGGTTGCCTCTATTGCCATCAGATCGAGGGCTACGGGGGACATCGCGGCCCGGACCTTTCTGACATCGGGGATCTATTGTCGCGCGATCAGCTGGTCGTTCGGATCCACAACGGCGGGACCAACATGCCCGGGTTCGCGGGGAACCTCACCCATGAGGAGCTCGAGCGCATCGTCGATTTCCTCGAAAGCCGCAAGAAGGAAACACCGCGTACCCTCACTTGGTGATCCGACCCTTCCGTGGCCACGACGAGCATGTTAAGAACCCGACAAAGGGGAACCAGGATGAAGATCACGACGCTTGCCCTCCTCACGCTCCTGCTTGCCATCGGTACGGCGGCATCGCAGGAAAGTGCTTCGGACGACGCTCAAACAGGCTCAGACGAAAGCCCGGCTTCGAGCGACGACGCCAAGCCAACCGCCACTGCACCCGCTACCATCGATGGCGAACCCCCCGAGCTCAGAAAGCTCGCCGGGAGCTACACCCTCGTCGGCAACCAGGCAGACAGCCTTGCGAAGATCCACGCGGCCATCGACCAGGCCACCGCAGGCATGGGCAGTCTCAAGAAAAAGGTGGCGCGCAAGCGGCTAGAGAACGTGAACAAGGCCGTCGTGCGACTCAAGATCTCGAGCGTCGCCAAGAAGGTCACCATCGGGATGGACAACTATGTCGTCACCGCGCCCCTCGACGGCGGCACGGCCGAGGTCGTGACGCCGACTGGCGACAAGGCCACCGCGTCGTTCTCGCTCCAGCAGGCCTCGTTGGTTCAAGACATCGTGGCCGCCCACGGTCGCCGCGAGAACATCTTCCGGTTCGGCTCGAATGGCGAGCTCCTGATGCACGTGCGTGAAACGAGCCCGCAGCTGTCCGACAAGGTGGTCTACACGCTGGTCTACAAGCGCGCCGGCCAGTGACCACCAGTAACGGCTACTAACGAAAAACGCCGCGCCCAAAATGAGCGCGGCGTCTTTGCGTGGGCTTCGTGGGGGCTCAGGCGACTTCGAGGAGAAGGCGTGCGACCGTGTACGGGTCGATGTTTGCGCAGGGGCGACGATCCTCGAGGTAGCCCTTGCCGGCGTGGGCGGTGGCCATCGGGATTCGAATGGACGCGCCACGGTCGGACACGCCGTACTTGAACTCCTGCCAGGACGCCGTCTCGTGCGCGCCCGTCAAGCGGTCCTTGAGGCCCGCACCGTAGTGGTCGAGGTGCAACGCGACTCGCTCCGGCTGACCGAGCTTCTCGCAGTAGGCGGTGATCAAGTCCATGCCGCCATCCGCACGCATCGGGGCGGTGCTGAAGTTCGTGTGGCAGCCGGCGCCGTTCCAGTCACCCTTGGCCGGCTTGGCTTCGTAGGAGATGTCAACGCCGTACGTCTCCGCGATGCGTCCGAGGAGGTACCGCGCCATGTACATGTGGTCACCGCTCTCAACGGGGCCTGCGGGGCCGATCTGGAACTCCCACTGTCCCGGCATGACCTCGGCGTTGATGCCGGAGATCTTCAGGCCAGCTTCGATGCAGGCCGTCATGTGGTCCTCGACGATCTCGCGACCGTAGATGTACTCGGCGCCGACGCCGCAGTAGTAGGGGCCCTGCGGTCCGGGGTAGCCGTTCTCCGGGAACCCGTACGGGTACCCTTCCTTCATCATTGTGTATTCCTGCTCGAACCCGTACCACGCGTCCAAGTCCTTTTTCTTCTCACCCTCTTCGACGACAGCTCGACGTGTGTTGGTGGGGTGGGGGGTGCCGTCGGCGTTGTAGACCTCGCAAAGCACCAAGAGGTTGTCGCCGCCGCGAAGAGGGTCGCGCGTCGCAAACACCGGGTAGAGCTGACAGTCGGAGTTGTCGCCGGTGGCCTGTTCGGTGCTGGAGCCGTCGAAGCCCCACTTGGGAAGCTCTGCCACGCCCGCGATCGCACCTAGAACTTTATCCAGGATGCCCGCCTCAACCATCTTCGTCTTCGAACGAAGAAGCGGGGTCGGCTCCGTGCCGTCGATCCAGATGTACTCAGCCTTGATGATGCTCATCGTTCACTCCTACAAAATGCGTTGGGTTCGCCGGTGCCTGCGAACGACAAACGGCGGTTCTATCACGAGCCCACCGCAAGTTCTGCGGAAACCCGCGTCGAAAAGGGCTCATCGTCCGGATCTCTGTCCTCTGATTGTTTCGAGAAGGTTTCAGAGCGCTTTCCTCATTGAAAAAAGCCCCGGCTGGTGAACGCCACGCCGATCGCACCACCGCGAACTGTGCGCGCGCGGTCCTTTTTTTCGTGATTCAGGGCGCGTGCGCGACCATGAGGCCGTTCCCCCGGGTTTGTGATCTTCTAAACACTTGAAACCAATGACCAATTCGTCAGAAAACAACCGTGGCAGGGTTTGCGCGCCTTACAGAGTGTATGTAGAATGTCGACATAGTTGGCTTTTTAAATTCTCTGGGGAGTTCGTGATGCATCGTTGGCTTTCGATCCTGTTCGTGGCGTTGGGCGCCTTTGGTCTTGGCGCCTGTAGCGGCTCAGGCAATCCACTTGGCACTGGAGGCGCCGGCGGCGGCGCGGGGGGGACACCTCGTCTCAACTGCGATGAAGTTCAGGTACCCCCGCCGAGCTGCGGCGACGCCTGCAACAGCGACTCCGATTGTGCCCTTGGCGCGTACTGTGACGGCGACTGCACGTTTCAGTGCACCGACGAGGTACCGTGCCCCGGGGACATGGAGTGCAACGTGCGCGGCCGGTGCATCCCCATCTTCGCCGGGACCGGCGGCACAGGCAACGCAGGGGGCACCAACTGCCAGTCGGTGGAGGTCACTCCGACGCGCAGCATCCCCAACGTCATGTTCTTGGTCGACCAGAGCGGTTCGATGGACGAGGAACTCTCCGGTGGTTCGCCGGAGCCCGGTGAGCCGAACCGTTGGGAAGTCGCCCGCGACGCGATCACCACGGTCGTGTCAGAGCTCGACGCGATCGTTCGCTTCGGCCTGACGACGTACACCTCGGACGACGGGTTCAACTACCCCCAAAGTCCGGCTCGCGAGTGCCCCAAGCTTCCGACGCAGATCGATTTTGCGTTGTCGAACTCGTCGACCATCGATAGTGCGCAGTACCCGATGTCCTACCCGACCGCAGACGGGAACGACACGCCGACCGGCGACAGCATCGATGCGCTCGTGAGCGAGATTCAGAGCTCGCCCCCGCCGAACGAGGGCCCAACGATTATCGTGCTCGCGACCGACGGGCTCCCAGACTCCTGCGAGTGTCCAGACGGCGGGCACCCGGGTTGTTCGCAGACCCCGACGCCCGACGACGCCAGGGACGAGGCCGTCGCCGCGGCCGGCCGGTCGCACGACGCCGGGATTGATCTCTTCTTCCTGTGGGTCGGGCCCTTGTCCAACCAGGGCGTCGCGGATCACGTCCAGGAAGTCGCCAACGTCGGCGTTGGGCTGGCGTCGGATGGTTCCGGAGGGGACGCCACCTTCTGGGTCGGCGACAACCCGCAAAACCTCGAAGACGCCTTCCGGGAGATCATTTCGGACAGCGTCTCCTGCGACATCGAGATCGATAAACCCTTCGATGACACCGACAAGGCCTGCGAAGAAGGTGACGTGCAACTCAACGGGGTCGCGCTCTCATGCCCCGAGGACTGGCGGGTCAAGCCCACCGCTGACAACGTGATGGAACTCCTTGGTGACGCGTGCGAGACCTTCAAAGCCGAAGCCGCCACCTTCACCGCCGAGTTCCCCTGCGGCGCCATCATCGTAGAGTAGGGTCACTCCGCCCCTCCAAAACCCATTTGATTCTAGGGACCTACAACCCGTACCGCGAAAACCCGCGGAAGCGGCTTGGGGCTAGTCGCCCAATAGGTCACCCAGCTCGAGCTCGAGCTTCTTTCGGTCGCCCGCTTCGACCCGCACGACCCGCTTCTTCGAAGGCCGTTCGCGCCCGACCTCGATGACGTGGCGGCCCTCGGCGACCTTGGCGGTGACCGGGGCCCGTCCCATCCATACGCCGTCGATCCACACGTTGCCCCAGGGCTGCACCACGACTTGCACCCAGCCTGGGCCCGAGCGGGCGGCGGGCGCGGCGGGCCGGCGGCGTTTCGCGCGGGCCTCCTTCTCGGCCCCTCGGCCCGACGGCTCGGCGTCGACCTTGAGGCTCGGTGCCTCTTTCTTGGCCTCACCGCTGGCGCTCGCAGCGTCGAGCGTTCTTGGTGGGGCAGTGGGCGCCTTCGGGACGGGTACTCGGCTCCCGTCGCTCGGCTCCCGGGCCGTGGTCGACGCCTCGATCGAGGTCTTGTCCACACGCCCCGAAGGCGCGCGAAGCCAGGCTGCACCCACCGCGATTGCCAACAAGAACAACGCACCGAGCAACCAACGGGAGGTCGTTCGGCGCCGACGGCCGACAAGGCTCGCCTGTCGCACTTGCTCCGCACTGGCTCCGACAGCCCCCATCGGAAGCGCATCGGCGGGACTCATCTCGGTGTCGCGCTCGTCTCGCCGCGCCCGAACGTGCATACGGGTCTCCGGCCCGCCCCGCTGCGCCTCCACCATCGCGGCCAGTCGCCGCCGCGCGTTCGATTGGGGCTCGAGGACCGACAGCGCCTCCACCACCGCCGCCGCGGTTTGCGTTCGCTCCGCCGGGTCCGTCTCGAGGAGCCCTTCGATGCACCGACGCAATGCATCGGGCAGCTCTGGCGCGACCTCCGCGAGGTCGGCGCGTCGGTTGTCGACAACCTGTTGCATCGTCACCACATCGTGCGCCCCCTGAAACGGTCGCACCCCAGCCGCGGCCTCGAACAAGACCACGCCGAGCGAGAAAAGATCGGACCGTGCGTCGAGAGGCCGCCCGCGAATCTGCTCCGGCGACATGTACGGAACTTTGCCCTGGACACTCCGGCTGTCCGTGACCGCGGCCCCCTCGATCGCTTTGGCGATCCCGAAGTCGGCGAGCTTGACCTCCCCGGTCCGGCTGATCAGGACGTTTGACGGAGAGACGTCCCGATGGATGACGCTCCCATGCGCGTGCTCGAGCGCATAGGCCAGGTCGAGCCCGATCCACGCCACCATGTCCGGGTCGAGCCTGTGTTCCGGGACCGACTTCAAGAGCGACCGCAAATCGACACCGTCCACCAACTCGAGCGCGAGATAGCTTACCCGGCCCACTTCACCGAAGTCGGTGACGCCGACGATGTTGCTGTGTCGGAGTCCGGCAGCGAGTTGCGCCTCTCGCCGAAACCGCGCCGTGAACTCCGGGTCGTCGCCGTAAGCTGGGAGGACGCGCTTCAGACAGACCCGTTGCTCGAACCCGCCCGTGCCGATCCGTACCGCCTCGAACGTTTCGGCCATCCCACCAACGCCAAGACGTCGCAACAGGCGATAGGATCCAAACTGCCTCGGCTCGCCGGCCATCGACCTCAGCCTACCACCGGATGCCTCGCGCGAGGCCTGCGCCCTCGAAAAGCACTGGCGTGTCCATCCGCGGCGATACACCCTCCAGCGCCGCAATGAAGGCGCAGCCCGATCTATCTTCAGGCGTCGACCGCACCATTTTCCGACGCCTCTTCGATCTGGCCATGCCGATCGTCGGCTTGAATGTGCTGAGCGTGATTACCCTCGCGGTGGACACGGCGATGTGCGGGCGCCTCGCCAACGCTGAGGACGCACTCACGGCGCTCGGCTTCGCAAGCCAGCTCGTGTTTTTGCTGATGGTCGCGATGCTCGGCCTCACCGTTGGGACGGTCGCGTTCGTCGCCCGCGCACACGGCGCCGGCGAGACCGATCGGATCAACCACGTGCTCCACCAGAGCATCCTCCTCACGTACTTCGTGTCGGTTCTGGTTGCGCTCGTCGGCAACCTCGGGGCGACGCAGGCGATGGCCTGGCTCGGCGCTGGGCCCGACGTTGGCGAGCTCGGCGTGTCGTATCTCCGGCCTTTGCTCACCTTCACCGTCTTCTACTACCTCAACATGCTGTTCGCGGCGGCGCTTCGGGCCGTCGGGAACACCATGCTCCCGTTCGTCGTCTCGATCGCCAGCAACCTACTCAACATCGTCCTCAACTACGGTTTGATTCTTGGGCGGTTCGGATTTCCCGCGCTTGGCGTCGAAGGCGCCGCCTGGGGCACCGTGGTCTCGCAGGCCGTGGCCGTCTTCATCATGGTGCAGATCCTGCGCAAAGACGCGATCCCAGGCATGCGCGCCCACCTGAAGCTTGCGCGAATCGACCGACCACTGGCGCGCGACTTGTTCCGGGTCGGAGCCCCCGCCGCCCTCGACATGGTGATCCTCAATGTCGCCTTTCTCTCGATCGTCGGCATGTTGGCCCGCGTCGCGCAGGTGGCCGTCGCCGCACACGGCATCGGCCTTCGGATTCAGTCCCTCGCGTTCGTGCCCGGGCTCGGTGTCTCCCAAGCGACAGGGGCCATGGTCGGCAACGCGCTCGGCGCAAGCGACGTTCCCCAGGCCCGCCAGATCGTTCGCTCAGGCGTGATTCTGTCGACGGTCATCATGAGCGTGATCGGCGTCTCGATCATCGTCGGCGCCGGCCCCATCATCGGGATCTTCGACGTCAATCCCGGCACCGAGCTCGGCGAGTACTCGATTCTCTGGATGCGGGTCCTTGGTTGGGGAATGCCCGTGGTTGGGGTGCACATCGCGTTGATCGGGATGCTCCGCGGCGCCGGCGCCACCAACACCAGCCTCGGGATCAACATCGTCGGCGTCCTCGTTCAAGTCCCGCTGAGCTGGTTTCTCGGTTTCGTCGTGGGCTGGGGTGCATTCGGAATCTGGGTGGCGCTCCCGGTGTCATTCGTGGTCCGTATGTGCCTTGGTATCCTGGCCTACAGACGTGGACGCTGGGCGAGGGCGGGCGCGACCCTCTGAGCGGGGCCTCGACACCGCCCCGAAACCTGTACCGGCCACTCGATTTCTCCATCGGTCCGGTTTTTTGGTAAGCTGCTCCTATGTTCAACGCCTTGATACGGGCGGTGTATCGGGCTGCGCATTGGGGGCTGCGCCTGATTTGGCTCATCCGGAAGCCGGAGACCACCGGTGCGTTGGTCGCGGTGTGGCACGAAGGGCGCGTCCTGCTCGTCAAGAACTCCTACCGCCGTCAGATGACATTGCCGGGCGGTTACATTCGACCGCGCGAAGACCGTCGCACGGCGGCGGCGCGTGAGCTCCGCGAAGAGGTCGGGATCAACGTGCAACCAAAGCGCCTCGTCCACGCCTATCATGGGACGCACCTGTTCGAGCACCGAATGGACACGCTCGACATCTACGAGCTCGAAGTCGACACAGCGCCCAAAGTGCGCGTCGACGCGCGAGAGGTCGTCGAGGCCGAGTTTCACCCGCCCGAGCAGGCGCTCGAGCTTCCCATCGTGCCGCACCTGCAAGAGTACCTCGCCCAACGGGGGGCGCGAGAGGCGGCTTGATCGCGCACGACGAGCAACGCCAGCGGGTCATCGCCGAGGCGGTTCGGCTTCAGGAGAAGTACCAGCGAGACGTGATCGAGCGTTTCGGAATCTGTCCTTGGGCGAAACAAGCTCGCGAGGCCGGTCGACTTCGGGCCCATGTCGTGCTCGAGCGCGAGACCGAGCGCGCCGCGATCGACGACGTGGTCGCGCGGTGGGTGTCCGATCCCGAGGTGGACGTCGCCTTCGTCATCGCACCGAACTTCTCGGATGGCTTCGAGCCGCTTGCCGAGTGGGGTCGTGACCTGACCCGCACAGCCGGCGATGCGTTTTACGCGGCTGCGTTTCATCCCGGCGCCGAACCCGAAACAGGCGTGGTTCGGTTCTTCCGTCAGGCGCCGAACCCCACCATTCAACTCGTTCGTCGGACGCGGCTCGAGGAAGTCCGCGCGCAGGACCCGAGCCACTACACCGATATCTTCTCGCTGAACCTGCGGGATCTCGAGGCGGGCTGTCCACGAAAGACCACGGCCGCCGCCGTTCTGACCCACAACGAACGCGTGCTCGAAACCGAGGGGCGAGAGGCCCTGCAATCGCTCCTATCGGTTCGGGATCGTGACGCGCCTTAGACCACGCTCCCTGAAGACGAGGCCTCTTGCGGCTTCAGCGTGCAAACCGAGACGACACGAACGCCCACACGCCGCCGACGAGAAGTCCCCCAAGGTGGACCCAGTTGGCGATGGGGCCGATCCATCCCGTGAAGCCCAACGCGAGCCAGATCAGCATGAAGGTCACCAGCGTCTGCGGGATTCGGTAGGGGAAGCTTGGATCGAAGCGCCCGCGCAGCCAGATGAACGCGAACAACCCGTAGACGACCCCAGACAAGCCTCCGAACTTGGTCGGCCCCGACATGGCGTACTCGAGGATGTGGGAGAACACTGCGATCACCAGGACCAAGCCGAGGAGGTAGCGCGATGAGAATACGCGCTCGACCGCTGTCCCAAGGTCTTTGAGCCACCATAGGTTGAAGCCGATGTGCAAGAGCCCGAAGTGAATGAACATCGGCGTCACCAATCGCCAGGGTTGCCCTTGCCAGATCGCGCTCACGCTGGTGAACGCGTAGCGTCCGTTGATCAACTCGATCGGTGTGAACGTGAGCAACCCCACGGCGTCGGTCTTGTCCCCAAAGCCGGTGAACAGGAACACGATGACGCTGATCGCCATGAGCCCCGCCGTCACCGGGCCGATGCGCATGCTTTGGCGCGCTTCGATCTGTCGCCGGATCTTGTCGGTGCGCGCGCGGAGTTTCTCGTCGGCTTTCGCCTGCTGGCGCCGCTCGGCGCGCGCCTGTTTCGCCATCTGCTCAAACTGGGGTTCGTGCGGATCGAAACGCTCGAGGAACTCCCGGGCCTGGTCCATGCGATCCTCGTCCTGGACCCAAATCGCGTAGCCGCCGTTGCGGGTTTCTTTGAGGGTCGTCGGGACCCCGTCGGCGTACAGTGCGTCGCCCAGAACCTTGGCCTCGGCTTCGTTGTCGACGGTGGTCAGCAAGCGCATCGGACGAGCGAGTGTAGCCGCTTCGATCGCGCGATCAATGGTTTCGGACGATCGCGTACATGAAGCAGTCCCTTGGAACGTCAGACCGGTTCGGGTGGTGTCCGTACCGACGAAGACGCCCCTCGTACACCATGCCTACCTTCTCCATCACCCTAGCGGACCGTTGGTTCTCCTCGTCGCAGAGCGCTTGGACCCGAGCGATTCGGTCGTCTTCGAAAGCGGCCCGGCAAACCTGCGCCAGTGCCTCTGGCATGTAGCCATTGCCCCAGAACCGACTTCCGAGCGCAAACCCGACCTCGACTCGGTGAAAGTGTACGGTGGTTCCGAGGGTCCCGATCGGAAGATCGTCGGACTTGCGGACGATAAGCCACGCCCGGTGGCCCATGCGGAGGTCCCAAGCGTCGATGGTCTGCTGAAAGAACTCTCGCGTCTGGGCGGTCGACGTGTGTGCCGACCACGCGAGGTACCGCGAGATCGTCGGGTCACTCGTATAGGTGTCGAATGCCGGCTGTGCATCGTCGAGTGTTGGGCGGCGGAGCGTGAGCCGTTCGGTCTCGATCGCTTCTGGTGGAAAATCCACACGCCTCCTATAGCATGCCGACTCTCAGCGTGACTTGTCGTGCGACCAGCTGGTACCGTACCAAGTCATGCCAGGCCCTAGCCCCAAACTCGGAGAAGCGGCCGTCGAGTTCTGCGAGTCGCTCGGGTACGAGTTCAACGACGCGGGGTTGCTCCGCGACGCGCTCACGCACAGGTCCTTCAGAAACGAGCGTCCCGATCTGGCTCCCTCGGACAACGAGCGACTCGAGTTCCTCGGCGACGCGGTGGTAGGGCTGGTGGTGGCCTCGCTGCTGATCGAGCACTTCCCTTCGTCCGACGAAGGCGAGCTCACGCAACGGCGCGCCGACCTCGTGAGTGAGAAGGGGCTTGCCAAGGTGGCGGTCGGCCTCGGTCTCGGGCAAGCGATGCGTCTCGGCAAAGGTGAAGAGCGATCGGGCGGTCGTGAGAAACCACGCCTCCTATCGAGTGCGCTCGAGGCATGTCTTGGCGCGGTCTATCTCGATGGCGGGGTCGAGACCGCGTTCGAGGTCACCCGTCGTGTGTTCGAGTCTTGGCTTCACCGGAGCGCCCCGGGCCATCGAGACTTCAAGAGTCGCGCCCAAGAGTGGGCGCAAGGCCATCTTGGCGGCACGCCCAAGTACGAGGTGATCAGCAGTGATGGCCCGGACCACGCGCGCCAGTTCGTCGTCGCGCTAGGCCTCGACGGGGATCGGGTCGCGGTTGGGGAAGGCCGGTCCAAGATCGAAGCCGAACAAGCGGCGGCCCGCGCTGCCCTCGTCCAATGGTCGCAGGTCGACGCGCCGTAGGGGGTTATACCGCGCGCGACGCGGCGTAGGCTTCGAGTCGTGCGTGTGCCCAGTCGACTTCGCGCTGGAGCTCGTTGAACTCGGGGCCTTCGTAGAGCTCGTCGAAGCCCTTGAGTGCTTCTTCGGCTTCGGCAAGCTCGGCGCGAACGTCGTCCGGACTAATCTGGTCGGGGGTCGCAAACAAGTCCGTGAGCAGCAGCACCTTGTCGGGCCCGCCCTCGACGAACCCTGGTCCGATCGCCGCGAGTTGCTTTTCGCCGCCGACTTCCCACACGAGCAGGCCGCACTTGAGTGCGGCGAGGAGCGGAAGGTGGTTCGGAAGCACACCAAACTCACCGTTGACGCTAGGTGCTTGCACCGAGTCGACCTTCGCCGACAACACGGCACCGGTTGGCGTCACCACATCGAGCTGGAGCTTCTCTGCGTCGGCCACGGTCAGTCCTTCGAGCGCTTCGCGTACGCTTCCTTGACCTCGTCGATGCCACCTTTGAGGTAGAAGTCCTGCTCGGGCACGTGGTCGAGCTTGCCTTCGAGGATCTCTTCGAAGCCCGCGATGCTGTCTTCGAGAGTGACGTAGGCGCCCTTGAGTCCGGTGAACTGTTCGGCGACGAAGAACGGCTGTGAAAGGAACCGCTGAATCTTTCGTGCGCGATCGACCACCATTCGGTCGTCCTCGCTGAGCTCGTCCATGCCGAGAATCGCGATGATGTCCTGCAAGTCCTTGTACTTCTGCAGTGTCTCTTGGACGCCACGCGCAACGCGATAGTGCCGTTCTCCAAGGATCCCCGGGTCGAGCATCGTCGAAGTCGAATCGAGCGGGTCGACCGCCGGGTAAATCCCGAGCTCCGCGATCGAGCGCGACAACACGGTCGTTGCATCCAAGTGAGCGAACGTCGTGGCGGGCGCCGGGTCGGTGAGGTCGTCGGCCGGAACGTAAATCGCCTGGACCGACGTGATCGAACCCTTGGTCGTCGAAGTGATGCGTTCCTGAAGCTCACCCATCTCCGTCGCGAGCGTCGGTTGGTAACCAACGGCCGATGGAATACGACCGAGAAGCGCCGAAACCTCGGAGCCCGCCTGGGTGAATCGGAAGATGTTGTCGACGAAGAGCAACACGTCCTGGCCCTCTTCGTCTCGGAAGTGCTCGGCCACCGTGAGCGCACTCAGCGCGACTCGGGCACGGGCTCCGGGAGGCTCGTTCATCTGGCCATAGACGAGTGCGGTCTTCGAGAGAACCGTCTCGCCGGTCTCGAGCTTGGACTCGCTCATCTCGAGCAGGAGGTCGTTGCCTTCGCGGGTTCGTTCGCCAACTCCTGCAAAGCAAGACACTCCACCGTGTGCTTTGGCGACGTTGTTGATTAGCTCCATGATGAGGACTGTCTTGCCGACGCCGGCGCCGCCGAAGAGGCCGATCTTGCCGCCCTTTCGGTAAGGAGCGAGAAGGTCGATCACCTTGATCCCGGTTTCGAAGATCTCGACCTCGGTGCTCTGCTCGACGAATGGCGGCGCTTCCTTGTGGATCGGCGAGAACTTGCTCGCATTGACCGGCCCGCCCTCGTCGACCGGCGCACCGACCACATTGAGAATGCGGCCGAGACACTCTTTGCCGACCGGCATCGAGATGGGCGCCGCGGTGTTCTTGACCGACATGCCTCGAACCAACCCGTCCGTGGAGTCCATCGCCACAGCGCGCACGGTGTTCTCGCCAAGGTGCTGGGCAACCTCGAGCGTGAGGTTCCATTCTTTCTCATCGATCGCGGGGTTGCTGACCTGAAGCGCGGTCAGAATTGCCGGGAGGCTCCCTTGAGGAAACGTCACGTCAACGACCGGACCAATGACTTGGGTAACCTGTCCGTTCTGAAGCTCTGCCATGTTCTTTCCGGGGTTGCTGGAAGGGTGTCGGCCGGCGGTTTTGCCCGCCCACAAGCGGGCGCGACGTAGCACGGGG
>JBCCHE010000040.1:0-46319 GCA_039028875.1 Myxococcota bacterium | reverse complement strand
CATGAGCCCCCAGGCGCTCACCGCCGTCGCAAGCACGACTCCAAAAGTCCAACGTAATGCCTTCATCGATTCCGTGCCCCTTTCAACTTTACAGTATAGGAATACTTTTACAGTCCTCAAGTGGGGTACATTACGGACGCTTCATTTTGTTCCGTGGGGCTTCCCCGAGGGGCCGCGCTAGCGAGGATTGCTGGCCGCGATGATGTCGTTGAAGTCGTCGCCGTCCAGGTCTCCGGTGGCGATGCAGTACCAGGACCTCGGACCTTGATCTTGGACGAGGCGGTACGTGTAGCGTCGCCCTCGGATCTCCGTCGGCGAGATATGGTGCCCGCCTTCCACTCGGAAGCCCATCTCGTCGAACGTTCCGGCGTAGCGACCCCAAGTCAGCAAGTGCTCGCGCTGGGCGGAGGCCAGTGCCCGAAACGTCATCACGGCCTCGGGTCGCTTGGCGCGCGCCAGGTACTTTTCATATCGGTTGACGCCCAAGGATCCAAGGACGCCGATGATCAGCACGACGGTCATCACGTCCATGATGGTGTAGCCGCTCCGCCGATCGCGGGACCGCTTCCGTTGTTCATTCGTCATTGCTCATCTCCATGTAGGCTTCCGAAGATGGTGAGTTGTTGGTTCCAATAGTGAGCGACCACGGCGTCACCACGATGGAGGAAACCATCTCGGGTGCCCCAACGCCTTCCGGCATCGTCGAACAACCGCTGTGCTTCTTCGCGTCGCCTTTCGAGCGAGAGCAACTCCCACGACTCGTCGACCTGCCCGAAGAAGACCGGCGGGTCGCTTTCCGAGAGCGCGGCGCTGGCCACGAAACCGGAGATGTCGCCCGACTCCTCCGGGGTGAGGTGAACAAGGCCGCGCGTACTGGCGAGGTAGTCGGACACGAGGAACACGATCCCGGCCAGGGCAAGCGTGAGCCCAATGCCACGGAAGACGGGGGCGACGCCCAGCTGGTTTCGAACCCGGGTCGCCTTGGCCGTTTCCGTCGCCTTTTCCTTGGATTTTGTCTCTTTTTTCGCTTCTTCGGGTTCCGGTTTCTCAGGTGCGTCCGGAACGACGCTCAGGATGCCGGTGTTGCGATCCGTGACGTCTGGGTGCGCGAGTCCGACCGACTTGTGCTTTCGGTACTTGCCGAGATCCTGGACGAACGCGTCGACCGATGCGTAGCGTTCGTCTGGGTCGAGGCACGTCGCCTTGCGGATGATCCGCACGAGGCCGGCCGGGAACTTTCCGAGTCCCTCCAGTTTCGGAATGGCGGCGGCCTCGCGAGCCGGGTCCTCACCATCCACCACGAAGTGCAAGAGCTTGCCTAGCGAGTAGATGTCCGATCGAAGATCGAGCACCCGCTCACTGGCGGTTTCTGGTGCGACGTACGGCCCGCTCCGCGGTGCCAATCGAGGTCCGAGAAGAAAAGGGACCAGGGCGTCGTCGACCGTGATGTACCGAGGAGACAGGGTGCCAACCGGTTCGCCTTCCGCGTGAAACCGCTGGACGACGGCGGCCACTTCGGCGAAGTGACGAAGCCGCTCGTCGAGCGGCCACGATGTCCAGGGAAGATCCCGAAAGAGCCCCTTGGGCTCCGGTGTCGCGAGGATGACGTGGGCTTCTTGCTTCACGATGTCGATGCCCGACAGCCCGGCGTAACGCGCGATGTTTTCGAAGTTGAGCTTCTGGCCGTCGGTCGTGACCGCTTGAAGCACGATGACGGCGACCTCCCGATCCTCTTGATCGAGGCCGCCGTGCACAACGATGCCGGGCGCGCGGAAGACTGGTCTGCCGACCAGCACGCCGGCCACGAAGGCATTGGTTGCCGTTTCCTGCATGGTTCCAGCATAAGTGCTTAAATACAGTCACGCCAAAGTAAAGGTTTTTGGTCGGTGACGTTCGATGACCCTGTAACTCGCGGGGCCACCCGTCGTATCGTGGCCGGTATGCGTATCGTCATCATTGGGAACGGCGTGGCGGGCATGGAAGCCGCGCTGACGGTGCGAAAGCGCCAGCCTGAGTGGCCGATCACTGTGATTTCCGAGGAGAGCGACCACTTCTTCTCCCGGACAGCGCTCATGTGGGTGTTTAGCGGACAGATGAGCCACAAGGACATCGAGCCGCTTGAACGCGACGCGTACGAACGTCTGAAGCTGACGCGGGTCCGAGCCCGCGCCACGGGAGTCGACGTCGAGATGAGGGAAGTGCGGCTGGCCGGGGGGCTCCGGCCAGTGCCCTACGACCGCTTGCTGATCGCCTGCGGTTCCCGCGCTCGGCCGGGCCCCTGGCCGGGCAGCGACGCCCCCGGTGTCGGCCACTTCGTCACGTTACAGGACCTCGCTTGGTACGAGCGCGAGGTCCATGGCGGGGCCGGTCACGGCGGCGAGCCACCTCACCCAGAGGCACACCTGCGCGCCACCACCGAAGACTCTCCCTACCGGTTTCGGGAGGTCGCCGCGGTTCGGCGTGGCCGTCCTGCCCGCCGTCCGGCGGTCATCGGCGGCGGCCTGATCGGGATCGAAGCGATCGAGGTCGCGGTGGCTGCCGGCCTTCGTCCTCACTTCTTCATTCGTGAGGAATGGTTCTGGCCGATCGCGCTCGAGCCTCGCGAGGCGACATGGATCGCCGATCGCATGCGCGAGCACGGCGTCGAAGTCCATCTCGAGCACGACGTTCAATCGATCGACCTTGGGAGCGACGGCGCGGTGACGGGCGTCACGACCAACCACGGTACACACGACGCCGATTGCGTCGTGATCTCGATCGGGGTCGTGCCCAACACCGAATGGCTTGCCGGGTCCGACATCGAGGTTGACCCGCGCGGAGGGATTCCAGTCGACGAACGCCTCGAGACGAGCGCGCCAGACGTGTTCTCCGCGGGGGATTGCGCATCGGTCCGTTGGTTTGATCAGAGCCTTCGACCCGAGCAGCTCTGGTACACGTCGCGGGATCAAGGTCGGGTGGCTGGCCTCGGTCTGCTTGGAGATACAGCTCGGTATACCCGTGGGATTTGGTACAACTCCGCGAAGCTCATGGACATCGAATACACCACGGTCGGTCTCGTGAACTGGAACGTGGAGAGGGAGCAAAACTGGTACTACGAAGAGACTGGCGACGTGAGGAGCACCACACGGATCGTCGTTCAGGATGACCGCGTCGTCGGGTTCAACCTACTCGGCCGGCGTTGGGATCACACGGTCCTGATCCGGTGGCTCGAGGAGCGACGGCCACTTTCGTGGGTCCTCGAGCACTTGAATGACGCGCGCTTCGACACCGAGTTCGTGCCGCGACTACAAGTGCCCCGCGGGGCGATGGCACTCGAGGGCGCGACCCCGAACCCAGTCATCCCAGGCCCGACCGCGGTTCCGTTTTAGTTCACGAAAGGCGCACATGGATCAACAGGGACAGAATGGCCTGCTTTCGACGTACCGTGAGGGTTGGCGCAATCGAAGCTGGCTCGGCATCGCGATTTCGGCGTCGCTGATCATCTTCTATTGCTTCCTTTACTGGGAGGGCAACTTCAAAGGGGTGATCGGCTTCGAGCCGCTCAGGGGCCTGTCCGAGTCGCTCGGGCTGCGGAACAAGTGGTACCTCTACGGCTTTCTCTACTCGGTCGCGATCACGGGCGGCGCCATCTACTACCTCAAGCGCCACGGCAACAGCCGTTACAACCGCTTCCGCATCAGCGTGAATGTTGTCATCCAACTTGCACTCGGGTTCTCACTCCCGTTCATCATGCCGCTGTTCGGCGGCAAGGAGATGTACTTCTCCTACTTTTGGCCGCTCAAGTACGACTACCTGTATCCGAGTACGCTCGCCGACCTACCGTTGTACTTCGCGCTCTATACGATTGTTGGGTCGCTGATCGCGGCGCCGCTTCTTGCCGTGTTCTACGGGAAGCGTTGGTACTGCTCTTGGATCTGTGGGTGCGGCGGGCTCGCCAATACGTTCGGTGACCCATGGAGGCACCTGACGAGCAAGTCGACCAAGTCCTGGAGGTTCGAGCAGTTCAGTATCCACATCGTACTCTTCGTCGCGATCGCCACGACCTTTCTGATTGGGCTCGACTCGGTGATCGGGGACGAGCACCCGACGTTCCACTACGTCGTCTCGGGCGGCAGCTGGTCGGTCAAAGCCTTCTATGGTTTCGCGGTGGGCGCCGTCTTGGCGGGCGTCGTTGGGACGGGGCTCTATCCGTTGCTCGGCCCGCGGGCCTGGTGTCGCAACTTCTGCCCGATGGCTGCGATCCTGGGTTGGGTGCAGAAAGTCGGCCGCTACCGAATCCGGGTCAAGCCGGATATGTGCATCTCGTGCGGCAACTGCAGCTCGTACTGCGAGATGGGAATCGACGTACGGTCCTACGCCCAGAGCAACGAGAGCTTCACCCGCGCTTCGTGCGTCGGTTGCGGGATGTGTGCGCACATGTGTCCCCGCGGCGTGCTGAAGCTCGAGAACGCGTGGGACGTCGCGGACGACAAGGACCGCCAGAAGCTCTCGGTCGTCAATTTCTGAGACGCGCGGACCCGGAGGTCAGAAATCGGTCGGCGCTGGGCGATCCATGAGGAGTTCGTAGGCGTCGGGCCCGAGCGCGCGGACCATCAGTCGGTCGAGCCGCAGCTCGAGTTCATACTGGGCGGCCGCCGAATCGTGGACGAACGCGATGCCCATGCCCGCGGGCCGGTCGTCTCGGGCGTCCTCGGGCTGCACGGTCCATCGCACCACCCCGGTCATCAGGAGCTCGCCCAGCTCGGGCGCCTTGACGCGAAACCTCAGCTCCGTTCCCACCTCGAGCGGGCGTTCGGTGCGAATGAAGGTTCCCCCGCGGCTGATGTTGTGGGTGTAGTCGGACAGAAACGCGTTGAGGCGTTCGTACTCGATCGGCAGTTCGAGCGTCGCGCGGCGGGTTCCCCTTCGCTCTGGGTCTTGGTCCGTCATCCCCCTTTTGCGAGGGTAGGAGTCCGGGGATGACTCGGCAACATCCTCGTCGCTTGACTGAAAAAGGCTCACTGCCTACGCTACAAGACCCATTAACCCCGGACGTTCCGCTTCGGCGTTGAGCGTCTTTCGCGCGCGAGGCACTGCGCATGACTGAACCCGATTCCAAAACAAGTGAGACCTCATCGGAGGAGGCCCCGCCTGTGGAATCGCAAGGCGAATCTCCGTCGACGGCCGCCTCAGAGGGCCCCACGCCAACCGATGCGGAGGCAGCGGCCCCCGAGCCGCCTCCCAAAGTCGAGGCCGCTTCGGCAGACGGTGTGACCCCCCAAGCCGAAGGCACAACCACAGGCACCGATGCGCCGGCTGCGGAAGACGCGCAGGACACGTCTTCGGGCGATCTTCCGGCGGACGCGTCGACGAGCTCGTCGGGCCAGGTCGCCGCTGAGGGCGGCAAGAAGAAGCGCCGGCGTCGCCGCAAGAAGAAGGGGGACGGAGCAGGTCCAAGCGAAGCGCCGGACGCGAAGGGTGGACAAGGGCATCACCATGCGCCTTTTCTCAGGTTCTTTTCGGCCGGCGCGGGCCGAAAGCACGCGTTCTCGGCTGGGGAGGTGATCGCCGGTCGGGTCGCGCGCGTCGCCGATGGGGCGATCGTCGTCGACTTGTTCGGCAAGGCGAGTGCGATCGTCGATGCGGACGAGCCTCGGGAGATTCCGGTCATCGTCACGGAACGCGCGGCGGAAGAACGGCCTTCGGTGGTGCCTGACGTAGGACAACCAAGCGAGCCCCCCGCGGAAGCGCTTGAGGCCCCTGCGCCACGGCTGACACCCGTCGTCGATGCGCCCGGTACGACGCCCACACCGGTGGTCGCCGCGCCGACGCCCGAGATGGCGAAGCTCGCGCAAGGGTCCGACGCCGAGAGCTGGGACTACTCCGCCTCGCAGGTGTCTGACATCCCGTATCCGGACCTCGGCGAGGCCGACACAGTGGTGGGCGCGCAGGCCTACGTCGAAGCCGATACGGTGGTCGGCGCACAGCCGTATGACCCAACGGTGCCCCCGGCCGAGCCGGCCACGCCAAGTCCGGCGCCGGCGCCGGTCCCCGATGAAGCTGCTGACGCGGAGGTTGCCTCGGAGACAGAGGCGACGGCACCGGCGGCGGCCGCGATTTCGGCGGTTCCTCAGGCAGCCCCCGAGGCGACCCAGCCCGAAGAGCCTGCGACCGAGCCGGCCGCCCCAACGACGCCGCCTCCAGAGGACCTCTCGGACGCCGACCTCACCCTCCTCGAACCGCTTTCTGAGCTTCCACCACCCGATCTCGGTGGGATCTTTCGCGGACGAATCGGCGGCGTTGCTGAGAGCGGTCACGTCGTGATCGTCAATCGCGATGTCGACAAGCCTGCGGTCCGCAAGGCGATCCGCGCCGCCCGCGAGAAGCATCAGCGCGTCCAAGGCCTGGTCTACGGCTTCAACCGTGGCGGCTTCGACGTGTTGGTGGGTGGCGTGCGCGCGTTCTGCCCGGCAAGTGCGATGTCCCTCACGCCGATCGAGGACCCGAACGCGTTCGTCGGGCAACGACGCGAGTTCTCACTCCCACAGGACAAGGGCGGCAAGCGGAGCATCATCGTCAGTCGTCGGAGCATCCTCGAGAAGGAGGCCCGCAAGCGCGCTCGCGAGCGCATGGCCGAACTCGAGGTTGGAGAGAAGCTGCAAGGCAAGGTCGTCGAGGTTCGTGACTACGGAGTCCTCGTCGACTTGGGCGGAGGGCTCGATGGCCTCGTGCACATGAGCGAGGTCTCTTGGAGCCGGGGGGTTCGTCCGAGCGAGGCCGCCAACGTGGGCGACGAGGTCGAGGTGCAGGTCATCAAGGTGCAGCCCGCGACCCGCAAGGATCGGTTTGGCCGTGTGTCGCTCTCGATGCGTGCGTGCCAGCCCGATCCTTGGGACCTGGCCAAAGACGTCTTGCGCGTGGGCGCCCCGGTCAAAGGCAAGGTCATTCGAACGACCGAGTTCGGCGCCTTCATCCAGGTTGCCGAGAACATCGAAGGGCTGCTTCACATCTCGGAGCTCGGCGGCAACAAAGAGCTCACCCATGCCAAGCAGGCGCTGACTGAAGGTGACGACATCGACGTCGTGATCGAGCGTGTTGATCGCGAGCAGCGTCGGCTCTCCCTCTCGAAGCTCTCGGAGGCGGACGCCAAGGCGCTCGCTGCGGGTGACATCGAGATCGGAAAAACCCCTCGCTCGCTCAAGCCGGGCTCCCACATTTCGGTGATCGTAAAGCGAGTCGAGCATGGGGGTGCGCAGGTGCAGGTTGATGGGGTTCTTGGAAAACGGGGCAGGGGGTTCATCCCCAACCGCGAGTTGCAAGACGTTCGTGGGGAGCGACGCAAGGGTCCCTCACAGGGTGACGTCATCGACGTCAAGGTGATCGGCACCGAGCGTGACGGCACGCTCCGATGCTCGATCCGGGCCCGACTGCTCGATGAGGAACGCCGGGCGGTCCGCGACTATCGAAAAGAGTCGGCCAAGCAGGGGCTCGGTACGTTCGGCGACCTGCTCAAGGCGAAGCTCGGGGACTCCTCCGACTAGCGAAGGGTCGCGGCCCCCGCGCGCTTGCGGGAAGGGGGCTCGTATGCCAGCTTCCGGCCCCTCATCGGGCGCATAACTCAGGGGTAGAGTGGTTTCTTCACACGGAACAAGTCGTTGGTTCAAATCCAACTGCGCCCACCAAGGCCACCGGCGTCCGGTGGCGTGAACGAAGGGCGGGGTCGCCCGAGGAAGCAACGCTTGGCTGAGCTCGCGACGCTGGTCGACCGAATCCGACAAGGAGACACCCCGGCGCTGGCTCGGGCCTGCCGGCTGATCGACGAGCGCGACCCGCGCACCTTTGCTTTGCTGACCGCGCTCTTTTCGAATGAGCCCCACGCGTACGTCGTCGGTGTCACCGGGACCCCGGGGTCTGGAAAGAGCACCCTCGTCGACGGACTGATCGCTCACTATCGAGCGAAGGGATCGCGTGTTGCCGTGCTTGCGATCGACCCGACGAGTCCGTACTCGGGCGGTGCCATTCTCGGGGACCGCATTCGCATGCAGCAGCACTTCACCGACGAAGGGGTCTTCATTCGTTCGATCGCGACTCGTGGGCACCTCGGCGGGCTCTCTCGTTCCACGGGCGACGTGTTGCACGTCTTGCACGCCGCCCGGTTCGACATCGTGATTCTCGAAACGGTCGGCGTCGGTCAAGACGAGCTCGAAGTGACCCGTCTGGCCGACACGACCCTGGTGGTCATGGCACCGGGACTCGGCGACGACATCCAGGCCATCAAGGCCGGGATCCTCGAGGTCGCAGACGTTTTCACCGTGAACAAGGCGGATCGCACCGGCGCGGATGCGACCGTCCAAGACCTGCAGCAGATGCTCTCGCTTCGCGGTGTCCCGACGGGCGCGAGCAAGATGCAGGGCCACACGGCCGTCTCGACCCTGCGAAAAGGACCGGACGTCGGGGATGGTCAATGGCTGCCGCCCATCCTCAAGACCGTCGCGCATCGACGCGAAGGGCTGGCCGAACTGGCCGAAGCGTTCGACCGTCATCGTACCTACCTCTCGGACACCGAAGCCGGGCGGGAGAGGCAGGCCGACCGGCGGTCCGAGGAGTTTCGGGCGATTCTCTACCAGGGCCTGATCGATGAAGTGGACCGCCGGTTCGCGCAGGGCGTGGACGACGGTGTGCGACGCGTCGTGGATGGGGAGGGCGATCCCTACTCCGAGGCCGCGGCGCTGGTGCGGCGCGCGCTCGGCGACCCCGAGGACTCGTAGGCAGCCGCCCCGCGTTGGGCTAGAGTGCGCGCCATGACTTCGTTTGTGGAGGTGGCCCGGGACGGGCACGTGGCGGTTCTCACCATCAACCGGCCCGACAAGCTGAACGCGCTCAGCGCGGAGGTCTTGACCGACCTCGAGGCGGCCGTCGGTGGGTTGACCGAGGGGCCGCCGCTGCGAGCCGCGATCATCACGGGTAACGGGAAGGCCTTCGTTGCCGGTGCGGACATCGCCGCAATGCAGTCGATGAGCGAGTCCGAAGGCCTGGCGTTTGGTGCACTGGGGCATCGCGTATTCGATGCCATCGAGGCGCTCAGCTTTCCGGTGATCGCGGCGGTGAACGGATTCGCCCTAGGCGGAGGCTGCGAGCTCGCGCTGGCGTGCGATTTCATTCACGCGTCGGCAAAGGCGAAGTTCGGCCAGCCGGAAGTGGGCCTCGGGATCATCCCCGGATTCGGAGGGACACAGCGCCTTCCGCGTCGCGTTGGCGTGGCGATGGCCAAAGAACTCATCGTGACCGGCCGGATGATCGGGGCCGAAGAGGCGCTGCGCATCGGGCTCGTGAACACCGTCGTGCCCCCCGAAGATTTGCTGGCATACGCCAGCGAGACGGCGGCAAGCATCGCCAAGCAGGGTCCGCTGGCCGTCGCGACGGCCAAACGCCTCATTCGAGAGGGAATCGACCGACCTCTGACCGAGGGCAACCAACTCGAGCGAGATGCGTTCGGCGCGTGCTTTGGGACCGACGATCAATCAGAGGGTATGCGCGCGTTCCTCGACAAGCGGGCCGCGGACTTCAAGGGCAGCTAGCCCGGGACTACGGCGCGTTCGGACTCGAGGCGCTGCCCGAACCAAAAGCCTTCTCGACGCTCGGTCGCTGCGCTTTCGCCAGGGCCGCACATAGAGATATCGCTTCGACCGCGCCCGCCAAGTTCCGTGCCCCGCCGGCAAGAGAGGCAAGTTTCGGCGCGAAGAACGACTCGACTTCCGCGGCGGCCTCGTCCGAGCAGAACGATGAGAAGTACCAAGGTGCGTTTCCGAGCTGTCGCTCGTTGAAGCGTGCCGCGAGCTCTTGGTAGTTGGCCTGGAACCACGCCCAGGCGTCATCCCGCGTTTCGGGGCTGCTGAGTTGCGGTCTAAGGAGCTGATTGATCTCGTTGATCCTGACGAAGGGCGCTAGCGAGAGCGCCCGAGCGCGGGCCGCAAGGGTCGGATCCTCGGCGTGCCCGAGCGCCGACATGAGGCGGCCGCGTTCGGTGCCATCGGTGCTCTTCTTGGCAGTCTCGACCAGGAAATCGAAGAACGCAGCGTCGCTCTCCTGCACAGCGACGGCCAGGGTGACGTCTGCAAGACTCGGGTCGATGGCGTTGGGTTTGGTTTGCTTGGTTCTTTGAGGGGCGTCGACGAGCGCTCGGCCGAACGTCGCAGCCCGGGCCCGCGCGGCCGGGTCGCGGACGTCCATCAGCATGAAACGGGCGATGGCTGCGCGAAGGAGCTTGGTGTCGCTCGAGTCGGCCTTCTTGGCGCGCCATCCGAGCGACCGAAAGCGTTTGCGGTATAAGTCTCCGGCGTACTCGCGGATCTGAGGCTGCTCGGCGGGCGTCGCCACGTCTTCGATGATGAACTGGAGCGGTCTCATCGGTGCTGTGGCCACGCCGCGAATCGGGCTGGCCGCGAGCATGGGCAACCACGGAAGGAGGGTCTCGGTGTTGGCGCTTCCTTGGTCGAAGGTCGCAAACAGACTGTCGACGACTGTGATCTGACCTCGTTCGGAGAGCTGAGCGAACCCACGGGTGCGAAGCGACTGCCAGTCGTCGTCGGCGAGCGCGAACCTGAAGTAGCCCCCACCCTCGTCGTTTGGCATCCACCACTTGGGGCAGCTGGGCAGGTCGAGGGTGCCCTCTTGCTCGGCAAGGACGCCGCAAGTCTTGCCTGTGTTGTCGCGGACGCACATCGGAATCTGCCAGGTGTGTTCCGCATTGCCCCCGGATCCGAGTGGGAAGTACCGCTCTTGCCAGAGCCTCAGGTTGGCTTTGCCTTGCCGACACTCGAGCTCCGCATGGACCAACGGGACTCCGGGCTGTGTCAAGAACGACCGAAACGGGCCTGCGATGTCACGGTCGTCGACGGCGTCGAGTGCGGCCAGGAGGTCTTCGGCAGTGGCTGTGCCCTCTGCGTGGCGTCGCACGTAGTTGCGGATCCCATCTCGGAAGGCATCGGGACCCATCCATCGTTCGAACATCTCGAGGACGGCACCGCCCTTCTGATAGGTGATCGCATCGAACGCGTTCTGGATGTCGTTGTTGTTACGGACTGGCTCGCGGATCTGCCGTGCGCTCGTGAGGCTGTCGAGCCTCATCGCACGATGCGCGGATGCCAGGCTTGCGAGGTCGACGCGATACTCGGGGTGCACCATGTCGACCGCCTTGTTGCCCATCCACGTCGCGAACGCTTCGTTGAGCCAGATGTCGTTCCACCAGGGCATCGTCACCAGGTTGCCGAACCATTGATGCGCCAGCTCGTGCGCCATGACGTAGGCAAAGGCCCGGCGCTGACCCTCGGGGGCGCGCTCAGGGTCGAGCAGCAGCAACCACTCGCGGAAGGTGATCAGCCCGACGTTTTCCATCGCCCCGGCGCTGAAGTCCGGCACCGCAACCACGTCGAGCTTGCGATAGGGGTAGGGAATCGCAAAGTAGCTCTCGAGGACCTCCAAGAGGTCGCCGGTGTGGGCGAGCGCATAGCTCAGGCGCCCACCTTGCCCCTTTGCCGCAATCCCGCGAAAGGGGATCGGCCTCTGTCGGATCTCGCTCGGCGGAATAGACTCCGCTGGAACGACATCGAGTGGGCCGACCGCCCAGGCGATCAAGTAGGTCGGCAGGGGCGGCGTGGTGCGGAAACGAACCTCCTGACGTCCATCGGGAAGGGCGACCGAGGCCTCGACTGGCGTATTGCCGGCGGCGACGGTTTGGGCGGGTACGACGAGGGTCACGTCGAACGGCGTCTTGAATCTGGGTTCGTCGAACCCGGGAAAGGCGAGTCGCGCACTGATCGCCTCGAACTGTGTGAAGGCATAGTCCAGGTCACCGGTGCGAACCTTGTAGAGCCCGCGCAGTGGATGATCGAAGCCGCCATTGTACTCGAACTGGAGGGTCGATGTGCCGGCGGGGAGCGGCTCAGCAAATGCGAGCCAGCCGACGCCGTCCGCCGTTCGCTGTTCCCAGGCCGCGTTGATCCACACGCCGGCGTGCTGTGCTCGCGCGCGGGTGACCGTCAGGTCCTGACCGTGCATCCAAATCCCGTCCGCGGCCTCGTCGAGTTCGACGGCGATCTCGGCCTTCCCCGAAAACCCGTCCGTTGTCGGGTCAATCTCGAGGACGAGCGAGTACCGCGTTGGGCGCGCGCCGGCCGGAAGCCGACCTTCGGGAGTCGTGGCGGGCGCGGCACCTGAAGAGGCCTGCGAAGAGGAGGGCTGACCGGCACCGCAACCGACAACGGTCGCGGAGAGTGCGAAAAGGAGGGCGGTTCGGAGGGTGTTCATAGGTGGTTCATGGGGGGTTCATCGCGGACGTGGCCCGGGGTCGTGCCCGAGGGCGAACAGTCGGTCGTACAGCGCGGAGCCGATGGGTTTGTGTGACGTGTGCGGCAGTGCTTGACCGTGGGATGGCGGGAGGTGCCTCAACGTCTGGGCGAGATCTTGGGGCGTGGGGCCTCCGAGGTCCATCGAAACCGCAGACCCCGTTTGTCGGTTGGCGGCCCACGCCGAAACAAAGGTGAACGCGACGGCCAAGCAGATACCAGCCACCAGTTTGCGAGGGTCGGCCTCCGCTGCGGCCACCGTCGCGAAGAATACGACCGAAGAGAGAGGCACCGCGATGAGCCAGCGTTGAAGACGGTCCAACTGGGCATGGTTCGACCCCGACACTTCGAACGCGACGAGGGTGCGCCAGTAGCGTTCCGGCATCCGTTTCAGCACCCCATCGGTGAGGAGGACGGCGCGCAGCCAGGGGACCGCAGCGACGTGCGTCATGAACGGGTTGGGCACCGGCAGATGCGCAATGCGCCAGTCCGATTGGCCGACGTGGAGGCGCGTGCGGAACACGGGCCACACCCCGGTCAGCATCATCAGCCAGGGGCTCAGAATCGCCACGGCGGCGACAGCGAGCAAGGCGCAGAGCACGGTGGCCAGGACCGACGACTCTGCGATCGTAGACCGCACGGCGCCGAGCAGGAGGGTGCTGAGCCCGGTCGCCACGACGGCGATGGTGGCGGTCTGTACAGCGCGCCCGAAAGCCTGCGTGTGTGGCATGGCTTCGATCTCTTCTGGCGTCCGTTGGCCGAGCGCACCCCCCACCCAGGCGGCGGTCATACACAGGCTCGAGAAGAACCATGCGCCGAAGGTCGGCCAAGGTGGCGCGATGGATGGGTCGGCGAGGAGGGCCCCCGCGATCCCGGCACCCAAGATCGCAAGCGAGCCCCCGAAGAACGCGACGCGTCGAAACTGGCGCAGGTTTCGTTCTCGGGCCAACGGCGCGGTTGCGCCACCTTGCGTATAGACGGCTTGGAGCAACCGACAGCCCATGAAGGGGATCACCGCACTAAGTATGAGTACGACGACGGAAATCATCGGAACTCCACGACGACGGGTGCGTGGTCTGAAGGGGACTTCTTCCGACGTTCCTCTCGGTCGACCACGGCGCCTATCGCACGTACCGCAAGCGACTTCGTCGCGTACACGTGGTCGATCCTGAGGCCATTGCCTCGCTCGAACCCCCGACCGCGGTAGTCCCACCACGAGAACACGCCGCCCTCGGGGTGAAAGGCCCGAAAGACATCGGATAGCCCGAAAGACGCGACGCCGTCGAGCGCTTCTCGGACTTCATCGCAGGCGAGAACCGACTGCCGCCACTGTTGCGGACGACCGATGTCGTCGTCGTTTGGGGCGACGTTGAAGTCGCCGCAGAGTGCGACCGAGTCCTTCGAAGCGTCATACTGATCCGACAAAGCGGCCTTGAGACGGGCCATCCAGCCGAGCTTGTAGGCGTATTTGTCGGAACCGACCTCGCCACCGTTCGGGAAGTAGGCGCTGATGATCGTGACGCCGTCGAGCTCGCCACGAATCAACCGTGCCTGGGGGTCGACCTCACCGCCGTCGTCAAACCCACGACGGACGTTGGTGAGCGGGGTGCGGCTCAGGATCGCAACCCCATTGTACGTCTTTTGGCCGTACGTTTCGGCGCGGTAACCGCAGTCGCGCACCGCGTCGATGGGGAAGTCGCCATCCACCACCTTGAGCTCCTGAAGGCACAGAACATCGGGCCGAAAAGCGTCAAGCCAGTCGATCAGGTGCTGCCGACGCGCTCGGATCGAGTTCACGTTCCACGTCGCGACCTTCATCCCGAGATGCAGTAGCATGGATCCATGGCGAACAAACGAATCGAGACGGCCGGCGCGCCTGCCGCGATAGGTCCCTACTCGCAAGCGGTTGAGGTTGGGGGCTGGATATTTTGCTCGGGACAGATCCCGCTCGACCCGAAGACGGGATCGATGGCGGGTCCGGCCGACGTCCGCACTCAGACGCAGCAGGTCTTGGCCAATCTCGACGCGGTCTTGGCCGCGGCAGGCGCAAGCAAGGCCGACGTTGCAAAAGCCACCGTTTACTTGGTGGATATGAACGAATTCTCGAAGATGAATGAAGTCTATGCGGCGTACTTCGAGGGGCTTACGCCGCCCGCGCGGGCCTGTGTCGAGGTGGCCGCCCTGCCCAAAGGCGCGAGGGTCGAGATCGACTTCACCGCGCTCATGGGCGACTGAACCCAGGTCGCGCGGGCCGCTGACTGGCCGGCTAGGTGTAGAACGGGTCTCGCAGGTCGGCGGTGTGCTCGCGGTCCGGGCCGACGCTGACGACTCCCACGCGGCATTGGACCTCTTGCTCGATGCGTTCGAGGTAGCGCTGGGCCGCCGGCGGGAGTTCGTTCCGGCCCCTGCATGATGCCAGTTGCTCGTTCCAGCCCTCGAGGGTTTCGTAGACCGGGACCACAGCGTCCAGCCGCTCGTACGGCGGATGCGAAAGCCGTTGTCCATCGAGCTCGTAGGCGACGCAAACCTCGAGCTTGGGGAGCTCGCTCAAGACATCGAGTTTGGTGATCGCGATCTCGTCGAGCCCGTTCACGGTGACGGCGTGGCGAAGGGCGACGAGGTCGAGCCAGCCGCATCGGCGGGGTCGGCCCGTGGTCGACCCATACTCGGCGCCCGCGTCCCGAAGTCGTTGTCCGGTCTCGTCTTCGAGCTCGGTCGGGAAGGGTCCTCCGCCCACACGGGTCGTGTAGGCTTTCGCGATCCCGATCGCGCGTTTGATGTGAGTCGGGCCCACACCCGCGCCGGCGCATGCGCCACCCGCGACCGCGTTCGAGCTCGTGACGAACGGGTAGGTGCCGTTGTCGATGTCGAGCATCGTGCCCTGGGCTCCTTCGAGGAGGATCTTGTGGTCTTGCTCGATCGCATCTCGGACGACCGCGGCCGCGTCGCCGACATAGCCTCGCAGGAGCTCGCCCAACTCGGCGTACTCCTTGGCCATGGCGTCGGCTTCGGGTGTCGTCCCTCCAAGGTCGCCGATGACGGGCCGCCACGCGTCGAGGTTGGCGTCGAGCTTGGCCGCGAGCCGTTCGCCGTCCAATAGATCGCCGATGCGGATGCCCCGGCGGGCGACCTTGTCTTCGTAGCAAGGGCCGATCCCCCTCTTGGTGGTACCGATCGCTTCGTTCGACTTATGCTCGCGTAGCCCGTCGATCAGCTTGTGGTGCGGAAGCACGACGTGCGCGCGCTGGCTGATCAGCAACCTCGCGAGGGTGGAGATGCCTCGATCGCCAAGCGCCCGAATCTCTTCGAGGAGCACTGCAGGGTCGATGACGGTTCCCTGCCCGATGACGCACTTGGTTTGTTCATGAAGGATGCCCGAGGGGATCAAGTGCAAGATCAGCTTCTCACCGCCGACGACCAAGGTGTGTCCCGCGTTGGCCCCGCCCGCGTAGCGCACGACGAGATCCGCATAGGGCGAGTACAGGTCGACGACCTTTCCTTTGCCCTCGTCGCCCCATTGGGCTCCCACTACCACCACTGCAGTCATGATTCGTTCCCATTGCGAGCCCACGACACCGTGCTGGTGTCTGGTTCGCCGTTCATCGTACGCGACTTGCCGTCGGACAACCTGGTCAATCGGGTGCCTCCGCGTTGTTGCCACGCGAGCACGTCGTAGTCCCACGCCTTGGCGTAGTGTCTCGCATCGGCCAGCTGCTTGGCCGCAACCGCCGCGACGCGCGCGCCCTGCGCACGCCACACCGAGGCCGCCGCGCGCCGCCGTGCAGGGCTGCCTCCGGCCACCAGGACTCGCAGCGGCAAATTGTCCTTCAATGACACGCCTGCGTCGGTCAAGGCCCAAAGGACGTTGTCGACCTCGAACGCGAAGCCCGTCGCAGGCGAGGGCGCGTCATAGCGGCCGAGCAGGTGGTCGTAGCGACCGCCGAGCCCGAGCGGCTCTCCGGGCCCCTCGGCGAGAAGCGTCATGCTGACCCCCGTGTAGTACGCTTGGCGCCTCAGGTCGCTGAGGTCGATCGCGATCCGTTGTCCGAGGCCAATCGCCTCGAGCCGATCGACAACGCGCTCGAGTTCGTCGAGTGCTCGCTTGGCTTCCTGGTTGCGAAGCCGTCGGCGCGCATCGGCGACGACGCTGCGGTCCCCATAAAGGTCGCACAGCGCGCGGAGTCGCTTTCGTTCGTTGGCCACGAGCCCCGCTCTTTTGAGAAGTCGCTCGAGATTGGTCGCGTCCTTGGCAGCAAGCGTGTCGATGACCGCATCCCGCGCCGCAAGCGGGACGTGCTCGAGTACCTCCGCGCCGATCTTCACTTGGGCGAGCTCGACCAGGAAGTCCTCGAGGCCGACACCTTCGCATGCCCGCACGGCCACCTCGATCACCTCGGCGTCCGCTTCGGGGCCCTTCAGCCCGACGAGCTCGACGCCGCATTGCAAGACCTGGTGTTGGCGGCGCGCCCGGCCCCGGCGCCTGCGCACGACCGTGCCTTCGTACGAAAGGCGCCACGGCGAAGGGCGGTCTTGAAGGCGCGTCGCGATGATTCGCGCGATCTGGGGTGTGATGTCGGGACGCAGGAGCGCCACTTCCCCCGAATCGGGCTCGACGAATCGGAGCAGGTCCTTTCGGTCGGTCGTCTCGAGGCCGCGCTCGATGACGTCGGCGTATTCGAACGGCGGCGTGGTGACCCGCTGGTAGCCGTAGCGATCGAATGTCTCCATCAACCGCTGCCACAACAGCGTCCGGGTCATCGACGCGGGCGGCAAGAGGTCACGCATGCCGCCAGGTGGAGTCATGGGCAAGCCAGAACTCGGGCTCCCGGGACCTGCCTCGTTCCCGGTTCGTCGGCGTCGCGGTGGCGCGGGCATGTCAGAGCCTCAGTGCTTGCACGCTGCTGACGTGATCCATCGCCCGAAGCGCTTCGAGCAGATCGGTCGGAACCGTGGCATCGACGTTCCAAAGCGCCAACGCTTGGCCGCTCTTCTCGTCGAGACCCACCTGCAGTCGGGAGACGTTCATCCCCTTGCTGCCGAGGAGCGTGCCGACCGCGCCGATCACGCCGGGCCGGTCGAGGTTGCGCATCACCACAACGTCGCCCTCCATCACAGCGTCGATTTCGTACCCCTCGAGCCCGACGAGCCGAGGCTCGCCGCGGCGCCCCGGGGTGCCGGTGGCCGTGTGGATGCCGCGTTCGCCGGTCACGGTAACCCGAATCGTCGTCGAGTATCGATCGCTTGGCTCCTTGACCTCTGCGAGCTTGATCCCGCGCTCCTGGGCCTCGTACGGCGCGCTGATCGGATTGACGGGTTCCTCGAGGTGATGCTGAAGGAACCCGGCGAGGGCCGCGCGGGCGATTGGCGTCACGCCCAGCTCGCCGGCTTCACCGGTGCAGGTGACTCGAAGCTCGCGAACGTCGATGGGGTCTAGCTGGCCGATCAGGCTGCCGAGGGCCTTCGCAACGCCGACGTACGGCTCGAGACGTGTCGCGGTTTCGGCAGGAAGCGCAGGGACGTTCACCGCGTTCGTGACCAAGCCATCGTTCAGGTACGCCACCGCCTGCTCCGCGATCTCGACCGCCACGCGCTGCTGCGCTTCCGAGGTCGACGCGCCGAGGTGGGGCGTGCACAGGACGTTGTCGAGCCCGAGCAAGGGGCTCTCTTTGTCGAGCGGTTCCTGCGAGAAGACATCGAGGGCAGCGCCGCCGATCTTGCCCGCTTCGATCGCGCGCGCGAGCGCTGCCTCATCGACGATGCCACCTCGGGCAGCGTTGACCAGAAGGGCACCACTCTTCATTTTGTCGAAGGCCGCGTCGTTGATCAGGTTCTTCGTGTCTGGGGTCAGGGGGGCGTGGATCGTGATGAAGTCGGCGCGGGCGAGGAGCTCGTCCAACTCGACGAGCTCGATGCCGAGCTCTGCGCTTCGCTCGCTGTTCATGACGGGGTCCACCCCGATGACCTTCATCTTGAGGCCCTGAGCGCGGTCCGCGACGATGCGCCCGATGTTCCCGAGCCCAATGATGCCAAGCGTCTTGAAGGCAATTTCACGTCCCTGGAACTTGCTCTTCTCCCACTTTCCGCCGCGCATCGAGCCGACGGCCTGAGGGATCCGCCGCGCAAGCGACGCCAATAGCGCGAGGGCGTGCTCGGCGGTCGTCACCGAGTTGCCCGTGGGCGTGTTCATGACGACGATTCCGCGCCGACTGGCTGCTGGGATGTCGACGTTGTCGACGCCGATTCCGGCGCGCCCGATGACCCTCAACTTGTCTGCGGCTTCGACGACCCGCGGGGTCACCTTGGTTCCCGAGCGAATGATGAGCCCGTCGTAGTCCGCGATCACATCGCAGAGTTCGTCTTCGCTCATGCCGGGGCGGAACTCGAGCTCGACACCCGGCGCCTCGCGCAGCACATCAAGGCCCGCCTCGGCCAGCTTGTCAGACACGAGGACACGTACGTTGGACATGGAGACTCCTATGGAATTCGGCGCAAAAAAGCCGGCGGAGAGCTAGCAGCCGCGTCCGTAGGGGTCAAGGAGCGTTGTCGCTAGGTCCAGTGGATGGCACCGAGCGCGAGCAGAATGGCGACCACCCGGTGTCCGCGACCGGGGTCGGCCGTTTCGGGTTGGTCGGCCACGAAGGCCACGAGGCTGTCGACCGTTTGCGGTTCTTTGCAGAGGCGAAGCGCCGCCTGGATGTCCGCTGGAAGCTTGGCGGTCGCGACGGCCGTATCGATACGGTCGGCCTGCACGACTTGGCGGCCCCCGCGTTCCAGGATCAGCTTGTTCTCGAAACCTTCGGCGATACGGCGCTGCAGTCCGCGATCGAGGATTTCCCACGCATCCAATCGAAGCGGGAAGCCGCTGCTCGGCGGGTCAACCCCTTCATAGAACATGGCGGTTCCAGACGCCCATGTGAAGAGGTCGAGCAGCTTCTCTCGGACCTGTTCTGCGATGTGCTGAAACAGCTCGAGCGGCTCGACCAGGCCGAGCGCCACCAAGGTGTCCCCGAGCTTGCCTTCGAAGCGCGGCATCACTGCCAGCGCCATGTCGAGCTCGCTGCGATTGATCACCCGCTTCTTGACGAGGTGCTCGCCCAGCAACTCGCCGGCGAGGTTGCTCGTCACGAACGCTGGCACCCCAAGCTTGGTGTAAACCTCTTTGCGGACTCCTCCCTGCTCGCAAAGCCAGAGCCCCGTTCTCCGGGTCACCAGGGTTCGTACCAAAGCGACGACGAAGCCGCCGTTGTCGAACTCTACGCTGCGCTCCGCCGAAGCGGTCGACGCGATTCGCGTCGTCGTCGGGGTCATCCGCGATGCTGGCACATGCCGGTAGAGGTCTTGATGCGTCGAGAGCGGCTGGAAGTCTCCCCCGGCCACGCTCACATTGTCATCGCCGGTGACTTGGCCCGTGGCCACCGCCTCGACGACCTTGGCATACGGCAGCGGCCCGACGGTGGCCCCATTCGGCTTTCGAATCTTGTATTCGAGTGGCGTCACGTTGGTCGTACTTGGGTGCTCGTCCGCAAGTAGGATTGGCGTGGGTGGCATGGTGGCCTTCGGTACGGTGTCGGCCGAGGTCCGTCGGGTCCGCGGTTCGGTCGCGATCTCCCCGACGATCTTCGCGAGCTCGGCGCGAAGCACGTCTTCGGGTCGACTCTGCCAAGGTTCGAGGGCAGCCCAAAACGCGCGTGCCGTCGGCGGTCGCTCGTCGACCTTCGCTGAGAGCGCGCTCAGAATCACCGCGCCTAGGCCTTCAGGGAGCTGCGGCAGGAACTCCACAAAAGGGTGGACTTCAGCGTCCCGGATCGCGAGGAGGACGGCGAGCTCGCTGCCCCCCGCAAACAGCGGACGACGCATGAAAAGCTCGGCCGCGATCACCCCTGCGGAGAACAGGTCGGCACGATGGTCGATGTCGCCGCCCGACACCTGTTCGGGCGCGAGGTAGCCGAGTTTGCCATTGGCCCGCGCAGCGGTATCGGGCGTGAACACATCGGCTTCCGAGCGCGCGATCCCGAAGTCGGCGATCTTCACGTCCCCGTGGATCGAGATCAGGACGTTCGATGGGCTGATGTCACGGTGCACGATGCCGAGCGCGCTGCCGTCCCGGTCGGTCGCGCCATGCACGGCGTCGAGCCCTTCGAGGATCTGTCGCACCAGGTACACGACGAGGTCGTGTTCGAGGCGTTTACTTTCGTGCGTGAGGCGCCGATTGAGCCGCCAAAGATCACATCCAGGCACGTACTCGAGCGTGAGGTAGGGCTGGCCCTCGATCTCGCCATGGCCAAGCACGTGCACCACGTTCGGATGCGTGACCCGGCTCGCGAGGCGTGCTTCCTCTGCGAACATTTCTTGCGCGTGGGATTCGTCGGCGATGTGTGGGAGCATCCGCTTCAGGACGACGACCCGCGGCTCCCCAACCGCCCGCGGCTCGAGTGCTCGAAAGACCTCGGCCATGCCACCCACCGCAATCCGATCGACGAGTGTGTAGTCCCCGAGCGGGGTATTGGGCGGCGGTGCTGGAGGCGGTGAGGATGGTCTCTGCACTCTCTGGATTGTAACGGTAGGAACGGAAAATAGCGATACTGCAGGAAAATAGTTTGACGAACCACCGGAGTTTCTAATGGCCGACAACGCCTCGCGTGCCGGGGAACGGTACGCCACCTCACAAATCCTCGATTGGTTGTCCACGACGCACCACCCGCCCAACGCAGGGCTCGCGCAAGCGTTCGGCGCGCCCGCACGCCGGGGGATGCCCGAGATCCAGGTGGGGGCGGCGGAGGGAAGGACGCTGCAGCTGTTGCTGACCCTGGTTGGCGCGCGGCACGTGGTGGAGATCGGAACGCTGGCTGGCTATTCGGCGCTTTGGATGGCGCGCGCGCTTCCGGATGACGGCCATGTCTGGACACTCGAGGCCGATCCCGCCCACGCCGCCGTGGCCCGGGAGTCGATTGCGATGGCCGGAGAGGCCCGTCGGGTGACGGTGATCGAAGGCGACGCGGTTGACTGTCTTCCGGAACTCAGCCCATCCGGACCGTTTTGTGCGGTTTTCCTGGACGCGGACAAGGCCCGGTATGACCTTTATGGGCGGTGGGCGACCGAGCACCTGAGGGAGGGAGGCCTGCTCATTGGCGACAACGCATACCTCTTCGGCAATCTTCTCGATGACTCGGAGGCCGCGCACGCGATGCGCCGTTTTCACCAGGACATGGCTGCGGACTACCTCTCGGTGTGCGTTCCGACGCCAGACGGACTTGCGGTTGGGATCCGCTGCAAAAACGAGACTTGACCGTCGGCGACAGGCCAGGGATATAGGGCTCCGCGTTAGGGATCTCGACCGGGTTGACGTTTGTACAGCCCGACCCTAACGGGCCCGCAGGGAGAGGCAGTGTTGTGCGCGGCAATCCCGCGCGAGTGTCACCGTAGCTGATCTTCGTCGAAAAATGGCGAAGCGACTTGTCCGACCCTCGAGCTTCGCCTAAATGGCGGCGCGGTCGTTGAGAGAACTCTGAGAGAACACGCAGCATGCAGATTTTCCCCCGCGAGTTGAACTACTTGCCCCTCGCCCTGGCGGTCGTAGCCGGGGGCCTCGGAACCGGGGTGTTCGTTCTGTTCTGGGTGTTCTTCGCGCCCACGAACCTCCAGGTTGGGTACACGCCCAATCAGCCAGTCCAATACAGTCATCGGCTTCACGCCGGCGAGCTCGGTCTCGACTGCCGCTACTGCCACTCACAGGTTGAGCGCTCGCACGAGGCGATGGTGCCGCCCACCCAGACTTGCATGGGGTGTCACGCGTTGGTGCACACCGAATCCGAGAAGCTCTCGCTGGTTCGCGACAGCTGGGAGACCAATGAGTCTATTCCCTGGATCAGGGTCAACCAGATTCCCGACCACGCATACTTCAACCACAGCGTTCACCTCGCAGGGGGCGTTGGGTGCGTGTCGTGTCATGGCCGGATCGACCAGATGGAAGTGGTCGGTATCGTCGAGCCACTTGCCATGCAGTGGTGCCTCAACTGCCACCGCAACCCCGAGGCCCACATCCGACCGAAGGACGAGGTGACGAATATGGCTTGGGAGCCAGACGAAGCGTGGCTCGCGCAGCGCGCCGAGGTCGCGGCCGAACTCAATCCACCCATGCAGTGCTCGGGGTGCCACCGATGACCCGTCGCCAGCCATACAAAACGAACCCCGGCAAGGGTCCTTCGATGTGGCGGAGCCTCGAGGACAAGGCCCGTTCGATCGAAGAGCTCAACCGACTGGCCGAAGAAGAGCAGCCCGGTGGGTTCGCGCAGAAGCTCGTCGACCCGGCCACCCTCGTGAGTCGTCGTGCGATCCTCAAAGGGTCGTCGATCGCGGCCCTGGCGGCAGGGCTTCAGGGCTGTATCCGACGGCCTGAAAGTGTCATTTTTCCTTATAGCAAAGCGCCCGAGGACCTCATCCCGGGGATCCCCTCGCACTTTGCCACGGTGACCGCTCGAGGACGCGACGCGCTGGGCGTCGTGGCGACCAGTCACGACGGTCGGCCAACCAAGATCGAGGGCAACACCGCGTTCCCGACGAGCCTCGGGGCAACCGATGCGCGCGGCCAGCTTTACGTCTGGGACCTCTACGACCCGGACCGATCCAAGTCACCCGCAATCCGTGACGGTGGTGCACTCAAGGACACCACCCCGGAAGAGTTCGACGCGTTCTTCGAGGGCTTGGCGGAGAAGCATGCCGCGGACCAAGGCGCTGGCCTCCGGATCCTGGCGCCGATCAGCAACAGCCCTTCGTTCCGCGTGATGCGAGGCAAAGTCCAAGCCAAGTTCCCGAAGTCGACCTTCCACACGTACAGCCCGGTCAACGACGACAACGCGCGCGAGGGCGCTCGGCTCGCACTTCAGGGGAAGGCGACTCCGCCAATCTACGATCACTCGAAGTCGATGGTGACCTTGTCCCTCGGGTCGGACTTCCTCGGCAAAGGCCCCGGCTCCGTGGCCGCTTCCCGCAGGTTTGCGGCGACGCGGGCGATTACATCGCCCGACCAGCCGATGAATCGGTTGTACGTGATCGAGTCCAACTTCACGGCGACCGGCAGCATGGCGGACCACCGGCTTCGTTCGCCGCAGTCGGACATCGAATGGTACGCGCGGATGCTCGTCATTGGGCTCGCCAGTCGCGGTGTCGACAATCTGGGCGCGTTGGCGAAGGTACTGCAGTCGCAGCTCAACCCAGACGAGCTTCAGGGGCTCCAGCTCGAGTGGCTTCTCGCCGCTGCGGCCGACCTTCTCGCGAACAAGGGTCAGTGCATCGTGTTGGCAGGCGCTTCCCAGCCGCCTCGCGTGCATGCACTCGTCAATGCGATCAACGGAGCGCTCGGGAACTTCGGGCGGACGACCTTCTTCGGGCCGGAAGTCGACGCTGACGAGACGCCGAGCCTCGAGAGCATTGGCTCGCTCGTCAACGAATCACAAGGGATGTCATCGCTGGTCATCATCGGCGGCAACCCCGTATACGATGCGCCAGCCGACCTCGATTTCCCCGCATTCCTGGCGCGCGAGGGACTCACCTCGGTTCATCTTTCGGACCACCGCAACGAGACGACGCTTGCGTGTTCGTGGCATGCGCCGCTCGCCCATGAACTCGAGACTTGGGGCGATCAGCAAGCTCAAGACGGCGCGGTTGCGGTGCAGCAGCCATTGATCGCGCCCCTCTACGGTGCTCGAAGTGCGATCGAGTTCCTTGCGATGTTCGCCGGCGAGGAGACCACCCGCGGCCACGATATCGTCAAGGCGACGCACGCAGAGCAGGTCAAGAAGGACACCAAAGCGCTTCTCGGGCTCGGCGCGCCCGAGAAGGACACCAGCCCCGAGGGCGTTTGGCGCCGCAGCCTGCACTCCGGCATCCTCTTCGTTCCCAGGGGAACCAAGCCACCCGTTGCACTTCAGGGCATCATCGAGGCTTTCTCGGAACCGATGCCGCGAAAGCTCGTGAGCGCAACCAACCTCGAGGTCTCGTTCGAGCCAGACAACGGTCTTTGGGACGGGCAGCACGCGAACAACCTTTGGGCGCTCGAGCTTCCAGCGCCGATGACCAAGATCGTCTGGGACAACGCGGCGATCATGTCACCGGCCACGCGTGATGCGCTCGAGCTCGAGAATGGCCAGATGATTCGGCTCACGGTTGGCGACCGTCAGATCGAGGTGCCGGTCTGGCCACTCCCAGGGCACGCCGACAACTGCGTCACGCTGACGCTAGGGTGGGGGCGTACTGCGGCGGGGCGCTACGGCAACGGAAAGGGGTTCGACGTCAATCCGATTCGTACCTCGAGTGGCATGGACTTCGTGAACGGCGTCAAAGCAGAGGCGCGGCCCGAGAGCTACAACCTCGTGCAGACTCAGACGCACGATCGGATGGAGGGCCGCCCGATTGCGATCGACGCGACGCTCGAGGAGTACAAGAAGGAGCCCGAGTTCGCATCGTACCGGTCGGTCGAGCCGGTCAACACGCCGCCTCTTTGGAAGCAGCAGGACTACAGCGAAGGTTACCAATGGGGCATGACGATCGATCTCGCGTCGTGCTCCGGCTGTAACGCCTGTGTCGTGGCTTGCCAGGCCGAGAACACGATTCCTTCGGTTGGCAAGATCGAAGTCGAGCGGGGTCGGGAGATGCACTGGCTACGGATCGACCGGTACTTCGTTGGCGACAACCAAGATTCCCCACAGGTCGCCGTCCAGCCCGTGAGTTGCCAGCAATGCGAAGAAGCCCCGTGCGAAAACGTATGCCCCGTCAACGCGACAGTGCACTCGCCGGAGGGGCTCAACGACATGGTGTACAACCGGTGCGTTGGCACGCGGTACTGCGCGAACAACTGTCCCTACAAGGTTCGCCGGTTCAACTACCTCGACTGGCAGGGCCACCTCGACGACAAGTGGGCCTTCTACGGAGACTTCCCGGAGTCCAGGAAGCTTCAGTTCAACCCGAACGTGACGGTTCGGATGCGTGGTGTCATGGAGAAGTGCACCTATTGCGTCCAGAGGATTCAGGAAGCGAAGATCGCCGCCAAACGCGAAGACCGAAAGATCAGGGACGGTGAGGTCAGCACAGCGTGCCAGGACGCCTGCCCCAGTGGTTCGATAACGTTCGGCAACATCAACGACCCGAACGCTCGCGTGACGAAAATGAAGAACCTGAACCGGCAGTACCAGCTTCTCTCCGAGCTCGGGACCCGGCCGAGGACGACTTACCTCGCGCGAGTGCGTAACCCGAACCCCGCCCTCGAAAGAAAGGGTAGCTGAAGGCCATGGGCAGCTACGAAGCACCGATCACGGAACTCGGCGAACGGTACCTTCTTCCGGAGGGGACCACGGCCCACGAAGTCACCGAGACGATTGCCGGGGTCACCGAGACCAAAGCGCCGCGCGGCTGGTGGCTGCTGTTCTTGCTCTCGCTGAGCGCTCTGGGTGTCCTCGGTGGGGCGCTGGGGTTCCTCGTGTTTCAAGGCGTCGGCGTTTGGGGCAACAACGCCCCGGTCTACTGGGCCTGGGACATCACCAACTTCGTCTGGTGGATCGGCATCGGTCACGCAGGCACGCTGATCTCGGCGATTCTGTTCTTGTTCCGCCAGAAATGGCGAACGAGTATCAACCGTTTCGCCGAGGCCATGACGGTGTTTGCGGTCTTGTGTGCCGCGATGTTCCCAGCCATTCACACCGGCCGTCCTTGGTTCGACTACTACCTGTTCCCGATCCCGAACCAGATGGACATGTGGCCGAACTTCAAGAGCCCCCTGATGTGGGACGTCTTCGCGGTCAACACGTACCTGCTCATCAGTGTGATCTTCTGGTTCATCGGTCTCATCCCCGACTTCGCGACGCTGCGTGACCGGTCGAAGAACCTGGTTCGTAAACGTGTCTACGGGTTCTTTGCCCTAGGGTGGCGCGGCGCCCATCGTCACTGGCAGCACTACGAGCGCGCCTATCTCATCTTCGCCGGCATCTCGACACCGCTGGTCCTCTCGGTTCACTCGGTCGTTTCGTTCGACTTCGCGACGTCGGTCGTACCCGGTTGGCATACGACGATCTTCCCGCCGTACTTCGTCGCCGGCGCGGTGTTCAGTGGTTTTGCCCTCGTGACGACCTTGATGCTGATCTGCCGGAGCGTCTTCAAGATGCACCGTGTCGTGACCGTGCGGCACCTCGACTTGATGAACAAGTTCATGCTCGGGACGGCTCTCCTGGTCGGCTACGCCTACGCGATGGAGTTTTTCATCGCGTGGTACTCGTCGAACCCCTACGAGCAGTGGGTGTTCCTCCACAACAGGCTTGGGTGGGGCATCCTCGACAGCAACGGCAACTGGGGGCCCCTGTGGTGGGCCTACTACGCGATGGTCTTCTGCAACGTCGTCGTTCCCCAGATCTTTTGGTTCAAGCGAGCGCGGACGAGCGTTCCCATCATGTTCATCGCGAGCATCCTCATCAACATCGGCATGTGGTTCGAGCGTTTCGTCATCATCGTGACCTCGACCTACCAAGACTTCCTGCCGTCGTCTTGGGGCATGTTCCATCCCACGGCCACGGACGTCCTGACTTATCTCGGGACCTTCGGGTTGTTCTTCACGCTCTTCCTGCTGTTCGTCCGATGGATTCCGATGATCGCCATCGCGGAGGTCAAAGGCACGCTGCCCGGGGCCCATCCGGACATACACGCAGAGCAACCACACGAGGCGCCCGGCGCAGCCCCGGCCCCGGTTCCGGCGGAGTGAGGCGAAACGATGTCTGACGAAGCACAAACGCATACCGCACCGACCAAGCCGGCACTCTTTCTTGCCGAGTACGACACGCCGAACGCGGTCGCGCAGGCCGCCATGCAGGTTCGCGACGCGGGCTACCAGAAGTGGGACTGCCACACCCCGTACCCGCTCCACGGACTCGACGAGGCGATGGGCCTCAAGCCTACCAAGATCGGCATCATCTCGTTCATCTTCGGGATGCTCGGCGTCGGTACCGCAGTGCTGATGATTCAGTACATGAACAACTGGCAGATCAACTTCCTCGACATCGGTTGGGGATACCCGATCATCGTCGGCGGCAAGCCCCCGGGTGCGTTCCCATCGATGGTGCCCATCATGTTCGAGCTCGGTATTCTGTTCACAGGTTTTGCGACCCTCTTCGGCCTTTTCGGCATCATCAAGCTGCCGCAACACAACCACCCCGTGTTCGAGTCAGACCGGTTCGAGGCCGCGACCGACGACAAGTTCTTCATTTCCATCGAGGCTGGTGACCAGAAGTTCGATCTCGAGCGCACCAAGGCGCTGCTGGACTCAACCGGTGCGACCTACGTCGAGCTGGTGGAGGAGGGCGCATGAGCCGCTTCGTCCTCATCGCGGTCGCGGCCGGTGTTTTGCTCTCAGCGGGCTGCGTCGGCTGGGAGACCGACAAGCCACCGATTGTCGGCATCCGCAACATGTACAACCAGCCGCGGTACGACACGCAGGAGAAGAAGCCCTTCTTCGAGGACCAGCGGTCGATGCGGCCCGCGATTGAAGGCACCGTGTCCCGCGAAGTGCCGGCGTCACTTTCGCTCGCTACGGGGCGCACCGCCGACGACCAGTACGTCCTCGAGGTGCCCGACAACCTCGTCGCTGCCCTCGGTGGCCCTGAGAAGGTCATCGCGAGGGGGCGCGACCGGTACAACATCTACTGCACGCCCTGTCACTCGTACTCTGGCAACGGCAAGGGGATGGTGTCGAGGCGAGCCGACCAACTCGGCGCCTCCGGCCTCGTCGCTCCAACCTTCCACGATGACCGCCTGCGCCACGTCCCCGACGGTCAGATCTTCGCGACGATCACCAATGGGGTTCGCAACATGCCGAGCTACGCGCACAATCTTCCAGCCACCGACCGATGGGCGGTGGTGATGTACGTGCGCGCACTCCAACTGACCCAAGCGCCTCAAGCAGACGCCTCGACCGTGGAGCAAGCGCAGTGAGTCAATCGAACGAGACCGTGACCTACCGAGTCGATGGCGATGGCTTTTGGCCTCGCGCGTGGTTGGTTCCGCTGGTGCTTTCGGGGGTCGGCGGGTTGCTCGCCGTTCTAACGGCGGGTCCAGAACGGCTTAGCTACGCGTACTTGTTTGGCCTGTTCGTCGTGGTGACGCTGATGCTTGGCGCCATGTTCTTGGTGTTGATTCAGTTCCTCACCGCGTCGCATTGGGGGGTCTCCTCGCGGAGGATTCCCGAGGTGATCATGTCGGGCGCACCCGTGGTGTTCGTGCTTGCACTGCCGTTCATCATCGGCGTCGCGGCCCACAAAGTGCCGATCTACCAAGAATGGCAGGACGCCGGTCATGGTGCGCACCACGACTCCGATCACCACGAAGACCATGATGGCGACGAAGAGCACGGCCTCCTCGAGCTCGGTGCCACGGTTGCTCAGGCCCAAGACCATCAAGGCGATCACGCCGAGGGCGCGCACGCCGACGGCGAAGAGCACGCCCATACCCCTCAAGAGGCGGCGCTCCACCACGAGATCGTCGAGGCCAAGACGGGTTACCTCAACACCCGGGGCTGGACGACCCGGGCCGTGGTCTACTTTCTGATCTGGTCGTTGATCGCGCTCGCGTATTTCGGCTGGTCTCGGCGGCAGGACGAAGACCACGACCTGAAGCACACGCTTCGCATGCAAAGCCTTGCAGCGCCATCATTGATCCTCTTCGGAAGCGCACTCACCTTCGCGGCCTTCGACTGGCTCATGTCGCTCGAAGCCGCATGGTTCTCGACGATCTTCGGTGTGGTGATTTTCGCAGGGTCGGCGGTGGCCATTCTCGCACTCACCATTCTGATCGGCCTTAGCCTCTACAAGCGAGGCTTGGTTGGCGAAACCCTCAATCCAGTCCATTTCCACGACCTGGCGAAGCTCTTGTTTGGCTTCATCTGTTTTTGGACCTACGTCTCATTCTCACAGTGGATGTTGATTTGGTACGCAGGGATTCCGGAAGAGGCCACCTGGTTCCACAAACGGTGGGAGGGCGGCTGGATGCCGGTCTCTTACCTGCTGATCTTCGGTCACTTCGTGGCGCCGTTCCTGCTTCTGATCTCTCGTGTTCAGAAGAAGAACTTGCGCTGGCTTCAGGCCATGTGCTTCTGGGTCCTCTTCATGCATGCGGTCGACATTTACTGGTTCATTCTGCCACAGGCGGGTCGCTTCCAGGTGCAGCCCGCTGATGTGGGCGCGCTTCTGTTCGTTGGCGGCGCGTTCTTCGCGTATGTCTTCTGGCGGCTTGGCCGCGTCCCGTTGGTCCCGATCGGCGACCCACGTCTTCTTCGAAGTGAACACCATCACCAGACCCATTGAGCAACCGATTGAACACGAACGGATGAGTAAGAAGCACCACACTCTGACAGTTGCCGCCGCGCTCCTCGTGGGCGGAATCGGTTGCCGTGGATCGGACCGCGCCGAGCAAAACTGGCCGGACGACGAATACGCAATCGTCTCCGAAGCCCAGGAAGCCACTCTTGAGTCCGGGACCATACCGATCGACGAAGCGATGGCCGCACTGGCCGCAACCCCGCGGCAGGAGCTCGTCGCCGTGGCTGCGTCGCCTTCGGAGGACCTCTCGGCCATCAACGGGTGGTCGTTCGCCGGAGCGATCGATTTCGTGCCGGGCGAGGTGACGATGCCGCCTGAGTGCGAAGGCGCCCCCGACCCCCACGCGTGTTGGGGACAGAAGCTCTACGGAGCGAAGGGTTGCATCGCGTGCCACGCCATCGACGGCGAGCGTCAGCAGCCTTGCCCGAACTGGAGCGGTCTCTTCGGCAAGGAGCGCTTGCTGACCAGCGGCGAGACCGTGATCGCTGACGAGGCGTACATCGCGAACTCGATCGTCAACTCGTGGGACCAGGTGGTACAGGGCTACGGCAAGACGATGCCGCCGTACAACTTCCCGGACGAAGAAGTGCAGGCGCTCGTCGCGTATGTGAAGTCGCTTGGGGGTGGGTCATGAAGACGATCGGCCAACTTGTCCTGGTCAGCGCGCTGTCGTTTGTCCTGGTCGCGTGTCAGATGCGCGAGGACAAAGAGAGCGTCGAGTACCGCGCTGAGCTCTACGACGGCTGCGCGCAATGCCATGGCGCTGCGGGGGAGGGCAATCCGGTGATCGGGGCGCCCGCGATCGCAGGCCTCGAACGCTGGTACGTGAAGGCGCAGCTTCGAAAGTTCAAGCGAGGCCACCGTGGCTGGCACCCCGAAGATCTCGGTGGAAAACGCATGTGGCCCATGGCGCGAGCGATGGATACCGATGAGAAAGTCGACCTGGTTTCGACGTACGTGGCGAGTCTTCCTGGCGACAAGCCGGCTCCCACGCTCGAAGGCGGCAACCCCGAAACCGGCAAGGTGTACTTCGCAACCTGCGTCCAGTGCCACGGTGAAGATGGAGGCGGAAACATCGACGAGTACGGCCCGCCGCTCAACCACGCCAGCGACTGGTACCTGCTCACGCAGCTTCAGAACTTCAAGGAGGGGCGCAGAGGGACCCACCCGGACGATGTGACCGGTGCTAAGATGCGACCGTTCTCGATGACCCTACCCAACGAACAGGCCATGAAAGACGTGATCGCGTACATTGGCACGCTTCAGGGTCAACAAGACCAGGAAGACACGAGGGTAGACTAGATGGCTGGCAAGAACCGCAAACCCGACGAAGAGGCACGCTTCTGGTTCACGTGGACGATGGGCGGTGCTGTTGTGTTCGTCGCGGTGGTCTTCGTCTTCATTTTACGCGCCTGAGGAATCGCGATGCTCCAAGGACTCTACGACTTCATCAAAGGTATTTTCGCTCCCCTCGGGGACTCCATGATCGGCTCGCTCGTGCCGGTCGGTTCGTCTTTCGCGGGCGACATCGATTCACTGATCGCGCTCGTCGCCGTCTTCGTTGGGTTTTGGGGGCTGCTCGCCTACATCATGTTCTTCTTCCTGATCTTTCGGTACCGCCGCAAAGAAGGGACGCGCGCACAGTACGTCACCGGCGAGGAGAAGAACCTCAAGCGTTGGATCTCGTGGCCGCACGCAGCGATTATCGTCTGCGACCTCGTGATCGTCTTCATGGCGGTCATGGTCTGGTACAACATCAAGCAGCGACTTCCCGAGGCCGACGCCACGGTCCGCTTGGTGGCGCAACAGTGGGCCTGGAACTTCGTGCACCCTGGCCCAGATGGCGTACTCGACACCGACGACGACATCGACACCTTCAACGAGCTTCACGTCCAAGAAGGGCTCACCTACCAGTACGAACTCGTCTCGAAAGACGTCCTTCACGATTTCTCGGTCCCGGTCTGGCGATTGAAGCAGGACGCCATCCCAGGCCGAATCATGAAAGGCTGGTTCAGGCCGACCATGACCGGCACGTTCGACATCCAGTGCGCGGAGATGTGTGGCATCGGGCACGGGATCATGGGCGCGCGGGTCGTGATCGAGACGCCCGAGGAGCATGCCGCATGGGTGTCGAGCGGCGGAACCACACTTGCATCGGCGACGGGGCGCTGAAGGGTTGAATCATGGCTGAAGCAGGCACCGCGACGATCGAAACGCACGAGACCCAAACCCACGGGCACGACGAACACCACCACGAACAGAGTTTCTGGAGCAAGTACGTCTTCTCGACCGATCACAAAGTGATCGCGATGCAGTACATGTTCACCGGCATGGCGATGGCGCTGATCGGCGGCTACATGTCGTACGTCTTCCGCATGCAGCTCGCCTACCCGGGGCAGAGCGTCCCGGGCTTCGGGGTCGTATCCCAGGGCGAGTACAACGCGATGGTGACCAACCACGGGACGATCATGATCTTCTGGGTGGCCATGCCCATGTTGATCGCGGCTTTCGGCAACTACTTGATCCCGCTCATGATCGGCGCCGACGACATGGTGTTCCCTCGGATCAACCGGCTTTCGTACCAGGTATTCCTGATCAGCGCGATCATCCTCATCGCTTCGTTCTTCGTCCCGGGTGGCGGGTTTGCAGGCGCATGGACGGCCTACCCACCGTTGTCGGCGAACGCAGAGTACAACCTGACGCCCCTTGGAGCTCAGCTCTGGATCCTTGCGGTGGCACTCGAGTTCGTGGCCTTCCTGTTGGGCGGGATCAATTTCATCACGACGCTGATGAACTCGCGCGCGCCCGGAATGAAGATGTACGACATCCCGATGGTCCTCTGGATGATCGTCATCGCGAGCGTCCTCTTCATGGCCTCCGTCGGGCCGCTGATCGCGGGTGCGGTCATGCTCTTCATGGACCAGTCGATCGGAACGGGATTCTTCGACCCGAACCGCGGCGGTGATCCCATTCTCTGGCAGCACTTGTTCTGGTTCTTCGGCCACCCGGAGGTCTACGTGGTGTTGCTGCCCGCGATGGGGATCGTCGCGGACGTCATGTGCACCTTCGCCCGAAAGAAGCTCTTCAACTACAAGCTGATTCTGTTCACGGTGTTCGCCACGGGCATCATCAGCTTCTTTGTTTGGGCCCACCATCAGTTCATCGCAGGCATCGATCCGCGGATGGCCAACGTCTTTACGGTCACGACGCTGATCATCTCCATTCCGATCGCCGAGATGCTCTTCCTGTATATCGCCACCCTCTACGGGGGCTCGATTCAGCTCACCACGCCGATGCTCTGGGCCCTCGGTTTCATTGCCGAGTTCCTCATCGGCGGCGTGACGGGGATCTTCCTCGGTGCGAGCGGAGCTGACGTGTACTTCCACGACACCTATTTCGTGCTCGCTCACTTCCACTACACATTCTTCCCCATTGCCATCATCGGCTTCTACGCGGGCATCACGTACTGGTTCCCGAAGATGTTCGGCAGGATGATGAACGAGACGCTCGGCAAGATTCACTTCTGGGGCACGACGATCGCGTTCAACTGCATCTTCATTCCGCTCTTCATCCTGGGCGCGGCCGGCCAGCATCGCCGCATCTACAACTTCCAGAACTTCCCCGACCTTGCGGGCCTCCAGGACTTGCGCGTATTCGCCACGACGGCGCTCTTGGTCATGCTTGCGTTCCAGGTGGTCTTCCTGGTGAACTTCGTGGTCAGCCTCTTCAAGGGCAAGCCCGCCGGAAAGAACCCTTGGAAGTCGAACACGCTCGAGTGGACGGCCGACTCGCCGCCACCCCACGGAAACTGGCCCGAAGGGCTTCCGAACTGTTACCGCGGGCCATACGAGTACAGCGTCCCGGGCCGCGAAGAGGACTACTGGCCCCAAGACGTTCCGCCCGACACGGCACCGGCAGAGTGACGAGGACCCGATGAGTGCGAGACCCATAGCAACCACGAGAAGCGCGACCGGCATCGCCACCGGCAAGCTCGCCGTTTGGTGGGTAGTCGGCTCTGAGATCGTCATCTTTGGCGGCCTCCTGATGTCGTATCTCATGCACCGCCTCGGTCATCCGGAGTGGGCCGACTACGCGTCGCACACCAACCCTTGGTTCGGCGGCGTCAATACATTCGTCCTGCTGACCTCGTCTCTCTTTGCGGTGCTGGCGCACCACGCGGCCGAGAAGGGTGACGGCAAGAAGGCCGCGGCTTGGCTCGTCGGCACTTGCGTCGGTGGCCTGATCTTCATCGGCATCAAGGCGGTCGAGTGGACAATCGAGATCAGCCACGGCTACACGATCACGGCGAACGGGTTCTGGCAGTTTTACTACACCGCCGCGGGGCTCCACGCGCTCCACGTCATCGGCGGGTGCATCATCATGCTGATCATTGCCAACGATGCGCGAAAGCAGCTCGAGCTACACCGGGTCGAGCTCATCGGCATCTACTGGCACTTCGTCGATATCGTGTGGATTTTCCTTTTCCCCCTTCTCTACATCGCGAAGTGAGGGTCGAGAACGGGTTGGACTGATGGCTGAACACGAGGAACACACAGGGCACGGGCAGAGCTACTACGTCAAGATATGGGGGATCTTGCTCGCGCTCCTGGTCGTCAGCATCGTCGGACCCGTGGTGGCACCGGCGATCGAAGAGATGGCCGCGGGGGTCGGCGCCCATGCCATCAAGGGCTGGATGATCACCCTGATCACGGCCTTTGGGATCGCCATCGTGAAGGCTTACCTCGTGGCGGCCAACTTCATGCACCTCCGCATCGAAAAGCGCTACATCACGTACCTTCTGATTACGATGTTGATGCTCATGCTCTTGTTTTTTGCCGGAGTGTCCCCAGATGTCATGAGACACGAGGGCACGAACTGGCAGAACGTGGCAGCGGAACAAGAGATCGACCGCGCCCTCAAAGCGCAAGAGGCCACCGGAACCGAGAGTCACGGTGCTGAGGGCGCCGAACCCCACTAGCGAACACTGAGAAAGGAGGAAGCACATGCCGGATGACGCACTAGGACGCCCCTATCAGGTGCCGGCCAAGCGCGAGCCGCTCCTCCCGAACGGTGTCATGGGGATGCTGATCTTCGTGGGCACGGAGATCATGTTCTTCTCCGGTCTCATCAGCGCATTCATCATCGGTAAGAGCAACGCGATCGGCGGTTGGCCGCCGCCGGGCCAGCCGAGGCTTCCGATCGAGGAGACCGCGTTCAATACCGTGGCCCTCCTTGCGAGTGGGGTGTGCCTCTTCTTCGCCAACCGCGCCTTCAAACAGCACGCTCCGCGGGTGAAGCCACTCCTGATGGCGTCCATCGTCCTCGGCGGCTTCTTTGTCGTATTTCAGGGGGCGGAGTGGGTTGCGCTGATTCGGGAGGGGCTGACTCTCACCTCGGGGCAGCTTGGCGGTTTCTTCTACCTCATCGTTGGGACGCACGCGCTCCATGTCGTCGCGGGCTTCGCGATTCTCCTCTACACGTACAAGAAGCTCGTCCGAGGCGAGCTCAGCCCGTACACCTTCTGGCCGGCCCAGATCTTCTGGTACTTCGTCGTCGGCGTGTGGCCGCTGCTTTACTGGTTGGTGTACCTCTGATGCGCTGGGCTCTCTCGTGGATGGCGTGGGCGATCGGTTCCATGGCGGGGTTTGCGTCGGCGTGTCCGACCTGCGCCTCGCCCCTCGAGGAGAACCGACAAGCGTTCGTCGACACGACGATCCTGCTGACCCTCGTGCCACTCGCCATGATCGGCGGGTTCGTATGGTGGCTGCGCCGCAAGGCCCGATCGCTCGAGACCCCCGAGATAGCGGTGCCCGAGACGCTCCTGCGCGATCTGAGTCGGTTCACGAAGGACCCGTAGGCTGCGCGCCCCGCTCGGGCGGTTCCTCCGCTCTGGCAGCTTGGAATTGCGCCGCAGGGTCACTATTTTGCCACTCCACGGCAGACGCGGGACGCAAGGTGGGTTAGATCTCGCCGGGATGGAAGCCGAGCTCCAGGACTCTAAGCCGTCACCCAAGCGAAGCTCGATTCGCCAGGATGCCATCAACCTGCCGAACCTGCTGACCATGCTTCGGATTGCGCTGATCCCCGTCGTCCTATGGCTACTGGCCGATGGGACGCCGCGATCGAACTTCTGGGCGGCAATGGTTTACATCGGGACGGCCCTGACCGACCTGGTCGATGGGTACCTCGCGCGGCGCTGGGGCCAGATCAGCGTACTCGGCAAGTTCCTCGATCCGCTTGCAGACAAGCTCTTGGTGATGGCCACCCTGATCTTTTTGGCCTACCTCGGGAGGCTCCCGTTCCTCGGGGTCGTCGCGGCCATCATCATGATCGCCCGCGAACTCTCGGTGACCGCGCTCCGCACGATCGCCATGAGCGAAGGGGTCGTGATGGCGGCGATGCAGGCCGGGAAGGACAAGACCGCGCTCCAGATGGTGGCTCTGCTGATGCTCATCGTCCACCAGCGGTACATGGTCGACTTCGGTTTCTACCAGACCGAGTTCAGTTTCGCCGGGGCGGGGCTCATTCTCCTCTACCTGAGCCTTTTCCTCGCGCTTTGGAGTGGTGGCGAGTACTTCAAGCTCTTTGTCGATGCGGTGGACGCCAAGGACGAACGTCTCGCCCGCGCCGCCAACAAAGGATGACAATTTCTTTCAGAGTGGGCTCTTCGCGCAGTCTCGTGGGACGCGTCGCCCGGGGGCTCGACCTCCGTGGGGCCCTCGCCGAGCTTGTGGTCGAGCACAAGCTCGAGGCCGCATGGCTGACCGCGATCGGGGCGTTCGAGTGGGCCACGCTCACCGAATACGATCAGCAGGCCCAGGCCTACCAACCAGAGCACCGTATTGGGGCTTGTGAGGTGCTGTCGATGGAGGGAAATCTCTCGCGCCGGGGCGACGAGCCGTTTTGGCATCTACGCGCGACGGTGAGCCCACACGGCCAAGCACATCACGTCCTTGGGGGGCACCTCGTCGAGGCGCGCGTCTTTGCCCTCGAGTTTCGGATGGTCGAGCTCGAGGGGGTGGCGCTGACGCGACGGCGGGACGAGGCGACCGGGCTTCACCTGTGGGATGGTGGATCGGCCGATGAGGAATCGGGTATGCCCGCGGCGGCGGACCAAGCCACGCCGGATTCGGCGACGACAACGGGGGTGACGTGGGCCATGGCCGCCAAGGCTTCCGCCGAGGCCACGACACACGAGGTGGCGTACACCCCGGCCAAGGGCGATTGGCTCGACCACGCCAAGTTCGGGCTTTGCAAGATCGAAAGCCTCGGCGGCGATGGGGTGTGCATCCTCAAACTCGCCGACGCGCGTCGGAAAAAGATCCAGCTCGGGGCTCTCGCCGTTCTCGCGCCGCGTCGGGATGGCGACCGTTTGATTTACCCCGTGCGGCCGCGCGCGAAGCGCTCACCCTGACTCGGTCAATCTTCGAGTCGGATGCGCGGGTCGAGAGCCGCGACAGCCACGTCGGCGAGTAGGTTCCCCACTTGGACGGCAATGCCGAACATCAGGACCACGGCCATGATCACCGGCGCATCGAGCGAGTGAATCGCTTCGATCGTCAGGAGCCCTAAGCCGGGCCAGGCGAAGATCTTCTCGGTGATGATTGCGCCGCCGACCAACAGAGGAAGGCTCAGCCCGATCAGCGTGACGACCGGAAGGAGCGCGTTGCGAAGGCCGTGCCGGATCACGACTTGACCCGGACGCATGCCTTTGGCACGCGCGGTCCGAACGTGATCGAGCCGCATGGTTTCGATCAGCTCACCGCGCATCACCCGGGCGTACGTCGCGGCGCCCGCGATGGCGAGAATGAACGCCGGGAGCACGCCGTGATAGATGTGATCGAGCGGATCGACGCCGTAGCCTCCGAACGGGAACCAACCGAGCAGGAACGAGAGAACCAAGAGCGCGAGCGGCCCGGTGACGTAGGTCGGCAGACTGATGCCGAGAAACGTCCCGAACATGATCGTCGTATCGGACCAACGGTTGTGGCGGAGCGCCGCGAGGATTCCCGCGGTGAGGCCGATCAGAAGCTCGAATAGGATCGCCATCGACGCCAAGAGAAGCGTGCGCGGAAGGCGGTAACGAATGACGCTCGCGACCGATTCGTGGTGCGAGTAGGACTCGCCGAGGTCGCCTTGAAGCACGCCGCAAAACCCGCGGTCGCCGTTTTCGTCCTGGTATTTCGGGGAGTCTTTTCGAACACAACGTGCGACGCCGAGGTAGCTCAGAAACTGCGTCACCACCGGCTGGTCGAGGCCCTTCTTGGCTTCGAAGTCGGCGATCTGCTCCGCGCGCGCTTGAGGGCCGAGGACGGTGGCCGCGGGGTCACCAGCGACGAAGATCAAGAAGAAGACGAGGGTTAGCACCGAGAGCAGCACCACAAGCCCCCAAAAGGCGCGCTTCAGCAGGAAGCGGGTCATGGCGCAGCCTCCGCGTCTGCGTCGTACGTCGACTGGCTCACCCGACGCCGAGGGAGGTCGAGCCAGATGTTCCGGTACTCGTTGAGCCATACGGGATGCGGCCGGAAGTTCTTCACGTAGGGTTGCCAAGCGAAGAGGTCGACCGGGTAGTAGAGGAAGACCCAAGGGGCGTCGGTCGCGAGGATCGCATTGGCTTCGGCGTACAACTCGAGCCTTCTCGCGCGGTCGACTTCGGCGCGGCCACGGTCGAGGATCGAATCGAGCTTCGAGTTCCGATAGAACGACCGGTTCTCCGAGTTCTCCGGGTGGATCGATCGGCTGTGAAACAGAATGTCCATGAAGTTCGAGGCATCCGGGAAGTCCTGGTGCCACCCGCTGAACGCCATCTGCACCACACGGGGGCGCCCTGCCTCTTTGAGATAGGTCGCAAACGTGACCATCTTGAGTTCGACTTCGATGCCGATCGCCTTCAGGTCTTGCTGGAAGAGTTGGGCGTATAGCGCCTCGCCGTCGGACCGAACCCACATCTCGATGGGCTCCGGGAGACCATCCGGGTATCCGGCCAGCCGCATCTCTTCTTTGGCCGCTTCGAGGTCATACTTCTGTCCCTCGGGGAGGTCAGGGTCGTAGGGGGGCAGGGTGGGGGGCAACACCTGGGTCGCCGGAATCACCTTTCCTGGGTCGAGGCGTTCGAGTTTCGAGCGATCGACTGCATAGGCGATCGCGCGACGCAAGTGCACGTTGTCGAGCGGAGGGAGGCCGCAGTTGAGCGTGAGCGAGAAGACGCCTGCCGACGGGACTTCGGTGACGTAAGGCGCCCACGGCTTCGAGTCCCGCAGGAACAGCCGGTTGACCTTGCTCGGGCGGAAGATGATATCGAGGTCGCCGTTCCGGAAGCGTGCGCTCGCGACGTCCGCCGAGATGTTCTCGAGGAACACCATGTGATCGACTCGCGCCATCGGGTTCCAGTAGTCGTCGAAGCGATCGAACTCGACCTGCACGCCACGTTCCCACCGGCGAAGCGAGAACGGGCCCGTGCCCACCGGGTTGCGGCCGACCGCGGTTGGACCCTCGGCTGCCTCGAGGGGCTCCACGTGCTCTTTGGCAAGCGGGGATGCGAACGGCATCGCCATGGCGTTGAGGAAGGTTTGGTCGGCTTCGTGGAGTCGAAACTCCACGGTCGCGTCGTCGATCACGACGATCCCCTCGATGCGCGGGGCCTCGCCTTTATGATACGCCTCGGCGCCGCGGATCGACTTGTAGAAGGGGTATCCTGGAGACCCGATGCCAGGACTGAGAAGCCGATGCATCGACCAAGACACGTCGTGTGCCGTGAGCTCCCGTCCGTTGTGGAAGAGAACCCCCTCCCGCAGCTTGAAGCGAAAGGTTCGGCCTTCATCGGTCACCGTGGGCAGCTCCGCGGCGAGGCTCGGCACGAAGTCGCCATTGAAGTCGTAGTCGAGGAGCGCGTCGTAGAGGAGCCGGCAGGCGGCGGTGGAGAGGGTGTCGTAGGCGAACGCCGGGTCCAGCGTGTGAATGTTGCTGCCTTCGGCGAAAATGAACGTGCCGCCAGGTCGGGGTGTCTCGTTGCCCGAGCCGACGAAACGCGGGCCTTCGGGCGGGCTCGGCAAATGAGTCACCACCCATCCGAAAAGGAAGGCGCCCACCACCAAGGTCAACAGTCCGCCGACCCAACCGGGGACGGTGCGGTTAGTCTTTGGGGTCGAACGCATCGCGTAGTCCTTCCCCGAATAGGTTGAAACCGAACACCGCCATGCTGATCAACACGGCGGGGTAGAGGGTGAGTCTCGGCACGCCGAGCAGTAGGGACTGGCTGTTGCTCAGCATCGAGCCCCAGCTTGATGTCGGCGGTCGGACCCCGAGACCGAGATAGGAAAGAGCGCTTTCGGCGATGATCATCCGCGCCACGAGGATCGTGGCGATGGCGATGATTGGACCGGCGACGTTCGGGAGCACGTGTCGCAGGAGGATGCGAACGTGTCGCAGGCCGAGCGCGCGGGCCGCCTCGACATAGTCGAGCTCGCGCGCCTCCATCGTCTTGGCCCGGGTGATGCGCGCGAGGGTCGTCCAACTCAGCACGCCGAGGACGACGCAGATCGTCCAGATGCCAGGCTTGTCCCAAACTCGCTGCATGACGATGGCGAGCAGGAGGAACGGCATCGACAGGACGACGTCGACCCCTCGCATCAGTGCGGCGTCGAGGCGGCCGCCCACGTAGCCCGAAACGAGGCCCAAGGTGACGCCGATCACGACTGCGATGGCCGTCGCGATGTAGGCCACCATCATCGAGACCCGTGCCCCCGTCAGGAGCCGGCTCAACTCGTCGCGCCCCAACAAGTCTCCGCCGAGCCAGTGGCCTGGGGAGACGTTGGGCCCGGCTGGAAGGCCGCTCGCCAGCAAAAGGTCAGGGAACTGCTTGCCCGGGTCGAACGGGGCGAACCAGGGTCCGATGGCCCCCAGGAGGGTCACCGCCAAGACCAACCCCAGCCCCGCCAGCGCCCCCTTGTTCCGCCGAAACCGTCGAAACGCCCGAGAATCCATTCGTCCCCGCCTACCGCCTCCCCGCCCCCCCGTCAATTATCGGGGTCACTCCGCACCCCGCCAACCCCATCTATTACAGCCCCTTAGACCCCGCACCGCGAAAACCCACTCAGCTCAGTCCGCTCGCCCGACGAGAGCGGGGATCTTCGACCCCGTATTCCGATCGCAACCTAATCGTCAGCAGCTGCGGTCGATAAATTAAATCTAATCATTTCGTATACTTATAACTAAACGCATTTAGGCGTTGACAGGATTATTTTCAATAGAATACATTCGCTATAAGTTATTCAAATGACTCTACCTAGAGGACAACATCGCGGCCATCGAGAACCGGAGCAGAACTGGTCCGACCGCGAACTCGAGGACATCGAGCAGGCGAACGCGAACGGCATGAGCGTTCAGCAGATCGTCGACGCGTTCACTGCGCGGGGATCACGGCTGACGGAGGCCACGTTTCGCAAATACGTGCAACTTGGGCTGCTGCCGAGGAGCGTTCGGGTGGGACGCAAGGGCAAGCATCGTGGTTCGCAAGGCCTCTACCCCGCGACGGCCGTTCGGCAGATCGACCACATCCGCAGGCTCATGAATCAGGGCTTCACGATGGAGGAGATCCAGAAGGAGTTCCTCTTCGTCCGCGGGGACATCGACGCTCTGAGCCGACAGCTCAACCGCGTGCATCAGGCGATCGAGACCGCCGTTGAAGAGCAGCGGCGCGAGAGCGGCGACGATCCGGGGGTCACCGACGCACTCAACGAAGTTCGCGAGCTCGGCAAAGAGCTCGTCCAGAAGCTCGAGGTCATCGAGCGGCGCCTCACGATGCGCGCGCGCATGGCCCGGGCGGCTGTCTGACGAAATTGGAGGGGGAAAGACCAATGAAGGACGCAGCAGGTGTGAAGAAGGATGCGGGGGCAGAATCAGAGGCCGAGTCGGCGGAACGGGAGTCCCTCGCGGACGCGCTCGCAGAACCCGGGCAGGACGAGCGACGAGGGCGTCGAAAGCGCCGCTCGAGGGCACGCGCTCGCACCATTTCGATCCGGCGTCTCAGCAAGGCGGAGCTCAATCGGGGCCGCGAGCTCTATCCGGAGACCGACTACTGGAAACCCAAGAGCCGATCGGAATGCAAGGACATGGAGCGCCCGTGCCCGTTCGTCTCCTGCAAGTACCACCTCTACATCGACGTTCATCCGGTTCGGGGCTCGATCAAGCTCAACTTCCCCGACCTCGAGATCTGGGAAATGACGGAGACTTGTGCACTCGATGTTGCCGATCGCGGCGGCATCACGCTCGAAGAGGTCGGTGAGATCATGAACCTCACCCGCGAGCGCGTGCGGCAGGTCGAGACGGCCGGCCTAGCGCGGTTGCAAGACTTCCGCGGCGTCGACCGACTCAAAGACTATGTGACTTAGTCGCCACTCCAAGGGCCACAGGGGGGAGGGTGTCGCCGTTGGGCGGCACCCTTTTTTATGGCGGATGCGGTCACTGGATCCCAATGGCGACCGTCTGTTAGGGTCCCGCCATCGAACGCTGGAGGTGTCAGATGCGGTACTTGGCTTTGGCGATATTGGTCGGAACATGGGTCGGTTGTGGCGACGATTCCTCGGGGAACGGGGGCGCTGGGGGTGGCGGCGCAGGTGGCTCCGGATTGCTCGACGAGTATGTGCTGGAGGATCAAGAGCTCGTTCCAGAGAGCGGCACGTTTGATGCCCAAGGACAGAGCTTCTACGTCGGCAGCGAGACCCAGGGCAACATCACCCAGGTCGCAGCGGACGGCACCGAAGCGATCTTCTTCGAACCTCCCGTCGGCGAGAGCTGGCGAACGCTTGGGATGGTGGCCGACGCCGCTGCGAGGCGGCTCTGGGTTTGCGCGAGGCGCGTCGACGTCGTGATGGAGCAGGTATGGGTTTTTGATTTGGAGACCGGCCAGCGCACCCTCGCCTTGAACCTCGAGGACACCGCGTCAGGATCGACTTGCAACGACATCGCCCTTGATGCGGGCGGCCTCGCGTATGTTAGTGACTCGGCCAACCCCCGGATCTACCGAGCCGATGCCGATCTTGGCACGGTGGAGACCTGGGCCGACGATCCCCTTCTCGCCTCGGACAATGCTCAGTTCGGCGGGAACGGCATCGCGGTCAGCGAAGACGACGCATACGTTCTGCTTTCGAAAACCTTCGCGCCTGCGACGACGCCACGCCTGCTCCGCATCGATCGGGCGGACCCCACGAACATCGCCGGTATCACCACCACCCCCGAGCTGGTTGGCTCCGCCGACGGGATGAGCTTCCTCGATGGTGACCTCTATCTTGCGATCGTGAGCCCAGGCGAGATCTTCCGCATGGTCTCCGATGACGATTGGGCGACGGCGACCCTCACGCGCACTTCCGCGCCCGCCGGCACCTCCACCGTCCGGCCGGCCGACGGATCACTTTACGCAATTTACAGCGATATCAGCTCGTCTCTTCTCATGATGCCACTGAGCCCGCCGTTCCTGATCTTTCGGGTCGATCTCGACTCCTTCGAATGACGGTCGCCGACTTGTCAGCGGTCCCTCCGTTGCGTACGGTGCGCGCCGTCGTGACCCGAGTGGCCACCACTGTCTTCCTTGTCTTGATGGCGAGCGCCTCGGTTGCTGCGCAGGAGCCTGCATGTCCCAGTGGCAATCTATTGGAGGGCAAGCGTCCGTCCGGGGTCCGCGGGTCCACGGCGAGCCAACGCCTCACCAACGGCGTCATGGCCACCGAGGGAGACCCCTGGGAGACCGAACTCACCTCTGTGATCCAAGCCGATGGGTTCGTCACCTTCGACCTCGGTGAGCCGACGACCATCACCTCTGTCGATCTCCAGGGCGACAACAACGACGAGTACATCGTCGAACTCTCCGACGACGGCCGGGTGTTCAGGCAGCTCTGGACCGCCGACCCGATTCGGGGTGAAGGGATGCGCCGCCGAAGCATGCGCGGCCTGTCGGGCAATGGCCGCTTCCTCCGGGTCCGCGCACAGGGCGGAGACAACTTCTACAGCCTGAGCGAGATCCAGGCGTTCTGTGAGCCGCCGGCAACGTGGCCGCCCCCCGTCGAGGTCAAGGCGACTTCGAGCTGGCTCTGGAAGAACATCATGAAGAAGCGAGACCACCGGTACCGGTTCGGTCTCGCTTTCCTCGGTCTCTTGTTCTTCGTTGCGCTCTTCTTGTCGGCCGAGCGCCGGGCGTTGCTCGGCGTCGCGGTTGTGCTCGCCCTGGCGATGCTCGGCATCTCGACCTACCGTTTCCATGGCGCGAAACATGCGCCATGGTTTGCCGAGTGGGGGCTCTACGTGGTGCTGGCCCTCCTTGCCGTGTGGCTCGCCATCGGAGCATGGCGAATCGCCACGAAGCGAACCTCGGCCGCGCTGTGGGAGCGCGGGGCGCTTCTGTGTGTCGTCCTCGCGTGCGCCGCGGCATGGGTGAACTTCGGCGTCTACCATAGTTCGCGAATCGTCCACTACTGGGACACCTTTCACTACTACATCGGTTCCAAGTACTTCGAAGAGAACGAGTACGAGCGGCTCTACGAGTGCGTCCTCGCCGCCGACTACCAGGACCGTGGCGCGAGTGACCTCAAGAAGCGCAAGATTCGGGACCTGACCGACAACCGTCTCCATTTCCTTAGCGAAGACGACGTTCGTCGGTACGAGAAGTCGTGCGAAGAGCACTTCTCGCCCGAGCGTTGGGAAGCGTTCAAGCAGGACGCCCGGTCGTTCCGAACCGTGATGGGCACTTCGTGGTGGCGCGACATGGTCATGGACCATGGGTACAACGCGAGCCCGATCTCGAACATGGTCGCTGCCGCGCTCACGAACGTCGGCTGGGAAGCGCAGGTGCCCGAGAACCCCACCGTTCGCGTCGCCGGGAAAGTCATGTCGACGTTTCGGGCGCGCATCCTCCGCTACGCGATGATCGATTTGCTGCTCTACGCGGGCGCGTTCCTGATGATCCTGTGGGCCTTTGGCCTCCGGGCGTGCGCTCTCGGGGTGCTCGTTTGGGGGACCGGGTACCCATGGGCGTACTTCTGGACAGGAGGCAGTTTCGCTCGCGTGCCTTGGTTCTTCATGGCGGTCGCTGCGGTGTGCCTCTTGAAGAAGGGATGGCCGATGCTCTCGGGCATCGCCCTGTCGTGGAGCGCGCTCCTTCGTCTCTTTCCGGCGGCGCTCGCGGGAGGACCGGGCGCGGCACTCATCGACCGCTTCATTCGAAGAAAGAAGATCGATCGTCCGTGGCTCAACCGAGAGGACAAACGGTTCATCGCGGGTGGCCTGATCGGTGTGTTGGTTCTGTGTTCGGCAAGCGTGGCGATCAACGGAACGGACGCGCATACCGACTTCCTCGGCAACACGTTGAAACATGCGGAGACGCCACTCACCAACCACATGGGCCTCCCGACACTCCTCTCCTATCGCCCAAGCAAGGTCGGGCGTTACACCAAGAACTCGAGCCTCGAAGATCCTTGGTCGAACTGGAAGCAGATCCGCAAACAGACCAAGCATGATCGGCGCTGGCTGCACGCCCTGATCCTGCTCGGGATGTTCGTGCTGCTTGCCGCGGCGGCCAGACGGATGCCGAGCTGGGCAGTGCTGGCGAGCAGCACGATCTTGATCATCGGGTTCTTCGAGCTCACCTGCTACTACTACAGCTTCGTCGTTTTGATGGCGCCTGTGGCGATCGAGCGCCTGCGCTACGTCGTCGCGATGATTCTGATGGTGATGGCAGGGCTGGCGATTCAGTTCCTCGTCGGTTGGTACGACGAACAATACTTGCTTGAGACCCTCGCGTGCTTGCTTCCGCTTCTTTACATCATCGGTGATTCCGCAGACCTCGAGCGCTTCGTCGAGCCGATTCGCGCTCGGTTTGGGCGCTCGCCTCGGAAGGATTTGGGGTCAACCGCCTGATCCCCTAGAATTGTCGGGGGATGTACGTACGCGCGTTCGTGGGGTTGGCGTTGTTGGCGGTCGGGTGCTCGGGCACGAGCGGTGTCGAAACCGTTTGTCCGAGCGGAAGGGTCGCCCTGTGCCAGGACCCCGCCGACACACTCGCATGCTGTCAGGAGTTCAAGTGCGCGGACGGCCGGATCGTCCCATGTGCGAGCCTTGCGCGTGCCGAGTGCCAGACACAGGTGTGCGAACGCGTCGTCGAGTTCGATGGCGGCGTCCCTGACGCAGGAATGCCCGACGGCGGCCAAGGGGGCACCGGCGGGACCGGCGGCCAGGCTGCGACCGGCGGCACCGGCGGAGACCCTGGAATCGGCGGCATGGGTGGCATGGGCGGAAGCGCCGGACAAGGTGGCGTCGGCGGCGTCGGCGGCGCTGGCGGAAATGCAGGCGCCGGTGGCAATGCGGGAGCCGGTGGCAACGCGGGCGCTGGTGGCAACGCAGGCGTGGGCGGCATGGGTGGATCCGCCGGCACCTCGATGTAGTTGCAGGCCGCGCATGAGGGACTTACCTTCTGCCGGTTAGACAGGTTCAAGCGATCGCTGGTGTGCTCCGGTGCACGGGAGGAAAGTCCGAGCTTCACAGGACAGGATGCCAGGTAACGCCTGGTGGGGGCGACCCCGAGGAAAGTGCCACAGAAAGCAAACCGCCTCGCCGCCGTGAGGCCGCGCGGTAAGGGTGAAAGGGTGAGGTAAGAGCT
>JBCCHE010000039.1:0-48319 GCA_039028875.1 Myxococcota bacterium | reverse complement strand
CGCGCTCGCGCGTGAGGCTGGCACTGTGGGATGGGCGAGGTCGTGCTCTTCGACGCCGCGAGTCATCGCGACCGTCCCGGTTTGCACCATTTCCAGGATGCCAAAAGGTCGAAGGACCGAGACGAGGCCGTCGACCTTGTCCTGCGGTCCGGTGATTTCGATGGTGACGCGCTCGGGCGACATGTCGATCGCGCGAGCGCGGAACACCTCGCACACCTTCAGCACTTCGTCGCGCTGCTCCCTGGCACAGTTCACCTTGACGAGAGCCAGCACCCGGTTGATCGACTGCTTGTGGGTCAGGTCGTCGACCCAAAGCACATTGACCATCTTGTACAAGTTGGCTTCGATGCGCTTGGCTTTGTCCTCGTCCGCATCGCAGACGATGGTCATGCGCGACACGCCGGGTTCGTGGGTGGTGCCGACGTTGAGCGAGTCGATGTTGAAGCTTCGGCGGCGGAACAGCGATGCAACTCGGTTCAGCACGCCAGGTTTGTCTTCCACGAAGACGGCGAAGGTTCGTTTCACGCTACTAGACATCACTCGTCCTTCCCGGTTTCGAAGATCGGGTTGTGCTCGGACTCGCCCGGCTTCGATGGTCGCTGGATCATGTCGTGAAGGTTCGCACCGGCGGGCACCATGGGATACACGGAGTCTTCCTGCTCGACGCGAAAGTCGATGACGACGGTTCCTTCGGTCGCTTCCGCCTTGGCGACAGCCGCTTCGACCTCGCTTCGAGACTCGACGCGGATTCCGGTCAGCTCGTGGGCCTCCGCGATCTTCACGAAGTCCGGGCTCTTCAAGGGCGTCGCCACGTAGCGTCCGCCGAAGAAGAACTCCTGCCACTGCCGCACCATCCCGAGGAACCCGTTGTTGATCACGGCGACGTTGACTTTGATCCCCTCCTGCGCGCAGGTCGACAGCTCGCAATAGGTCATCTGAAAGCCGCCGTCGCCAACGATCACCCACACCGACTCCTCAGGCTTGGCGAACTTCGCGCCGATACCGGCGGGAAGTGCGAAGCCCATCGTTCCGAGCCCGCCCGACGTGAGCAGCTTCATGGGGTAGTCGTGCTTGTAGTACTGCGCTTCCCACATCTGGTGCTGGCCGACGTCGGTCACGACGAGGGCCTTCCCGTCGGTGTGACGGTAGATGTCGTGGATCACGTGTGCGGCGAAGAGCTTGCCGAGGTCGGGCAGGTTCTTGATGTCGCGAACGGAAGAATCTCCTTTGATTTCATCGATGTACGCCAGCCAATCGGAGCGCTCCCCCTTGTCGACGTGGGGCATGAGCTCTTCCAAGACCTCTCGCGCGTCGCCGACGATGGGGACATCCACGCGAACGTTCTTGTTGATCTCGGCTGGGTCGAGTTCGATGTGGATCTTCTTGGCGTTGGGCGCGTATGTCTTCAGGTTCCCGGTGACGCGGTCGTCGAACCGCATCCCCACCGCGATCACCAAGTCGGAATCCTGAATCGCCTTGTTGACCCAAGTCTCGCCGTGCATCCCCATCATTCCGAGGTTGCGTGGATGAGAAGCCGGGAATCCGCCGAGCCCGAGCAGCGTGCACGCCACCGGAATGTCGGTCTTGTCGATGAAGGCGAGCAACGTCTCCATCGCTTGGGACTTCATCACGCCGTGCCCGGAGAAGAGGATAGGGCGCTTCGCTTCCTGGATGAGCCGCACGGCCTCCGCCAGCTGCTCGGGAAGTGGCGCGTAGTCGGGTCGGTACCCGGGGAGCACGATCTCGTTGTCGTTCCACTCGAACACGCAGCTCTGCTGCTGCGCGTCCTTCGTGATGTCGACCACCACCGGCCCCGGCCGACCCGAGCGCGCGATGTAGAAGGCCTCTCGGATCGTTGGCGCGATTTGCTCGGGTCGCGTGACCAGGTAGTTGTGTTTGGTGACCGGGATCGTACAACCCGTGATGTCGGTCTCCTGAAAGGCATCGCTCCCGATCAAATGAGAAGGGACCTGCCCCGTGATCGCGACCATCGGGATCGAATCGAGCATCGCCGTCGCCAGGCCCGTCACGAGGTTGGTCGCGCCCGGACCCGAAGTCGCAATGCACACGCCGACCTGACCCGAAGCGCGGGCGTAGCCGTCCGCCATGTGTGAGGCGCCTTGCTCGTGCCGGGTCAAGACGTGATGGATCGGGTACTCAATCATCGCGTCATACGCGGGCATGATCGCGCCGCCCGGATACCCGAAGCAGACCTCGACCCCTTCTCGTACCAACGATTCCCAGATGATACTGGCCCCGGAAAGGGATTCGCCGATACGGTTCTTGAGCTTGGGATTGGCGGGGGTCACGACGGTCTCCTCGTGGGTTGGTCCGCTCCAACTAAACGATTCCGAGCGGCATTCAAGCGGTGATCAGGCCACAAAAAAGGTGCCGGGTCGACGTAGGACCGGGCACCCTGGTTGGGAACGAGCGTCGCCGTGCCCGACGTCGCTCGGGATCCTGTATTTTTGTGCTGACAGTGTTTGTTTGGGTTCATCGGTTGTCGGTCGGTCATCGGTTTGGTTGAAACAAAAAAAGCCCCCGCACATTCATGCGGGGGCCAGAAAACTCGAGTTGCGTGTGTGGGTGGTCTGGTCCCCGCCTATGCCTGCGTAACTAGCAGGAGGCTAATAATGAGGCCGAGTACAACTACAACACCGCCGACGAGGCTATCGTGCCTCGCGTCGATTATGGGTGCTGCTGATGTGGCCTGCTGGACCATGATTCCGCTATTGTGGGTCGAATCGCAGAGACGGTCAAGAGGCTGGGGCGCCAAGGGGACGAGCTGCCCGCTCCGCCACCGGAAAAGCCGGTCAAAGCGCCTCCTTGCGTCCTACCGGCGTTCGAGGTCGACCGCGACATTCTGGCCAGGCACATCGCCCGACACGGGTTCGAGGTTGTCATCGATCGCAGCGCCGTATTCGCCCCACCAAGCCTCCGCCTGCGCACGCGTCCAGGGAGGCACGAGCAGTCGGTCGAGCGTGTCCGCAAGCTCCTGCCCGGATCTTGGTCGATCGGATTGCGACTTCGCCAGACATTGCATGATGACGTCGTTGAGCTCTTGCGGGACACCGGTCGCGATCTCGGTGAGGGGGCGTGGCTCCGTATGCACATGATGCATACACACTTCGATGATGGTCTTGCCTTCGAACACGTGGTCGCCTGAGAGGAGGTAGTACCCGACGGCACCGAGTGCGTAGAGGTCGCTCCGACCATCGATGGTCGGCGGGTCCTGGATCGCCTCCGGGCTCAGATAGTGAGGCGTCCCCTTGATCGACATGGTGTTCGTCTGGTCAAGCTCGTCCAACGTCCCGAGGTCCTTCACCAACCCGAAGTCCAGCACCTTGGTGACGTCGGACTCGCTCCCCTGGTGCGCCAACATGATGTTGCTCGGTTTGATGTCGCGGTGGATCAGTCCGGCGTCGTGCGCTTCATCGAGCGCCAGGGCCACGTCGCGTAACACTTTGACGACCCTCGCAACCGGCTGCGGGCCACTCGCCTCGACCACTTGAGACAGCGTCGCGCCCGAAAGCAGCTCCATCGCGTAATAGAACAAGCCGTCCGGGGTTCGCCCGTAGTCGTAAATGGTCACCGTGTTTGGGTGTGTGAGCTTCGAGGTCAGCTGAACCTCGCGCCGGAAACGCTCGAGAGACTCGGGATCTGTGATCTCCGGGCGGAGGAGCTTGATCGCCGTCGGTCGCTTCAACATCCCGTGCGTGGCCTTGTAGACGATCCCCATGGCCCCCTCGCCGAGCTTGCGTTCGAGTTGGTACTGGCCGAGGCTCTGAATGTCGCTGACTTCCTGGCGAAGCCGGTGAATCACGCGGGAGGCGAGGCTGGCGAGTCCTACCGTGAGCGTCCACCACATGATCGTGATGACCGATTGCGACGCGGCGACGCGGTACTTCGACACCGAGGTCTCGTTGAAACCGAATTTCAGCCAGATGTTCAGATCCACGGTCAGGTAGTGGATGTACATGCCCGCAACCAACGGAATCCCGATCAGGATTCCGAGCACCGCGGTGCGACGCCCCGTGCTCGGGACGAACACGCTCCTCGCAAACAGCATGAGCGACAGGATGAATGCCGTGATCGTATCCGCGCCGACCTCCGGGCGGATGTTCATCCCCATCCCGATGTAGCCGAGGCTCGCCCCAAACAAGCCGGCGTATTCGACGAAGCCGATGGTGGCGAGCTGGAGCTTCCCGGATCGACAAATCAGCCACGTCGCGAGCAGAGGCAGAATCGAAAGCGCGTGGAGGACGAAGCTCGGCTCCACAAGCTCGTCTTCGAGGTATCCGAATAGGACGCCCATCAGCAGGCGAAACCCGAGCGCCGTGAGCCCGATAATCATCCCGATGAAACCGAAGGTCGCCACTCTTTTCTGCAGAAAAGCGCGCGCTTCGGGGTCGGAAAAGTAGGTAGTCCTCGTCGACACGCCGGCTCCGGTTCACGCGTCGTACACCGATTCGCACGGGCGGGCAATCACGATCAAGACCGCAGCTTGTACCCTCGTTGAAGCAGAATCGCGGCCGAGAAGAGAAGCACGATGAACGATGCCAGGACCACGGCGGCGCTCATCGCGGGGGGCGCATCAGCGACTCCGAGGAACCCGAAACGAAGCCCGTTGACCATATAGAGGAGTGGGTTCACCCGACTGATCGCATTCCACGGTTCCGGAAGCATGTCGATCGAGTAGAAGACCCCCCCGAGAAACGCCAAAGGCAGGAGTACGAAATTCGGGAAGATCGCGAGGTGGTCGAACTTCTCCGCCCAAAGCGCAGATACAATGCCGAGCAGAGCAAATGTTGCAGGGACGAAGAGCGCGAAGAACAATGTCCAGCCCCAGTGGTAGATCGGAAACCACGTGAAGAACATCGCGACCACCAAGACGAGGGCGCCGGTGATCAACGCGCGACACATCGCCGCGACGACATACGAAATCATGATTTCCGAAGCGCCGATCGGCGCGACCAACAAATCGAGAATCGTCCCGTTGATCTTCGATTGGAAGAGGCTCGACGACGTGTTGAGGAACGAGTCTCGAACCATCGTCATCATGACCAGGCCCGGTACCACAAACTGAATGTACGGGACTCCCGATATCTCTCGCAGCCTCGAACCGAGCGCCACGCCGAACACCAAGAAGTAGAGGCTGGTAGTCACCAGTGGACTCAGCACGGTCTGCATCCACACCTTGCTGAATCGTCGGAGCTCCTTGACGAAGAGCGTCTTCAACGCGACCCGATTCACGCGACGCCCCTTCCGTCCGCTTCGCGAACGAGGTCGACGAAAATATCTTCGAGGGATCGTCCGCCGTGGCGTTCGAGCAGGCTCTCCCGCGGCTCCACCAGGAGGAGCTCCCCCTTGTGAATGACGCCGATTCGGTCGGCTAGCTGCTCCGCCTCCTCGATGTAGTGGGTGGTGAGGACGATCGTCGTTCCCGACGCTCTCAGCTCTTCAACCTCCTGCCAGAGCTCGCGGCGAAGCTCGACATCGACCCCTGCCGTCGGCTCATCGAGGAAGAGCAGCCGCGGGCCGTGCACCAGGGCCTTCGCGACGAGCAAGCGTCGCTTCATGCCGCCGGACAGCGTGCGCGTGTAGGCGTTCCGCTTGTCGTCGAGGGCGAACGTCCGAAGTAGGGCCTCCGCCCGCTCGCGGTCAGGTTCAACCCCCATGAGCCCCATCTGGATCATCAGGCTCTCGACCGGTGTGAAGAATGGATCGTAGTTGATCTCTTGAGGAACGAGCCCAACCAGACGCCGCGTCGTGCGGAAGTCGCGCACGGTGTCGAAGCCCATCACTTCGATCGTCCCTTGGGTCTGCTTCGCCATGCCGGTGATGCAGTGAATCAGGGTGGACTTCCCTGCTCCGTTTGGCCCCAACAGCGCGAAGATCTCGCCCTCGTACACATCGAGAGACAGGTCCTCGAGTGCCGTGAACGTGCCGTATTGCTTGGTGACGTGGTTGCAGCGGAGGACCGGCGGCTTCATCGCGCCGGACTATAGCGACGTGTTTCGCGTTGGCCAGGCTAGCCGAGTGCGTGCCGCAGATGAAACGATTTCGGTCGGGTGAGCTGTCGATACCCGAGCGACGACAAGCTGCAACCGCGTCCCGAGTCCTTGACGCCCACCCAAGCGAGCTCCGGGTCGAGGTAGTCACACCGGTTCATGAACCAGGTTCCCGTGTCGACGCGATCTCCAATCGCGGAGGCTCGTTCCGCATCCGGCGTCCAGATCGAGGCGGTCAGGCCGTATCTGCTGTCGTTCATTCGTCTCACCGCGTCGTCATCGCTCGACACCTGCGCGATCCCGATCGCCGGGCCGAATGTCTCTTCGACCATGATCGCCATCGAATGGTCGACGTCGACCAGCACGGTTGGGGCCAGGTACGGGGGGCCGCGGCGCGTCTCCACAAAGTCGTGCGGTCCGGTCAGCGCCTGCGCGCCTGCGCGCGTCGCTTGGTCGATCTGAGACTGAATCGCGTCTGCGCTCTTTTTGCGCACCACGGGCCCGAGGGTGGTGGTGTCGTCTCGCGGATCTCCAAGAACGAGGCGCTTTGTATGTTCGACGAACGCGTCCACGAACTGCTTGTACACGGGCTTGTGTACGTAGATTCGTTCCACGGCACAGCAGGATTGCCCTGCGTTGTAGAACGCCCCTTCGACGAGATTCGCGGCGACGAGGTCGACGTCGACGTCTTCACACACATAGGCTGGGTCTTTGCCGCCGAGCTCGAGCCCGACCCCGATGAACCGCGCCGCGGCGGCGCGTTGGACGGCGCGGCCACCTTCGACGGATCCCGTGAAAGCGACGAAATCGATCCGAGAATCTCCGATGACATCGCGCACGCCATCGTGGTCGAGGATCAGCACCTGGAACACCCCGTCGGGAAGGCCGGCGTCCGCCGCCGCCTTGGCCATCCGTGCTGCGACGAGAGGCGTTTGCTCGGAGTGTTTGAGCACCACGGTATTGCCCGCAATCAAGGCCGGCGCGATCGCGTTGACGGCGGTGAGCCAAGGGTAGTTCCACGGTGCCAACACCAGCACGACACCGAGAGGTTCGTGCCGGATGAAGCGCGTGAAGCCTGGTTTTTTCTCGAGCTCCATGTCGCGCAGCGCCTGGGGCGCTAGATCGATCATCGCATGCCCGCGATCGAGCCAGCCACGAATCTCGCCCGGGCCGTCCGAGATGGGTCGACCGATCTGCATGGTCAGCTCCAAGGAGACAGCCTCCGAAGGCTCGACGGCGAGCTCAACGAAACGCGCGACCCATGCACAACGCGCCCCGAGGTCGAGCTTGCGCCACGCGGCAGCGCCGGCCTTCGCCTCGGCGAGCGTGCGTTCGATCTCTTCCTTGGACGACAACGGGCCCTCGAAGACGAGGCTTCCGTCGACGGGTGAGATCGTTCGAAAGGATTCCAGCACGAGCCTAGGGTTTCTCAGGAGTCGGTAGTGGTCAATCCGGGCTTGCATCGGCGCGTATCGCGGTGCACCACAAGGCCATGACTCACGTCTCGCTCGATGGCAAAGTACTCGTGACGGGGGCGAGCGGGTTCATCGGAGGTCGTCTACGCGACATCCTCGAGGAGGGCGGATCCGATGTCGTGTCGCTTCGTCGCGGTGACTTCAAGGAGCCAGATGGCCGCATCATCGACGTCGACTACGCCGATGTCGGATGCCTCGAAACTGTGGTTCGTCGCCAGCGCCCGGCCTATGTCATCCACCTCGCAGGGGTTACCAAAGGCCGTACGCTCGACGACTTTAGGGGGGGCAACGTCGTACCGACGAAGAACCTTCTCACCGCGCTCGATGCCGCAGGGCACTGGCCGCAGCGTTTCGTCTTGGTGTCTTCGCTGGCTTCGTACGGGCCCTCGAAGCCCGATTGCCCGCTTCGTGAGAGCGACCCCCGCCGACCGATCGAGCACTACGGCGAGAGCAAGCTCGAGGCCGAGCGGGTGGTCGAGGAGTCGGGTTTGCCCTGGACCATTATCCGTCCGTCAGGCGTGTACGGCCCCGGCGACGTCGACTATTTCAATCTCTTCCAAAGCGCGATGTCGGGTATCAACGCGTTCTTCGGCAACCGTCAGCGGGTGGCCTCGATGGTCTACGTGGACGACTGCGTTCGCGGCATCCTTCAGGCGTCCGACAGCGCCGCTACCGTCGGACGCGGCTACTTTCTCGAGACGGAGCAAGCCGTAAGCTGGGAAACCCTCCAAACGATGGTCGTCGAGGAAGTTGGCAAGCGCGCACGCACCCTCGACCTTCCAGAAGCGCTTGTATCGGTGGCGACGTTCGCCGGCGAAGTCATGAGCCGAATCGACGGCAAGCCCCGTCTGCTGAATCGGCAAAAGAAGAAGATGGGCGACCAGGATGCGTGGACCTGCACCGCAGACGCCGCGCGAGCCGACTTCGGCTTTGAAGGCGAAGTCGCGCTCGCGGACGGCATCGCGCGCGCCCACCAATGGTACTTGGACCACGGGTGGTATCGTCAGAGGCCCAAAGGCTGACGCTACTCCGCGGCTTCTTGAACTGCTTCGGCGGTCGCGCCCGAAAGCTTCTGGAGGAGCCGCTCGCCGGTCGTGGTGATCTCGTCGTGGAGAAAACGGGCATGCCCCTCCGTACGGTCGAGGTGTCGCTCGAGAACCTCGGCACGCTCCGGATGTTTCTTGCTCTGGGCGAGGAGGATCTCTGCGATGGCCGCGTGTCCGAGTAGCTGAATGAGCCGCTCAGCGTGTAGCATCGCAAAAGCGAAATCACGCTTGGGGTCCCAGTTCTTCGTGAGCTCGTCGGGCCATTCCCCGAGGGGCTTTCCGACCAGGCCTTTGAACTTGTCGCCCGCCGTCTTCAGCACCAAGTGTTGCTGAGCCGCAAGTGCGACCGACTGGAGCGCGGCGACCCGTCGTTCGAGCGGATCGCGCGCCGATAGCGAGCGCCAACGCGTTTGCGCGACCCGGCGTACGAAGGCCTGCGGGTTCTTGATGATCGCACCGAGGGTGTCCTTCATCGCCATGAGCGCCTGGATCTGACTCGTGCCCTCATAGATGGGCATGACGAGTGAATCCCGGAGCAGCTTCTCCGGAAGGTACTCCGTCACGTAGCCGTTTCCACCATGGATCTGAAGGGCGAGCCGCGAATGCGCGACCGCGTTCTCGGATGCGACGTACTTCAGGATCGGCGTGATCCGACGAGATTTGCGCTGGTGCGATTTCAGCGCGCGCTCGAGGTCCTCGCGTGCTTCCCCGCTCGTCCCACCAAACTTCAGCGCGAGTCCAAGCTTCTGAGCCATCTCTTCGTGGTAGCCGGCGGTCATCGCCAGTGCCCTGACTCCCTGAATCTCGGTCTGCATCCCTTCAAGGTAGTCGGCGATCATTTCGTGTTGATCGATCGTCTTGCCCATCGAAGAGCGTTCGGAAGCGTAGGCGATTGCCGTTCTGTATGCGGACTCGGACAATCCCAGGCATTCGAAGCCGACGCCGAGCCGAGCGTTGTTCATGAGGGTGAGCATGTACTGAAAGCCTTCCCCCCGCTTACCAACCAACTCTGCCGGCGCCTTGTCGAAGACCAGGCCGCAAGTCGCCGACCCATGGTGGCCAAGCTTCTCTTCGACTCGACTGATCTGAACGATCCGGTTGCGGTTCCCGTCCGCGTCTTCTTCGTACGTGGGTACGAGGAACATCGAAAGCCCCTTGAGCCCGGCCATCGGGTCATTGGGATCGGCTTCCTCTGTCCGCGCGATCACGAAGTGGTACTTCCCATGTCCAGAGGTGATGAAGATCTTCTCGCCGGTGACGAACCAATCGCCGTTGGCATCTTGCTCGCCGAATGCGCGAAGTGCCGCCATGTCCGACCCGGCGTCGGGCTCGGTGATGTCCATGCAGCCCCAGGCGTCTCCCGCTGAGATCTCGCGAATGATCTGCGCCCAACGCGTCTTCGTGATGCGTCCTGTTTCCGGGTCGACTTCCGAGCTGCCTTCGGTGATCGAGAACACCAGCGCGGCCATCGCCATGCCCCCGTGAAACCCGTGGTGGGCCATGACGGAAACGTCGGCGCGCCCCATCACCTCGCTATTGATGAAGTAGAGGAGCAACGGGGCGTTCATGCCCCCGAGTTCGCGCGGAACCGTGAGGCCGTGGAGCTCGAGGTCCTTGATCTTGTCGAAGATCCCCTGCAGACGCTCCGGAAAGACGACCTCGCCGTCGACGAGCTGCACACCCTTCTCGTCGACCTCCTTTTCGTACGGTTTGATCTCTTCGGCCACGAACTGGCCGACCATCTCTGCGATGTCTTTGTAGAACGTCATCGCTTCGGTCAGGTTCTCGTGGCCTCCAGCATCCGCATCGGAGAAGTCGTGCTCGGTGATCCGAACCAGAGGCTCCCAGTCGATTCCCTTGTCGAAGTAGTACTGCAGGTCTTCGTTGTCTTTGAAGAAGTTAGCCATGTTCCCTCTTGGTATCGTGGTCCGTGTACAAGCTCGATCGAGCTACCCGGGTGAGCTCACGCACGTGGCGTTCGCGGGTTGTGCCCCGAACCGGATGATTCGGGAGAATCGTTTGCAGCGTATCGATGACGGCTGTGCCCGAGACGGCCATCGCGATGACCTGAACGGCATATGCTTCGTTGTCGACGTCTTTGCGCACAGTGCCTTGGCTCTTCGCGCGGTTGAGTTGCTCGGCCAGCATCCCGATCCAAGGTCGGACGAACTCGGCCAGCAGCGTGCGCATGTGGTCGGGACGGTCGAGGGTCTCGCGCAAGATCAGTCGCGCCCGGTCGGGGTCAGCGATGAAGAACTGGCTGAGGGCGTCCATCGTCGCTTCGAAACGCTCCTCGCGGGTCGCGCGAAGGAACAACGAGGGCAGGAGGGCGCTCCAATGGTTGAGCATCTCCGCGATCACGTTCTCTCGGAGTTCGTCCTTGGACTTGAAGTGGTAGAGGAGGCTTGGCTTCCGGATCCCAACCGCGTCCGCGATCTCCTGGACCGAGGTCCCGTCGTACCCTTGCTCCGCAAAGAGCTTGGTCGCGTGCGTGAGGATTCGTTCGCGTACGTTCATGTCCCTACCGAGTGGTCGAATCCTCTCTACCAAATGGTAGACCAGACGCAAGGGGATCTCACCAAGTGTGCCAATACAGGCGTCTCTACGCCTGAAATCCACCAAATTAGTCATCCATCTTCCCGGGAGGTCCCTCGGGCGGCCGATCGGTTAGGCGGCCGTGGGCTTCTTGAGGCGCTCGTGCGCGCGTTCGCGGAGGCTCTGGAACACCACGTAGAGACCTGGGACGAAGATGATCCCGACGAGGCTTGCGAGCGTCATCCCGCTGAAGACCGTGGTGGCCATGGCCCGTCGTGCATTCGCCCCCGCGCCTGTCGCGACCAGGAGCGGCACCAACGCAAACAAGAACGATAGCGCGGTCATCAGCACGGCTCGAAAGCGCGCCCGTGCGCCCTCGAGGGCCGCGTCCAGGATGGCGACGCCACGCTCTCGCTGCTCCTTCGCGAACTCGACGATGAGGATCGCGTTCTTGGCCGAGAGGGCGATCAGGAGGACGACCCCGATCTGCACGTAGATGTTGGCCTCACCCCCCGTGAGCCAGACCCCCATCATCGCGCCGAAGACGCCGATCACGACGGAGACCATGACGGCAAGAGGGGCCGTGCTGCTTTCGTAGAGCGCGACGAGGAAGAGATACCCGAAGAGGGCGGCGAGCAAGAAGATCCACCCTTGGCCCTGCGATGTCTGCACTTCTTGGTACGACATGCCCGACCAATCGTACGCGAACCCGGCGGGGAGGGTGTCGCCGGCGATCTCTTGCATTGCTTCGATTGCTGCCCCGCTGCTGGTGCCTGGCGCGGCTTCACCCTGAATCTGGACGCTTGGGAACATGTTGTAGCGTTGGATGAACTCTGGGGCGACGCGCGTATGCACGGTCGCAAGGGTGGCGAGGGAGACCATCTCTCCGTCACGTCCCTGCACGTACAGGCGTCCGATGTCTTCGATTCCCATTCGGTGCTGGGCATCGGCTTGGAGACGCACTTGGTAGATGCGTCCCATCAAGTTGAAGTCGTTGACGTAGACGGACCCGAGGTTGGCCTGCAGCGTCGCGTAGATATCCGAGACGTCGACCCCGAGCGACTCCGCGCGCGTACGGTCGATGTCGATGAAGACCTGGGGCGTCTCGGGCCGGAACGCCGTCCCAACCCCTTGCAATCGAGGGTCCTCGTTCGCACGATGGATCAGCCCGCGGGCGACCTCGGAGAGCTCGCTTGAATCTTGGCCTTCCGTCGCCTGGAGCCGGAGGTCAAAACCGCCCGCGTTCCCGAGCCCGCGAATCGATGGCGGTGTGATCACGCGCACGTCGGCTTCCGGATACCGCGCGAAACGCTCTCGAAGCCTCCCCGCAACCGCTTCGGCGTGGTCTTTGTCGAGGTCTCGTTCCTTCGCATCCGTGAGGTCGAGCGGAAGGAAGCCCACGTTGGCGGAGTCCACGCCGGAGATGATACTTCTCCCAGCGACCGCGACCCGTGTCCTGATGGAGGGCTCCGTACTCGCGGCAATCTCCGCGACTTCGTCGAGCACCGCCTCCGTGCGACCGTAGGACGCCGCGTCCGGGAGTTGGACCTCGGCCATCACACGGCCCCGATCCTCCTTCGGCACGAACGCCTTCGGGAGTGACGGATAGATAAGCGCGGAGACCACGGCGCAACCGACTACGGGGATAATCACCCATGTCGTCTTTCGGGTAACTCGACGAACCGCGCCTAGGTAGCGGGCGCGCCAGCCATCGAGACCTCGCTCAAGCCATCGAAACGCGGGTTGCTGTTGGGCGGGCGGTTTGCGAAGCAAAATCGCCGACAGCGCGGGGCTTAGCGTCAGGGCGACGATCGACGAGATCACGACCGCGATCGAGATGGTCACCCCGAACTGACGGTAGATCTCACCGACGATCCCCGGAAGAAAGGACACCGGCGCAAAGACCGCCAGCATCACGAGCGTCGTGGCGATGACCGGGGCGCTCACTTGTTCCATGGCTCGTATCGATGCTTCGCGGGGACCGAGGTCGTCTTCCACCATGAGCCTTTGCACGTTCTCGATGACCACGATGGCATCGTCGACCACGAGCCCGATGGCGAGGACCAGAGCGAAGATCGTCTGCGTATTCGCGGAGTACCCAAGTGCCAGGAGCGCGCCCAACGTCCCGAGCAAGGACACCGGAATCGCCAACGTCGGGATCAACGTCTGCCGCCAGTCTTTGAGGAAGGCATACGTGACCAGCACCACTAGCAAGATCGTCAGCAGGATCGTCCAGATGGCCTCGTCGACGCTTGCTTCGACGAACTCCGTCGTGTCGTAGCTCAGCTGAACGTTGACGCCCTGAGGGAACCGCGGCTCGATCCGTTCGAGCTCGGCCATCACTCGGTGCTTCGTGTCGAGCGCGTTGGCTCCAGGGTTGAGGAAGAGTCCGATCGCAACGTCGGGTCGCCCATCGAGTTTGACGCCCGCGCCATAGCTCTTGGCACCGAGCTCGATCCTAGCGATGTCGCGAAGCCGGACGACCGCCCCTTGCTCGTCGCTTCGAACGACGATTTCCCCGAACTCTTCCGGTGTCTGGAAGCGCCCGTCGGCCTGGAGGTTGTATTGAACCAACTGAGCGTCGTTGGCCGGGGGCGCCCCGATCTGACCGATGGCGGGTTCGACGTTCTGGTGCTGAATCTGTTCGACGATCTCGGCGGCGGTGATGTTGAGGTTCGCCATTCGGACGGGGTCCATCCAAACCCGCATCGCGTAGTCTGAGTCGCCGAAAATCATCGCTTCGCCGATGCCTTCGACGCGGTTCAGAGGATCGACGACGTTAACCTTCGCCCAGTTCGCGAGGAACAGGCTATCGTCGTCCCCATCAGGGGCGAGCAGATGGACAATCAAGAAGAGGCTCGGGCTCTTTTTGCGGACCACGACCCCCTGGCGGCGAACATCTTCCGGCAGCTGTGTGAGCGCGAGCTGTACTCGGTTTTGAACGTTGACCTGAGCGATGTCGGGGTCGGTCCCGACCTTGAACGTCACGGCCAACCGATAGTTTCCGTCGTTCGAACTCGTCGACGACATGTAAATCATGTCGTCGGCACCGTTCACGGCGGACTCGATGGGGGCGGCGACCGTCTTCTCGAGTACCTCGGCGCTCGCGCCCGGATAGGTCGTGCTGACCGACACCTCCGGCGGCGTGATCTCCGGGTACTCTTGGACCGGCAGAAACGGAATCGAGAGCACGCCCGCGATCGCGATGAGCGCCGATACGACGATCGAGAGTCGTGGCCGCTGAATGAAGAACTTCGAGATCATGGGTTGGAAAGTTGACTGAGCGCGCCCTCGACGAAGGGCACTGCCTCGACTTCGGTACCCGGCGCCGCGCCTCGGAAGCCGGACAGAATCACCCGCTCACCGCCGGTCAGCCCAGATCGAATCGTGACGCCCCCGCTGACGGGTTCGCCGCGTTCGACATCGCGTCGTTCGACCACCTCGTGCTCGTTCACCAAGTACACGAACGTGCCTTGCCGATCCTGTTGGAGGGCTCCCGGGGATACCACGGGCATGCGACGCAAGGCCTTGGTCTCAGAATCCACGTGGACCAAATGCCCTGGCAGAAGGATCGCGTCTGGGTTCGGAAACGAGGCCCAGACCGAGATCGCGCCCGTATGTGGGTCGACTTTGTTCCCGGTGAAGTCGATCTGCCCTGCGTGTGGGTAGAGCTGCCCATCGGGTAGATAGATCGTCGGGACGAATGCTCGCTCGAACTCCTCGAGCGACTCTGGTGAGAGCGAAGCCCAAGCGGCGAGCCGTTCGCGGTCCGTGACGGTGTAGTGCACGCGAATCGGGTCGATCTGGACGACCTCCGCGAGGGGTTCCGAACTCGGATTCACGAGATTGCCGCGGGTGTAGGCCGCCTTCCCGATGCGCCCCGTGATGGGCGCGCGGATCGTCGTGTAGTCGAGCTCGAGTTTGGCCCGCGCTACCGCCGCTTCAGCGGAACGAATATCCGCGCCACCGGCGACGAAGCGCTTCTCCGCTTCCTCAACCGACTCCATGCTGACCGCGTCCGACGCGATGAGCGCTTCCCTGCGCGCGAAGGAGCGCTTGGCCTCCTTGCGTTCGGCGCGGGCTCGGGCGAGCCTCGCCTCCGCGTCCTTCAGGTTGGCTTTGTAATTCGCCTGTTCGATCACGAAGAGCGGTTCACCCTTGGTCACCGTCTTGCCTTCGGCGAATGACACCTCTTCGACGAACCCCTCGACGCGCGCCCGGAGCTCGACCGACTCAACCGGCTCGACGCGTCCTAGGAACCGAAACCTGTCGGCGACCTCGTCGAGTTGAACCTCTTGCACGCGAACGATCGGGCGATCCCGCCGTTGTTCGTCCGGTCTGCCATGACACCCGAGGATGGTCGCGCTGAGCACGAAGAGCCCAGCGAGGCGAAGTGGTTGGGTTTGCATGATGATACGCCCTTGCTCAGGCCGGTAACCCGGGCTGGGCAGCGCCCATTCCGCAAGCCAGGTCTCGTCCAGATGGCGTTGCGTTGGCAAAGAGGTCTAACTGCAAGGAAAGACGAGCTTTTGTCGAGGCTCAGTCGATCGGCCGAGGGGGTATCGCCCACGCCTCGTCCGAGGTTCCTTCGGGCTCGTCGAGCCGCAACTCCCGAGCGGGGGCCGAGACCTCGCGCCACCAAGGTGAAACCTCGTCAACTCTCGAGGGCTCTACGGGGACCCCAAGCTTGGGCATGACGAGGTGCACACCACGGTCGGGGGCGACAGAAAGGAGCCTCTCCGCCGGCTCGTCCCAATCGTGCAACGCCAGGTCGAACGTACCCCAGTGAACTGGAAGAAGGCTCCCGCCACCGAGTCGCTTGAGGGCTTCGAGCGCGTTGTCTGGGCCAAGGTGGATGCTCCCCCACGCAGGGTGAAACGCACCTACCTCGAGGAGCACGAGGTCGAACGGGCCGAGTCGATCGGCGATCAGTCGGTAGTCGTCGGTGAGGCCAGTGTCGCCACTGAAGAAGACCGTATGGCGTGGACCGCGCAGGGCGAACGACGACCAGAGTGTGTGGTTGCGGTCCATCGTGGCGCGTCCCGAGAAATGCTGGGATGGGGCCGCCGTAATCCGAAACTCGGTGCCTTCGAGCTCCGCGCTCTCCCACCAGTCGAGCTCGTGGATACGGCGCTCGGGAACCCCCCACGCTTCGAGATGAGCGCCAACGCCGAGCGGGGTGAAGAAGGGAACGTCGCGGCCACGAAGCTCGAGGATGGTGGCGTAGTCGAGGTGATCGTAGTGGTCGTGCGAGATCACAACGGCGTCGATCGGCGGAAGGGCGTCAATGCGTACCGGCACGGGCTGAAAGCGTTTCGGGCCGAAGAAGCGACTCGGAGACACGCGTCGGCTCCAAACCGGATCGGTCAGGATGCGGACTCCGTCGATCTCGAGCACGAGCGTCGAGTGGCCAAGCCAAGTGGCTCGCAGTCCTGTCTCGGCCGGCCTTCCCCAAGTACTGATGGGGGACTCGGATGGGAGAGGCACGTTCGGGATTCGACGCCTCCGGCTTCCGAACAGGAACTCGCTCATGACGCCCAAGGTGGACCCTTCCTCGAGCCCAGGACCCGCCCCAGACGGGTTGCGGAACTCGCCGTCGATGAACCTTGGTGAGGACAGAATGCGCTCTCGGCGTAGGCCGCGCGCTCGGCGTCGTGTCATCGACATGGGCCGACCGGTTATAGAGCGATCTCGGTGACTGTCACGCCCTCAGGCGAGTTGCCGACGTGACGTGGCCGCGTGGCGCGGTGTACGCTTCGGCACATGTCGCGACTGCAAGAGGCGCTGCGGAAGATCGACGAGGCGAACGCCGAAGATCCGATCATGGAAGACGTCAACGGAACGTCGTACCCCAAGGAACTCGTTTACGGGCAACGAATGTCGGCCTGGCTAGATCGATTCGCACCCGACGCGGCCGAGGTGGTGCAGCTGGCGGCCCGAGCCCAGCACATTCGGCGTTGGGAGGTTCCTCGGGACTCCTATCCGGAGGGTCGCGCCGGCTACCTCAAATGGCGGACGGACCTCTACAAGCGACACGGCGACATCGCCGGTGAGATCATGCGTGAGGTTGGCTACGACGACCCCACCATCGAACGGGTCAAGACACTTCTCCGAAAGCGGGGGCTGAAAACCGATCCGGACGTGCAGCTGCTGGAAGATGTTATCTGCCTTGTCTTTCTCCGCTACTACTTCCATGACTTCGCAAAGCAACATACCGAGGAGAAGCTGATCCCCATCGTCCAGAAGACTTGGAACAAAATGACCGACGCGGCCCATGAAGCTGCTCTCGGGCTCGACTACGCGCCCGAGGACCTTGCGATCATCGAGAAGGCGTTGAAAGCCCCTTGATCGCATCGGGCGGGATCGAATAAGTCACCGTCGCGTGTGCGACCACGTCCGGGCTGCCGTCCGAGTAGATCGCGACCTCGCCGACCGCGAGCCTGCGCCCGAGCTTCAACATCTTGGCTTCTGCGATGAGGTCACCGAGCTTGGGCGCGCGAAGAAAATTCATATTTAGGCTTGTTGTGAGCGCCAGAGCCACCGGGCCGATCATCGAAAGGACGAGGTAGTACATGGCGCTGTCCGCAACGGCCATCAGGGTAGGCCCCGAGATGGTGCCTCCGGGCCGCAGGTAACGCTCCTTCGTCGGCACGCGGACGCGAAGGTAGTGATCCTCAATGGCCTCGATCTCGCTCGGGATGTTCCGGGGGAACACCTTGTCCATGAACTGCTGGATCTCGTCTGCGGTCATGACCGACATGAGGGGTTACTCCGGCTTGATGGTTACAGTTTCAGTCGTCCGCTTTGGACATCGGCCCACCGTTCGGGCGTCAGGCTCTGATAGCCGCTGTCGGTTCTGACGTAGAGGTCATCGCCGACGGAGCTCGGGTCCACCCCTTCGGCACGAAGGGTCGTCTTCTGGATTTTGAAGGTGCCGGTTTTCGCGAGGTCGTTCATCACCCTCACGAAGCGAGGCTGCGCGTAGGCCGGGAGCTCAGAAGCCGTCTTGCTGAAGGCTGCTGGGTCGAAGTCGCCAACGGGGACGATCGCGGCGAGCCCAGCTTGCCCTTCCATGTTTGGAATCTGGATGCCGGTGACCGTTGCCTCGGCGACGTCTTCGCTCTGGCCGATGACGTCTGCGACTTCTGCCGTCGAGACGTTCTCGCCTTTCCACCGAAAGGTATCCCCGATGCGGTCGACGAAATAGTAGAAGCCTTCGGCGTCGCAACGGAGTAGGTCTCCCGAGCGGAAGTACTCGTCGCCCTTCTTGAATACGTTTCGTAAGACTTTCTTATCGGTCGCCGCCGCGTCGGTGTAGCCCCGGTATGCCAACCCGTCGGACACCGTGCTGATCCGAATCAGAAGCTCGCCTGGCTCGTCGACTTGGCAGGGGATGCAAAATCCCTTGCGATCTCGAATGTGCGCGTCCGCGTCGATGTCGTATCGAACGAGACGGTACATCCCTCCGAGCCCGCCCATCGGCACACGACCGACGGAGCCCTCTCGACCGCTGAGGTTGGCGATGAAGCCAGGGGCCTCGGTGGCTCCGTAGAATTCACGAACTTTGTCGATCCCAAACCTGCGTTTGAACTCCGGCCACACATCCGGTCGGAGCCCGTTGCCAGCGGCGACGCGCAGCGGGTTGTTTCGTTCTCGGGGTTGTGGTGGGGTGTTGACCAAGTAGCGGCATAGCTCGCCGATGTAGAGAAACGCGGTGGCGTTGTAGCGGTGCACATCATCCCAGAAAGCGCTCGCGCTGAACGACCGTCGGATGGCGGTCGGGATTCTCGACAGGATGCTCGTCATGGCGCCGAGCAAGAGACCGCTGCTGTGATACAGAGGCAACACGCAGTAGAGCTTGTCTCCAGGTTGGTAGCCAAACATCAGCGGCCCGAACCCAGCCCCAGCGAATATCGTCCGCTCATGGGACATGCGGCACGGCTTGGGAAGCCCGGTGGTCCCCGACGTGTAGATGTAGACGAAGTCGTCGTCGATGCTGACACTCGCTGGCTCGTACGGCGTGCTCGGTGCGTCGCCGATGACTCCATCGTATGGGCTTTCGTCCAAGACGATCACAGCGTCGAGTTTCTCGCAGGCCTCTTCGCACGCCCGCAAAGCTGATGCGAGTGACTGGCCGACGAGCGCGACCTTGGCTTTCGAGACCTCAACCGCGTGCGACAGGGGCCTTCCGGTCAGGTTCGTGTTGACGAGTGCGCCTATCGCGCCGACGCGCGTGATTCCGAGGACCGCGGCCACATAGAAGGGGGAGTTCTCGGCGACCAGTGCGACGACGTCTCCGGGTCGCACGCCAGCTTCCGACAATACGTGGGCGACGCGAGACGTTGTTGCATCGAGGTCAGACCAAGTGAGCCGCTCGTCGTCCATTTCGAAAGCGAGGTCATGAGGGGCTTCGGCGGCGTTGCGCAAGGCTACGTCGAGGACCGTCGACACCTTGCCACGACGCGTACGCCACAACCAAGGTGCGGTGCCGCGAAGTGCGCGCGGGCCCGCCATGAGCTCTTCAGCGACGGCGGCGCGCCAATCTTTGGAAGTCAGCCGCTCGAACATTCGCCCAGTGTACGCGCTCCGGGTGCGCGTTCGAACGATTTTTTTCGCGTCCTATGCTATGACGTTGGCTCGATGGCGACCTGGTCGGAGCTCAAGGATTTCGCGCGTTCGAGCTTCAAGCTCGCCGAGGAGCGCGACTACAGTTTCAAGGTTGTATTCAAGTATCCGGGGGGAAGGCTGCAGGCGGTGATCGCATCGCACTACGAAGCCATGGGTCGCATTTGGGTCGATTTCTCCTCCGCGTGTTGCCGTGCCGATCGCATGGACGCCAAAGATGCGCTCGAGCACGGGTTCAACCTCGCGGTGGGGGCAGTGTGTCTCGACGGCGACGTCTACGTAATTCGGCATACGGTCCTGCTCGACGGGATTCGACGGGAGGACGTACCGCTTCATCTTCATGCCGTCGCTCGTGCCGCGGATCAGATCGAGCGCTCGCTCGGTAGGAGTCGGCCCGTGCGCGCCTCCATGCTCGAACTGGCGGACGACCTTCAGTAGCCAACGTCGCTGAGCCGACCGCTGTCGCCTCGAAACAGGACTCCGATGTACGGCTCGACCCACCACTGTGTGCGCTCGAAGAAATTGCCTTCGGCCGACATCGAGTATTTCATCCCCACGTCGATGAACCAGGGGCCTTTGACTCGAATTCCCACGCCTGAGCGGGCTGTGAACCCAGGCGCGAACCGGAACCTGCTTTCCGAGCGACAGTAATACCAGCCACAGGTGGTACCCAACGCCTCGAACTGCCAAAGGTTCGCGTCGAACGCTGCCCCGACGTACGGAAGTACACGGTCGATGGTTGGGACTTGAAACCGAACGCCCGGGGAAAAGTGCCAACGGATGAGGGGTTGGTCGCCGAGGTTGAGCGCGATGGCTTCGATGATGTCGTCGGTGGAGATCACGTTGAACATGAGCCCGAGGCCCACGTCGAACACCACCCAACCAATGTCGAACCCGCCCCACCCATTGATGCTTGCGCCTGGTCGAACGATGCTACGATCGACATCGAGGAAGATGGGTACCCCCACATCCGCACCCCCCTGAAAGCGGAGTTCGACGCGTCGTTCCTGGGCGAAGCCCGGCGCAGCACACGACCAGAGACCGGCGAGGATCACCGACGTCAGAACAATCTGCCTCATCCCCGCCATGAGTGGACGCACCTTATAGGCCAGGTTGCGGTGGGGCAATGATTTCTCGCCTTTGTGGCTGGACTCTGCCCGTTCGCAGGGGTAGACCCCGAGCGAGCCGTGATTGTCATGAAACCCAAGTACGGCGTGGGCCAGGTCGTGCACCACCGGCTGTTCGACTATCGGGGGGTCGTCGTCGACGTCGACCCGGTCTTCTCGCTGAGTGACCAGTGGTACGACGAGGTCGCCAAGAGCAAACCTCCGAAAGACGCACCTTGGTACCGTGTCCTCGTCGGCGGCGCGCTCCACGAGACCTACGTGGCGGAACGAAACCTCGAGGCCGATGCTCTTGGTGTCCCCATCGATCACCCGCTCTTGAGCGATTTCTTCGACTCATTCGAGGATGGGCACTACGTCCGCAGCCGCTCGCTGAACTGACAACCCGGGCGAAATCGCCGCGATTTCGGCGGTTGGGCGGCTTGGACGGTTTTCCGCAATAATGTCCTTGTGAAAACTACGGGGTTGGGGATGCCGCCGAGGAGGGGCCATCCGTCCGATGGCGACGGGCTTCCTCAGGTAGGGGACGTCGTGGATGGGCGTTACCGGATCACGGGCATGCTCGGGTCCGGGGGGATGGGCTGCGTGTACCGCGCCGAACATCTCGCGATCGGAAGACCGCTCGCTCTTAAATTCCTCCGCCCCGAAGTCGAAGGGATCGCGGGCATCTCCGAACGCTTCCGACGGGAGGCTTTCGCCATCGGCCGCGTCGATCACCCCAACTGCGTTAACGTGTCCGACTTCGGTCAGCTCGACGACGGCACACTCTACATGGTCCTCGAGGTCTTGGACGGCACCTCGCTCTTTGACTTGATGGCGGCCGAGCATCGACTTGGTTGGCGGCGGGCACTGCACATCAGTCGACATGTCTTGAGTGCGTTAGGGTACGCACATGCCGCAGGGATCGTTCACCGAGACGTGAAGCCCGAGAACGTCATCCTGGTCGAGCAAGGTGGAGACCACGACTTCGCCAAGATCCTCGACTTTGGGATCGCCAAACTCTTCGACGACGCGCAAGCCCAGGCGGGCAATCCGGGGCTCACCCAGCTCGGCGTGACGATCGGCACGCCAACCTACATCGCGCCCGAGCAGGCGTTCGGTCAGCCCGTGGACGCCCGCGCGGACCTCTACTCGCTGTCGGTGATGCTCTTCGAGATGATCGCGGGGGTGCCACCGTTCGACTCAGACGACGTGCTGGCGCTTCTCACGATGCACGCGACGGCCGAGGTGCCCAGGCTGCGCGACGCGGCAAAGAGCGTAGCCGTGCCGGAGCCTGTCGAGACGTTGATCCGCAGCGGGCTCGCGAAGAAGCCGGAGGATCGCATCCCGGATGCTGCGACTTACATCGCCGAGATCGATGCCCTGCTCAGCGACGATGCGCTCGAGTCTTCGCCGCGGCAGAGCGATATCGAAGAGGATTCCCAACGGGGTGTCCCATGGTTCGAGGGTGCGATGACGATGGCGCAGGACGTTCGGCACTCGATCGCGCCGGCGGTCGCGCGGGCTGCCACCGGGATTCGCTCGATGCCCGCACGCCGCAAGCGACGAACCATGCTCGCCACGTTGGCAATGGTCGCCGGGTTGCTTGCTATCGCGGTCCTTGGTGCAGGACAGAACGGGCCTGACTATCTCCCGACGCGGACACGCCTTCCGTTGACGACCCCGAAACATGGGCCGGAAGCGGAGGCCGCAGCCACGATGCTCGAGCAGGGCAAGCCGAAGGAGGCCGCGGCCTACCTTCAGTCGCGCGGAGGCAAGGTCCACAAGGAGCCATACGCGCAGCTGGTGCTCGGCCACGCACACGCCGCCGCGCAGCGAAACCTGCAGGCGCTGCAGGCCTATGAGCGCGCCATCGCACTCGAGCCTGGCCTCGGACAGGACAAGCTCCTTCGCACCAACCTCGATCTGATGTCGCACAAGGGCGATTCGCGGGTGGTCGCGGCGTCGCTTGCGATCCTCGGCGCCCTCGCCACCAACGGAGACAAGGATGCCAAGAGGCGACTGGTCGAACTGGCATCGCAGGACCCCAATCTCGTGACTCGCCGCGAAGCCATGTCGGTTGCGAGCGCCTCCGGTCTCGGTGATCGCGTTGATTGGCTCCGGGCGTACTCGCTTGATCTCCGGCAGGGCCGAACGTGTGCGGATCGCCGCGATGCCGTCGCCAACCTGCGTGCGCTTGGAGACAAAGCCGCGATTCCAGTACTCGTGGCCGCACAGCAACGGTCGCGAACCGAGGGGCTACTAAAGCGCAAGGTCAATGCGAACGCGTGTCTCCGTCGGGACGCGGCCGAAGCAGTCCAGTACTTGAAGAGCATCTGAGCCCGGCCGGGCTACCACATGCAGGCGTTCCGGAGCGGGGGGAGCGGAGTTCCCTTCGACCAGTGGAGCCAAATCGACACTCGGCTCACCCCGTCGAGGGCAGTTGTGTCACTCGGAGAGAGCGACACCGTTTCCCCGCCCTTTGTGTACGTGAGCGAGAACGGTGGCGCCCCGACGTCGCGAAGCTCTTGGGCGCGGGCTTGCACCATGAAGAAAGGGAGCTCGAACCGTGCCCTTTGTCCCTTGGTGATGAGCGTGGTCCAGTTCCAACGTACGCGGTGTTGTGGTCGGGCGTACTTCGCGAGCTCCGGATCCGACGAGGCGAGGATCTCGATTTGCTCGTCGAGGATGGACCAGGGTGTCTCGATTGCGGGGAGTAACAGGTGATTCGAGACGCCGTTCTCGGTTCTGAGGTTGCTGAACATGCTGAAGGCAAGGTTGTTCCTGATTCCGAGGTATGGCACCGCACCATTGACGGTCACGAGCAAGGCGACCAGTGCGGCCACCATGATTCCCGGCCGAGGGGGCCGCGGCAGGGAGACCCTGAAGCCACACTCGACCAAGCCGGATACCAGTAGCGCTCCCACCGCGACCGCAATGGGGAGCAGCAAGGTCTCTTGGGGCGACAGACCTCGAAAGGTTGGTAGGACAGCCAGCCCCCCGACTGCTGCCACCACGCCGATGACGCCCACGAGTTCAGCGATCCATCCCGGTACCTCTCGAAGAAAAGACGGCGATCGAAGTCTCTGTCCAATCCGCCTCCCCACTCGTTGGATCGCCTCGACGCCCCTATCGAGTGCGTCCTCCGGCAACCACATGAAGTACGTCGCCCACATCAAGAGTGAAAACCCCGCGACGAACAAACCGAAGACGTAGTGTAACCCGATTCCCAGAAGGATCGCCGCGGCCCGCCCACGGGCGGTCATCAGCAACAACGGCATCGCGCCCTCGGAGACCAAGACCATCCACACCGCAACCGGTGCGAGTCCCGGGCTTGGCCTCGGGAGACCCAGTCGTCCGGCGAGAGATTCGACGAACACAGGGCCGCAGCTGGTGGTGGGATCGAGGAAGCCCGTGTTCAACTTGTGCACGAAGGTCCAGAAGTAGACGACGAAGCCGGTCCCAAGGAGCATGAGCCGGAGGGCCGCGATACGATCGCGTGTCTCGCGCACGACGAGCGCGACAGTGAGGCTTCCGGTGTAGACCGCGAGCTGCACGACCCAGTGGTTGGGAACCCGAGGCAGCTGGGTGAGGATGACGACCGATCCGACTGCGCAAAGCGTCCAGTAGCGCCGCATCGAAGATGGCCGAAGCAATGCCCACGCCGCGGCGAAGAGCCACAGCACGCGTAGCGATGCGTCGATGGCGACGGGTTCCGGCTGACCACCCAAGACCTGTTCGACCAGGGCTCGAGGCATGCCGGCGTGGTCGGCCATCGTCCCGACACACCACACGACCACGAAGGCCGCCCACGTCGCGGGGGTCTGGTGAGCGTCGGGACGCTCGCTCGATCCATCGCGCGACAGCATGGCGCGCGATTATACATGAGGCGCGGTCCTTCGAAGCTACGTGTGGGCTGAGATCCAGTCCGTGTAGGTTCGGTAGCCGATCTCCGCGTGCCGCCTCTCGATCGTGGCGGCGAGCGCGCGCATGGCCTCGGGCGGCATCGGGCGCCCCTCGGCGCCGAGTTCTGCGACCGTTATGGCTTCACTCGAGGTGGTTGCCTCGCTCTCACCCGGTGTTTCGCCAACGCCGAGATAGGCGGCGACGACGTTCGTGATGATGTCGATCGCATTCGCGCGGCTGTCTTTGATGTTGCCCTTGCCCGTCAGCACGTTGCCGAGGCCGTACACGCCGGGGAGTCCGTGCACCTCTCCGGTGTCCCAGCTGTCGTAGTGATAGAGTTCGCCGCGGGTGGGGATCCCCTCGATCGGGCGAGGGATGCTGCCGATCGAGCTGATGACCATTGGGCTTCGGACCTCGAACTCCGTGCCTTCGAGGCCCCGAACACGACCGTCGACCACCTTGGTCCGCTGGAACGTGAGGCCCTGTAGCTCCGGGCCTTCAGTCACCGCGGCGACAGGCTTGCACAACGGCTCGAACTTAACGAAGTACTTACGGATGACGCGGTCCATGATCTTGGCCCGGGCTGTCCGCAATTTGGCGAGTTGTTCGGGGGTCGGATCATCGAGGCTCGCCAGGGGCATATCCTCTTTGCTTCTTCGGTAGTACAGGGTGCACCCTTCGATCTCGAGCTCGTCCGCGCTCACGCCGTGGGTCTCGAGCGTGCGCGGGATCCCCTTGATCTCCATCTCGACGATGTCGACGGCAATGCCTTTTTGCCGCAGCGCGTGCGCGTAGAGCTCGAGGTTGATGATCTTCACCACGTCGATCGATGCTAGCCCTCCGCCGACGACGATGGTTCCGTCATGGACCTCGAAGCGAGGGCCGTCGTATCCCTCGTCTTCGTAGTGGTTGAACCAGTAGACGAACTCGTTCTGGTAGACCAGCCCGTGGCCCTCGAAGGCCTCGACCCCTTCGACGGGAAGCTCGCGGTCGCGCCAAGCCCCGTTGGCCAAGACGATCGCACTGAAGTGGGTGTCGTCGTAGAGCCCCGACCAGGCGATGTCCGCGCCGATCTCGGTCTGTGGAACGAACACGACGCTGTCCGCACCCAAGTGCTCGTTGATCTTCTGGTACTCCTTGTCGCGGAGCTTTTCGTGCCATCGGGGGAGGCCGTCTTCGATCTTGCCGTACGGACGGGCACCCTGCTCGAAGACGATCGGAATCACGCCGCGTGCGGCGCAGGCGGCTGCGGCCTCCGACCCGGCGACCGCTCCCCCAATGATCGCAACCACCGGCGTCGGGTCTGTCGCTTCCCGCAGAAGATCCAGCGCACCCATCGACCTTCGGTCTAGCCGGTTTCACGCCGCGAAACAACCATGGTTCGCGCGCTCAGATGAAACGAGAGGTTCCCCGTACGCCCGTACTCTCGAGGTCGTCGCTGAACTGGTACTCCGGATCGAGCAGTTCGTTGATCCGCTCCATGACGACGTCGACGGAGCCCTGGAACTTATCCCGGTGCGTGTGTTCGGCTTGGGCCGAGAATGGTTCAAACGGCTCGTCGATGTGAAAGTCTGAGAGCTCGTCGTAGGTGATCGGGTCCCCTACGCGGTAGACGACCTTGCCCCGTTTCGCGACCGGGAGCGAGCCCGGGTAGATCAGGTCGCAGCCGTTGCATCCGATTGGGACGATCGTCTTCTTGTATCTCAGGGCGACCTCCATCATCCCGATGCGGCCACGTGGCAGACGAATCGAGCGCGTGCCCTGAGGGAACACGAGCAGGTCGAGCCCGAGGTCGAAGGAGCGTTCGTTGAGCAGCACGAACTCGCGCATCATGGCGTCGAACACGTGGTTGATGCCCTTCGCGTAGGACTCCCGCGAGGGGTCGAAGCCAACGCCTAGGATGTCGCGCTTCGTTTGCAAGAGTTTGTCGGGCACCGAAGCGAGATCGACCGCGCTTGCATCGGCCGCGGGACTGGCCTCGGCGTTGACGACGGCGCGAAGGGCATCGTACTCCGCTTCTGTCGGTCGCCGTCCCATCGTCAGGGCGAAGTCTTTGGTGATGATGTAGCCGCGCGAGACGGTCGGAATGTTGCTGGTGAGCTCCATGAACATGCCCACGGCGGCGGTCTCGTAGTACTTCCCTTTGACCCACACGGTCATGTACCGGCCGAGCGTGCGCCAGAGCTTGTACATGAACGGGAAGTAGTTGAACCGATCCGTGTGATTCATGGCGAAGATCACCGGCTCGCTTGGGATTCGCTCCATCCCTTCGATCTCGACGTCGACGCCTGGGAGCACATTGTAGTTCGGTGCCAACACGGAGACGGCAAACGCAATCTGTCCGATGGGGCGAGGCATCAGCCGGATGCGCTGGAGGCGAGGGAGGTCGAGCATCGGAAGGAAAGGTTGTGCGCAATGCGGCCGAGGTCAATTCGACACTTGGAGGCGGCGCGCCACCATGGTGGCGAGCGCCATGATCGTGACCTGCGGGTTGACGCCGACCGCTGTTGGAAAGAGGCTTGCATCCGCCACGTAGCAGCCGGGCAGGTCCCAAACCTCGCCACTCAGGTTGACCACCGAGTTTCGCGCTTCGCTCCCCATTCGGCAGGTCCCCATCACGTGCACGGTGAAGAGCTCGATCGTGCTCCGGGAGCGCTGGGTCGTCGGGATCTGTTCGAGCTCGTCGACACTGTGCGCGACGTGCATATTGCTGAACGGAAGAATCACGCTCTTCGCCCCCATCTCGAAGTGAAGTGTGGCGAGCTTTCGGACACCTCGCAGGAACCGCGCATGGTCGTAGGCGTTGATGTCGTACCGCGCCATTGGCGCGCCGAAAGCGCGGGTCACCCTGCCGGCGTGCGAGTCCTCGACCAAGACTCCGGTCATCGCCATGGCGTTGTACTGCTTCATCATCTCGAGCGCCTCGTTGCCGACGAACGGGATCTGAGCCGCCGCCGTGCCGGGCGGGATCGCGTTCTCCGCCATCACGATGCCTTCGTCGAGAAACTCTCGGATCTGTCCCCCTTGGCTCACGCCTTGCCAAGCGTGGATGTCCCAAGGGTAGATCCCGACCACTTTCGCGTTCGGGTGGCACATGAAGTTCCGTCCGAGTTGGCGGCTTGGTCCCCCGAGGCGATGCTTGAGTAGCAGGTAGGGGGTTTGGACGGCGCCTGCCGACACGACGACGGCTCCCGCCCGCACGCGAACCTGGATGTCGGCCTTGCGTGTTCTCGGATTGATGCCGCGGCCCACCACCCCCACACAGCGCCCGCGTTCGATCCACAGCGACTCGACGCGGACCTCGGTCGCGCATCGGGCCCCGTCCGCGAGCGCCTGAGGCATGTAGCTGAGCAGGGTGGACTGCTTGGCACCGGTCGGGCAACCCGTGAGGCACTGGTTCGACCCCACGCACCGATCTTGGGCCCGCCGGTTGTGTTCGTAGCGCCACTCGAGTCTTTCAGCCCCCCTCTCGAGGAGCCGGCTGTCGTCGCCAATCGATGTGGGGTGTTGAGGCTTGGCATGGATCTTAGCTTCGACGCGGTCGAACAATGGTTCCAGTTGGCGAAGACCGAGGTCGGGTTGGTCCGTGATCTTCTCCCAGTGCTCGAGCACCCGGGTCGGGGGGCGCCAAGTCATACCACCGTTGACCAAGGTGCTCCCTCCCACGCATCGTCCTTCGGCATAGGGGATCGGCGGTTTGCCAATGATGATCGTGCCCCCGGCGTCGCGATAGAGACGAGGGATAGACTCGGTGAGGTAAGGGTTGAGACTCGACGTTGGATGATAGCCGCCTTCTTCGACGAAAAGAACGTCGCGCCCCGCCTCTGCGAGCTCGGCACCGACGACGGCGCCTCCTGCGCCCGTTCCGACGACCACGACGTCCGCATCGAACGCTTGATCCTTGCGGTAATCGCGATGGCTGAGGATCGTCATCGACGTACGACCGGCAGATGATGAATCTCGGAGTCGGATCCGGGCTCCTCGCCCTCCACCCAGCGCTTGCGCAACGCGATTCGCCCCTCGACGAACGGTACCGGGTCGTAGTCGATTGCATGGTGAGCGTAGTCCTGATCGAAGTACGTCGACATGAACAACCCGAGCGGCCCATACATCAGTAACCGAACTGGAAGCCATCGGCTCTCCATCACCGCGCGTAGATGCTTGCGAGTCGCCTCGCGCGACAGCCTCGTGAGTGGCCGGACGCCGCGAAAACGCCAGAGTGGGCTCCAGTTGAGAAGCCGCATGCCCCAGAGGAAGGTCGAGGCGGACGAACCCGGCATGTACTGCAGCGACACGAGTGCGTGTCTGGCGACATCCCCGACCGTGGTTTGGGTTCTAGGCTCGTCGGGCAGAATCGCGTCGATCAGCGACATCAGAACCCGGTGCATCCGGGCACTCACCGGGCGGGGCTCTGCGAGCGACCAGCCGTCCTCGGGATGTCGTGTGAGCACGAAGCTCGCACCATGATCCGTTCCGGCTGACTTTTCCATCGGGGGTGCTACAAAAACCAGAAGCCCATGCGTATCAAGTTAGATACACCTGGTACGCCAAAGTGGCGAGCCTGAGATCGAAGACTTAGGTTCCTTCGAAGGAGATTGAGTGGCGAAACGAAGCCCCAGAGGAAGACGCCGGAAATTCGAGCGCAATTTCGAGCAAGACGACAAGCGCGATGACCACATCAAGCTGAACGGCGTAGTGAGTCAGGTGTTCGCGGGAGGTCAGTTCGAGGTGACCGCGGATTCAGGCGCAACGGTCCGTGCGCAGCTTTGCGGCCGCATGCGGAAGTTCAGGATTCGCGTGATCCTAGGCGATCGCGTGACCGTGGCCTTGTCGCCGTACGACCTCACGCACGGCATGATCGTCTTCCGAGACAAGTAGCGCCGGTGTACGAAGGGGCGTTTCGCATCCTCCGGGTTTTGGGCGACGGCAAGTCGCGCCCCCGGGATGTGTTGGCTCGCGACGCGGGTGAGGCGGCGTCGGTCGTGCGCGAAGTCCTCGAACGGTATCCCAAGTGGTTCGAGCCCGAGGGCAATGGCGTCCGGTGTTCGGATCGAGGCCTCGCGGCGCTGGCGCGCGAGATGGTGGCACGGGGCGCGTCGCGGTCGCCCGACACATCGTGGCGTGAGGCGTATGAGGCCTTGGCCGCTTCCCGGGGCCGACCGAAGCGGGAGCTCGACCAGGTCTACGTCACGACGGATACCGCCATCCGACGTGCCGAGCTCCTGATCGAGAACGGCGAGCATCAGCGCGGCTTGGTCTTTGTCGGCGACGACGACCTAACCAGCGCCGCGGTGCAATGGGCCGGTGCGGGGCGGCGCGTCACCGCTGTCGACACCGACGACGATGTCTTGCGGGTTCTTCGACAAGGTGCGGAGGCGCACGGGTGGGACCTCGCGACCACCGAGCACGATCTGCGAGACCCATGGGACCGCTCGATGACCAGACGATTCGGCGCTGTCTTCACGGACCCGCCGTACGCGGTCGAAGGTTTCGCCCTTTTCGTCAGTCGGTCGATCGAGCTCCTCAAGCCTGACGGTCGCCTCTACGTGTGTTTCGGACACAGCCGTCGCGCGAGTGAGCGCGGCCTTCAAAAACAACGCGTCTTGAGCGACGCGGGGCTGTTGATAGAGTCGGTTTCAGAAGGTTTCAACAAGTACGAGGGGGCCGAGTCGATCGGCGCACAGAGCGCGCTTTGGCGATGCCGGATGACGCCCGAATCGAAACCCGTGGTGACGGGTCGGGTCGACGGGCCGCTCTATACGAGTCGGTCCACACCAAGCCCGAGGTGAGCTACGCTTGCGCGGCGACCATCTCGTCGCACCAGGCGACGAAGTCGCGCGTCACTTCGTCGCGATTGGTCTCGTTGAACATTTCGTGCCGCCCATCTTCGTAGAGTTTGAGCCGGACATCGAAGATGCCTGCGCGCTTGTACGCGTCGCGAAGGTTTCGCATGCCTTTGCCATTGTCACCGACCGGGTCGCGGTCTCCAGCGAGCAGGTAGAGCGGCATCTGTTTGGGCACGCGGGACACGTTCTTGCGGTCCGAGATTCGCCCGAGCGCACCAAGCATGTCGATCCAGGTTTGGGTCGTCGCGCCGAAGCCGAGAAGAGGGTCGGCTACATAGAAGTCGACCTCTTCGGGGTCGCGGGACAGCCAGTCGGCGGTCGTTCGGTTGGGCGCGAAGCGCTTGTTATAGTCCCCGAACGTGAGCGCCTGCAGGACCGGGCTTGCGCTCTGCTTGCCCACCCGGAGCCGCTCGACGCGCGCGACGATCTTGCCCACCGCGGCGATGGGCGGCGGTTTTCCGTTCGATGCGGAAAGGGCCGTTGCGATCATGTCGTTCGGGTGCTCGAACAAGAGCTGTTGCGCGATGAAGGAACCCATCGAGTGGCCCAGAAGAATCAGCGGGAGACCGGGATGCCGTTTCGCGATCTCGCGGTTGACTCCATGTGCATCCTCGACGACGCGGTTCCAGCCATCATGGTCAGCCATGTGGCCCGGGACGCCGCCTTCTTGGATGCTCTTGCCGTGGCCCCGATGGTCGTGCGCATAGGTCGTGTACCCCGCTTCGGCGAGTGCGGCTGCCAGCCGAGCGTAGCGCGCACCGTACTCCGACATCCCGTGAAGCACGTGCACCACGGCCTTGGGCTCTTCGATCGCCCAGCCGTTGACGTGCAGCTTCACCCCGTCCACCGTCTGAAACGTGAAATCCGCGGTCTTCATGAGGCCGGAGCATAAGCGATCTCCCCAGCGAGAAAAGGGGAGACCCGATTTTTAGTAGAGGCCCAAAAAACGGGTCCAAAGGTGAAGCCCCTTGTCGCAGTAATCCTGCAACACGTTCACCATTGTCGTTCGTTTGCTTTCGTCGATGAGGGGTTCGGGCAGAAGGGGATCGAGGACGACTTGTCGAATGCCCTTTCGGCCGAGAAGGAACGCCTCTCGAACCGAATCGTTTAATGGGATCTCCTCGAGCCGGCCCAGGCTGGTCGTCAGATCCCCGTGCAGCTGCGAATAGGTCTGTTCGAGTGCCGGACTGTCCCAGAGGCTCCGCGCCCGTTCTTCTTGGGCCGTACTGAGATCCCCAAGCCGAAAGACCATGCTGTCCGGTTCGACCCCGAAGGAAACGAGCTCTTTTCGAATGCCCGCAAGGCCCGGTCGGAGGTTGTCGGGGCGGACGAAAAGACCCGTACGAAGCTCTTTGAAGCCGAGGTAGCGAAGCGCACGAACCCGCCGGCGAAGCGCCGGTCGGTCGGTTCGCGACAGATCCGCGGTGAAGACCGCCAGCCACGTTCCGTTCCACTGACCGACCCGCTGAGACACCTTGCGCCACCCGTGGATCTTGTCGTTCACCACCTGCGCGCTCGGCCCGAGTCGGTACTCGCCACGGCCCGGTGAATCGAGAAGCCCCTCGGCGCGGAGCCGGACGATGGCGACGCGAACGCTGTTCTCGGCGATTTCGAAGGCTGAGGCGGCCTGCACGAGCGATCGCACTGGAAGGGTGCCGCGGTCGATCGATTCGCCCGCGGACAGGACCTCCAACACCACCGATTTGGCGCTGACCTGGTTCATCAAACCATTACTTCCAGGAGCACTATGGTCTTTCGCATGTAGTAGAACGTGTTCCACTTTGGAAGGTGTAGCGCAGGATCTCGGTCTTGGCCAGGCCCGACTGGCGATCGCCGCGCCCGGGGCTAAACCACGGCCTCGTGGTCCAGCTCAGCGTCAACATCAACAAGGTCGCAACCCTGCGAAACTCCCGCGGGGGCGAGGTTCCGAGCCTCCTTCGGGCGGTCGAGGTCTGCGTCGATGCGGGTGTACCCGGGATTACGGTGCATCCGCGCGCAGACGCGCGTCACATCACCGAACAAGACGTATGCGACGTGGCGCGGGGACTCGAGCGCCACAGCGGCGCGGTTGAGTACAACATCGAGGGTGATCCGAGACCCGCGTTGGTCCGTTTGGTCGAGGAGGTCCGCCCCACCCAGTGCACCTTGGTGCCGGTTCGGCCTGGCGAACTCACGAGCGAAGCGGGATGGCCCTCCGACACTCCGCAAGCCGAGCTTCGAACGATCATCGACCGCTTCCGTGCGATCGGCGTGCGCGTGAGCATGTTCGTCGAGGCGCGGGAGGAAGCGATTGCCTGGGCCGCGCAACTCGGCGCCGACCGGGTCGAACTCTACACCGAGCCCTACGCGCGCGCCTTCGAGCAGGGGCCCGAGGCCCGCGACGCGTCGTTGGCGCAATACGCGGCCGCGTCCCGGTATGCGCATGCGCAGGGCCTTGGGATCAACGCGGGCCATGACCTCGATTTGGATAATCTACCGGCGTTCGTCACGTTGCCCCACCTCGATGAGGTTTCGATCGGGCATGCGCTGATCTCACGGGCGCTCTTCGTGGGCCTGGACAAGGTCGTTTCGGAGTACCTCGAGATTACGTCCCGTTGACAGGTTCGCTGGGTTTTCTAGAGTGCCGCCGCCATGGCCGGACGTTCCCACGACAACCCATTCACCGCGGTCTTGAGCGGGCTGCTGGACCAGCGAAGCCGCGCGCCCAAGATCGCGCCCCTCGACGAAGGCAAACGTCTCGACGGCCGCACGGTTCTCGTCACTGGCGCCAATAGCGGGCTCGGTAAAGGCATCGCCATCCGACTGGCCAAGCGCGGCGCGCGCGTGATCATGGCCTGCCGAAGCGGCATTCCGGAAGCGGGCGAAGACGTGAAGCGCGAGAGCGGAAGCGACCACGTCGAGATGATCCAGGTGGACCTGAGCAGCTTTGCCTCGATCAACCGGTTTTGCGACGAACTTCGTGATCGAAACGTCACACTTGATGCAGCCGTGTTCAACGCCGGTGTGGTTCCCGTCACCTCGAGAAAGAACGAGCACGGGCTCGAGCTGATGTTCGCCGTGAACTTCCTCGCGAAGTTCGTGCTGCTCAACCGCATGCTTCACGACGGTGTGATTCCGAACGCCGTCTTTGGGAAGAACTCGCGGGCGGACGATCCGCCTCGTGTGATCTTCGTCTCTTCCGAGACACATCGGAGTTCAATCCCCATCGACTTCGATCATTTCGGAGAGCCTATCGAATACGGCGTGGCGGACGGTGTAAAGTACTACGGCCTCAGCAAGTTACATTTGACCACGTACTTCCAGGAGCTTTCGAGGCGTCTCAACCCTGATGGCGCCGATGCGCCGGACGTGTGCGTTCACGCCCTTTGCCCCGGGGCCGTGAACTCGAACATGGCGCGCGAAGCCCCAGCTTGGTTGAAGCCCCTCCTAGGGCCCGTGATGGCGGTCTTCTTTCAAAGCCCGAAGAAGGCCTCGGCGCCTGTGGACTACTTGGTCGCGTCAGACGAGATGGGTCGCAAGACGGGCGCGTACATGCACATGATGCGCGCCAAAGACTCCTCCGAGCCGTCGATGGATCCCGACAACGGCGCGCTCCTGTGGCAGAAAACCGAGGCGCTCCTTCGCGAGCACGGAGTCCTCTAGAGGAGTGCCCGATGACCGATGAGCTGAGCAAGCGCGAACGTGAGATCGTCGACGGCACCGTGTGGAACGAGTTCTGCGACACGTTGAAGATGGCAGGCAACGTCGTCTTGGGGCCCAACACCCCGTCTGATCCGATGAATCGGATGGAAGGGTTTCGCTACTTGAGCCGCATCATGGGCGCGGGGCTCAAAGCCTTCGTCGAACACAACGACCCGCTCGCGCCGGTTCTGATGCAGGTCGTTCACGAAACCGCCAAGATGGGTGCCGACCACCCCGACAATCTCTACCAGAACGCGTCGATCAGCGGCGCATACGAGTATCGAATCGTGGGCAATCGCGGGAGCGTGCACTACCTCGGATTCTTCACGCAGATCGGAAACTACGGTCAGGGGCGCGGCATGCCACCGTCGGGCTACCTCGAGGCATCGTCACTCGAGGTCGACGAAGATGGCAACTTCGAGATCCACGTCAGCGTGGACGAGAAACCCGGGAACTGGCTCCCGATGCAGCCAGAAACCGGCACGCTCATCGTTCGGCAGACCTTCCTCGACAGCGAGAACGAGGAAGCCGCGCAGCTCGTGGTCGAGCGGGTTGGAGGCGACGGGAAGCCGACGCCATTCGATCCCGTGCGCGTTGCCGATGGCATGCAGATGTCCGCGAGCTTGGTTGCCGGCGCCGCAATGCTCTTTGCGAACTGGGCCGAAGGCTTCAAGGACCACATCAACAAGCTTCCACGCTTTGATCAGGAGAAGTCCAACCAAGCGGGTGGGGTGCCGGACATCGCGTACTACCATAGCTATTGGAAGCTCGAACCCGACGAGGCCCTGGTGATCGAGGCAACTCCGCCGGCGTGTGAGCACTGGAACTTCCAACTCAACAACTACTGGATGGAGTCGCTCGACTACCGTTACTACCCGGTGCACGTCAACAAGCACACGGCGACCTATCGACCCGACGGATCCGTGCAGGTCGTCGTGGCGGCTCAAGACAAGGGGTTCGACAACTGGATCGACACCGTGGGGCATCGTGAGGGCACGATGTGTTGGCGATGGGTTCGCGCGGACCAGCACCCGGAGCCCCAAACGCGAGTCGTCAAGCTCGCGGAGCTCTAGGAGAATCCGTGTCGTCGGCTGTCACGACGTCGAGTGGTCTGGAGAAGCCCTACAGGCCCAAGGCGATCGCGGTTGCCAATCAGATGGGTCGCGCGCTTTCGCGCATCGGCGTGGGCGGACGCCCCATGACCGTGGAGGGGGTGCTCTCCGACGCGCGCCGCAAGACGGGGCTCGACGACTTCGGAGACCTTGGCTTCATGGAACCCCTGAGCGTCTTGCTCGATTCGGTCAATCGTGAAGCGGCGCTCCACCCCCTTGGTCATGTGATCATTCGAGGCCGGGTGGTCGGCGTGTTGGTCAACAAGCTGATCGCCGAGGCGACGTTCAAGGCACACCCGGAGGTGGCCGACATCCCCGTGCCGGGCCCGATCATCATCGCGGGGCTCGCGCGGACCGGCACGACGATGCTTCATCGCCTGGTCGCGCAAGACCCGGGGATTCGCTCGTTGGCGTCCTGGGAAGCGATCAGCCCGGCCTCCCCAAAGAAACGCGCGGGGCGGGATCCCCGGTTTCGGCAGGCCGCGCTGGCCGCCAAGGGCTTGAAATACATGTCGCCTGGCTTCTTCGCGATTCACCCCGCAGAGCCGGAGGCTCCGGAGGAGGACGTGATCTTGCTCGAGCAGTCGTTCCTGACGACGACGCCTGAAGCGATGATGTGCGTCCCTACGTACTCCAAGTGGCTCGAGACCCAGAATCACGTGCCAGCGTATCGGGCGTTGAAACGGATGATGCAGTATCTCCACTGGCAGCGGCCGGGGATCGGAAAGCCCACCCGTTGGGTGCTCAAGACACCGCATCACCAAGAGTATTTCGACCCGCTTCTCGAAGTCTTCCCCGACGCCACGATCGTCCACACGCATCGGGATCCGCTCAAGACGAGCCCGTCGCTCTTCAGTATGCTGACGCACCTGCAGGGGATCTTCAGTGACGAAGTCGACCCGCACAGGGTTGCTAGTCACTGGCTTCGGAAGATCGAACTGATGGCAACTCGTGCGATGGCGACGCGCGATCGCGTTCAAGACGAGGGGTTCGTCGACGTGTCGTACTACGACCTGATCAAGGATCCGATCCCCGAGGTCGAGCGAATCTACGAAGCCGCCGGCATCCCGTTGAGCGGGGAAGCGCGTGCGGCCATGGAAGCGTCGCGGCGCGTCAACAAGCAGCACAAGTACGGCCGGCACAAGTACGCCATCGAAGACTTCGACCTGACTCGCGACGAAGTCGAGTCGAGGATCGCCCCTTACCGAGCGCGTTTCCAAGTCCCGTACGAGTAGCGAAACCTCCGTTCGTGTGTGGGGGCCTTGGTTGAAAAGGACCTGTCCGCGGCTGCGGGGAGTGTTATTGGGGACGAGGAGGACGGTCGGTTGGAACGCTGGGTATCTGCGATAGGGGTCTTTGCCATGGTTGGGGTGGCTTGGTTGCTATCGGTCGACCGACGCCGCGTCCCGTGGCGGGTGATCGCCTGGGGCCTTATGCTGCAGTTCACGTTTGGCGTGATCGTCCTGAAGACTCGGCCAGGCGTCTGGTTCTTCGGGGTCCTGAACGACGCGGTCCTTGCGCTACTGGGCTTCACCGAGCGTGGGACCGCGTTTGTATTCGGTGAGTACGCCTCCGAACGTTTCACCATCGCGCTCAACGTCCTGCCGACGATCATCTTCTTCTCGGCGCTCATGACTGTTCTCTACCACCTCGGCGTCATGCAGCGCGTGGTCCGCGCGTTTGCTTGGCTCATGCGGCGAACGATGCGCACCTCCGGGGCCGAGACCCTCTCGGTCGCCGCCAACTCGTTCGTCGGAATGACCGAGGCACCGCTGATGATTGCCCCATTCGTCCGAAGCATGACGATGTCCGAGCTCATGGCGGTCATGACGGGCGGTTTCGCCACCGTCGCCGGGGGAGTGCTTGCCGCGTATGTCGGCATGCTCAAAGACGTGGTTCCCGACATCGCGGGCCACCTGATCGCGGCGAGCGTCATGAGTGCACCGGCGGCCCTCGTGGTAGCCAAGGTCATGTGGCCGGCCGAAGAGCATTCGGCCGAGAGGGCCGAGCCGCTCGGAGAAGCGGTGCAGGCGCAGCCCGACGTCAACGTCATTGATGCGGCCGCCCGTGGTGCCTCCGAAGGGCTTCGGCTTGCGTTGAACGTCGGCGCGATGCTGCTTGCCTTCATTGCGCTCGTGGCGCTCGCCAACGCGCTTCTCGGCCTCCCGACCGCCCTTTACAACGATTGGGCGGGCCTCGAAGGCGCTGCGGCGTGGGCCCCACTCACCATCCAGGACATCCTTGGCTGGATCTTCTGGCCCCTCGCGCTTCTGATCGGCATTCCGGTCGGGGAGTGCAGCGCGATCGCGACGCTTCTTGGTGAGAAGATCGTTCTAACCGAGTTCATTGCGTATCTGCACCTCTCGGAGGAACTGTCGACGGGCACGGTCGCGCTCTCGCCACGTACGTTGGTCATCGCAAGCTACGCTCTGTGTGGTTTCGCCAACTTTGGCTCCATCGGGATTCAGCTGGGCGGCATCGGTGGTATCGCCCCAGAACGACGACACGACCTCGCGCGCCTCGGCCTGCGCGCCATGTTCGGCGGCCTTCTCGCCTCCCTCATGACCGCTTCCATCGCTGGCCTGCTGTACTAACTGGAGCGGAGGCCAAGAGTGGCTCGGTCGGTTCTCGGCCGTGGTGGCGCGATCTGGGCCCATCCCCTCACGCTCGAAGATGCGCTGCATCTCCTCGGTTCGCGGCCGGCCCATCTCACACAACCACGGCCGAGATCCTCGGTCGCCACTCTCGACCTCCGCTCCGGGTCCGTTCTTGATGGCGCCGTTTGGGTCTTTTGCCTCACGCGTAGGTCGAGAACCGACCGAGCCGTTCTCGACCTACGCTCAAATTAGCAGCAGCCGTCGCCGGGGTAGTGCCAGGTCGGTTCGGTGATGATCAGGTCGTCGCGATCGAGGTCCACAAGGGCGGCGGCGGTTTTGTCGCAAACACCGAGCGGGAGGTCCCTCGACAACAAGTGACCCTTGCCGTCATCAAAGACTTCGTCGCGGCCGACGTAGATCGCGGTACGCCCCGTGAAGATGCAGGCGCCGTCGGCTGGGACCGGGTCGTTGACCGCAACCGCCTCCACGCTCTCGAGCATGAGCGGTGCGTCGAGGCCGTACCGCTCGCAATCGAGGACGCGATACGGCCGTCGGCTTCTGATCTCCACTGTGCCAAAGCCCGCTTGGACGATGGTCTCGAGATACTTCGGGAGCGTGAGCGCACCTGACAGGCATTGCGCTCGAAGTCGCGGGTCGTTGGCAAGCACGGCGGGGATCGGTCGGGTCGATACCGGATCGCTGAACACGAAGCGCCCACCAGGTCTCAGAACCCGGCGGACCTCGGAGAGGGCTTCGCGGAGGTGCTCTTCGGAAAAGATGTTGAAGAGACAGTTCTGGGCCACGACGTCGATAGAGTCTTCGGCCACGGGCAAAGACAGCGCATCGCCCTCACGGAGGTCGACGAACGATGCGTCGAACCAGGCGTTCTCGTCGGCGGCTTCCGCGAGGAGTGCTTTCGCCGTCGCGAGCATCTCAGGCACCTTGTCGATTGCGATGACGCCTCCTGGTCGTCGCAAGAAGTAGCTCAGCTGAAGGGCCTCCATGCCCGCACCCACGCCGACGTACAAGACCCGGTTGGCGTCCGCGAGGTCGACCGGATTGACGGTCGTGCCGCAGCCGTAGTTTCGCTCCAACATGGCCTTCGGAACGGTGAGGCCCGGCAGCTTCCAAGTCGGCGTCGTGGTGCAGCAGAGCGAAGGCTGAGGCGTGGTGGCGGCCGCCGCGTAGAGTTCTTCGGTCACGGCGCGATAGTCGGTGTCGAGCATCGCTCGCTCTATGCGGCCGCTCGCCGAACGTTACTGCCGGCGACCCTACGCGGTGCAGATGACGGAGGAGCCGTGGCCGAAGAGGCCTTGGTTGACCGTGATTCCCGCCTTCGCTCCGTCGACCTGGCGCGCCCCCGCCTGACCGCGAATCTGCCAGGTCAACTCGCACACCTGCGCGATCGCCTGTGCTGGGACCGCCTCGCCGAAAGAGCCCAGGCCGCCACTCGCGTTGACCGGGGTGCGTCCCCCGATCGAGGTCTCCCCATCCCGCAGGAGCTGCTCGGCACCTCCCGGTGGGCACAGGCCGATTTGCTCGTACCAATCGAGCTCGAGGGCGGTCGAGAGGTCGTACACTTCGGCGAGACTCATGTCCTCGGGGCCAAGCCCCGCCTCTTCGTACGCACCCTGCGCGATCGATTCCTTGAACCCGACCTCGGGCAATCCGACCCCCGCCTTCGAGTCGGTGGCAAGGTTCGGCATCTCGATGATCGTGTTCGGATACACGGGCGTCACCGTACTGACAGCCGCGATCTTCACGGGGTCGGTCGAGTGCTTGCGCGCAAAATCCATGCTCGAGAGGACGAGTGCGGCACCTCCGTCGCTGGTGGCGCAGATGTCGAGAAGGTGCAGTGGGTCGGCCACGACTGCCGAGTTCAACACGTCTTCAAGTGAGACTTCTTTCTTGTAACGTGCGTTGGGGTTGTGAAGGCCATGCCTTGCGTTCTTCACCTTGACTGCAGCAAAGTCCTGCGAGGTCGCGCCGTACTGGTCCATTCGGCGCCGCGCGTAGAGTCCGAAATACGTAGGATTGGTGATTCCTTGGATGTGGAACCGAAGCCAGTCGGGGTCGTCTGGGCGCTTTCCACCGGTGGGTGCGAAGAAACCTTTGGGGGCCGCGTCTGCACCAACCACCAAGGCCACGTCGCAGAGGCCGGCCAAGATGTGGGCGCGCGCTACGCTGATGGCCTGGGCGCCAGTTGCACAAGCACCGTACGAGCTCGAGACCTTGGCACCCGACCAACCGAGAGCCTGCGCAAACGTCGCGCCCGATACGAAGCCGGGGTATCCATTGCGGATCGTATCGCCGCCCGCGACGAACTCGATGTCTTTCCACTGAAGGCCCGCGTCTTGCATCGCGGCTTTCGCGGCATGCACCCCGTAGCCGATGAAGCTCTGCCCCCACTTCCCCCAGGGGTGCATACCGACGCCGAGGATCGCGACTTCTTTGCGCGTCACGACGGCCCTCGCGTGGACGACGACGGCTTCCAGTTCCAGGTCAAATAGACGTTCCCATCTTCTTCGTAGAGCTCGCGAAGTACGAGTTCCATGTCCATGCCGGCCTCGAGCATGTCGACGCTCACGCCGTCGGCAACCTGTCCAAGGACCGTGAGGCCTTCGGTTTCCATGGCCACGGCCGCAATGGCGAAAGGTTCGAACGGTTCCTTCGGCACGAAGGGGGGAGGGGGCTTGTAGTTGGCGCTCGTGTAGGACCACAGGGTGCCCCGGGAGCTCAACTCGACGTCCTCCAAATCACCGGCTTGGCATGCTGGGTTTCGGCAGAAGGTTCGCTCGGCCGGAAAGAAGTAAGTCCCGCACGCACGGCACCGCGTTCCGAGGAGGCGCGGAGCGTCCCGGTTCATGGTGAACAATCCCTCGACGGCCGGCTTCGCTGTCTTGTTCGACATGGGGTGTCTGGTGGAAATAGAACACGTTCCACTCGACCGCAAGTGCTCAGAGCTCCCACTCGATCGGGTCGGCGGGCTCGTAGCAGCAGAACACGCCAGTTCGCACGGCGTCTCGAAAGTGCGCGCCAGCCGCCGGGTGTGCATCGCCGATTCGGTTGATGCTCTCACGGATTCGCGCGCTCACGGCCTTGCGCGCTCGCTCGCTCGGGTCTTTGAGCTTCCGGCTTCGCCCCCCGAGGCCCGTGGCTGCCGCAAGCTCTCCGAGGATTGCCTCTTGTTCTGCCTCGAGTCGTTCGGTCCGTCCGAGATCGTTGAACCCGCGCGCTTCCTCGAGTTCTTCTGTGATCGACTGAACGCGTGCACGAAATTCGGCGCGCGCGCGATCGTCGAGCACGGGGTCGCTTCCGGGCTCGGCTTCCTGAACGAGTCCTCCGCGCATGAGCGCCGCGGCGGCGACCTCGTGGCCCGGGCGGGCGAGTAGCACGGCGAGGTCGGTGAGGCCCTTGCTGTGTTTGAAGTGGGCCAACTCGCCGCCGAACGACAACAGCCAAACGTCGCCCCGGCGGACCAGGGTGTTGTGGTTCGCGTCGGCCGAGGGCGGCTCGGCCGCGGGGCTGCGCGTCACCCCCAAGAACGAGCGGGTCGCATCGAGGACCGGTTTGGTGTCCCCCTCCCAAGGCACATGGGCGTTGCCTGCGAGTGGGACGAAGGTCGCGTTGGGCAGGCTCGCGGCGAGTTCTCGGCCAGCATCGAAAGGAACCACATGGTCCTGCTGCCGATGCATCACCAGACTCGGCGCCCGGCTTTGGCCGGCGATCTCTGACACGTCGCCGCGATAGGTCAGCGTGAGGAGTTGCGCCGCCATCTCGCCGTCCGCCCAAGCGCGTTGAAGCGAGGACGAACGCCGAATGTCCTCCGCCGACACGTCAGGCGTGAAAAGGGCGGCGAGAGTCTTCGAACCGAGCCCCCAACTCGCGCGTACCAGGCCCAGCATGGCCTCTTGGATCTCTGCCGTTCCCACCCTCACGCCGCGGAGGTACGATGCGAAAAAGATCAGCTTGTCGACCTTGTCGGGGTTTCGCGCCGCGTAGGTGAGCGCGATCGGACCTCCGCACGAGATGCCCAACAACGAGACCTGGTCGAATCCGAGATGATCGATGAGCACGGTGAGGTCCGCGACCTCGCGGTCGATCGTGATGTCCGCCTGATCGCGTTCTCGGTCGCTGAGGCCCGCGCCGATCCGGTCGTAGCGGACGACGGTGTGGTCCTCGGCCAAGCTCGAGAAGAAGGCGCGAAAGCCGTCCTCCTCCCAGTCCCGCTGAACATGGCTGATCCACCACGCCGGGAGCACGATGGCGGGCCCGTCACCGTCGATTGCGTACGCCATGCGCTTGTCGTCACGGGTGGTGCAAAATCGAATGTCCGGCACCCTCCGAGCCTACGCTGCGGGGCCAAACTCCACAAATCCGGGGACTTTTCGGTGCCAAGCCCGCATGCGGGTCGCCCGCTAGATCCGATCTGGCGGGTGCTTGGTGAGGTCTGGCGCCCTTTTTGTAGCGCCTGCATGTCGCAGCGCCTCAACCAGGAGAACACCATGAATACGGCAACCAGCGAGACCCCCGAACCAGCCCGTGAACCCTCCGCGATCGAGCGCATGAATCGACAGCGCGCCAAGAGGATTCGCACCTACCGCGAGCGTCCCGAGGCCGCCAAGATCGTCGACGGTGCGCGAACTCACCAGACCCGATACGCGCCGACCGACCCGTTTCACGCCGAGCTCGAGGTGGGTCTCGGCTACGACGGCGACAACCTTTCCGTCGGTGTACACCGCGCCCTCGGTGGCCTTCATGACCTACCCAACCCAGGGGACATCTTGTGCGCCGCTCTTGCGGCGTGCACCGACTCCACGCTCAGGCAGATCGCCGGACAGCTGAAGGTGCACATCGAGAGGCTGTCGGTGACCGTCAAAGGCGATATCGACGTGCGCGGGACCCTCTGCGTCTCGACTGACGTACCCGTGGGCTTCCAGCAGATGCGGATCATGGTCGACCTCGAGCTCGCCAAGGACACCAACCCGCGGCATCGAGAGAAGCTCATGGCGGCGACCGAGTACTGTTGCGTGGTCTTGCAAACCCTTCGAACAGGTGTTCCCATCTCGATGACGTTGACGGACGCCGCCGGCGAGCCAGCCGAGGCTTCTGAGGCAAGCCAGGAGTGAACCCGATGACCCGCGCCATCACCATCGACGCACGTTTCAATGGTCCGCCTGACTCTGGCAACGGGGGCTACGTCTGCGGCGTCATCGCGAGTCAGATCGAAGGGCCGGCCGTCGTCACCCTACGGACTCCGCCTCCACTCGACCGCCGCCTGACGCTCGAAAGCACGGGGCAGAGCGTCGTTCTGCGCGATGGTGCGACGGTCGTTGGCCACGCGGCATCAGAACCGCTCGAGCTCGACGTCCCGGCCGCCCCATCGTTTGAACAAGCCATGGCGGCTCGTGAACGCTTCCCTGCCCGCGAACGCCACGCTTTCCCAACCTGCTTCGTGTGTGGCCCTGGACGGCCAGGGCACGACGGCATGGAGATCTTTCCAGGGCCGGTGGATGCGGACGGCACGGTGGCGTCGGCGTGGTTGCCCGATGACTCGATGCCCAATCACGAAGGGCGCATCCGCGATGAGATCGCCTGGGCCGCGTTGGACTGTACGAGCTACTTTCCTCACTACCCCACGCTCGCGCTCCTCGGCCGCATGCACGCACAGGTTTTCGAGGCGCCGCGGACGGGCGAGCGCTACGTCGTGGCAGGGTGGTCCATAGGCCAGGAGGGACGGAAGCACTGGTCGGGGAGTGCCATGTTCGATCGCTCGGGAAAGCTCCTCGCGATGGCGCGTGCCACGTGGATCGAGCTCCGGCAGGGGGTCGAGGGGGCGTAGCGCCGCGGGGAAGGGTCGACGTCCCTATGCGGTCTTCACGTAACTCGCTTTGGTCCGCTCGAGGAGCTCGGTCAGGTCTTCTCGGAGCGCTTCGAGCGCTTCGAGCGTGTGGCGAACCGTCGGTCGATGAAGCCCGTCGATCTCTTCGACCATGCGCTCGAGACGTCGGGCCGCCGCGGTCGTCCGTCGGATGGCATCGAGCTCTTCGGCGCCTTCGGGCTTCGGATGAAACACGGGGTTGAACCGCTTGCGAAGCTCGGTCACCGGCGCCCCCTCCTCGAAGACGGCATGACGGAGCTCATCCACGACCTCTGGGTCGACTTCCCTCGGATCTTCGTCGCCGCCGTCCCTGAGCGCGCGCGCGAAGTAGTCGACCGCGTCATAGGTCGGGATCCGCTCTGTGAGGCCGTCCCGCTTCAGCACCGCCGGGGCATGTCGCTTGAGCGCCACGTACGACCCCGTGAGCTTGTCGGCGGTGGCCCGCTTGATGTGGAGCTCGAGGCTGCAGTAGCTGTAGAAGTCTTCGTAGCCCCATTCGAGATACGACTCCCGATTGCGCGCCGCCAAGAGGGCCTCGGCCATCATCACCCACGAGCGCTTGAACGCTTGGGCCCGGCGAACGACCTGAACCCGAAGTTCGTCGGCCCCCTGGGCCTCGAGTGCATCCGCCAGTTGTGCGAGCTGCTTGTCCGTCTCCATCGGCGCTCTATACCATCGAACCGCGGTGTTTTATAGACGTTGAGTCGTGACCAACCATCCTCCATCGACGTCCGGTTCGGCGCGCCGCCGGCGGGCCGTGACCTCCATCGTCACCACCGAGGTCGTGCGCGACGTGGCACTCCGACTTGCCGCGGTCGACGTGATGATCATGCCTGTCAAAGGCGCGCTCCTTCAGCACTGGCTCTTCGAGGATCCGGCCGATAGAGCCATGACCGACGTCGACCTTCTGGTTCGACCGGAGCAGTTCGAGCTTGCGTGCCAACGGTTGGTCGCGTCCGGGTACGTCTCGGTGGGGCAAAGCAGCATCGGGGCGCGAGTGCTTCGGAGTCCCCTCCATGTCGCAGTCGACCTCCACCCGTGTCTCTTCGATCCTGCGCGCTACCGGCTCTCCACAAGCGACGTCTTCGCCAGGAGCAGTGTCGACGAGAGCCTCTTCGGAGCCAGCGTTCGCTTGCCAAGCCCCCCCGATGCGTACGCGCACTTAGTCGGCAAGTTCGCAAGCGATCATCGGACTGCCCTCGACACAGGCCATCTCGACGAGCTTCGTCGAATGTCGAGCCGCCTCGGTCGCTCGCCTCGCGGTGTTGCCGACCACCTCGTTCGGACCGGAATGCGTCGTGCCGCTCGCTACGTGCTGCCCCTGTGTCGCGCGACAGGAGACACCATGGCCGGCCAGGTGTTCGATGCGCTTCCGCACGACCCGGCCGGCTCTCTGTTGGCGCCTTGGGCTGGACGTGTCTTCGCATCCCCATGGGGCGGGACGGGGGTCGGTGGGGTTGCTGCGCACATGCTCAACGACACACTTGGGCGCGCGGCGTGGTCGGGCGTGCGCGCCATGTCTCGGCGGCGAAACTAACCCGATGATGGGGTCAGGACGAGATTGGGCCTACCGGGCATGCGCCCACGTTGCCTTTCGACGTGGCCGCGGTGCACGCGGTGGCGACCGCCTCGAGCGGCTCGCGGTAGATGATCCGCGGCGCCTCGTAGGGCTCGCGCTCCGCGGGTGGTTGGGCGTCGGCTTTCGGTGTTCGAGTCAAGATTCCCCTCGGCGTTAGACTACAGGAAGTCGGACTCTCGCGCGAGCCGACTCGATCCGCTGTTCGGCCGCAGGGTAGAGCGCCAGGGCATCACCATGATGCGTGTGGGCTGCGCCTGGGCAGAAGTTCGCCGCGAGCCCCGGGTCGCCCAAGGCGTCGAGCATCGTACGCGCGGCCCGCGTCGTCTCCCGAATCTCGTCGAGCCGATTCGAGCCTCGCCAGATCTCGGTCAACCGTTGGTGGTGCAAGTTGCCGATCGGGACCCGCCACTGGACGCACGGCAGGACGTTTCCGAAGGGATCGATCGCCACGTTGTTCGAGCCTGCTCCGCAATGTTTGTCTGTTCCGTCCTTCGACTCGCGCCGAGCGGCTGCGACGTTTTCCAGGAGCGTCGTGCCGTCCTTCGTTGCGCGCCGCGCAACACTTCGCGCGTATTGCGAAAGGCCACCTTCGGTTGCGGACAACGCGAGGGGCGAGAGGTCCCCGTCATCCCGCGGCTTCACCTCAGGGTCGACTTGCAGCGGAACTCCAAGCGTCTCGGCCAAGTCGAACATCGCCTCGATCTCGCTTTCGTTCCACCGTGTCAGGACGCTGTTTGCTTTGACCCGCAAGCCAAGCGCCGTCATGTCCTTCACGTTCGTCATCAGCCGGTCAAAGCTCCCGGGTACACGCGTTTGGCGATCATGGGTGGCCGCGGTGGCCCCGTGGAAGCTGACCTCGATGATGAAGGGGTCGATCTCGTCGACGATTCGTTTGGCCACGTGCCGGCGCAGCGCGTGGCCGTTGCTCTTCAGGCGCACCACGAAACCCAGCGCGCGCGCGTGCGTGCCGATCTCGAAGAAGTGGGGATGTGCGAGCGGCTCCCCACCGGTGAGGGTGAGGCTGAGCACGGACAGCGATGCCAGGTCGTCGAGCAGGGCTTTGTGCTGCGCCAGGTTCAGCATCGTCTCTCGCTCTAGAGACAAGTCGTTGTAGCAGAAGTCGCAGTCGAGGTTGCACGCGTAGGTGAGCTCGACCAACGCGTTCATCAAGCGGTGCTCGTTCCAACTGCGCTTGATCGTATCTGCGTAGCTCATGATTCTTGAATCGCGCCCGCTTCGAGAAGACTGTCGATCAGCGCGCGGGCGTCGGCACCGGCTCTCGCATCGTCGACGTCGTACCGACGAGATACTTCACGAATGATCTCGTCGAGGGGCATGTCGCGTTCGAGGCGTTCCACGATGAACGCACCGACCGCGTTCACGACGAGAACCTCACCTGCTTTCTGAAGCACGAAGATGCCTTCCCCGTCGAGAACGCGAAACCTCGCGTGTGGGTCGACACGGTAGTGAGGATTAGGCGCGGGGGTACTCATCATCGAGTGTGTTCCAGAACGTCGTGTTGCGGTCGAAGGACAAGATACGAAGCGGGAGTCGGTCGACCAAGGTGGCGGCGCGATCCGACACCGCGTGTCCAAGCTCCGGATCGGCATTGACGTAAGGACACGAAGCGACGATACGCGACACGGCTTCCGCTGGCGAGCAGCCTTCAAGCCTTGGCTCCGGCCCCTGACGTAGCCCGAGCAGGGCCGTCAGGGGCACGCCTTGTCGGGGCGGCGCGATCCTTCCGAAATCGCCTGCGAATGGCATGGCCTCGACCTCGAGCCGAGGCCCGCTCAACGCGACGAGGTTGAGTTCGTCACTGAGCACGCGCAGGCCGAGCTGGCTCGCCAAGCCGCAGAGCGTGGTCTTGCCCGCGCCCGACCGTCCGCAACAGACGAAGCCCCGCGTCCCGTCGGTGAACGCCGCGCTGTGGAGCACGAGCGCGCCGGCTCGAAAGCTCTGGTAGCTCACCACGACGCGAGACAAGTTTTCAAATCCGTCTAGGAACCAGTCGTCCTCGCGGCACGTCACCATCCTCGTATGCAGCGTGTCGCGAGAGAGGTCGGCCGAGAAACCGACTCCCTCGACTCGGATCGAGTGGGGTTCGTATCGCACCGAGAGCCGGTATTCTCGGGTGCCCCGCGGGCGGACCATGAAGTTGCGGGGGTCTTGGGTGGTCTCGATCAGCATGTCGAGCGCGTCGCACGAGCCGGTCGAGCTTTCGAAGTCGCCGAAGCGTTGGAGCAGCTGGTGTCGCTGAGCCGGCGTCATTCCCTCGACGCGCACGCGAGCATGAGCGAGGTCGAGGGTGAGCGCGCTCATCGACGCCCTCGCGCCAAGCGCCTCGCGATCGCGCGCGCGAACCGACGCAGGCTTTCGAGCCTGGTTTGAAGGGCCACGTGGACTTCGGCCACCCCGATCACGGCCTCCACAGGGGCGGCGGGGTCTGGGAAGGTGTCGTGGTCGGCTTGGGTGAGGACGACCAAGCCGTGTCTCCCTACCGCATACCCGAGAAACCGATGGGCGCTGAAATGGTTCGCACGTCGCACCACCACGGGATCACCCGGAAGAAGGAAACGGCGCACGCTGAGCGAGATACGTTCACCGTCCTCAAAGCAGTCCATGCACGACCCACGGATTACGAACTCGGCCCCCGGTCCGTTCGCGGCTACGACCGCTCTCCCCGTTCCAATCTCCCCACGCATCGGCTGCGCACCATACCAGACCGGTGAGGCCTACACCGCCCTACGAGGGATGAGCGCGCTCAAGTTAACCATCCGAAACTCTTGTATATTTGTGACTCAAAATACTTCTTGACAACCGTGCGTCCAAACCTTTACCGTAGGACTGTCGGTGGCTGATCAGCGACCCTCCGACACGGGCAAATCGAGATCACACTCCTTGGGGGTACAACACAACGGG